>NZ_DATJDJ010000078.1:0-7964 GCF_035497515.1 Pararhizobium sp. | reverse complement strand
CGAGCGGGCTGGAACGTGGTGACCACCGCGACGGAAGCTGCGGCCCACAACTTCAACCTCGATCAGCAGCATCCGCATGCCTTCCGATATGCCCGCGCCAAGGAGCATGTCGATGTCGTCAAGAAGCTCTGGGACAGCTTCGAGGACGACGCCTTCATCCGCGACAAGGATACCGGCACATTCTTCGACCCCGAGAAACTGCACGTCACCGACCACCGGGGCGAACATTTCAAGGTCAAGGGACCTCTGAACGTTCCCCGATCTCCGCAGGGCCATCCGGTCATTGTGCAGGCCGGTCAATCCGAAGACGGCCGTGGCCTTGCGGCCGCAACCGCGGAAGTCATCTTCACCGCTCATCAGCGGCTCGATACGGCACAGGAATTTTATCGTGACATCAAATCACGAGCACAGGGTCTCGGGCGCGACCCCCGCCATATTCTCGTCATGCCTGGCGTATCGCCCTTCGTCGGCAGGACGGAAGACGAGGCGCGCGAAAAATATGAGCGTCTTACCAGCCTGATCCTCGAGGAGGATGGGATCGCTCTGCTGAATGGCCTGACCGGTGGCACGCTCGACCTGAAGGGCTATGACCTCGACGGCCCCCTTCCCCCGGCACCGCCCACGGAAGGCATGAAGAGCCGCCAGGCCCTCATCCGTCAGATCGCCGACGAGAACAACTTCACCATCCGCCAGCTCTATCAGTGGGTGGCCTCCGCTCGCGGCCATTTTACGGTGGTCGGCTCGGCTGCGCAGGTCGCCGATACGCTGCAGGAATGGTTTGAAAATGAAGGCGCGGATGGTTTCAACATCCTGCCGCCCTGGCTTCCTACCGCCCTGGACGACTTCATCGAACTCGTCATCCCGGAATTACAGCGCCGCGGGCTGTTCCGCACCGCATACGAGGGCCGCACTCTTCGGGAGAACCTTGGCCTTCCCTATCCCGAAAATCGCTGGGCAGGCGCCCGAAACGCCGTTCAAGCAGCCGAATGACTGGTGAACGGAGAGGAACCACAATGGCTATCATCCAATCGGAACAACGCGATGCGTATCGCAGAGTGCAATACGAACCCTCCGTCTCCGCCGCCCTTGCCGGGAAAACCGTCAAAAGCCTGACCCAGTTCGGAAGTCGCTATGGAGTGCTCATCGCCTTTCTGATCCTGTGGCAGGTTGCGAGCCGGCTGGGCTGGTTGAGCCCGGCCGTCTTCCCGCCACTCGATACGATACTGACCGCCCTCTGGAATGGCCTTGCCGGCGGCGGCTTGCTGGACGACATCGCCATCAGCCTGCAGCGCGCCGGGATCGCATTCTCGGCAGCCGTGCTCGTCGGTATCCCGCTCGGGCTGTTCATGGGGCAAGTGAAGGCGGTCGAGCGAAGCCTCGATCCGATCCTTCAGTTGTTCCGGCAGACATCGGCCCTGGCGCTCTATCCGGTCTTCATTCTTCTGCTGGGACTCGGCGAAGCCTCCAAGGTGTTCGTCATCTTCTGGGCCACCCTGTTTCCAACACTTCTGGCCACGATCGGAGGCGTAAAGCAGGCCGACCCGAAGCTTATCGAGATGGCACGCGTCTATGGAGCGTCGCGACTGTCCATCTTTCGCCGTGTGGTGTTGCCGGGCGCCGTCCCCTCGATCTTCGTCGGTCTGAGGCTCAGCGCCACCACCGCCCTTCTCCTGTTGATCGCCGCCGAGATGATCGGCGCCAATAGCGGCGTCGGTTTCCAGGTCATGAACGCCCAGTACAATTTCCAGATCCCGCTGATGTTCGCCGCGATCCTGTTGCTGGCCATCCTCGGGCTCGGCGCAAACTACATGCTGGAGCGCCTGCAAGGCAGGCTCTGCCGCTGGAACCAACTGAACCGCTGAAGCAATCCCTTCCCTTTTTTGAAAGGTCGCAGAAACATGAACATTACGCGCAGACATATCAATCTTCTGGCCATGCACTCCGCTGCCGCGCTTTTCTTCAGCACGGCCCTTCTCAGCGGCGCACAGGCCGCCGAGGAGCCAACCACGATCCGCTTCCTCGCCAGCCATGGCGGTGTTTCGGCCCATGAACTGGCTGTGGAACTGGGTTATTTCGAAGGTAGCGACGTTGTTCTCCAGAATATCGGCTATGCAGGCGGCGGCCCCGAATCCCTGTTCGCACTGGCATCCGGCAGCGTCGAACTCGGCAGCGCAGCGACCGCGGCGGTTCTGAACTCGATAGCAGGCGGCAACGACTTCGTTGCGGCCTATCCCAGCAACGGCATCAATGCCGATGTCAAAAGCATCTTTTACGTGCTTGAGGACAGCCCGATCCGCACCATCAAGGACATCGTCGGCAAGACGATAGCGGTAAATACACTTGGCGCGCACCTCGACCACACCGTGCGCGAAGCTCTGCATTCAAACGGCTTGCCGCAAGATTCGACACGCCTTGTCGTCGTACCGGGTCCGCAACTCGAACAGGTCCTGCGTTCGAAGCAGGTTGACGTTTCGGCCTTCGGGTACTGGCAGACCACTTTTGAAGGCGCGGCGCGCAAGGTCGGCGGCCTGCGTGCTGTCTTCGACGATACGCAGGTGCTCGGAGAGATCGCGGGCGGTTTCGTCGTCCTGCGGCGCGACTGGATCGAAGACCATCCCCACGCCGCCGAGACTTTCGTCAACGCCTCCGCCAAGGCGCTCGATTTCGCCCGCGAGAACCCGGACAAGACGAAGGAGATACTCGCGCGCGTTCTGAAGGAGCGGGGAGAAAATCCGGAGATCGCACAGTATTTCGCAGGTTTTGGCGTGCGGCCAGGTGGTCGGGCGGTCGACCGCGACCTGCAGTTCTGGATCGACGTCCTTATCCGCGACGGCAAGCTCTCCGAAGGTCAGATCAAGGCGGCCGACATCCTCTATGTGCCCGAAACCGTTGTGAACGGAGGATGATCATGACGCAGACGCATGTTACCAGCCGCGGAGAGGTCTCGATCCGAGACCTCTCCAAGTCCTTCTCTCTCAACGGACGCGCCCTCAAGGTGTTGCGCAACATCGATCTCGATGTGGCAAGCGGTCAGTGCATCGCCATCGTCGGCGCAAGCGGCTCGGGAAAGACGACGCTGCTGCGCATCCTGGCGGGCCTGGAGGCGGCCGACAGTGGCGACGTCCTGATCGACGGGGCTCCGATCCATGGCGTCGGAGCAGAGCGAGCCGTGATCTTCCAGGAGCCGCGTCTTCTGCCTTGGCTGACGGTCATGGAAAACGTCGTCTTCCCGCTCGAAATCCGTAAAATTGCAGGCGACGACAGCATAAAACGCGCGCATCGTTACCTTCGCTTGGTCGGGCTTACCGATTTCGCCGACGCCTATCCCGCTCAGTTGTCCGGCGGCATGGCCCAGCGTGTGGGCATCGCGCGGGCACTTGCGGTACAGCCAGAACTCCTTCTGCTCGACGAACCCCTGGGAGCGCTCGATGCGATGACGAAGATGACGATGCAGGAGGAACTGGCCCGGATATGGGAAGAGGAGCATGTGACGATGGTCCTCGTCACCCACGACCTCGAAGAGGCGATCTATTTGGCCGACAAGGTCGTGATCCTGCCGCGGCAAAAGGGCAGCGCCATTCGCACGGTTGAAGTGGATCTCCCTCGCCCCCGCGATCGCAGCAATCCCGGCTTCGTTTCACTGCGCCAGTCTCTCCTGGCCGAGTTCGGACTGCATTAAGGGTATAGAGGCAGCTCGGGTGCATCCGGCATCTCAGGGCGGTCGATGGAATACCTCACCGGCTTGCCTCAAGGACGAAGACGCAATCGCCTCTCCGTGATTGCGTCGATAACTTTTGTCAGTTCATCGTGCTTGTCCCGCCCTGCCCCGAACACCGTTCTGCGCTTTGGCGGCCTGCCGCTTGACCGCGAAGACGCTTCTCGGCGGCCGTAAGACATACGCCAACCGAATGGTTGGCACAACCTTGTGGTTGTATCATGTCACGGCGCCCGCTTGAGCGGCGCTTCATTTCAAAGGGGAAACGTCCATGACGATGAGAAAATACTCGGCGGAAGCGATCGGAACCTTCTGGCTGACATTTGGCGGCTGCGGCAGCGCCGTCATAGCGGCGGGCCTGCCCAATGTCGGGATTGGCTATCTGGGCGTGGCTCTGGCATTCGGCCTGACCGTGGTCACCATGGCCTACGCTATCGGCCACATTTCCGGTTGCCACCTCAATCCGGCAGTCACGCTCGGCCTGGCGGCGGGCGGACGGTTTCCAACAAACCAGATCCTCCCCTATATCGTCGCGCAGGTCATCGGCGGCATTGTCGGCGGCGGCGTCCTCTACCTGATCGCAAGCGGAAAAGCCGGTTTCGACCTCGCAGGCGGGTTTGCCTCCAATGGCTATGGCGAGCATTCGCCAGGAAACTATAGCCTGCTTGCCTGCCTTGTGGCCGAAGTCGTGCTGACCGCGATGTTCCTGTTCATCATCATGGGGGCAACACATGGCAAGGCGCCAGCGGGATTTGCGCCGCTTGCCATTGGACTTGGCCTGACGCTCATCCACCTGATCAGCATCGACGTGACGAATACGTCCGTGAACCCGGCTCGGAGTACGGGCGTCGCGGTGTTCGCGGGCGACTGGGCAATTCAGCAGTTATGGCTGTTCTGGGTGGCGCCGATCGCCGGCGGCATCATGGGCGGCTCTCTCTATCGTTGGCTTAGCGCCGAGCCCAGCGGCGAGATCGTCGGGGTCGCGCCGGCCGAGTAGCGAAACAGCCTGACGGGATTGAAGCCGCTTCAAAGTGATTGAGATGCGCGAAAAATTCTCCGACTGGGATGCGGCGTTTAGCCAAGCTCCCGCGCCATCAGGGCCTTTTGACCGCATCTCAACCAATTTGGCTGTTCAGTCTCACCTCTGCGCGCCTACACCGGTGTCAGCGCCCGCCCAAACGTAAACCACTGCACCACGTTATCGACAACGAGTTTGGCAACAGCGGCCCTCGTCGCCTTGGAGGCGGCAGCGATATGAGGAAGAGCCGTCAAGTTGTCTAATTTCAGCAGCTCGGGGGAAACGACAGGTTCGTTTGCGAACACGTCCAACCCGGCGGCCGCGATGGTTCTGTCCGAAAGTGCCCGGACGAGCGCCTCCTCGTCTACCGTCGAGCCTCTTCCCACATTGATGAACACACCATCAGCACCCAGTGCATCGAAAACGTCCTTCCTCACCGCATGGTCGCTGGAAGGGCCACCAGGGACGGCCACGATGAGAGTGTCTACGGTCGAGGCAAGCTCGATTAACGATGAACAATATCGATAGGGCACGTCCTCCACCGGAGACCGATTGTGATATGCGATCGGCATGCCAAAGGCTTCGAGCCGTCTTGCTGTTGATTTGCACTGAGAGCTGACCCGGGATTGCGGGAAATTATCACTGAGATTTGACCCATGTTTCAATCATCCCTCGCGAGGTTTCAGTGGGGGCTCTGGAGTGATCGACATGGCGTTACTGAGCGTTATCCGGCGCTGGCATTTTCGAGAGCATCTATCGATCCGGGAGATTTGCCGCAGGACCGGCCTATCCCGGAATACCATCCGCAAATATCTGCGCCTGAACGGCGTGGAGCCGAAGTTCAAGGTCCCGGAGCGGCCGAGCAGGCTTGATCCGTTCGCTGATCGGCTCTCGGCCTGGCTGAAGACGGAGTCCAAAAAGGGCCGCAAGCAAAAGCGCACCTTGAAGCAACTTCATGCCGACCTGGTGAGCCTCGGCTACGACGGTTCTTATTGCCGTGTTGCAGCCTTCGCGCGGGAATGGAAGGCAGACCGGCAGAGAGAGTTACAGACGACAGGACGCGGGACATTCGTGCCTCTGGCTTTCGAGCCCGGAGAAGCCTTCCAGTTCGACTGGTCGGAGGACTGGGCCATCATCGGCAATGAGCGGACGAAGCTGCAGGTCGCGCATACGAAGCTTAGCTACAGCCGGGCCTTTATCGTCCGTGCCTATCTCCTCCAGACGCATGAGATGCTGTTCGACGCCCACAATCATGCCTTCCGCGTGTTTGGCGGCATTCCTGGCCGTGGCATCTACGACAACATGCGCACGGCAATCGACAAGGTGGGCCGTGGCAAGGAGCGCGACGTCAACGTCCGCTTCATGGCGATGGCCAGCCACTACCTCTTCGAGCCCGAGTTTTGCAATCCCGCGTCCGGCTGGGAGAAGGGACAAGTCGAGAAGAACGTTCAGGATGCACGTCATCGGTTCTTTCAACCTGTTCCGCGCTTTCCATCCCTTGAGGCCCTGAACGACTGGCTTGAGCTTCGATGCAAGGCCTTCTGGGCAAAGACCCCACACGGCCAGATGCGCGGCACCATCGCCGACATATGGGCTGAGGAAGCACCAACTCTGATGCCAGTTTCTCGGCCATTCGACGGCTTCGTCGAATATACGAAGCGGGTCACTCCGACCTGCCTCGTCCATCTGGAGCGCAATCGCTACAGCGTGCCGGCCTCTTTCGCCAATCGACCAGTGAGCCTGCGGGTCTATCCGGATCGTGTCGTGGTCGCTGCGGAAGGCCAGATCGTCTGTGAGCATCGCCGCGTCATCGACCGCTCCCACGATCGGCCGGGCCAGACGATCTACGACTGGCGGCACTATCTGGCGGTCGTGCAGCGTAAGCCCGGCGCTCTGCGCAATGGTGCTCCGTTCATTGAGCTGCCGGATGCATTCAAGAGCTTGCAGCAATATCTCCTGAAGAAGCCAGGTGGCGACCGCGAGATGGTCGATATCTTGGCGCTTGTTCTCCAGCACGACGAACAGGCCGTGCTATCGGCCGTGCACATGGCGCTGAAGAGCGGCGTCCCCACGAAGACCCATGTGCTGAACCTGCTGCATCGCCTCGTCGATGGCAAATCCTTCACGCCACCCACCATCGACGCGCCTCAGGCCCTAACGCTCACCAACGAGCCCAAGGCCAATGTCGAACGCTACGATGCGCTGAGAAAGACGGAGGACCGTCATGCGTCATAATCCAGCAAGCGGTGCTATCGTCATCATGCTACGGCAACTGAAGATGCATGGCATGGCCCACGCCGTCGGCGATCTGACCGAGCAGGGTTCGCCGGCGTTCGAGGCTGCCATTCCGATCCTGTCCCAGCTTCTCAAGGCGGAAACCGCGGAACGAGAGGTCCGTTCAACGGCCTATCAGCTCAAAACCGCACGCTTCCCAGCCTACCGCGATCTGAACGGCTTCGACTTCGCCAGCAGCGAGATCAACGAGGCGCTCGTGCAACAGCTTCATCGCTGCGACTTCCTCGATGACGCCAACAACATCGTTCTGGTCGGCGGTCCCGGCACGGGCAAGACACACATTGCCACCGCGATTGGTGTCCAGGCCATCGAGCATCACCATAAACGGGTCCGGTTCTTCTCAACGGTCGAGCTGGTCAACGCACTCGAGCAAGAGAAGGCGCAGGGTCGGTCTGGGCAGATCGCTAATCGCCTCGTCCATTCCGATCTCGTGATCCTCGACGAGTTGGGATACCTGCCGTTCAGTGCATCAGGCGGCGCATTGCTCTTCCATCTGCTGAGCAAACTCTACGAGCGCACCAGCGTCATCATCACCACCAACCTGAGCTTCAGCGAATGGGCGAGCGTCTTCGGCGACCCCAAGATGACCACCGCGCTGCTGGACCGGCTCACGCATCATTGCCACATCCTCGAAACCGGAAACGACAGCTTCCGGTTCAAAAACAGCTCAGCGCATGAGCCCAAAACGACGAAGGAGAAACGGAGGAACTTGACCACCACGACCGACACGAACGATACCTAAGGCGGGTCACTTCTCGGCGCAAATCCCGGGTCAGCTCTCAGTGCAAATCAACAGCTTCTCCACTCGCAGCGATCTGTTCCGCTGCAGCCATTGTCCGTTCAGCGATCTGCCGAGCTGCCGTCAAGTTCTCAACCGGCTCCGTTCTTTTTTGAACTGCCGCCTCGTTTTTTAATCGGGTCAAAAGAGCATTGCGA
>NZ_DATJDJ010000077.1:0-20724 GCF_035497515.1 Pararhizobium sp. | reverse complement strand
ATCATCGTCCGCACCGCTGACGACTGGCGCGCGCTCGCCGCCGGAAATCCGTTTCCGGAAGCTGCCCGAGACGAGGCTCAGAACGTCATCGTCCGGGTCATGCGCACACCTCTGGCAGATGCCGCGCTGGTCGACCTGCACCGCCGTTGCGACGCCGGCGAGCAGGTCCGGATCGTCCACGGCGATCTCTGGATCCACTTTCCCGGCAAGCCCAGCACCTCGAAGCTCATCTCGGCCCTGACGACGAAAAAGCTCGGCATCGGCACCATGCGCAACTGGAACACGGTGCAGGGGCTTGTCGAGATGATCAACGTCTGATCGAGCCTGTTCTTTACTCCATCACAAAAACGCTCTATCACCCGCGCGTCAATTTGCCGGTCTGCCGGCCATGAAAACCACCCGCATTCGTTGGCGGGACTGGATAAGGAAGAAGAAGATGTCCGACGCTGTTTCCCTTACATTTCCCGATGGTTCCGTTCGCGGTTACGCCGCTGGCACGACCGGCCGTGACGTTGCCGAATCGATCTCCAAGTCGCTTGCAAAGAAAGCCATCGCGATCGCGCTGGATGGCGAGTTGCGCGACCTGTCCGACCCGGTCGTCAGCGGCAAGCTCGAAATCGTCACCCGCGAAGATTCTCGCGCGCTGGAACTGATCCGTCATGACACCGCGCACGTGATGGCGGAAGCCGTGCAGGAATTGTGGCCCGGCACGCAGGTCACCATCGGCCCGGTGATCGAGAACGGTTTCTACTACGACTTTGCCAAGGACGAGCCCTTCACGCCCGACGATCTGCCGAAGATCGAAAAGCGGATGAAGGAGATCATCCAGCGCAACAAGCCATTTACCAAGGAAATCTGGCCGCGCGACAAGGCGCGACAGGTGTTTGCCGACAAGGGCGAGGCCTACAAGGTCGAGCTGGTTGATGCGATCTCCGCCGATCAGGACCTGAAGATCTATTATCAGGGCGACTGGTTCGACCTTTGCCGCGGCCCGCACATGGCCTCCACCGGCCAGATCGGCAATGCCTTCAAGCTGATGCGGGTGGCCGGTGCCTACTGGCGCGGCGACAGCAACAATCCGATGCTGACGCGCATCTACGGCACGGCCTGGCGCACCCAGGAAGAGCTCGACCAGTATCTGCACGTGCTGGCTGAAGCCGAAAAGCGAGACCATCGCCGCCTCGGCCGCGAGATGGACCTGTTCCATTTCCAGGAAGAAGGCCCGGGTGTCGTCTTCTGGCATGGCAAGGGCTGGCGCATCTTCCAGACGCTGGTCGCCTATATGCGCCGCCGTCTCGCCGGCACCTACCAGGAAGTCAACGCGCCGCAGGTGCTCGACAAGTCGCTGTGGGAAACCTCGGGTCACTGGGGCTGGTACCGCGACAACATGTTCAAGGTAACGGTCGCCGGTGACGAAACCGACGACGAGCGTGTTTTTGCGCTTAAACCCATGAACTGCCCCGGCCATATCCAGATTTTCAAGCATGGCCTGAAATCCTACCGCGAACTGCCGATCCGGCTTGCCGAATTCGGCAATGTCCACCGCTACGAACCTTCGGGTGCGCTTCACGGCCTGATGCGCGTGCGCGGCTTCACGCAGGACGATGCGCACGTCTTCTGCACGGACGAGCAGATGGCAGCCGAATGCCTGCGCATCAACGATCTCATCCTGTCGGTCTATCAGGATTTCGGCTTCAAGGAAGTCGTGGTCAAGCTCTCGACCCGGCCGGAAAAGCGGGTCGGCGACGATGCGCTGTGGGATCGCGCCGAAAGCGTCATGATGGATGTGCTGAAGACCATCGAGGCGCAGTCGGAAGGCCGCATCAAGACCGGCATCCTGCCGGGCGAGGGCGCTTTCTACGGCCCAAAATTCGAATATACGCTGAAGGACGCCATCGGCCGTGAATGGCAGTGCGGCACGACGCAGGTCGATTTCAACCTGCCGGAACGGTTCGGCGCCTTCTATATCGACTCGAATTCGGAAAAGACCCAGCCGGTCATGATCCACCGCGCCATCTGCGGCTCGATGGAGCGCTTCCTCGGCATCCTGATCGAGAACTTCGCCGGCCATATGCCGCTGTGGATCTCGCCGCTGCAGGTCGTCGTCGCCACCATCACGTCGGAAGCCGACGAGTACGGCCGCGAAGTCGCCGAACTGCTGCGCGATGCCGGGCTTGAGGTCGAGACCGATTTCCGCAACGAGAAGATCAACTACAAGGTCCGCGAACATTCGGTCACCAAGGTGCCGGTGATCATCGTCTGCGGCATGCGGGAAGCAGAAGAGCGTACCGTCAATATCCGCAGGCTCGGCTCGCAGGCACAGACGCCGATGACGCTGAACGAGGCGATCGCCTCGCTGGTGCTGGAGGCAACGCCGCCGGACCAACTCCGAAAGGCCGCAGCGCGCAAGCTGCCGTCCGCTTGAACCGGACGAAAATCTGATGCGATGCTGATGAAGGGTGTGCGCAAGTGCACCCTTCGGCCTGCTGTCAGAAAAGTGTAACAGTCGAAGACTATCCAGTCTGGAGAGGCGGCGAGACACGGATGCCGCCGTCAGGCCGGCAGGCGACGCCGGCATTCAGTGTCCTTAAGGACGGGCTTCTCAGGAAACGGGGAACGACGTGCAGTTCAAAGAGCTGTCTTATGCCAACGAGAACGATCGACGGCTGAAACGTTGGTTCATCCGGTCCATGGAAGGCCTGTCCGGACGCAATCGCTACGCCAAGCTCTACAACACCTGGCGCCATGAGATCGTCGGCCACAGCGACCGGATTTTCGGCGAAATGCTTGCACTCATCAATGTGCGCATGCGCGTAGAGGGCGAATGGCCGCCGCGGCATCTGCCGGATGCGCCCATCGTTATCGTCGCCAACCATCCGTTCGGTATCGGAGACGGCATTGCCGTCCTGTCGCTGGCCGAACAGCTTGGCCGACCCTTCCGCGTGCTGATCAACAACGAGCTCCTCAAGGTGCCGGAAATGGCGCCTTACTCGCTGCCGATCTCGTTCGAGGAGACCAAGGAAGCGCTGGCGCTTAACATGCGGACGCGCAACGAAGCCGTGCGGTTGCTGAAGGAGGGCGTCACCGTCATCGTCTTTCCGGCGGGCGGGGTCGCAACGGCGAGAAAGGGTTTTGGCCGTGCCGAGGATCTGCCGTGGAAGATGTTTCCGGCCAAGCTGATCCAGGCGGCCAAGGCGAGCGTCATCCCGATCTATTTCGAAGGCCAGAACGGCCCGCTGTTCCACATCGCCAGCAAGCTCTCGCTGACGCTCAGAATTTCGCTGCTGATCCGCGAGTTCCGTCGCCTGTCCGGCACGACGATCTCTTCACGCATCGGCCAGCTGATCGCCTGGGAAGAGTTCGCCACCATTCCCGACCGCAAGGATATCCTGACGCGGATCTACGATGCCGTGTTCTCCATGGCGCCGTCCCGCCGGCGGTTTCTCCGCCGGGCTTCCTGATCGCTCGAAGCGATTCTGTCGTTGAAGTACTCAATCCTGAGCGTCGGACGTATCGTCGGCGGCCTGCGGTGTCGCCTTCTGTCCCTTGTCGTTCAACAGCACTTCGACATCCGTATTGACGCCTGCCTTGACGGTGAAGTCGCGCTGGAAAATCTTTTCGTTGTTGCGGGCGATCGCCGAATAGTCGCCTTCGGCGAGCACCAGTGTCGGAAATGCTCCCACGCTTTCGCTGACCACGTCGCCCGATGAGGTCAGGATCGACCAGGCCGTGTCGGCAATCGCCTCGCCGCCGGGCTCCGAGACCAGTTTCAGCGTCAGCTTGGCAGCGCGGTGCTGGATCGTCGCCTCGGTCAGCTTGCCGGCTTCCACCTGGATGTCGGCGCGAATCACCGCGTTGACCGAGCCGTAGTTGGACACGACGTGATAGGTGCCGGTGTTCAGCCTGATCACCGTGCTCGGCTTGACGTCGGCAACCACGAGCGCGCGCTCGCCGTCCTCCTTCACATCCGCCGAGAAGATCGAGAAGCTCAGTTCGCCCGGTGGAATGCGCACGTCGCTGCCCGAGACCGCGTTCAGCATGACGCCGCCGGCATCGAGCACGAGCACCTGCTTCTCCATCGGTCCGGCTTCCGCGACGCGGACCTTGCGGGTCGCGCCGGCGCGTCCGAACGCGACGTTGACGAAATATTCGCCGGGCACCAGCTGGAATGCCGCCGAGCCACCCTCCGATGTCGCCACCAGTGGCAGCTTGCCGTCCGCGCCGGGGATCGGGCTGAAGACGCGCCAGGTCAGTCCCTGCTCGACCGGACCACCCTTTTCCGTCAGCAGGGCCTCGAGCTGGATGTCCTTGGCGGTCGTAGCCTGCGTCGCCGCTTCCGGCGTCAGCGGGTTGAAGCTGTTGAGCTTCGGCATTTTTGGCGTCGAGATCGTCGGAAAGCTCTTGAACGGATCGGCCTGCTCCCGGGCTTGATCCTGGGCCTGTGCGCCGCTGCCGGTCGCGAAAATCAGTGCCGCGATTGTCGCGCGAACGTGAACGGTCTTGATGCGCATGAGAGAGTTGACATCCTGAATGTGTGGCTCCACTTGAAGCGCCGATATGGCAATTTCGTGGCTACCCCTGCGACGGCGACGTGCGGTGGCAAACTAATGGAAATGAACAGCGATGAAAACTGAAATCAGTCTGCGTGATTATCTCTCGACCCGCCGCTCCATCCCGGCCTTCCAGATGACCGGCCCCGGTCCGGATACGGCCGAGATCGAGGAGATGCTGACGCTCGCCTCGCGTGTGCCGGATCACGGCAAGCTCGCCCCCTGGCGTTTCATCGTCTATCGCGGCGAGGAGCGGGTGCGGCTGAGCAGGGAACTCGCCGCCATGGCGCTGGCAGCCAAGCCCGACCTGTCGGAAGAGATGATCAATGTGGAAAACACCCGCCTGTCGCGGGCGCCGGTCGTCGTCGCCGTCGTCAGCAAGGCGGCAGCGCATTTCAAGATCCCGGAATGGGAACAGCTGATGTCGGCCGGCGCCGTCTGCCTCAACCTTTTGATGGCCGCCAATGCGCTCGGCTACTGCTCGAACTGGCTGACCGAATGGTACGCATTCGATGAGCGGGCCTATCCGCTACTCGGCGTCCAGCCGGGCGAGAAGATCGCCGGCTTCATCCATATCGGCCTGCCGCAGGTGCCGCCGACGGAGCGTCCGCGCCCCGCGCTCGCCGATATCGTTACCTGGATTGGAAAGGACGCCTGATGTTTTACGACGCCGGTGAAAACGCCCATGGGCTCAGCCACGATCCGTTCAAGGCGATCGTGTCGCCGCGGCCGATCGGCTGGATCGGATCGCGGGCCGCCGATGGCAGCCTCAATCTCGCGCCCTATTCCTTCTTCAATGCCGTCAGCGACGCGCCGAAACTGGTGATGTTCTCGTCCTCCGGCCGCAAGGACTCGGTCAGCAATATCGAGGAGACTGGCGAGTTCACCGCCAATTTCGTCAGCTATGACCTGCGGGAGGCAATGAACACCACCTCGGCTCCGGCACCGCGCGGGAAGAGCGAATTCGAGCTTGCCGGCCTGACAGCGGTCACCGGCCACATGGTCGCGGCGCCATTCGTTGCCGAAGCCTATGCGGCGCTTGAATGCAAGGTGACGGAGATGTTCCAGCCGAAGGCGCTCGATGGCACGCTCTCCAACAGTTACATGGTGATCGGCCAGGTCGTCGGCATCCATATCCGCGAGGAAGCGATCCGCGACGGCCGCTTCGACATGGCCAAGGTCCGCCCGGTTGGCCGCATGGGGTATATGGATTACTGCGAATCCGGCGACGTCTTCGAGATGTTCCGACCGAAACGATAGGACAAGTGTCAGCCCGAAAGGGCTGCCAACTGCTGCGGTGTCCGCACCACGACCCCGGCAAATCCGTCGGCCAGGCTGATCTGTTGCCGGATATGCAGATCATCGCCCAAGACACCGCCGCCAATCATTTCATGACAGGGGAGGCCAGCCTGCTTGGCCTTCAGCACGGCGATGGCGCGGGCAAACAGCAGCGGCGCGCCTATACGACCTGCGGCTGTGTTCATCGCCTCGCTCGCTGTCGCCTTCGTCAGGGCTTCTCCATCGAACACCAGTCCCCACAGGCGCTCTGACACGCCAGGCAACGCGGTCGGCGACAGGAAGAAATCCGAGCTGTCGCCGATCTCGGCAAGGATCGCGATTGATCCGGCTTCAAGTCCATGCCGGGCTTCCGCCACCCGCAACACCACGTCGAGCCGCTGGATATCCGCCGCATCCCGGCAACCCGACAGGACGAAACCCTGCGGGCGCAATGCAGCTAAACGCGTGATGGCTTCCTGGCCAAGCTCGTCGTCCGGCCTGCGAATACGCAAGAGGGTGGCGGCCAGCGCGCCATACTGCTCGAGGGTCGCCTGCGCCTCGCTCCGAGCCTTGTCCGTCGTCCAGCCGCTGCCGAGATCGATGATCACCGTCGATCCGGTCGGCATTTCGGCCGCCATCAACGCCTCCGGCCGGGCGCAAAGCAGCGGCGCGGTCATCGTCAAGCGGTTAACGGACATGGTGAACCAATCTTAAACCTTTCATCGGTAACCTCGTGGATACCATGATGTGGCTGGTTGGTGTGTAGTGAGGCGTCGGTGATCATTCAAGCATTTCTTCGTTGGGTCGAGACCGCGAAAACAGGAGATCGGGTTCGGGCGGCGCAGGCTCTGGGCCGCGCCTATGCGACGGCGGAAATGAACACGATCGACTATCACGCCGCCGAAATGGCCATGACCTTCCTGCTGGATGATCCCTCGCCGAAAGTTCGGCTGTCGCTCGCCGAAGCCATCGCCGATTGCCCGCGCATTCCGCGCTCGATCATCCTTTCGCTTGCCGAGGACCAGCCCGAAATCGCCTATGCCGTCATCTCCTGTTCGGCGGTCCTCACCGACATGGACCTCGTCGATATCGCCGCCAAGGGCACGTCTGAGACCCGCGCCGTCATCGCCGCGCGCCAGATGATGTCGCGCCCGGTCGCGGCCGCCATCGCCGAAATCGGCGGCGAGGAAGAGGTGCTGATCCTGCTCGAGAACGAACAGGCACGTTTTTCTTGCCGCACGCTGAAGCGGCTGAGCGACCGGCTCGGCCATCTCTGGTCCGTCCGCAACCGTCTGCTGGAGCGGGATGACCTGCCGGCCGATGCCCGCCATGCGCTGGTCGAGAAGGTCGGTGCGGCCTTGTCAGGTTTCGGCCTGGTGCAGTCGGCGATCGGCGAACGCCGCGTCGAGCGTATCACCCGCGAGGCATGCGACCGTGCCGCCGTCTCCATGGCGGGCGCTGCCGAAGCCGGCCAGATCCCGGCGCTTATCGAGCATCTGCGCATCACGGGCCGCCTGACGCCGGCTTTCCTTTTGCATGCGCTCTGCTCCGGCAAGATCGACTTCTTCGCCGCCGCCATCGTCAATCTTTCCGCCGTGGCGGAAAAGCGTGTCCGCTCCATCCTGTCCGATGGCCGCATCCATGCCATTCGCGCCCTGTTCGAAAGCGCTGGCCTCGGCCGCGATGTCAGCGCCCTTTTCGCCGATGCCATGCTCTTGTGGCGCCGGGAAAACCGCATCGGCTCCCAAGGGACGACGACATCGATTTCATCGGCACTGCTGTCGAAGCTGCGCGGCGGGCTTTCCAGACCGGAAGCATCCGGCAGCCTGGCCGAAATCATCGAGAAACTGTCGATCGCCGAACAGCGCCAGACGGCGCGCGACTATGCGCTGCTGGCGACCCGCGACGCGGCTTGAGCCAGGACCTGCATGTCGATGATGCGGACGGCGCGGCTCTCCCGCGCCGTTTTCCGTTGTCGGCGGTCGTTTCCATCTTCCCCGAGGGCGCCTGGACTGAGAAGGTCGCTCGGACAGAATCGGTGAGGAATGGCACGTATGTCGGTTGAAACGAAAGGGCTCGTCCTGGTGACCGGTATCGGCGGTTTTCTCGGCCGACATGTCGCCGCGGAACTGCTCGCCGCCGGTTATGAGGTGCGCGGCACGCTGCGCTCCATGAAACGGGCAAAGATCATCGCGGCGGCAATCCGATCGGCCGATGGCGCTACAAACGGAAAACTCACGTTCGCCACCGCCGATCTTCTGTCGGATACAGGCTGGACGGCTGCATTCTCCGGCGTCACGGATGTCATCCACACCGCGTCGCCGTTTCCCTCCAAAGTACCGAAGGACGAAAACGACCTGATCGCGCCGGCCCGCGAGGGCACGCTCAGGGTGCTGCGCTCGGCGCGGGATGCCGGCGTGCGCCACGTCGTCCTGACATCTTCCACCGCCGCCGTCAGCTATGGATCGGGCACGGCGCCCTTTACCGAGGCAGACTGGACGGACGTCAACAGCCCGCTGGCAACGGCTTACTACAAGTCGAAGACGCTTGCCGAACAGGCTGCCTGGAGCTTCGCCCGTGAGAGCGGGCTCCCACTGACGGTGATCAACCCTGGCATGATTCTCGGACCGCTCCTCGGCGGCGAAAACGGAACCTCCGTCGGCCTCGTCCGCGCGCTTCTGATCGGAAAATATCCGGCTTTACCCGACTTCCGGGTGCCGGTGGTCGACGTGCGCGATGTCGCCGATGCCCATGTCCGGGCGCTGGAGGTGCCGGAGGCCATTGGCGAACGCTTCATCATTGCCGGCGAGACGCTGTCGGTGAAGGATATCGCCGCGGCCCTCCGGCGTGATTTTCCGGCCTATGCCGGCAAGATTCCGCGTTTCGTGCTGCCCAACTGGCTCGCCGGCATCGCGTCCCGTTTCGATCCCGGCCTGAATCTGATCGTCGCCGAACTTGGCCGCGACGCGCGCGTTTCCAATGAAAAGGCAAGGCGCGTGCTGGGCTGGCGGCCCCGTCCGGAGGCGGACGCGATCCGCGCCAGCGCCGACAGCCTGATCGCCGCCGGCTTGGTCTGAAGCGTTATCTGGTGAATTTGCGCGCCACCCAGGAATAGCCGTCCTCGATATAGTGTACCGGCTTGGCGATCGTTTGCCGCAGCTTCGCCGTGTCCGGAATGGTGCCGCTGATAGGCGCCAGCGTCCGGCGCGGCAGGCTGGGTTGCTCTTGGGTCGCCGGCGGTGTCGGGATCGTGTCCGCCTGCGCCTGGGGCGTTGCCATCGGCAGGGGATCTGCATTCGTCGAGGCAGCCGGGTCTTCAGCCTTCGCCATCTGCTTGTCCGATGTCTCGCAGACGGCGACGATGACCGGGTAGTTGCTGTTGGAGAATTTCGGCAGCTGCTTTTGGGATTCGGCGTCGCAGGTAGCAATCGTCGCCCAGGTGCCGCTTACCGTCGACACATAGTGGCATTGGGTGACGTTGTCGTCGCATCCAAGGATCGTCATGATGATCAGGGCAGGAACCATCGGGCCTAAATCTCCGGTTGGAAAATACGCCGCCGTCTGCGGCTCGCGTCTTGTTCACCGGCGTAAACATGGCATTGTTCCGATTTAAGGCGGACGGGCAAAACCTTCGCAACAAATTGTTTCCAAGCGTTTCAGGCGGGGAGGCAGCGGCCAGAATTGACGTCTGTCATCGCCCGGGCACTGCCTCTAAGATCACTGCGATCCCACATGAATCGATCTTTCAAGGACCCTCGCCAAGTGACCGTCATCATTGAGAAAGAACCGCCCCGCCAGCCCGCCGTAATGCGCCTGCTCGAACAATCCGATGCCTATGCGCAGTCGCTCTATCCCGCCGAGAGCAATCATCTGGTCGATATCTCCGCACTGGAAAAGCCGTCCGTCGCCTTCTTCGTCGCGCGCCACGAGGGCGAGATCGTCGGCTGCTGCGCGCTGGTGGACGCGGGCGACGGCACCGCCGAAATCAAGCGCATGTTCGTCGATCCTGAGGCACGCGGCCTGAAGATCGGTCGCCGGCTGCTGGAACGCATCGAAGCCCAGGGTCGCGATGCCGGTCTCTCGGTGATCCGGCTCGAAACCGGTATCTACCAGCCCGAAGCCATCGGCCTCTACCGTACCGCGGGCTATGCCGATATCGGTCCTTTCGGCACATACCAGCCGGATCCGCTCAGCCTGTTCATGGAAAAGAGGATGGCCTGATGCGGAGTGAGGTGCCAATCCGGAAAATCCTTTCCGCTCCGTCAGTTGAAGCGGAAAGATGAATCAATCCAACAGCTCTTGAACCAAGCTGCGAAGACCTCGGCCTAGATATCCAGATTCTCCACAAACACGGCGCGTTCCTGGATGAAGCGGAAGCGGGCGTCGGCCTTGGTGCCCATGAGGTTGTCGACGGCGTCGCGGGTGCCTTCGAAATCCGCCTCGTCGATACCCACCTTCAGCAGCGTGCGCTTCGAGGGATCCATGGTGGTTTCCTTGAGCTGCGCCGGCATCATTTCGCCCAAGCCCTTGAAGCGGCCGATCTCGATCTTGCCGCGACCGTTGAACTCGGTCTCCATCAGTTCGACGCGGTGTACATCGTCGCGGGCATAGAGCGTCTTGGCACCTTGCGTGATGCGGTAGAGCGGCGGCACGGCCAGATAGAGATGGCCGCCACGAACGAGGTCCGGCATTTCCTGATAGAAGAAGGTTATGAGCAGGGAGGCGATATGGGCGCCGTCGACGTCGGCATCGGTCATGACGATGACGCGCTCGTAGCGCAGGTCTTCCTCGCGGTATTTCGAGCGCGTGCCGCAGCCGAGCGCCTGCACGAGGTCGCTGATCTGCTGGTTGGCGCCCAGTTTCTCGCGGCCGGCACTGGCGACGTTAAGGATCTTGCCCCGCAATGGAAGGATCGCCTGGTTGGAGCGGTTGCGCGCCTGCTTGGCTGATCCACCGGCCGAATCCCCTTCGACGATGAAGAGTTCGGCGCCCTCGGCAGAATTCTGCGAGCAGTCGGCGAGCTTGCCCGGCAGGCGCAGCTTGCGCACCGCCGACTTGCGCGAGACTTCCTTTTCCTTGCGGCGGCGGACACGCTCGTCAGCGCGCTCGATCACCCATTCCAGCAGTTTCTGGGCTTCCTGCGGATTGTCGGCGAGGAAGTGGTCGAAGGGATCGCGCAGCGCGTTCTCGACGATGCGCTGCGCCTCGACAGTCGCCAGCTTGTCCTTGGTCTGGCCGACAAATTCGGGTTCGCGGATGAAGATGGACAGCATTCCGGCCGCCGAGATCATTACATCTTCGGTGGTGACGATTGCTGCCCGCTTGTTCTGCGTGAGGTCCGCATAGGCCTTGAGACCCTTGGTCAGCGCGATGCGCAGGCCGGCCTCGTGCGTGCCGCCTTCCGGCGTCGGGATGGTGTTGCAATAGGAGTGCACGACGCTGTCGCCGCCATACCAGGTGACCGCCCATTCCATTGCGCCATGGCCGCCGGTCTTTTCGGTCTTGCCGGCGAAGATTTCCCGCGTAACGGTGAATTCCTTGCCCATCGTCGCCTGCAGGTAATCCTTGAGGCCGCCGGGGAAGTGGAACACGGCCTTTTCCGGCGTGTCCGTGCCCTCGACCAGCGAGGGGTCGCAGGACCAGCGGATTTCGACGCCGCCGAACAGGTAGGCCTTGGAACGGGCCATGCGGAACAGGCGGGCCGGCTCGAACTTCATGTGCGCGCCAAAGATCTCAGGGTCCGGGTGGAACTTGACCTTGGTGCCGCGCCGGTTCTGGACGTCGCCCAATTCCTCCAGCCCACCCTGCGGGATGCCGCGGGAGAAGCGCTGACGGTAAAGCTTGCGATTGCGCGCCACCTCGACTTCGAGAAGGTCGGAAAGCGCGTTGACGACGGACACGCCGACGCCGTGCAGACCGCCGGAGGTTTCATAGACCTTGCTGTCGAACTTTCCGCCCGCATGCAGGATGGTCATGATCACTTCGAGCGTCGATTTGCCCGGAAATTTCGGATGGTTCTCGACCGGGATGCCGCGGCCATTGTCGGTGACGGACAGGCAGCCTTCGGCGTCGAGATGCACGTCGATGAAATTCGCGTGCCCTGCGACGGCCTCGTCCATCGAGTTGTCGATGACTTCGGCGAACAGGTGATGCAGCGCCTTTTCGTCGATGCCGCCGATAGACATGCCGGGACGACGGCGCACCGGCTCCAGCCCTTCGAGCACCTCGATGGCCGACGCGTTATAGTCGCCGGTATCCGCCTTCAGCGTCGCGGATGCGCCACTGCGCTGCTCCGCAACGGGGGCTGCGACAGGCGCGGCGATCGGCTTGGACACCACCGGCGCGGTTGCAGTCTTGGGCACCAGAGGCAATGCTGAAAAGAGATCGTCGCTGTCGGTCATAGTCTGTTCAGGGTACTTTCCGTGTGGCAGCCCCGTCGATCTGGGGACAGGGCCGCATGAATCTCTGCGCGAATCGGCGGATTTCTGCAAGACTCATCTTGCCAGAGTACTCATTCTGTCAGAGTCCGGGCGTCGGAGCGACCAGTGGTCATTCAGGTGCCTGCAGATGCGCCGATCAAGCCTTCAATAAACCCAACTGTTGCGTTGCGGAAGGTCCGATGGCAAGGCTTGGATCAAAAGAGGAACATCGAGAATGCACCTGTCCACAGCTCATTTGATATTTCGAACCCTTGCGGCGCTGATCCTGGCCGCTAGTCTCACGGCGCCTGTTGCGGCTGCCCCGTTGAAGCCGTTCAAGGACGAGCTGTTCTCCTATGGCACGGTGATCGAAGCCGGCGATAATGGCGACTATCTGGTTATTGACTACGACAAGATGCGCGATCTGCACGGCCGCGACGAGATCCCCGAACGCAAGGTGACGCGCGCCTATGTCTCGCTCGGTGTCAAGAGCGAGCAGTCCTTTGAAACCGTCAATGCCGGCGGACGCAACGTTGACGTCGTCCGCGTCGGGCGGGAGCGGGGGGCCGCCTTCACCGTCATCTTCATCCATGGTCGGGGCGGTGACCGGCGTCTCGGCGCCAACGACTGGATCTTCGGCGGCAATTTCAACCGGCTGAAAAACATCGCCGTTGCCAATGGCGGGGTTTATTATTCGGCGAGTGTCCGCTCGTTCGACGAAACGGGCGTCACCGATGTCGCGGCGCTGATCGGTTACGCGCAGGCGCAGTCGCCGGGCCGGCCGGTCGTCCTGTCCTGCGCGTCGATGGGAAGCATCGTCTGCTGGGGCATCGCGCGCGATGCAACCGCCTCTGCGGCGCTGAAGGGCATGATGATCATGGGTGGCCCGTCCGATCCGCAGTTCAAGGACAGCGCAGCCTACAAGCGCAAGCTGCCGGTCTTCTTCAGTCATGGCGGCGCCGACAATGTCTATGCCGCGATCGGCCAGGTCAAATTTTATCGCGGCCTCAAGGCGGCCGGCTATCCGACGCGCATGGTCGTGTTCCAAACCGGATCGCATGGAACGCCGATCCGCATGACGGACTGGCGCGATGCGCTGAACTGGATCGGCCTCGATTGAACCTGTCCGTTCCGCCGGGAATTGTTAACCACCACGGCAGTTAACAAGTCCCTCGCCGGCGTTGTTTGCTTTTTCGAAAGCTCGTCATGGGACTGTCCCGACACTTGTTATCGGGATGGGATTCATGGACGCTCGAACTGAGACACGGCATATTCCACTGTGCGTCGATCTCGACGGCACGCTGATATCAGCCGACACGCTTTGGGAGGGCGTGGCGATCATTCTCCTGCGCAATCCGCTGATGCTGTTTGCCATGCTCTATTGGGCGGCAAAGGGAAAAGCCCGGCTGAAACACGAAGTCGCCGCCCGCTCGGGCCGCCAGGCGATCGACTGGCCTTACCGTGAGGCCGTGCTCAAGCGCCTGGTCCGCGAACGTGAAAGCGGCCGCCAGGTCATCCTCGCCACCGGTGCCGCCGAAAGCGTGGCACTCGGCATCGCCGCCCATACCGGCGTGTTTTCCTCCGTCCTCCACAGTTCGCTCGACCACAACCTCACCAGTCATCGCAAGCGCGACAAACTGGTCGAGACGTTCGGGGAGGGCGGTTTCGATTATATGGGCAACAGCCGCGACGACGTGCCGGTGTTCGATGCCGCCCGCAAGGCGATCGTTGTCGCGCCGGATGCGGCCGCCGAAAAATGGCGCCGCATCCATGATGCCGAGCGCCTCGATATCGGCAAGGGCAGCCGGCTGGCCGCGCTCAAGTCGATCCGCATGCATCAATGGGCGAAGAACGTCCTGATCGGCGTGCCGATGGTGCTCAATCACGACATCCTGCAGATGGACGCGATGGTCAACGTCATCCTCGCCTTCTTTGCCTTCAGCTTCCTGGCGTCCGCCGTCTACGTCATCAACGACCTCTCGGACCTCACCAACGACCGCCGCCATCCGACCAAGCGCAACCGGCCGCTCGCCAGCGGCCAGATGTCGGTGCCGATGGGCCTGACGATCGCTTTGTGCCTGCTCGTCGCATCGCTGTCGCTGACCCTGGTCCTGCCAGTCGATTTCGCCCTCGTGCTCGGCTTCTACGCCGTTGCGACGACCGCCTATACCTTCGTCCTCAAGCGCAAGCTGCTTGTCGATGTCTTCACGCTGGCCGGCCTCTACACGGTCCGCATCGTCGCCGGCTCCGCCGCGACCGATACGGAACTGTCCTTCTGGCTCCTGTCCTTCTCGATCTTCTTTTTCCTCAGCCTGGCGCTGGTCAAGCGCTATGTCGAACTCGACGAATATGACGGCCGCGATGGTCATCAGGTTCCCGGTCGCGGCTACGTGACCGTCGATTTCGAGATGGTTGGTCAGGCGGGCGTGTCGTCGGCCTTCGCCGCGGCGCTGGTTCTGGCGCTCTATATCCACAGCAAGGAAATGATGGAGATGTACACGGTGCCCTGGGCGCTGTGGCCGCTCTGCCCGTTGGTGCTCTACATGCTGCTGCGGATCTGGATGCTGGCGCGCCGCCGCATGCTGCATGAGGATCCCGTCGTCTTCATCATGCGCGACTGGCGCAGCCTTGTGACGATGACGATCGGGGCGTGCCTGGTTCTGGTCGGTGCGCTGGGATCCCCATGAGCGACGAACAGTTCGACAGTTGGGGCCGGATCGATCGCCGCCCGCGAAAATCCGTGTCCCCCGACGCCTATGACAATCTGCGTGAAGCCGCCGCTGCCGGCGGCTTCCTGCCGTTCGGCAATGGCCGCTCCTATGGCGACAGCTGCCACAACGATCGCGGGAGGCTGATCGAAAGCCGCATGCGCACCCGCATCCTCGGTTTTGATCCCGGCACGGGCATCATTTCCTGCGATGCCGGCGTCACGCTGCATGCCATCCTCGAAAAAGCCATTCCGCATCACTTCTTTCTGCCGGTGACGCCGGGGACTGCCGCCGTTACCATCGCAGGCGCCGTCGCCAACGATGTTCACGGCAAGAACCACCATGCCCGCGGCACCTTCGGCCGGCATGTACGCGCGCTGACGCTGCTGCGATCCACCGGCGACCTTCTGACCTGCTCGGCCAGGGAAAACCCCGACCTGTTCCACGCCACGATCGGCGGCATGGGGCTGACGGGTCTCATCCTCTCCGTCGACCTGCAATTGATGAAGGTACCATCGGCCCATATCCAGCAGCATGGGATACGCTTCGACCGGCTGGAAGACTATTTCGCCATGGTCGAGCGGGTGGATGGCGAACATGAATATTCGGTGGCATGGATCGACCAACTCGCGACCGGCAGCCATGCGGGCAGGGGGATACTGCTGGCCGGCGACCATGCCGATGCGTCCTGCGAATTTCCGGACATGCCGCGCGGCACGAAACTCTCCGTGCCGGTCTCGCCGCCGTTCAACCTGTTGAACATCGTCACGCTCAAGGCCTTCAACGAATTCTATTTCCGCAAGGAGAAGCGTGGCGAGACCGTGAAGACGGTAAAATGGCCCGGTTATTTCCATCCGCTGGATGCGATCGGACACTGGAACAGGCTGTACGGACCCAAGGGGCTTTACCAGCACCAGAGCGTCTATCCGGCCGACATGGCGCCGGAACTCACTGCAAGCCTGCTCGATACCGCACGCAAGGCGGGGCATGCGTCGTTCCTGACGGTGCTGAAGAAATTCGGCGATCAGGCTCCAGCGGGACTTTTGTCCTTTCCCCGGCCCGGTTTTACATTGACTCTGGATTTCGCCAACCAGGGTGAACGAACCCTTAAGCTCCTCGACAGGCTCGATGCGATCGTCATCGAGGCCGGTGGCGCCATCAATCCCTACAAGGATGCGCGCATGAGCCCGCAAACCTTTGATTCTTCTTTCCCTCAGTGGCGGAAACTCGAAGAACTGCGCGATCCCGCCATGGTGTCCAACTTCTGGAACAGGACGGCTTTGGCTCTGCCAAAATGAGAATAGCTAAAGTTTGACTTAAATAAATGCGGGAATTTCACGGATTATACGGCTCTTGCGTGTAGTGATCGGGATGGGAACAGGGAACACCGACATGAAATATATCGTCTTCATTCTCTTCACCGTGCTCACCAACGCGGCGGCACAGCTGATGCTCAAACAGGGCATGCTGTCGCTCGGTCCGTTGAGCTTCACGGCTGATACTTTCATTGCCCGCATCTTCCAGGTGGTCTTCAGCCCCTGGGTCTTCGCTGGACTGGTCACCTTCGTCATCTCGATGGCGTCGCACCTTTACGTCCTGTCCAAGGTCGAACTTTCGTTTGCCTATCCATTCCTTAGCCTCGCCTATGTGGCCGTGGCCATCTTCGCCTATTTCGTTTTCCGCGAGGACCTGAACGCCTGGCGCATCGCCGGCATCGGCTTCATCTGCGTCGGAACCGTTCTGATTGCCCAGTCCGGGATGTCCTCCCATGGCGACGAGCCGTCGCTTGAGGCTGCGGGCGCAAAAACAGCTAAAATCGGGAGTGCATCATGAAGCATATCATTTTCGGCGGTGACGGTTTCGTCGGCCGTCATCTCGCGGAACGTCTCGTGCATGATGGCGAGGAGGTGCTGGTCGCCGATATCGCCAAATCCGACCTGCCGCATTATGCCCGCGCCCGTTTCGTCCAGTGCGACGTGACCAATCCGGACGATGTCATGAAGGTCGAGATCGGCCCGGACGACATGGTCTACAACATGGCGGCCAAGATGCTGTCGCCGCTGCAGGTGCGCTCCAAGCGCTGGCAGTTCTTCTGGCCGGTCAATTATTACGGCGCCGAGAACATCATGAAGGCGACGGCCAAGTCCGGCGCCAATCGGCTGGTGCAGTTCACCACCGACATGATCTACGGCCACACCGTCATGTCGCCGCAGACCGAGGCGCATCCGGCCAAGCCCCTGGGCGAATACGGCAAGTCGAAATGGGCAACCGAACAGCTCGCCGTCGAGTGGCGCAAGCAGGGCATGAATATCTCGATCTTCCGCCCGCGCCTGATCATCGGCCCCGGTCGCCTGGGCATCCTGGAAAAGCTGTTCAAGCTGATTGACGCCAACCTGCCGGTGCCGATGATCGGTTCGGGCAAGAACCCCTACCAGTTCATCTCGGTCTTCGATTGCGCCGAAGCGGCGCGTCTTGCCTGGAAGGGTGGCGTTCCGAACGCTGAATACAATCTCGGCTCCGACAATCCGCCATCGGTGAAGAAACTGCTGGGCGACCTGATCGTCCATGCCGGCTCGAAGTCGTTCCTGCTGCCGACGCCGGCCTTCGCTGTCAAGGCGACGCTGGCTGCCTTCGATTTCGTCAATCTGCCGATCATGGATCCGGAACAGTATCTCATCGCCGATGAAATGTGCATCCGCGAAACGGGCAAGCTGAAAAGCGAGCTCGGCTGGAAGGCGCAGTACAATGACGGCGCCATGCTGATCGCGGCTTATGACGAATACCGCGCCAAGAAGGCCGGCAAGAGCTTTGAACACACATCCGCCGTACCGGCCGAATGAACCAGGGGACAACGACAATGCTCGACAAACCGCACCGCGTCGCCGTCGACGCCCCCGCCCTTGATGGCGGCGTCAGGAAGCCCAACCTCCTGACGGTCGAACAGGCCAAGGATTTGAGCGTCGCCGACATGACGACGCTGTTCAAGGAGCACCTGAATCCGGGCCAGCTTCACTTCATGAAGCTGCTCGGTTTCAACAAGATCAAGATCGAGACGGCCGAGGGCATGTATTACGTCGACCAGAACGGTCGAAAGATCCTCGATTTCTTCGGCGGCTTCGGGTCGCTGGCGCTCGGTCACAACCATCAGCGCCTGATTGCTGCGCGAAAACAGTTCCAGGACGAGAACCGCCACGAGATCGCCATCGCCTTCATGTCGCAATATGCCGCGGCACTCGCCAAAAACCTGGCGGAAATCGCGCCGGGCGACCTCGACATGGTGTTCCTCGGTTCCTCCGGCTCGGAAGCCATGGAAGCGGCGATCAAGCTTGCCGAGCGTGTTGCCGGCCCCAAGCGGCCGCGCATCGTCTATGCCGAGAATTCGTTCCACGGCAAGACGCGCGGCGTGTTGTCGATCACCGACGGCCCACTCTATCGCGGTGATTTCAAGCTGCTCGAGAACAATGTCAAGGTGCCGTTCGGCGACATCGACGCGATCCGCCGCGTCTTTGAAAGCGATCCGACCATCGGCGTCCTCGTGCTTGAAACCATCCAGGGCGGCGGCGGCATCAACATCGCACCGCCTGAATTCTGGCAGGAAGTTCGCGCGCTCTGCAACAAGCACGGCGTCATCTGGGTGGCCGACGAAGTGCAATGCGGCGTCGGACGTTCCGGCCGCTTCTTCGCCTTCGAATATGCCAATGTCGTGCCGGATATCACGGCGGTCGCGAAATCGCTCGGCGGCGGCAAGACGGCGATGGCCGCGATGATCGCGCGGCGCGAAATCTACATGAAGGCGTATGGCACGCCGAAGACGGCGATGATCCATGCTCATGCCACTTTCGGCGGCATCGGCGAGGCCAGCATCACGGCGATCGAGACACTGAACGTCCTCTACGACGAAGACCTGATCGAGAATTCCGCCGTGCAGGGCGAATACCTGCTGGAACGTCTCACGGCGCTGAAGGACAAATATCCGAAGATCATCAAGGACGTGCGCGGCCAAGGCCTGATGATCGGCCTCGAGTTCCAGGATTTCAGCCAGACGCTGCCGCTCGTCCTGCGGCCGGTCGTGGCGGTGCTGGACGACAAGCTGAAGGGCTCTCTGTCGGGCTTCATCGGTGCGCTTCTGTTGCGCGACTACGATACGCTGGTGGCCTTCACCGAGTACAATCGCAACGTCATCCGCCTGCTGCCGCCGCTGATCTGCGAGCGCCAGCATGTCGACCAGCTCTGCGACGCCCTCGACGATCTGCTCGGCCGTGGCATCGTCCGAATCGTCAAGGATTTCGTCGGCAGCCAGTTCGGCTGATCATCCGGCCTGTTTTTATGAAAGGCGCGGCAGCGATGCCGCGCCTTTTGGCCTTCAATGCTTTTGCCCGTTCACCGTCATGTCGAACTGCACAATGTTAGAATAGATCGGCGTACCCGCCGACATGTTGTAGCGCGTACGGTAGACGCCGCCGTGGATATGGAAGCTGATGACGCGGCGGTTCCACTTTGTCAGTGTGGCGGTGAAATGCTCCGTCTTGGTCATGCCCTTGGCTGTCAGGTTGCCCTCGATCTCGGCCGTGTCGTCCCCCGTCTGCGTGATCTTCGTCGAGCGGAAAACGATCTTGGGATAGGTCTTGGTGTCGAAGATCGCGCTCGAGCGCAGGAATTTTTCGATCCGTTCCTCGCCGGTCTGGACAGTTTCCGGGAACAATGAGAATTCGACGACCGAACGGCGGATGTCCTTGCCGTCCAGCTGGAACGTGCCGGAAAACTTTCCGAAGGATCCCGAAATGCCGCCGCCGCCGACTTGGTCGACGGAAAAGTTGATCCTCGACGAGCCATCGATGGCGTATCGGCCAGCGGCATCGTCAAGCGAGGGAGCCTTCGCCTCAGCCAATCCGGCAGTCATCGCCAGGAAAGTGAATGCGAGGATGGCTGTGGTGGGTGCGGGCATGCCGGGCCTCCAGGGCGTTGAAACGTCTGACCGTGGGACGCCGGCTGGCGCCGGAATATTCCTACTGTTTTTCCACTCCGCTTCGAATCATGCGCGACAGCACGCCGTCGCGACGAATGAACTGGTGGTAAAACGCGGCCACGGCATGCAGCACCACGAGACCGCCCATGCCATAGGCGAGCAGGGCATGTGTCGTCGTCCAGAAGGCTTCTGCCTTTGCTGAAGGATGCAGCGGCAGGTGCGGAACAAGCAGCCTGTCAAAGACCAGCGTCGGAATACCAAGCGTCGATGTCGATGCCACCGCCCAGCCGGCCAGTGGTACCGCGACCGTTAGTCCGAGCAACAGCAGATGGACTGCGGAAGCACTGCGAGCCTCGAGCGGTGAAAACCCGGTGACCGGCGCCGGACGCCGGTTTGCCAGCCACCAGACGACCCGGATGACGGAGAGTGCCAGCACCGCCATGCCGAAGGACTTGTGCCATTGGTAAAGCGAGAACTGTAACTCCGGATCGATATCCGGCCGCACCATGAAGAAGCCGAGGATGATGAGCCCGGCGATCATCAATGCGATCATCCAGTGCAGGATGACGGTGCCCCATCCAAAGGTGTTGCGTCCGTTGCGCAGCATGGCCGTCCTTTCGAGGCAAATGTTGATCGAACCACTCCTGCTGAGACGTGTCCAATTGCGCTTTTAGTCCCGCATGCTTTCATGATGGCGCCTGCACCTGCCGCTTTTCTTTGCCCGGCAGATTTGCTAGGGCCTTGGCCGGGAAAAGGATAACGCCCTTGAGGAGATAGCATGACCCCCGACGTGAAGCCGCTTG
>NZ_DATJDJ010000076.1:0-38163 GCF_035497515.1 Pararhizobium sp. | reverse complement strand
CTTCACCGGTCGCGAAGTGGACGGCAAGAAGGTCTATGGCCACATGGACTACGGCAAGAAGGACCCGTCGCTCGGCTGGCGCTTCACCGACGCCTGGCTGTCGATGGCCGGCAACGGCGACAAGGGCCTGCCGAACGGTCTTCCAGTTGACGAATGGGGCATCAAGGTCAATGAAAAGTCTCAGCCGGTCGGCTCCTGCGTTGCTCGCGGCGGGGACACCAACGGCCCGGCTGCCGTCTATTCGATCCAGAAGTATCTCGATTGGTTGAAGGCTTACGCTCCGGCTGCGGCTCAGGGCATGACCTTCGGCGAGGCTGGTCCGGTTCCGGCCCAGGGCGAAGTCGCCCAGCAGATGTTCACGTACACGGCGTTTACCGCTGACTTCGTGAAGGAAGGTCTGCCGGTCGTCAACGCCGACGGTACGCCGAAGTGGCGTTTCGCTCCGTCGCCGCACGGCGTCTACTGGAAGGAAGGCATGAAGCTTGGCTACCAGGACGTGGGTTCCTGGACGTTGATGAAGTCGACGCCTGAAGACCGCGCCAAGGCGGCATGGCTCTACGCCCAGTTCGTCACCTCGAAGACCGTCGATCTCAAGAAGAGCCATGTTGGCCTGACGCTCACTCGTGAGTCGTCGATCCAGCATCAGAGCTTCACCGATCGTGCGCCCAAGCTCGGTGGTCTGATCGAGTTCTACCGTTCGCCGGCTCGCGTTCAGTGGTCGCCGACCGGTACGAACATCCCGGACTATCCGAAGCTGGCCCAGCTGTGGTGGCAGGCAATCGGTGACGCTTCCTCCGGCGCGAAGACCGCCCAGGAAGCCATGGATTCGCTGTGCGCCGAGCAGGAAAAGGTCCTGGAGCGCCTGGAACGTTCCGGCGTACAGGGCGACATCGGTCCGAAGCTGGCCGAGGAACATGACCTCGAATACTGGAACAAGGACGCCGTCTCGAAGGGCAACCTTGCTCCGCAGCTGAAGATCGAGAACGAAAAAGAAAAGCCGATCACCGTCAACTACGACGAACTGGTCAAGAGCTGGCAGAAGTAAGAGCCGGCATCCTGCATGAAACAGCAGTCGAGCCGCCCGGGATCATTCCCGGGCGGTTTTTCGTTCAGCAGACGACAGGCTGCGGACCCGGTTGGCGGAACCATTCACAGGGCGTCTCGTTCCCTTTCAAGGAAAGGAGATCACCATGTCTGTCAAAGATGTCGTCAAATCGCTACTCACGGAGGTCAAAGGCCCCGTTACGGCCAGAGCACGGAAAGAGCCTGCCGCAGGCGTCGATGACGGCAGTCTTTCTGCCGGGGAGACACCAAAACCCAACGAGCCCGATCCTGAGCAGGTTCAATATCCCGGCTATTTCAAGGATGGCGGTAGTCTGTAGGTTCCAGGTTGAGGACAGTGCTCTCGGGCGGGTTTAATGCGGCACGTTTCAGGTTGCTCTCGAAATAAAAAACCACCGATTTTCATCGGTGGTCCAGCCGTGTGCCAGTTCCAGGATAGCCAAGCCTTTGGCCAAATATCGACGACGGGAGCCTATGGGTTTCCATCATCGATCCTTGGTATTACAGCCCGGTGCCGCCCTTGAATTCGTTGATGATGGTGCGAATGATGATCTTGATGTCCAGCAGAAGCGAGAAGTTGCGGACATATTCGACATCGCAGACGATACGGCGGATGGCCATCCATCGGTGACCGGTCGGGCCGCGCAGGCCGCGTACCTGTGCAAGACCGGTAATGCCTGGCCGCATCAGGTGGCGGTACTCGTAACCCTGAACGAGATCGGAATAGGTGCGGCCGGCTGCCAGCATGTCCGGAACGTGGGGGCGCGGACCAACCAGCGACATGTCGCCGATCAGGACGTTCCACAGCTGCGGCAGCTCGTCGAGATTGGTCCTGCGCAGGATGCGGCCGAGCGGAGTGATGCGCGGGTCGTTATCGACCGTCTGGCGCACGCCGCTGTTGTCGCAGAGATCGGTATACATCGACCGGAACTTCAGGATCTCGAACGGGGTCTCGTTGATACCCGTGCGCAGTTGCCGGAAGAAGACCGGACCCTTGCTTTCCAGCTTGATAAGAACGGCGACCAGAAGCATGAGCGGCGAAAGAACGAGCAAGCCGAGGAACGAGCCGGCAATATCCATGACGCGCTTGGCGGCCAACCGAGCGGGCGTGTCCGGGGCGCTGGCCGGATTGATGTAAAAATTCGTTTTGTCGGCACGCTGGTCGTTGTTGCGAACCGGCAGTCTGGTGGAAAGTGTTCTGCTCAGCCTGCTATCTTCTACAGCGACAGCGGCCGGTTGCTGCAATATCATTTTTTCTGTCATGGCGTTTGTTACTCCTGGCACTTTTGACAGACAGCGTGACCATTTCTGGTCATGCTGAAAAATTATTTATACGAGAACCGGTCGTTTTTTTATTTCGAGCGGAAACCTCTCCCTATAACAGGCAAGAGTTCTGCTTTCGGCATTCCCGTGGAATGCTTCGGTTCTGAAATCTATTTTTCCGAAAAAGCGTTTTTTAGTTTTTAATCATTTATTAAATATGATCGACTTTGACAAGCCGCCGCGACCGGAAACTTGTAGCTTGTGGTTAATTTGCGTTGCTCCAAAATGGCTCATTTTTGGGTTAATACCATTATTCTGCAAGGATTTGCGGCACAAAGCCCATCTGTGGTTCCGTGCGGCATGACCTTGGATCCGGTCGCCTGCCGGTTTGAAATTTTCATGACTGAAAATATCCGCTCATTCTGTCGGTTCAGGGAGCGGCAGCCCCTGTGAACTTTCCCCGGCCATCATGCCGTCGATCATCGGCAGGCCGTCGCTGCCGGTCAGCGGGAACCATCGCTTGCGGTCGAAGTAGATAGCCCCTGGGCTTTCCTTGCCGGGCTTGCTGTGCTGGTTGGCAAGGAAGTTGTAGCGCGGGGTTTCGCCGAATTCCCGCTTGAACTGGATGCGGCTGCCGAAATTGCGGATGTCGAAGGCTTCCAGCCGATGGATCTTGCCGAGGATTTCGCTCGGATTTCCCCAACGGACCTGGCGCAGGAAGATATTGGCGGCGTTGCCGGCGAGATCGGCGACCCTGATTGCGTCGTTGGAATTCTCGATGTTCAACTTGACGCGGAAGGACGTGACGCGGTTTTCGCCATCACCCTTGATGAAGATGAAAACCGAGGACTGGACCTGCTCGTCCGCGCCTCTCGGCGGGAGATTGACCGTGGAGGAGCATTGCCACTTGTCCTTGCTGGCGTCGCTGATCGTCCAGTCGAGATCGCTGAAGCCACCTTCCTTCACCTTCTCGCACAATGTCTTGGGATCGCTCTGGATCAGGCGCAGAAAATGCTGCTCCGGCGCCTTGAAATCCGCGAAGGCATAGGTTGGCAGAACCATCTTCGCCGCAGTCAGACGAACACCCTTGCTTGTCTTGATCGTGGCTGTTTTGGCGGCGGACTCTTCCTTCGGCAGCAGATCCGGATAGCCGAGGGAGGTCAGGAGGAGGTCCAGATTGCGGTGGCGATTGGCAAGCAGCACGGTTGCCAGGATCCCGATGAAGACCAGGGCAAGGGTGATGATGAAGAACAGTCTGCCGGATCGACGGTTGCGCGCCCCTGTCATGCCAGAATCCGATTTATGCAGCGTCCGCCGGGCTCTCGCTTCCCGTTCTCACATGCCTTGGCCATCCGCCGCTCTCGATCATGCAACCCATTCCGGCATATTTTACAGGCGGGATTATGGACGTCTGCCAGCCGTTTGCCGATCCCTGTAGGCGGACAGGATCACGTGAACGACAAGCAGCGGCCACAACAGGCATAAAACCAGCCCGAGAACGCGCATCCCATCCCAGGCGCCGCCCGCAGTTTCACCCTCGCGATAGGTATTGTCGAGAAAGAACAGGCAGATCAAGGAATAAATCGAAAGGAGACATGCCATGGCGCGGGTGCCGAATTTGAAGAAGAGGAGAAGACAAACTCGGATACACGCAGTTTCTACCGTGGCACAATGGCTGGGAGGGCATTGCTGCTCTCCGGCTGGCTGGCGAAAACACCACGGCAAATGCTGACTGGACCATCGCACGATTCGAGCGCGGCGCACAATATGCAGTATATTTAAAGTGTTACAGCGCAAAGGTCGCTGTAACTGCACCCGAGCGCGGCCGTCCGCCCTCAGCTTCCCTCGTCGGGAATATTCAGCACATGGCCGCAGGCCTTGCAGTGCACGGCGTCGGTCTCGTGGCGCTGCAGGCCGCATTGCGGGCAGGGGAAGACGACCTTGTGCGGCCGTACAATCGCCTGCGCCAGCCGCACGAAAAGCGAGATGCCGAAGATCATCGTGACGATCGAGGTCAGCTTGCCGAGCGCGCCGGGCAGGGTGATGTCGCCGAAGCCGGTTGTCGTAACGGTGGCGACGGTGAAATAGAGCGCGTCGATGAAGCCGTCGATGCCGGCCTCATGATAGAAGAAGGTCGTGTAGACGAAGCCCGTGACGAGGAAGAGGAAGGTGAGGAAGTTGACGCAGGCACGGATGACATCCTCCCATTCGCCGCAGCCGGCCCGCTTGACCAGGAGCGTGAAGACCTTGCTCTGGCTGAGCGACCAGATGCGGAAAGCGCGCAGGAAAGCGAAGTTGGAGAAGGTCGCGGGAAGCAGCAGCGTCGCGAGGATGGCGATATCGACCCAGGTCATCGGCCGCGTCAGCCACCGCGTGAAGCTGACGGTGAGCAGCCCGCGCGCTGCGAGCTCGAAGGCAATCAGCGCTGCAATGATGTAATCGACAATGAGATAGGTCCTGCCGCCGCTGAAATAGGGGCCAAGCAGGAAGAAGATGATGATGGCGAGATCGGCCAGCGCCATGACGACCTGGAAGCGGACAGCACGTGGAGTGGTGCCGAGATAAAGCACGCGGAGCCGCGAACGAAGCCTGTCCAGCGTCGTTGGGGCGGGCTCGGTTGTCTCGCGGCGATTGGCCATGGCAGGGAAATAGCCTGATGTCCGAATGGGTTCAAGGGTTGGTTGCGCCAGTCATCGCTTCCCAGTGAGATCGTCATGCCAAAGCCCCGCGCAGGGGCGGAGCTTGGCTGTATGGAGGCCTGGCCCGCGGGGGATCATTCCTAGGCTGCGGCGAAGCGGTAGCCGGTTCCCTTGCGTTCGGCATAGCCGATGCCGGGATAGGTCCAGTGATAGCCGAGCAGCTTGATGCGATCGGTCGCGGCGCGGTCCATCAGTGCCTGGCGGTTGCGGATCGCGACGTCCTGTTCCGTGTCAAAGCCGAATTTCCAGCCGGGATGCTCGAAGGAGACGATGCGGTTGGTGGCGGCATCGGCAGAGATGATCAGGCCATCGCCACCGGCCAGTTCCAGCGAGATATGGCCCGGCGTGTGGCCGGCGGTGTCGAGCACGCGCATGCCGGTGACGATGTCGTCCCCGTCCTTCACCAGATTGACCCGGTCCTTCACCGCGAACAGGTCGCGCTGGGCACCGCGAGCAAAATCGTGCAGGGCCTTCGGCATCTTCGTTTCGAAATCCGGATCGGTCCAGAAGGCCCATTCTTTTTCCGAAACAAAATATTCGGCATTGGGGAAGCGCAGCTTGCCGGCCTCCGTCAGGGTGCCGCCGGTGTGGTCCGGATGGGCGTGGGTGAAGACGACCTTGGTGGCGTCCTTCGGATCAATTCCGGTGGTGTCGAAATTCGTGCCGAACGTGCCGGCGGTCGCCTGGAAATTCGTGCCCGAGCCGACATCGATGACGACGATGTCCTTGGCCGTGCGGATGACCGGGATATTGGCAGGGGCAGGCGCGCTGTCGGCATTGCCACCAAGGCGTTTCAGGATGTCGGTCCGTTCAGCAGGCGAGGCTTCCGGCATGATGATGTCGGCAGGCAGGGTGATGTAGCCGTCGCTGAGGACGGTAATGTCGAAATCGCCCTGGGCGATGCGATGGGTCTCGGTGGCAAACACGGTCTTTGGCCAGAAGGAAAGGGTGGCGATGGCTCCGCCGAGAGCGAGGAACTGGCGGCGGGTCGAATCGATTTCGGTAGGCGTATCGAGGGCGGCGAGGATGCGGGCCATGGCAGTGCTCCAGTGCGGGTTCGGTTGAGGAGAGAGAAGGAGGCAGGGTGCCGCCCGTAGAGCGGCGCCAGATAACCGGTGCCTTACGACCGTGCGAACTCGAGCAAGTCGGCGTTGAGCTGCTGCTTGTGCGTGTCGGTGATCCCATGCGGAGCGCCGGCATAGACCTTGAGGATGGCATGCGGCACGAGTTTCTTGGACGAACGGGCGGCTGCATCGATCGGTACGATCTGGTCGTCGTCGCCATGGATGATGAGCGTCGGCACGTCGAACTTCTTCAGGTCTTCGGTAAAGTCGGTCTGCGAGAAGGCGACGATCGAGTCATAGGTATTCTTGTGGCCGCCCATCATGCCCTGCAACCAAAAGCTGTCGATCATGCCCGGCGAGGCGACGGCGCCCGGCCGGTTGAAGCCGAAGAACGGGCCGGATGCGATATCCTTGTAGAGCTTGGAGCGATCGGCGACGCTGGCAGCCTGGATGCCGTCGAAGACTTCCTTCGGCAAGCCGAGCGGGTTGGCCTCCGTCTTGACCATCAGCGGCGGCACGGCGGAGATCAGGCCGAGCTTGGCGATGCGGCCGGTGCCGTGGCGGCCGACATAGCGGGTGATCTCGCCGCCGCCGGTGGAGAAGCCGGCCAGGAAGATGTCCTTCAGGTCCAACTGTTCGATCAGGTCGGACAGGTCGTCAGCATAATGATCCATGTCGTTGCCGTCCCAGGGCTGCGACGAGCGGCCATGGCCGCGGCGGTCATGGGTGATGACGCGGAAGCCGTTCAGGGCAAGGTGGAAGGCCTGGGCTTCCCAGCTGTCGGCAGAGAGAGGCCAGCCATGGCTGAGGACGACGACCTTGCCATCCTTCGGACCCCAGTCCTTGTAGTAGATTTCGACGCCGTCGCGGGTGATGATCTTGCTGCCCATGGTCTTGTTCCCTTCGTTGGATGTGCTGTTGATTGCGGTGGTGTTATTGGCTGCCGCTGCTGCGGCCGGAAGGCCTGCGAAACCGGTGATGCCGGCTGTGCCAATGAGGACGCTGCGGCGGGAGAGGACGGCGTTTTCGGTGGAGGCGATGATGGTCATTGTCGTGTTCCCTTTGTTCTGTCCGGTTGTTTTTCCTCGATGGGCGGCTCCGTTTTCGGTCAATCCGCTTCCGCCGCCCGTCTTGTTGCTTTGATACCAAGCGGGGCCTAAACTCGGGATTGGCGAAACTGACATTAAGCGGGACGGAAGTGACAAATGGCTCTCGGTGAACCAGCGGAGATCGGAATTGTCGTCTATCCGGAGGCGCAGCGAGCGGCGATCCATGGGCTGACCGACCTGTTCCATGTCGCCAACCTGATGAGCGAGGAGCAGGGCGGGCGGGCGCCGGCGCGCATCCGCGTCAGCCACTGGCAGTTGTCGGCCGACGGTTCATCCGTGGAGAAGGCGTTCGATAGCCATCCGGACCTGTCGGAGCGGGGCCTGATCGCGCTGATCCTGCCGCCCAGCCTTACCAACCTGCCGGTGGGCGAGCGCATGGCTGCTTTCCCTGCCTGGATCAGGGCGCAGCACGGCGCCGGCACGACGATCTGCTCGATCTGCGGTGGTGCCTATCTGATGGCGGAGACCGGCCTGCTCGAGGGACGGCTCGCGACGACGCACTGGACCCATTCCGAGCAGATTTCCGGCAAGTTTCCCGGCATCAAGGTCGATGTCAGCAAGCTGATTATCGATGACGGCGATATCATCACGGCTGGTGCAATGATGGCCTGGATCGATCTGGGGCTAAAGCTCGTCGCCCGTTTCATGAGCCCCAGCATCCAGCTTGCAACCGCCCGCTTCATGCTGGTCGATCCGGCCGGGCGCGAGCAGACCTTCTACAGCACCTTTGCGCCGAAACTGCATCATGGCGACGAGGCGGTGCTGAAGATTCAGCACTGGCTGCAGGCGCATCACACGGAAAAGATCACACTGGAAATGATGGCAGAGCGGGCCGGGCTTGGTGAGCGCACCTTCCTGCGCCGCTTCCAGAAGGCGACGGGCATCAATCCGACGGAATATTGCCAGCAACTCAGGATCGCCAAGGCGCGCGAACTACTGGAAATCTCGAGCATCAAGGTCGAGCAGATCGCCTGGCAGATCGGCTACGAGGACCCTGGCGCCTTCCGCAAGATATTTCGAAAACTGCTCGGCCTGTCACCGGGCGAATATCGCCGCCGGTTCTTCGTTGGCGAGGATGCGAGGGATGGGGCGGCGTTGGCATGATCGAGGGACGATTCCATCGTCGCCCGTGACGGCAAGGAGGTCATCGCCACTCCGTCATGGTCGGGCTCGATCCGACCACCCGTGCCGGGGATCGTGGATCGTCGGCTCGGAAGCCCAGGATGAGCGAAGTGCTACAAACGAAAAGAGCGGCCGTATGGGCCGCTCTCTGAATTCCTGGATAGGAAAGCGCCGGTCAGGCTGCCATATCGTCCATTTCGCGTTCCTTGAACATGCGGGCGAGATTGAGGAAGCAGATCATGCCGGTCTCGTTGGCAATGATGCCTTCCGCATAACTCTTGTCGAAGGACGTGGTGATTTCCGGAACCGGCTGGACCTGGTCGCCGCGGACGGTCAGGATGTCGGAAACGCGGTCGACGACGAGGCCGATGACCATGTTGTGGACTTCGGCAACGACGATGGCGCTGCGCTCATTGGCAACAGTGCTCTTCATGCCGAGCTTGTGAGCGAGGTCGATGATCGGGATGACGGTGCCGCGCAGGTTCATGACGCCGAGCACGTCGGCCGGCGAATGCGGGATCGGTGTCGACGGTGCCCAGCCGCGGATTTCGCGGATCGTCGTCGTCTTCACGCAGAATTCCTGATCATGGAGACGGAAGGCGATGATCTCGAGGGTTTCGTGACCGAAAGTACCTGTTGCGATTGTGTTGTTCATCAAAATTCTTCCCAGCTATCCCGATTGGCGGCAATTGCCACGTTTGAACTAAAGGCGTTCACCACCCGGTTGGCCATGGCGCGGGCCGGGGAGGCGACCGGTTTTGCGTCCTGCCGCGCCGTCATTATGCGACCCTGTGCCTCGCCGACCTTGAACTGGCTGGGAAGACTGAAAAGACCTTCCGCTTCCTTCGCCAAGGTATGCTGGCAGCCGTGGATTGCTCGACCATCGCTGCATTCTGCTGTGTACCTTGGTCCATTGTATTCACGGTCTGGTTAATTTCTTTCAAACCTGCCGCCTGTTCTTTCGCACCTTCTACAATAGCCGCCACATTCGGGTCGATCTTGTGCGCCCGCCGCGAGGATTTCCTCCAACATCTTGCCGGTCCGATCGGCGAGCGCGACATCAGGCTTGTCATTATGCCAGGAAGTTGCGAACGCCGCCTGAAATCAGCCTGAAATCAGCGGAGTTCGCTTTCTCGTTCGTCTTCTGCTCACGTCCGCAGAACAGAAGCAAACTGCTCGACGGCCCAATCGACCTGATCTGCGGTGATCACCAGCGGCGGTGCAATCCTGATCGTGTCGCCATGGGTATCCTTGGCGAGGATGCCGCGCTCCTTCAGCGCTTCGCAATATTTGCGGGCGCCGCCGGCTTCCGGCGCCAGTTCGACAGCCAGCATCAGGCCACGGCCGCGAACTTCGCTGATGATGTTGGAGCGAATGTCCTTGAGGCCGGCCTGGAAGCGGTCGCCCATGCGCTGCGAATTGCCGATCATGTCTTCCTCGGTCAGCGCCTTCAGCGACGCCCGTGCAATGGCGCAGGCCAGCGGGTTGCCACCGAAGGTCGAGCCATGCTGGCCCGGCTTCAGGACGCCGAGAACCTCGGAATTCGAAAGCACGGCCGAGACCGGGTAGAAGCCGCCGGACAGCGCCTTGCCGATCAGCGTGACATCGGCTTCGATGTTTTCATGCTCTTCCGCCAGCAGCTTGCCGGTGCGGCCAAGGCCGGTCTGGATCTCGTCGAGGATCAGCGTGATGCCATGCTTGGAGCAAAGCGCGCGGACTTCCGGGAAATAGCCTTGCGGCGGGATCATGACGCCGGCCTCGCCCTGGATCGGCTCGATCAGGAAGGCGACGGTGTTTTCATTGATCGCCGCGCGAAAGGCGTCGATATCGCCGAACGGAACAGTGCGGAAGCCCGGCGCGAAGGGGCCGAAGCCGGTACGCGCATCCGGGTCGGTGGAGAAGCCGACGATGCCCATTGTGCGTCCGTGGAAATTGTTGGAGCAGACGATGATCTCTGCCTGGTTCTCGGCGACGCCCTTGACCTCGTAACCCCATTTGCGCACCGCCTTGACCGCGGTCTCGACGGCTTCGGCGCCGGAGTTCATCGGCAGGATCTTGTGGCTGCCGGTGAGAGCGGCCAGTTCCTCGTAGAAATGTGCCAACTGGTCGTTGCGGAAGGCGCGCGAGGTGAGGGTCAGCTTGCCGGCCTGTTCCATCATCGCCGCCAGAATCTTCGGGTGGCAATGGCCCTGGTTGACGGCGGAATAGGCGGACAGGCAATCGAGATAGCGATTGCCGTCGAGATCCCAGACATAGACGCCTTCGCCGCGCGCAAGCACGACGTCGAGCGGCTTGTAATTGTGTGCGCCCAGCCGGTATTCGGTTTCGATCAGTGCGGTGGTCGTGTTCATTCGGTTCTCCAACGACGGGTTCAGGCGCTGCGGGTTGGGCGATCGAGGATGCGGCGGCCGAACAGGCTCGCCGTCAGTTCAACGAGGATGCGGGCGCTCTTGCCGCGATCGTCGAGGAACGGATTGAGTTCGACGAGGTCGAGCGAGGAAACGAGCCCGGTATCGCAGAGCATTTCCATGATCAGATGCGCTTCGCGGAAGGTCGCGCCGCCCGGAACCGTGGTGCCGACGCCGGGGGCGAATTCGGGATCGAGGAAATCGACATCGAGGCTGACATGCAACAGGCCGTTGGCAGCTTTCACCGTGGCGATGATCTCGTGCATGATATGGGCCATGCCGGTCTCGTCGATGGCGCGCATGTCGAAGACATTGACGCCATGCTTGGCGATTTCCTCGCGCTCGCGTTCATCGACGGAGCGGATGCCGACCTGGAAGACCTTTTTCGGATCGACGAAGGGGCGATCCTTGTCGAGGACCGGGGCAAATTCCGCCTGGCCGCAGAAAAAGGCGACAGGCATGCCGTGCATGTTGCCCGACGGGGTGGTGGCCGGCGAATTGAAGTCGGCATGGGCATCGAGCCAGAGCACGAAGAGCGGCCGGCCGACATCGGCGGCGTGGCGGGCCATGCCGGAGACCGAACCCATGGCCAGCGCGTGATCTCCGCCCAGGATGACCGGGATACCGCCGGCGCGGGCAACGTCATGTACGGCGGAATCCAGCGCACGGGTAAACGCCGTGACGATCTGCAGGTTGTTGGCGCCCTTGTGGTTGGGCATATCACGAGCCGGCAGAGGCTTGAGATCCCCATCGTCGGTCACGGTGTGACCAAGTTCGGCAAGCGTCGTATCCAAGCCGGCGATGCGCAGGGCGGCCGGCCCCATGGCGCAGCCGCGACGGCCCGAGCCTTCCTCGATCGGTGCGCCGATCAGGGTGATCTTCTTTTTGATGTCAGCCATGGTTTCCCCGCAGGTTCGCGTGATGTCGGTTTGCCCGGTTTCTGCGCGGATTATACGGGTTTGGACGTTGGCAAATAGATGGAAAACTGGCAAATGGAAGGCGATAATCGGCACTATGATAAGTGTGAGTGTGCAAAATGATAAGTCTGGATGATCTTGATCATGCGCTGATCAGCGCGCTGCGCCACAATGCCCGCACGCCCGTCTCATCGCTCGCCGTGATGACCGGCGCCTCCCGCGCCACGGTCGCCGCCCGCATCGACCGGCTGGTCGCCTCCGGCACGATCGCCGCCTTCACCATCCGCACCGGTGCCGAGCTTTCGGGCAGCGGCGTGCGGGCGATCGTCATGATCGAGATTCATGGCAAGATGGCCGATCGTGTCGCTAGCCAATTGCGTGGCCTGCCGCAGGTCCGCGCCCTTCATTCCACCAACGGCCGCTGGGATTTCATCGCCGAGTTGGAGGACAAGGATCTTGGCACGTTCGACGAGACGCTGCGCCTGATCCGCCTGATCGACGGGATCAACCTGACCGAAACGAATATCCTGCTGAAGACCAGCAAGATTTCGGCTGCGTTCTGACCGCTAATATTCCTTCTCATAGAAAATCCCGCCGCCCGCGCCGCCGGCGCCGGCTTCGCCGCGCAGCTTGACGCCGCGGCCGACGTCGAGATTGATGATCGCCTTGCCGCCGCCGGCTTCGGAGCCGGACTGGAGCTCGAGATAGGTGCGCTCGTTGAGGTACTTGCCGGCGGTCACGGTCGCGCCGCCGGTGGCATCGGTGGAGACGTCGAGATCATCGACGCCGAGCTTGTTGCGCAAGCCATTCAACAGCCCGTTTGAACCGCCGCCGGCCAGTTCGCTGACGGCGCTTGCCAGCTGGGCGATCTGCAAGGCCGAGAGCTTCGAGAGCGAGCGGTTGAAGATCAGCTGTGCCAGGATTTCGTCCTGCGGCAAGGCGGGCGACGACGAGAAGGTGATCGTCGGATTGTTGGCGACACCGGCGACATTGACCGTGATCGTTGTCGTGCCGGCGCTGGAGGTCGCGTCGAGATCGAGCGTCGGGATCAGGTTGCCGCCGAAGCTGATCGTGCCATCCGTGAAGTTGAGGCGCTTGGCGAGGATTTCGAGCCTGCCTCGCCGCATTTCGAACCCACCCGAGACCGCCGGCTGGGCGGCGGTTCCGCGGATCGTCAGGTCACCGCCGAGTTCGGCGTCGATGCCGCGGCCGCGCACGAATAGCTTGCCGGGTGCGCTCACCGTCAGGTCGAAGCCGATGCCGCCGCCCCCGCCGGCACCGTCACCACCGCCGCGCTGGTCCTTGCGGATATCAGCCTGCATCTGGCGGACCTTGGCCGGCGCGTTCTTATGTTTGATGTTGATCTCGGACAGCGAGGCCGGCAATTTCTCCGGAATGGTGATCGCCGCCTTCTGGATCGTGACATTGCCACCGAGGATCGGCGTGGCGGTCAGCGGGCCTTTCAACGTCATCACGCCATCGACATTGGCGGTGACCAGATTGCCATCGACATAGGTCGCGTTGTCGAGTCGGATCGACAGGTTTGCCGGAAAGCCGGAGCCGGGCGTGATGCCGATCGTGCCGCTGACATCGAGAGTGCCGCCGCTCGCCAGCCGGCCGGACAGTTTCGAGATATTGGCCTGCTGGCCATTCAGCGCGACATTGGCCGTGAGATCGGTGATCGCGAGATTGTGGCGGACATCGACGAGGCGCGCGCCGGAGGTCGAGACGGTGCCGGTGATGACCGGCGCCGTTGCCGCACCCGAAATGGATACATCGACATTGGCCGAGCCGGTGAGCGTGAAGCCTTGCTTGGCGAGCAGGGCCGCGCCGAGGCCGAAGGGCAGCTCGCCGGAGAACTTCATGGCGATCGGCCTATTGCCGGTGATGCCCAGCGTGCCGCCACCCCGGAAGGCAAGACCGCTGGGGCCACTGAGCGTCATATCCAGCGTGACGCTGTTATTGGCGAATTGCCCCTTGGCGGTAATATCGAGCGCACCGACGCCTGCCGACCGTGTCTGCGTGAAGCCGGCGTTGGCCCAGCGTAGGTCATAGGCGACCGCCGGCGCTGCAGCCGTGCCCTTGACGCCGACCGTACCGCTGATCGCGCCATCGGCACCCAGCGATGGGGAGAATGTGTTGGCGAGGCTGGCCGGCAGCGCTTTGAGGGTGGCGTTGAGATCGAGCTTTTCACCTGCCGAGCCCGTCACGGCGATCGTTCCGCCGGATGCGGCGATGGTCAGCTTCTGCAGGCTGACGGTGCCGTTCTCGATGCTGATCGTTGTCGGGGCTGACAGCTTGAGCGGGATCTTGCGGGGGGATGCGGCAAAGGAAGACAGATTGACGATCGTCTTGCCGCCGGTGGTCTGGATGTCGGCGCTGAGATTGAGCGGCGCGCCGTCATAGGTGCCGCCCAGCGTCACGTTGGTCTTCGCTGCCTGCTGGACGAAATCAAGCTTCAGGCCGCTGACGCGGTTCTCCCCTTGGGCAAACGTTTCGACCGAGAGATTGCCCTTGATGGCAAGGGCTTTCAGGTCGGCGATGGTGATGTCGGCGACTGGCTTGGTGATGACGAGATTGCCGCGTTTGATGCCCGAGCCGCTGGCCTTGAGCGTAACCGAGGTCTTGCCGTCGGCATTGGTGATCGACGCCGATCCGGCGATGTCGCCGGACGCCTTTTCGCCGGCCATGGCGGCGAGCAGGCCGACATCGGGGAATTTGAAGTCGATCGACCCCTGCGGCATGAAATCGGTAGTGAATTCAATGGCACCGTTCAGCGTGTTATCGCCGATCCGGGCCTCGAGAACCGGAATGCTGGTGCGGCCGTCCCTGGAGACCAGATCAGCCTTGACGTTGATGGCTTGCCCGCCGAGTGCGCCGGTCGCGGTGACCTTGGCCTGCGGATTGGCGGGGTTTGCGGTCGCGTCGATCGCTAACTGGAGATCGCTCAGCGTGCGGCCGGCGAGTGTCGCGCCGCTGGAGGTCACATTGGCCTTGACGCCGAGATTGTCGAGAGGGCCGGTCGCGTCGATCTTGAACTCGGCCGCACCCTTGGCATCCGCCAGCACCTTGCCGAGGTCGGGCAGGGTGCCGGTCAGCGCGGCTGTCAGGTTTTCGGCCTTGAGCGCAACGGAACCGTCCGCCTGCAGCGTGCCGGATGTGATTTTCAGATCGGTGACATCGACGGCGCCTTCCGGGCCGGTCACCAGCCTGCCGGTGATATCCACCGGCGTAGCGAATTTCGCCGCGGCGGCCGGCGGAAGGGCTGCTGGCTTGGCCGACAGCTTGAATGTTGTCCGGACAGAATTGTCGGCCAGACTGAAAGAGCCCGCCAGCGCGCCGTCGAAATTGGTGCTGCCGATGGTAACCGGGCTGAAGCCGATGGCTTCGGGGGTCAGGTCTAGCGTCGTCGCGACCTTGATCGGGCCTTTCACCAGCCGATCGAGATCGGCATTGGTGAGTTGCGTCGCTCCGGTTTCGACCGTCGTCGCCACCGGCCCGGAGCGGGCGGTGAGATTGAAGGCGTCGCTATGCGCCGTCACCTCGACGCCACTGAAACGGCCTTGCGGCAGGGCAAGCTGGCCGAAATCAGCTTTGACGTCGAGGAGGGCTGCCTGCATCGTGCCCTTGATCGAGGCGGTGCCGGTGTCGAGCACGACATGGGCTTCACCGCCCTGCAGAGGAACGCGGGCGTCGATGCCGGCAAGGGTGGCGGTCAGGTCGAGGGCCTCGCCTGCGCTGCCGTCGAGCGTGATCGTGCCCCCGGACGCCTTGACGGCCAGCTGGCTTAAATGAACAGCGCCGTTTTCGATGATGATCGTCGTCGGCGTTGCCAGTTCCAGCGGGATTTTCTTCGGCGCGGCGGCAAAAGATTGCAGGTTGATCGTGGTTTTACCGCCGGCGCTCTGAAGATCGCCGCGTGCCGTCAGCGGTGCTGCGTCATAAGCGCCGTCGAGGGCGAAGTTTGTCTTAGTGCCCTGCTGCTCGAAACCAAGCTTGAGGCCGGCCAGACGGTTTTCGCCCTGTGCGATGGTCTCGACGGTGACGTTGCCCTTGATTGCCAACGCCGTGAGATCGGCAATGGTGATGTCGGCTGATGGCTTGGTGATCACCAGATCGCCGCGCGTGATGCCGGAACCATTGGCCTTGACGGCCACCGAGGTCACGCCATTGTCGGTCTTGATGCTGGCGGAGCCGGCGAGGTCGCCGGATACGGTCTGTCCGGCCATGGCAGCCAGCAGGCCGAGATCGGGCAGGTTGAAAGTCAGCGTGCCATTCGGCTGGAAGTCCGCCGTCAGGTCCAGCGCGCCGGTCAGCGTGTTGTCGCCGATCGTGACATCGATGGAAGGAATGCTGGTCGCGCCCTTGGCCGAGGCGATCTCGGCCTTCGCGTCGATCGCCTGTCCATCCAGCGAACCCGTTGCGCTGATCGTCGCGTTCGGCCCGTTCTTGCCGACGATGGCGTCGGCGTTGACGGTCAGGTCGTTCAAGGTGCGGCCGGCCAATGTGGCGCCGCTGGAGGTTATCTGCGCCTTGACGGCCAAGGCATCGAGCGGGCCGGTCACATCCGCGCTGAACTTGGCGATGCCCTTGGCGTCCGAAATCAGCTTGCCGATTTCCGGCACGGTGCCGCTGATGTTGGCGGTGAGTCCGCCCGTCTGCAGCACCACCGATCCGGCGGCCTCGACGGTTCCGGATGCAAGCGTGAGGTCGGTGACATCAATGCTGCCATCGGTGCCGGTCGCGAGATTGCCGGCAATGGCGATGGTCGTGTCGAATTTCGAGGCAATGCCCGGTGGCAGGGTGGCGGGCAGGGCAAACAGCTTGAAAGCCGAGGCGACCGTGCCCTCGGCGATCGTGTAGGAGCCGATCAGCGTGCCGCCGACACTGGCGCTTTCCAGCGTGAGCGGATCGAAGGAGAGCGTTTCCGGCGTCACCGACAGCGTGCCGTCGAGCTTCAGCGGGCCCTTGACGAGCCGGTCGATATCTGGGTTCACCAACCGTGTCGCGCCGGTCTGGATTTCGGTCTTGAGCGGACCGGTCCTGGTCGAGAGATTGAAGGCGTCGCTATAGGCATGCAGCTTGATCGCATCGATCTCCCCCTGCGGCAGCGTCGCCTTGCCGATATCGGCGCCAATATCGAGCACGGCTGTCTGCGCGTCACCGATCAGCGAGACATTGGCCGAGTTGATCGACAGTTGCGCCTCACCTTCGGCGAGCGGCAGGCGAAAATCGATCGGGGCGGTCTTGCCGGTGAGGCTTGCCTGTAGGTCGTTCTGGCCGGCGGTGCTGTAGGTGCCGGCTGCGGAAAGTGTGAGAGCGCCGGTCGAGATGTTGCCCTTGTCGATGCGGATGGTCTTGCCGCCATCGATCGCCGCCGCCAGGTCGATCTCGGTCGGGCCGGCAAACAGCGGCCTGAACGCGGCCGGCAGCAGGCCACTGAATGTGCCGCCGCCATGCAGCGATACCGTCCGCAAGCCATCGGTCGCCAGTGTGTGCTCACCGTCGAGTTTCAGGACCTGGTTGCCGTCGAGGGCAGCGGTGGCCGAGCCGCGCCATTTCGACAGCGGGCCGTCGCCGGTGACCGACACGTTCAGCGCCGGTTCGCCCGGCAGGCGCATCGCTTTTGCAAGCAGGCCGCCCTTCGGCTCGTTGATCGTGGTTTCGAGCTTCAGCTCGTTGCCGGCCGGATTGAAGACGATGTCGGCGATCGCCTTGGCGTCGGGCCGGTCGCGCTGGGCCACGGCAAGAGCGGCGGCCATGCTGGCATTGGTGGCGTTCAGCTTGCCCTCAGCGCTGAGGAACTGGTCGGCACCGGCGATGTCCTTGCCGATGACCACTTCCTCGAGGTCGAACGCGTCGATCTTGACATCGATCGGCAGCGCAAAGGTCTCGCGGACCTCCTTCGTCTCCTGGGAGGGGACCGGCAGCCGTTCGAGGCGCACGGATCCGGCAGACAGTTTCGCGGCTTCGAAGCGCGAGGAGAACAGGGCGGTCGGCGACCAGTCGATCGCGACTTCGCGGATTTCCGCATAGGTACCCTTGCTGTCGAACAGCGTCACGCTTGATGCGGTGAAATCGCCGGTCAGCAGCGCGCTTGGATCGTTGATGCGCACGATCTGGTCCGGCGTCGAGGCATATTTCTCGATCATCATCGCCACGAAGCGCGCACCCGGCGCCGTGAAGCCGGCAAACAGGGCGAGAAGTACGGTGGCAACCAGCGTGAAGCCAAGGATATAGGCCAACCAGCGCAAGGCGATTTTCAGGAAGCGGAGCAAACGATTCATGGTTCATCCATAGCGCAAGTTGCGTCGGGGTGAAATTGCGTCTCCTGAACCCGGGGCTTCGCATCCGGTTCCAGGCCTTGTCGATTGCGCCTGCAATCAGAAGGATTGGCCGATGCCGGCATAAATTCCGTATTTCGTGCCGTCGGGATAGGCGTTGAGCGGCAGGGCGACATCCAGCCGGATCGGTCCGAACGGCGTGTTGTAGCGCAGCCCGAGGCCGGCGCCGGCGCGCAGATCCGAAAAGTCGGGCGCGGTCTTCGCCGATACCGTACCGACATCGATGAAAGGCACGAGGCCAATCTTTTCGGTGATGCCGATACGCGCCTCCACCGTGGCGTTCACGTATGATCGTCCGCCAAGGATTTCATCGTCGCCGTTGCGCGGGCTGATCTCCTGGTAGGAATAGCCGCGCACCGTGCCACCGCCGCCGAGATAAAAGCGCCGGTTGGCCGGAATGGAAGCCAGGCCATCGCCGCCAGCGAGAACCCCGACGCCGAGCCTGCCGGCCAGCACGACACGGTTTTCCTCGCCGAGGCCCAGATAGGCAGAGGCCGAGCCCTCGAAGGAACTGAAGAACGCCTGACCGTTGATCTCGTAGCTCGGCTTGGCGTTGATCGAGGCGCGGTAGCCTTCCGTCGGGTTTAGCTTGTTGTCGCGCGTGTCGCGGATATATTCGATCGGAATCGACGCCGTCAGATATTCGTTCGTGCCGAACGCATCCTCGACATCGGCCCACTGCAATTCCCCGCCGGCGGAAATCGTGTCGGTTTCCGACAGTTCGGCGGTGACGCCCGCGGCGCCTGTAAAGATCGTCGCCTTGTAGGCGTCGGGATCGAGAAGCTGCGCCTTCAGGCTGGCATTGAAAGTGGTGGTCGGGCCGAAGGCGCCGGGCTTGGCGAAGATGAGGCCAGCAGAATAGTCGAGGCTGCCGACATCGGTGGTTTCGCCGATGCGGCTGACGGAGCCCTCGAGACGCAGGGATTCCGCCCGGCCGAACAGGTTGCGATGACCCCAATAGCCCTGGATGCCGAAACCGTCCGTCGTCGAATATTGCGCGCCGGCGCCGACATAGCGATGCTTGCCTTCCGAGACCTCGATCGTCATCGGGATCGTCCCATCGGGCGCCAGAACCGTGGCTTCCTTGATGGTGATGCTGGAAAATACGCCGAGCTGGCGCAGCCGTTCGGAAGCCTTGCGAATTTCCTCGGGCGAATAGAGATCGCCACCGTTCAGCCGCGAATATTCCGCGACGAATTCCGGATCGACCGTCTTGGTGCCGGTGACGGAAACAGCACCGACCGGTGCGACCGGCCCGCCCTCGGCCGCGATGATGACATCGACCGTATTGGTGGCGTGATCGGCGACGACGCTACGATCGGTGAGCCTGGCCAGCGGCCGGCCTTCTTCCTTCAGGTCCTCGACGACCTTCTCGCCGGCCTTGATGATCAGGGTCGAATCCGCCCGGTTGCCCGGTTTCAGATATTCATCCGGCCGCTTGCCGACAGCGTCGCCCTTCAGCACGACCTCGCCGAGGGTGAAAACCGGGCCGGGCGTGACCGTGATCTCGACGGGAACGGGGGCGTCGTTCGGGAAAACGGGATCCGGCGGCAGGGTGTCGATGTCCTGGCCGTTGACCTTGACCGTGACGACGCCGCCATAACGCGCCTGTTCGTAGAGAGCGGCCAGCAGGCGGTCGCGATCGTCGCGCGCCTTGATGGCGAGGCCCAGGTTTCCGGAAACGGGTTCTTCCTTGTCCTGGAAAAGACGGGAACTGTTTTCCAGCACGTCCTTCAAATCATCGTCACCGGATTTCTCCGTCAGCGTCAGACTGTAGTTGACGGGATCGACGACCGGATTTTTCTCTTCCTCGTTCTCAAAGAAGCGCATGCCGAAAATCTTGAAGGCATAGGCGTTGGAAGCGGAAAGCGGCCCGCACGCGACCAGAGCCGCGACCGCAAAAGCAGTGCCAACCTTCCGATACGCAGCACCCACGATCGGCAGACGCATTCGTTTCCGCATTCGCTGTCCAGGCTACTTTCAACATCTGCCCGCCGTCATGGCGAGAGTACTATTGCTTGAAAGGGTTGCCCCTTGATGAACGGCGACCCTACACAGCATTGTCCCGTTGATGAAGACGCAGAGCCGGATTTTGTCGAAAATGGAGGCAACTGTGACGTGTCGGAAACAAAAACCCCGGCTTGTACCGGGGTCCTGTCGTGCTTTCGCAACCATCACGAAAAGAATCCCGGCAATATCGGGCCGGGTCGGTTGCAGCCTGGGAACTATATCACGGGCAGTCGCTGATATAACGGCGACCGTAGCGGTCCCGGTAGTAGCACTGGCCGGGCTGTTCCGAGACATGGCCGATGACCGCGCCGGAAACGCCGCCGATCGCCGCGCCGACGGCTGCGCCGCGGACGTCACCGGTGATAGCGCCGCCGATGATGGCGCCGGAGACGGCGCCGATACCTGCGCCCTTTTCAGTCTGCGTGCAGCTCGCGACGGATAAAGCGAGCAGCACGAGCACGATGGCCTTCTTCATTGGTTCTCCAATCTGGACGCGGACGATTTTTGGAGTTCGCCGCTGTCCGTTTCTCCCCTTGAGGCGGAGGTTGGTCGGTTCAGGCCACCCTCCAGTCGAACTTGCAATTTCGAAGATAAATGGCTGTCTGTGAAAGTCTACAGATATCCTGAAAAATCCCCGTGATCACAAGAGAATGGCATTCAACCTGAATGGAAGCTGAAGGTGCTGTTCCCTGCGTCACACAGCGACGCCATTGTGGTCGGTGGGATGCGGATTTTTGAAATCGGGCAGATTTTTCAAACCAAGATGAAAGTACCGGTTGCGGCGATCCGAAAAAAGACAAATGATGCAAGTGCCGTAGCGCTTTGAGGAGAAGGCCCTGTGGTGAAGGCATGAAAGTTGACGCGGTTCTGTCGCGGAACGAGTTTATCTGCCCGACAGCCGCTCGTGTTGGCACGACCAACCTCGGAGGAACGAGATGGCAAAAGTGAAAATGACGGTCAACGGCCGGCAGGTCGGGTCCGAATGTGAGGACCGCACTCTTCTGGTGCATTTCCTGCGGGAAAACCTGGCGCTGACCGGAACACATGTCGGCTGCGACACCACGCAATGCGGCGCCTGCGTCGTCCATATGGACGGCCGGTCGGTGAAAAGCTGCACCATCCTTGCCGCACAGGCTGCGGGCTCGACGATCACGACGATCGAGGGGCTGGCCGGTGGTGGTGACCTTCATCCCGTGCAGGCGGCCTTCAAGGCCAATCACGGCCTGCAATGCGGCTTCTGCACGCCCGGCATGGTGATGACCGCCGTCGACATGATTCGCCGTCATGGTGCCAATCTCGATGAAGCCACCGTCCGCGCCGAACTCGACGGTAATATCTGTCGATGCACCGGCTACCACAATATCGTCAAATCGATCCTCGCCGCAGCCGCCGAAATGGGTGGTGTGCAGCAGGCGGCGGAATAGGTGAGTGAATCGGGAGCAGCGAATAGCGAATAGTTGGCCGCAGCGCGGCCCTTCGCTTTCGAACTCTCCTATTCGCTACTCACCGTTCGCTATTCGCTAGATCTCTGGGAGATGACAATGGGTGCTGAAGGTATTGGCGCAAGCGTTGCGCGCAAGGAAGACAAGCGGTTCCTCACCGGCAAGGGTCGGTATACGGATGACATGAGCGTTCCGGGCATGAAATATGCGTTCTTCGTGCGCAGTCCATACGCCCATGCGAGAATCAAGAGCATCGATCTGTCGGCTGCCAAGGACATGCCTGGCGTCATCGATATCCTCGAAGGCAGGCAACTGCAGGCGGATGCGATCGGCAATATCATCTGCGGCTGGATGATCCATTCCAAGGACGGCTCGCCGATGAAGATGGGCGCCTGGCGGCCCCTCGCATATGAGACCGTGCGCTATGTCGGCGATGCGGTCGCGATCGTCGTCGCCGATACGCTCGGCGAGGCGCGGGATGCCGCCGAAGCGGTGGTGGTCGACTATGACGTGCTTCCGGCCGTCACCGAAGCGGTCAAGGCGCTCGAGGCCGGCCAGCCGCAGATCCATCCCGAAGCACCGAACAACCTTATCTTCGACTGGCAGATCGGCGACGGCGCGGCGGCCGACAAGGCGATTGCCGAGGCGGCCCATGTTACCGAGATCAAGATCCACAACAACCGGCTGGCCCCCAATCCGATGGAGCCGCGCGCCACGCTCGGCATCTATGACAGTGCCGAGGATCACTATACCTGCTACACCACCAGCCAGAACCCGCATGTGGCGCGTCTGGTGATGAGCGCCTTCTACAATGTCGCGCCGGAAAACAAGCTGCGTGTCATCGCCCCGGATGTCGGCGGCGGCTTCGGCTCGAAGATCTACATCTATCCGGAAGAGATCGTCTGTCTCTGGGCGTCGAAGAAGACCGGCGTGCCGGTGAAGTGGACCTGCGACCGCACCGAGGCGTTCCTGACTGATGCTCATGGCCGCGATCATGTCTCGACGGTGAAGATGGCCTTCGACAAGGACAACCGCGTCACCGGCCTGAAGGTCGATACGATCGCCAATCTCGGCGCCTATATGTCGCTGTTTTCCTCGGCGGTGCCGACCTATCTCTATGCGACGCTTCTGTCCGGCCAATACGCCATTCCGGCGATCCATGCCAATGTGCGCACCGTCTATACCAATACCGTGCCGGTCGATGCCTATCGCGGAGCAGGACGGCCGGAAGCGACCTATCTGCTGGAGCGGACGATGGAGACGGCGGCGCGCGAACTGGGCGTATCTCCGGCTGAACTCAGGCGAAAGAATTTCGTCCGGACCTTTCCCTACCAGACGCCGGTGATCATGAACTACGATGCCGGCGACTACGAGGCGTCGCTGGAAGCCGCCATGGCGTCGGCCGACTGGAACGGCTTTGCCGCCCGCAAGGCGGAGGCGGCGGGGCGTGGCATGAAGCGCGGTATCGGCATGAGTTGCTATATCGAGGCCTGCGGCATTGCGCCTTCGGCAGCGGTCGGCTCGCTCGGTGCCGGTGTCGGCCTGTGGGAATCGGCCGAGGTTCGCGTCAATGCGGTCGGCACGATCGAGGTCATGACCGGCTCGCACAGCCATGGCCAGGGTCACGAGACGACCTTTGCCCAGCTGATTTCCGATCGGTTCGGCATTCCGATCGACAATGTCAACATCGTCCACGGTGATACCGACAAGGTGCAGATGGGCATGGGCACCTATGGCTCGCGCTCGGGCGCCGTCGGTATGTCGGCGGTGGTCAAGGCGCTCGACAAGGTGGAGGCCAAGGCCAAGAAGATCGCCGCCCACCTGATGGAAGCCGACGAAAGCGACATCGTCATCGAGAATGGCGAGCTGAAGGTGGCCGGTACCGACAAGATGCTGCCCTGGTTCCAAGTGGCGCTGGCCGCCTATACCGCCCACAATCTTCCCGCCGGCATGGAGCCGGGGTTGAAGGAGGGCGCTTTCTACGATCCGTCCAACTTCACCTTCCCGGCCGGCTGCTACATCTGCGAGGTCGAGATCGATCCGGAAACGGGCACGACCGAGATCGTCCAGTTCGTCGCGGCCGATGATTTCGGCAATATCATCAATCCGATGATCGTCGAGGGCCAGGTGCATGGCGGTATTGCGCAGGGGATCGGCCAGGCGCTTCTGGAAAACGTGCACTACGATCCGCAGAACGGCCAGCTGATCACCGCAAGCTACATGGATTACGCCATGCCACGCGCCGACGACCTGCCGTCCTTCAAGCTGTCGCACCAGAACACGCCGTGTCCATCCAACCCGCTGGGCATCAAGGGCTGCGGTGAGGCGGGGGCGATCGGATCGCCGCCGGCACTGATGAATGCCATCACCGACGCCATCGGCAACAATGACCTGACCATGCCGGCGACGCCGCAAAAGGTCTGGTCCGCGATCAACGCCGCCAACTGAACGAGGAGAAAACCATGTACGCGACCAATTACCATCGTGCATCATCGGTTCAGGATGCCGTCAAATTGAAATCAGGCTCGGATGAGGGCAAGTATCTCTCCGGCGGCATGACGCTGATCGCGACGATGAAACAGCGTCTCGCTTCCCCGAGTGACCTCGTCGACCTCCGGCATATCCCGGACCTCAAGGGGATCTCGGTGAATGGCCGGTCCGTGCGGATCGGTGCGGCGACGACGCATTACGACGTCGCGACATCGGCCGAGCTGAAGGCCGTCTGTCCGGCGATCTGCGATCTCGCCCACCATATCGGCGACCCGCATGTCCGCCACATGGGCACGATCGGCGGATCGGTGGCCAACAACGACCCGGCGGCTGACTATCCAGCGGCACTTTTGGCGCTCGATGCCGTCGTCGTCACCAATGCCCGCGAGATCAAGGCGGGCGATTTCTTCACCGGCCTGTTCGATACGGCATTGGAGGAGGGCGAGATCATTGTTGCAGTTACCTTCGATGCTCCGGAAAAGGCGGCCTACGCGAAATTCCGCAATCCGGCATCCCGCTACGCCATGACCGGCGTGTTCGTCGCCAAGCAGGACAATGGCGATGTGCGGACAGCGGTGACCGGTGCCGGTGCCGATGGCGTGTTCCGTCACGAAGGTATGGAGGCGGCGCTTGCCGGCAACTGGTCGCCGGATGCGCTTGCCGGTGTGACGGTCGATCCGTCCGATCTGCTCTCGGACATCCATGCCAGTTCGGAGTATCGCGCCAATCTCGTAAAAGTGATGGCCAAGCGCGCGGTTGCGGCGGCGTAAGGCTTTTCCGTATTATTTTTGAAACAGAATATAGGGACGGGGAGACCCGTCCTTTCTTCTAGCGACTTGACTCAAATCATATCGGATGGAATGAAAACCGGTAAGGATAGTTTGGAACTGTTCAAAATTAGGGGCCTTTTGCCGCACGTGGCCGCGATCACCCTCGCAGAGGTTGACGCAGCCGGTCTTTGGATCAAAAAGACGGCAAGGTTCTGGAGACGATGATGGATTTCGAAAGTTTCTTCAAAGGCGAGCTGGACGGTCTGCACCAGGAAGGCCGCTATCGCGTGTTCGCCGATCTGGAGCGCCAGCGCGGGCAATTCCCCAAGGCGACCCGTTATAATGCGGCCGGCGAAAAGCAGGACGTTACCGTCTGGTGTTCCAACGACTATCTCGGCATGGGCCAGCATCCCAAGGTCACCGAGGCGATGAAACTCGCCATCGACCAGTGTGGCGCGGGTGCGGGAGGCACCCGGAATATTTCTGGCACCAACCATTACCACGTTCTTCTCGAGTGCGAACTCGCCGACCTGCACGGCAAGGAATCGGCTCTGCTGTTTACATCCGGCTATGTGTCCAACTGGGCAGCACTCGGAACGCTCTGTTCGAAGATTCCCGGTGTGATCGTCTTTTCAGACGCCGGCAACCACGCATCGATGATCGAAGGCATCCGCCATTCCAAGTGCGAGCGGGTGATCTTCAAGCACAATTCCGTTGCCGATCTCGAAGCCAAGCTGAAGGCCGCCGATCCGCGTGCGCCGAAGCTGATCGCGTTCGAATCCGTCTATTCGATGGACGGCGATATCGCGCCGATCAAGGAAATCTGCGATCTCGCCGACCAGTACGGCGCGATGACCTATCTTGATGAGGTCCATGCCGTCGGCATGTACGGCCCGCGCGGTGGTGGCATTGCCGAACGCGAAGGCCTGATGCACCGACTGACGGTGATCGAAGGTACGCTTGGCAAGGCCTTCGGCGTCATGGGCGGCTATATCGCCGCGTCGACGGCGCTGTGTGATTTCATCCGCTCCTTCGCTTCCGGCTTTATCTTCACGACTGCCCTGCCGCCGGCGCTGGCTGCCGGTGCTGTTGCCTCGATCCGGCATCTGAAGGAAAGCCAGGTCGAACGCTTCGCCCATCAGGAACGGGTTCGCCGCCTGCGCAACCTTCTCGACAAGAACGGCATTCCGCACCTGAACAATCCGAGCCATATCGTGCCGGTGATCGTCGGCGATGCCTCCAAGTGCAAGTGGATCTCGGACCTGCTGCTCGACAATTGTGGCGTCTATGTCCAGCCGATCAACTATCCGACGGTGCCGAAGAAGACCGAGCGCCTGCGCATCACACCGACGCCACTGCATTCGGATGCCGATATCGACCATCTGGTCGGCGCGCTGCATCAGCTCTGGTCGCGCTGCGCACTCGCAAGGGCCGTCGCCTGATCTGTGCTCCCAAACGGGCTTGAAATCGAAATGCGGATCGTCGAGAGATGGTCCGCATTTTGTTTTGAAACCTGCTTTGGAGCCCGGCCATGACTATCCAACACAGGCTGAACGCGGTCATCGACGAGGCTCTGCAGTCCGGCCGGATTACCGGAACCGTGGTTCTCGCTTTCCAGCATGGTCAGCCGATCTTTCGCCGCGCGGCGGGCTTTGCCGATCGCGAAGCCGGAAAGCCGGTTGCTTTCGACACGATCTTTCGCCTGGCATCGGTTACCAAGCCGATCGTTGCGGCGACGGCCCTGGCGATGATCGACCGAGGGCTGATGAGCCTGTCGGATCGTGTCTCGGGATATCTGCCCTGGTTCCAGCCGAAGACGCCCGATGGTGAAGTAGCCGAAATCACGATCCATCATCTGCTTACACATACGTCGGGACTGACTTACGATCCAGCGCTCGAACATCTGCCGGCGGACCTCGCCGTCAATTGCGGCCTGTCGAACACAAATCTCGATTTCGAGGACAATTTCAACCGCTTGAACCACCTGCCATTGGCCTTCACGCCTGGCGCGCAGTGGAACTACTCGATCGCCACCGATATCCTCGGCGCGGTGATTGCCGCCGTCAGCGGAACAAGCCTCGAAGACGCCGTGGTCGAACATATCGCCGCGCCGCTCGGTATGGCCGATACGCGCTTTCATGTGACCGATATCGAGCGGCTGGCGACGCCCTATGCCGACGGCAATCCCGTGGCGATCCGCATGCCTGATCCCTATTTTCCCAATGGCGACGCGGAGTGGTCGGTCGGTTTCTCGCCGTCGCGAATCTTCAATCCGAAGGCATACCAGTCCGCCGGCGCCGGCATGGCCGGAACGGCGGATGATATCATGACCTTTCTCGAAACCCTGCGGCAGGGCGGCAAGGGCCTGATGGCGGCGGAAACGGCTGCGATGGGCATGAGCAACCGGATCGGCGACCTGCGCTCGGATCCCGGCTGCGGTTTCGGCTATTTCGGCGCCGTCGTGCTGGAACCGTGGGAGGCGATGAGCCCGCAATCGGCGGGCACCGTCCGCTGGGGCGGCGTTTACGGCCACAACTGGTTCATCGATCCCGCCCACGAATTGACGGTGCTGAATATGACCAACAATGCCGTCGAGGGCTGCATGGGGCAATTTCCCGATCGCATCATGCGGGCCGTCTACGAAGGATAACTTCAGGCCGCGGCCGCGGTCTGCTCGACGCGTTGCCGGGCGATCCGCCGGGCTTCCTCGTCGGCGAGAAAGACATCGTCCATCGTCGTTGCTGCGGGCATGTGGGAGAGTGCATCCATCACCGCTTCGGTGATTTCGGCCATCTGCAGGAAGCCGACATGGCCGCCGATGAAGGCTTCGAGCGCCACTTCCTTGGCGCCGTTGAGGATGGCACCCTGGGCGCCGCCGCGTTCCATCGCCAGCCGCGCCAGCCGCAAGGCGGGAAAACGCTCCTCGTCCGGAGCCTCGAAATCCAGCCGCGACAGCTTGGCGAAATCCAGCCGCTGCACGTCGAGCTGTGGCCGGGCAGGGTGTGAAAGGGCATAGCCGATCGCCGTGCGCATATCCGGACAACCCAGTTGCGCCAGCACCGAGCCGTCACTGTAGCCGACCATGGAATGGATGATCGACTGCGGGTGGACGATGACCTCGATCTGGTCCGGGCGCATGCGGAACAGGTGCTTCGCCTCGATCATTTCCAGCGCCTTGTTGAACATCGAGGCGCTGTCGATGGAGATCTTCAGTCCCATCGACCAGTTGGGATGGGCACGGGCGGTCGCGGCGGTGACATCGCGCATCTCCGCCAGCGTCGACGTGCGGAACGGGCCGCCGGATGCGGTCAGGATGATGCGTTCGACGGCATGGCGCTGATGTTCTTCCAGCACCTGGTAGATGGCATTGTGTTCGCTGTCGACCGGCAGCAGCTTGCCGCCGCCTTCGGCGACCGCGCTGATGAAAAGGTCGCCGGCGGAGACGAGGCATTCCTTGTTGGCGAGCGCGATATCGGCGCCGCGACGGGCTGCGGCGAGCGTGGGGGCAAGGCCGGCGGTGCCGACAATGGCTGCCATGACCCAGCCGGCATTGCGTTCGGCCGCCTCGATCAGACCATTGCGGCCGGCGGCGATCTCGATACCGGTGCCGGCGAGGGCCGCCTTCAGGATTTCATACTGGCCTTCATCCGCCGTCACGGCGAGTTCCGCGCCGAAGGATTTTGCCTGTTCGGCCAGAAGATCGATATTGCCGTTGCCGGTCAGGGCGGCGATCTCGAACCGGTCGCGCCCGCCAAGCTGCCTGACCACGTCGAGCGTGTTGGTGCCGATCGAGCCCGTCGAGCCGAGGATCGTCAAGCGGCGTTTATCGTTGGCGCCGGAGGTCATGGCCAAATCCCGTTGTTCTTCTTCTCTTGAGCTAGGCTCTATAGGTGAAAGCGGATGTCAACAAGGGTGGCTTCGAACAAGGGGGAGGCGATAGGGTCGCAGGGTGCGAATCAAAAGCGGTGATCACAAGGGTCATTGATCACAGGGGCATTCGCCGGAAAGGATGTCTTCGTGCTGAAATTTGCGCTGTTCCTCGGCTGCGGCTGCGTGCTGATCGATCCGGCCTCGGTATCGATGGTGGCGGCCGGTTCGGTGCCGCCAGCGCTGGTTGGCCGGTGGCTGGTCGAGGATATCGGCGGCGGCGGCGTCATCGATTTCCTGCAGACGACGCTGGAGATCAACGACGACGGCACCTATGCCGGTTTTGCCGGCTGCAACAGTTATACGGGAACGTTCGGGCTTTCCGGCGACGAGATCAGCTTTTCGCCGCCTGGCGCGACGCGCAAGATCTGCGTACCCGCAGTCATGGACCAGGAAGGCAAGTTCTTCGAAGTGCTGAAGCGCGGGCTGTCCTGGAAGGTGGACGACACCAAGCTCTTCCTGGCGGGACCGAATGCGAAGATCGGCCTTCGGCTCGTCGCGAATTAGACCTGCGCGGTTGGCGAGGATCAGGATTTTTCGTCCAGTGCTTTCAGCGTGCGCTTAAGCAATTCCGCCTCGTCCCACACGCCGTGACGGTAGAGCGTCAGCACCAGAGCTGCCACCGGGTTGTTGGCATCACTGTCGGCGGAAATCTTGCGGGCCTTCTTCGCGGTCTCGAACACCCGCTGGCACAGCTCCACATGGTGTGGAAGCATTGGTTCGTTTCGCCATTGCTTCATATGCTATTCCCCATCCTATCATAAAATACTTCTATCCCACGCATCGAGGGAGCTGGCTGTCAGCTCCATCCTCCGAAAAATGTGCCCTTCGGCGCTTCACGGGGATTCGGAGGCGATACGGGTGGCTTTCGAATGTGGCAATTTTCCAACGAAGCAATATTTGTTTGGCAGGCGGCGGCTCTGGATCATGTTGGCTGGGTGACCGCCGCGGGATCGAGTATGGGAACCTCCGCATTGAGATCGTTCTCGGCATATTTGATCGCGAGGATACTGAGAATGGATCCCACAATCACCACGAAGACAGCACGCATGGCCATTCGCATTCCACGATTCCCTGTTCAAGCATCCGTGCAAACGTGCGGATGGACAGGTTGTTCCGCTAAGCCTTCTAGCGGCTCAGTGCGTCGCGCTTAAAACGACGTAGGCGAGCAGACTGCAGCTTGCCATTGCCATGCGGACCGAAGCGCCCGCCTGACTGCGGCCGAGAAGCACTGCGAATGCCAGCCCGAGCGCGATAGTCACGATGCCGGTGAGCATGTCATTGGCGACAAAAGCCAGGGCTGAGGCGGAAAGGCAGACAGTGCTGGCAAGCGTCGTGGCCGATGACATGAGGATCGTATTATCGGTCGCTTGCGAGAAGATCGTCCGGAACCGGCTCCAGCTGCAGGCGATGGCGAGGCTGAGGAAAAGCATGGCGAGGATTTGGGTCTGCATCATACGGCACGCCGTTCGATAAAGGGGAAAGTGTCCAGCGAGGTCTCGGCGCTCTGGCGGGCTTCGGAGAAGACGGTGCCGACACCGATCAGCACGGGATTGTCGACGCCGATGCATTCCACAGCATCGGCAAGGCTGTCGAGTGTCCCGACCCAGCGCGATTCGTTGGCGCGGGTGATTGCGCTGACGACGACAGTGGGCGTCTGTCCGTCCATGCCCGCAGTCTGCAGCCGGGTCTGGATCTGGCCGGCGGTCCGGCCGCCCATGTAGAAGATCGTCGTGGTCGCCGCTTCGGCCAGGCTCTGCCAGTCGAGATTGGTTGGCAGGTGTCCGGAGCGCGAATGACCAGTGACGAAACGGACGGCCTGCGCATGGTCGCGGTGGGTCAGCGAAACGCCCAGCCGTGCGGCCATGGCGCTGGCCGAGGTGATGCCGGGCACGATATCAACAGGAATGCCTGCCTTTTCCAGGCAGGCGATTTCCTCGCCGGCGCGGCCGAAAATCATCGGATCGCCCGATTTCAGTCGGACGACGCGCTTGCCGGCCTTGGCAAGCGAAACCATCATGGCGTTGATGTTTTCCTGCTTGCAGCTGGTACGGCCGCCGCGCTTCCCAACCAGCATCCGCTTGGCTTCTCGGCGGGCAAGCTCCAGCACTTCGTCGGAGACGAGATCGTCGAACAGGATGACGTCGGCAGCCTGCAGGGCACGGACCGCCTTGAGCGTCAAAAGCTCCGCATCGCCCGGCCCGGCGCCGACGAGTGTCACGCGGCCGGTGGAAACCTTGGCCGATGTTTCAATGCGACCGGCGGCGGAGAGGAGATTGTCTTCGGTACCGGCTTCTGGGGCAGGCCCGAAGGCGCGATCGACGAATTTTTCCCAGAAGGCGCGGCGTGGTGCGCCGGGGCTGATCCGGGCATTGACCTTGTCGCGGATGGCATGTGCCAGCGATGCCCATGATGTCAGCGAGGGTGGCAGCAGCGTTTCGATGCGGCGGCGGATCGCCTGGGCCAGGATTGGGGCAGCGCCGTCGGTGGAGATGGCGACGACGACGGGTGAACGATTGACGATCGAGCCGAACTGGAACTGGCAGTATTTTGGCTTGTCGATGATATTGACAGGAACGCCGGCCTTGCAGGCGGCTTCATGGAAGGTGGCTGCGGCTTGATCATCCGCGCAGTCCGCAACAGCGATCGCGGCACCGTCGAAGACCTTTGGCGACCAGGATGCGTCGTGATGAATGAGCCGACCTTCGCCTGATCCGCTGTCGCGGGCGATGAGACCGGCGAAACTCTCGCTCAATTCATCTGCGTAGACATGGACGTGAGCGCCGCAGGCGGCCAGCAATTCCGCCTTCCAGGCTGCGGCGTCCGATCCGCCCGAGACGATGACGCGCTTTCCTTCGAGCGCCCAGAAGACCGGAAGCTTGGCGAGAGGCGCCATGCGGGCGGGCGCGGCATTGCGGTCACTCGGCAGCAGCTGCAAGACATCCATCGATGATCCCCCTGATTTCCGCGCGGCAGGAGCCGCAATTGGTTCCGGCATTGGTTTCCTTGCCGATTGCCTCGACGCTGCGACAGCCGCCCCGAACGGCCGCGATGATCTGGTTGACGCCGACACTGAGGCAGGAGCAGACGGTGGCGCCGGGATCCGTGTGGCCGGCGCCGGGACGACCGGCAACGACCGCGAAACGCTTGGCCATTTCCGAATGCGACGCGGTGAGTTGTTCAATAGCCCAATTGCGGGCGACGGCGACGGGCTGGCGGGCGATGAAGAGGGCGGCCAGCAGGCGGTCGCCGTCGAAGAAGGCAAGGCGCAGATCGCCGGACTGCGCGTCGGCATAACCGAGCGGCTCGATATGGTCGGGGATATCGAACCGAGCTCGACACCAGATGGTCCAGTCCTGCGGCGCAGTGTCGAAGGCAAGCTCCAGCCGCCAGCCGCCTTCCGCTCTCGCCATTGCCCAATAGGCGCTGCCCGGGTGTTCGGGCTTGGCGGCGGAGACGGCGAAGCCGTAATGCGAAACCGGAAAGCGACGTGCGGCGACCGCGACGTTCTTCGAGGCGGGCTGGCCGGAGACGGGGTCGGTGAGTGGGGCGACGACGACGTCGATCCGCGCCTTGGCGGCAAACTGGTCGTTCCAGTGCATCGGCACGAACAGGCTGCCGCGCGCCTGCCGGTCGGTGACAAGCGCGCGCACCACGGCCTTGCCATAGGGGCTTTCGATCTCGACGAGTGCGGCGCTGGCGACACCCATTTCCATCGCATCGCGCGGATGGATCTCGGCGAAGGGCTCGGCGATATGAGCGGAAAGCCGTGCGCTCTTTCCGGTGCGCGTCATCGTGTGCCACTGGTCGCGGATGCGGCCCGTATTGAGCGTGAACGGGAAATCGGGATTGGTGCGGTCGGAAACCGGTGCGCTGACCGCGATGAAACGGGCCTTGCCGTCGGTGTGGTAGAAGCCACCTTCGCCGAAGAATCGGGTGACCCGCGGCGCCTCATGTTGCGGTTGCGGCCACTGGAACGGCGTCAGCGCATCATAGGTGGCGGGCGCGATCCGCGCATGGGCGCCGATATCGAAATCTCGGCTGCCGCCGTTTTCGAAGGCGGAGAGTGCGGCATGTTCAGCGAAGATATTTGCCACGGATGGAAAGGAAAACGCATCGGAAAAACCCATGCGGCGTCCGACTTCGGCCATCTGCCACCAGTCTGCCTTCGCTTCACCGGGCACGGCGAGAAAATTGCGCTGGCGCGAAACGCGGCGCTCGGAATTGGTGACGGTGCCGTCCTTTTCGCCCCAACCGAGGGAGGGGAGAAGCACATGGGCATATCGTGTCGTATCGGTCTTCTGCAGGACATCCGAAACCACGACGAAGGGGCAGGCGGCGATTGCGGCTGCGACGGCGTCGGCATCCGGCATCGAAACGACGGGGTTGGTCGCCATGATCCACAGGGCCTTGATGCGCCCGTCGGCGACCGCGCGGAACATGTCGACGGCCTTGAGGCCCGGCTTGCGGGCAATGGTGGGTGACGCCCAGAAACGCTGGACGCGGTCGCAATCCACCGGGTTTTCGATCGCCATATGGGCAGCGAGCATGTTGGAGAGACCGCCGACTTCGCGTCCGCCCATCGCATTCGGCTGGCCGGTCAGGGAGAACGGTCCCATGCCGGGGCGGCCAATGCGTCCCGTTGCCAGATGGCAGTTGATGATGGCACTGACCTTGTCGGTGCCCGACGCGGACTGATTGACGCCCTGGCTGTAGCAGGTGACCACCTTTTCGGTTTCCTCGAACAGCCGGTAGAACTGCCGCAACTGCATCGACGGCAGGCCGGTGAGTTCCATAATGTCGGTGATGCTCCGGGATGAGGCGGCCGCGAAAGCTTCGGCAAAACCGCTGGTGTGGCGGCCAATATAGTTCTGGTCGATCGCGGCGGTGCCGGCGAGATGGGCGAGCAGGCCCATGAACAGCGCCACGTCGCCATCCGGACGGATCGCCAGATGCAGGTCGGCGATATCGGCGGTCATTGTCCGGCGCGGATCGATGACGACGATCTTCATGGACGGCCGGGCGGCCTTTGCTGCAGCAAGACGCTGGTAGATGACCGGGTGGCACCAGGCGAGATTGGAGCCGGTGAGGATAACGAGGTCGGCAAGCTCGATATCCTGGTAGGTGCCGGGAACCGTATCCGCCCCGAAGGCGCGGCGATGGCCGGCGACGGACGAGGACATGCAGAGCCGCGAATTGGTGTCGATATTGGCCGAGCCGATAAAACCCTTCATCAGCTTGTTGGCGACGTAATAATCTTCTGTCAGTAACTGGCCGGAAACGTAGAAGGCGACCGAATCCGGGCCGTGCTCGGCGATGGTTTCAGAAAAGCGGGAGGCCACGAGATCGAGTGCCTCGTCCCAGCCGGCTCTCTGTCCGTCGATCTGAGGGGCGAGGATGCGTCCGTCGAGATCGATGGTTTCGGCGAGCGCCGAGCCCTTGGAACAGAGCCGTCCGAAATTGGCGGGGTGATCGGGATCACCCTTGACGCTGACTGTGCCGTTGTCATCGATTTTGGCGATGACGCCGCAGCCGACGCCGCAATAGGGGCAGGTGGTCCTGGTTTCAGTGGACATGGGCCGCGTCCCCAATCTGCATTTCGAGGGCGGCGCGCGCTACCCCCCTGTGTCCCTCCGGGACATCCCTCCCACAAGGGGGGAGATTGACCGCCAAAATCCCGCGTCCCTCACCTTTGATCTGGCGAGGGAAAGGAATGATCTCCCCCCTTGTGGAGGAGATGGCGGCGAAGCTGACAGAGTGGGGTATCACCACGAGCTCCGTCATGCGCCTACTCCGCCGCCATCATCAGGCTTTCCAATGCGATGGAGAGCGTGCCGTTGTCATTGCGCACCCGGATCGTGCGGACCTCGCCCTGATCCGCGCCGAGTGCCTTGCCGGTTTCGAGCGAGATGACCCAGTTATGCAGCGGGCAGGTGACCGCCGTGCCGTGGACGATGCCCTGGCTGAGCGGGCCACCCTTGTGGGGGCAGTGATCCTCGATGGCGAAGACCTCGTTTTCTCCGGTGCGAAATATGGCGATCTTGCCTTGCGGGGTCTTGACGCAACGCGCGCCGCGCAGCGGGATGTCGGAAATGTCGCCGATTGCGATCCAGTTCATGTCCATCGTCATCACTCCGCAGCCTCCGGATAACCGACCGTCGCCATCGGCCGGAATTCATGCTTGTCCTTGCCGGAGACGCGCTCCGACCAGGGATCGACCTGTGCGAATGTCTGGGAAAAGACGAAACGGTCGTAATAGGCCTGGCGCTTCCCGGCATCGCCGATGATCTGGCGGCGGATCTCGTCGAGACCAACGCGCTTTGCCCATTTGTAAATGCGCTCGAGATAACGGCCCTGTTCGCGGTACATCTGGGTCAGCGCCACGATATGCTGCAGCGCCTCGTCCTCGGTCTTGACCAGGCCGAGCACTTCCGTGCCCTTGATGTCGAGACCGGCGGCGCCGGCGAAGTGGATTTCGAAGCCACTGTCGACGCAGATGACGCCGATGTCCTTGCAGGTTGCCTCGGCGCAATTGCGCGGACAGCCGGAGACCGCCAGCTTCAATTTGGCCGGTGTCCACGAACCCCACATGAATTTCTCGATGCGGATGCCGAGCCCGGTGGAATCCTGCGTGCCGAAACGGCACCAGTCGGAACCGACACAGGTTTTTACCGTGCGCAGGCCCTTGGCATAGGCCTGGCCGGAGATGAAGCCGGCCTTGCCGAGATCGGCCCAGACGGCCGGCAGGTCGTCCTTCTCGATGCCGAGCAGGTCGATGCGCTGGCCCCCGGTGACCTTGACCAGCGGGATTTCGAACTTGTCGACGACATCGGCGATCGCCCTGAGTTCGCCCGCATTGGTGACGCCGCCCCACATGCGCGGAACGACCGAATAGGTGCCGTCCTTCTGGATATTGGCGTGGACGCGTTCGTTGATGAAGCGGGACTGGTAGTCGTCGGCATATTCATCCGGCCAGTCGCAGACGAGATAATAGTTGAGTGCCGGGCGGCACTTGGCGCAGCCGCAGGAGGTCTTCCATTCCAGCTCCTGCATGACCGCCGGAATGGTTTTCAGCCCCTTGGCCTTGATCAGGCGGCGGACATCGTCATGGCCCAGATCGGTGCACTTGCACATCGGCTGGACAGCGGCCGGATTGTAGGCGTCGCCGAGCGTGATGGTCATCAATTGCTCGACCAGGCCGGTGCAGGAGCCGCAGGAGGCGGAAGCCTTGGTGTGGGCACGGACATCGTCCAGCGAGGTCAGGCCCTTGGAGGTAATCGTCGAGGTGATCGTGCCCTTGCAGACGCCGTTGCAGCCGCAGATTTCCGCATCATCCGGCAAGGCTGCAACGGCCGCCATAGGGTCCAGCGGCGACCCTCCCTGGTAGGCCTGTCCGAAGATGAGCGTTTCGCGCATCTCGGAAATATCGGTGGCTTTCTTCTTCAGGTCGTTGAACCAGGCGCCATCGGAGGTTTCGCCGTAAAGCACGGTGCCGATAATGCGGTTGTCCTTCAGCACCAGCCGCTTGTAGACGCCGGCGGTGGCGTCGCGCAGCACGATTTCCTCACGGTCGTCGCCGTCGGCAAAGTCGCCGAGGGAGAAGAGGTTGATGCCGGTGACCTTGAGCTTGGTCGGCGTGTCGGAATGGGCAAAGGCTGGCGAGCGGTCGCCTGCAAGGTGCGAGGCGGCGATGCGGGCCATTTCGTAAAGAGGCGCGACGAGGCCATAGACCATGCCATCGACCTCGGCACATTCGCCGAGCGCCAGGATATCGCCATCCGAGGTCTGCATGCCGGCATCGACGACGATGCCGCGATTGACGGCAAGGCCGGCTTCCCTGGCGATGTTGGCATTCGGCCGGATGCCGACTGCCATGACAACGAGCGTCGCCGGGATGATCGTGCCATTGTCGAGTTCGATACCCTCGACCTTGCCATTGCCGATGATCGCCTTGGTGTTGGCCTTGCAGATGACCTTGATGCCGCGTTCCTCGACGGCTTTCTGCAAGAGATAGCCTGCCGCCGGATCAAGCTGGCGTTCCATCAGTGTCGGCATGACGTGAAGCACGGTCACGTCCATGCCGCGCGAGGCAAGACCCGCTGCCGCTTCCAGCCCAAGCAGGCCACCGCCGATGACGATGGCCTTTTCGCGCGACTGGGCCGCCAGCAGCATGGCTTGCACGTCGTCGAGATCGCGGTAGGTGATGACGCCGGGCAGATCCTTGCCGGGCACCGGAATGATGAAGGGCACGGAGCCGGTGGCGATCACCAGCTTGTCGTAGCTTTCGGTGACGCCGTGGTCGGAGGTGACGGTCTTCGCCGCCCGGTCGATGGCGACGATCCTGTGGCCTTTATAGAGCGTGATGCCGTGCTTGATATACCAGCCGTCGCCATGGATGACGATTTCCTCATAGCTCTTTTCACCCGACAGCACCGGGGAGAGCATGATGCGGTCGTAGTTGACGCGCGGCTCGGCGTTGAAGATCGTGACGCTATACTGCCCGGGCGCTTTCTCAAGCAGATGCTCCAGCATGCGCCCGGGCGCCATGCCATTGCCGATGACGACGAGTTTTTGGGTCATGTCGGTTACTCCGCAGCTGTTCTGGGAAGGGCGCTGCCAGTCTCTTCGAGACGGGCGGCGCGCTTCTGCCGGATGGTTTCGAGGCGTTCGGGCGAAGGATTGGCGCCGCCTTCATAGGCTTCGAGGAAATCGATGAGTTCTTCGCGGTAGGCGTAGTAGTCGCGATGGGCGAGCAGGGCCTTGCGGCTGCGCGGGCGCGGCAGATGCACGTCCATGATGTTGCCGATGCGGGCATTGGGGCCGTTCGACATCATCACCACGCGGTCGGCGAGCAGGATCGCTTCGTCAACGTCATGGGTCACGCAGATGGCCGTCACCTTGGTGCGGGCCCAGACGTCCATCAGGACTTCCTGCAGTTCCCAGCGTGTCAGGCTGTCGAGCATGCCGAAGGGTTCGTCGAGCAGAAGAAGCTTGGGAGACAGGGCAAAGGCGCGCGCGATGCCGACGCGCTGCTTCATCCCGTTCGACAGGTCGGCGGCGACGCGGTGCATGGAATCACCCAGGCCAACCTTCTCCAGATAATATTCGACAATGTCCTTGCGTTCCGCCGGAGAAGCGGTCGGATAGACACGATCGACGCCGAGAGCGACGTTTTCACGCGCCGTCAGCCAGGGCATCAGCGAGGGGGACTGGAACACGACGGCCCGGTCGGGTCCGGCGCCGGAGATTTCCTTGCCGTCGAGGATGATACCCCCGCCGGAGATCGAGTTCAGGCCGGCCGCCATCGACAGGACGGTCGACTTGCCGCAGCCGGAATGGCCGATGACCGAGATGAATTCGCCCTTGTTGATCTTGAGATCGAAGCCATCGACGACCGTGAGCGGCCCCTTGGGCGTGGCGTAGGTCTTGCGAACCTGCGAAAACTCGACAAATCGCCGTTCGACCACGGTGCGGGCAGCGCGTTCGTAAGCGGCCGGTAGCTTGTCCTTTACCGGCTTCTGGGTGATCGGAATGAC
>NZ_DATJDJ010000075.1:0-8442 GCF_035497515.1 Pararhizobium sp. | reverse complement strand
TCGAAATTCGGGCACGGGTTCCTGTGGATACAGATCAAACAACAGCCCGACGGTTCAACTTATGCTGTTTTGAAGACGAAGGGCGGCGGCCACTGTGTGGGTACCTTTGGAGTTCGACGAATTCGACAGGGCGGTCGAATTGGTCAATCGCCACAAAGGCACCCGAGAAGCCTGATCAAGGAACGATCAGCGTTCCCGCACCGTGTTCCGTAAAGATCTCGAGCAGGACCGAATGGGCGGTCTTGCCGTTGAGGATGACGACGCCTTCGACGCCACGGGCAAGCGCCTCGATGCAGGTCTCGACCTTGGGGATCATGCCGCCGGAAATCGTGCCGCCCTTGATCAGTGCGTGCGCCTCGGCGACTGACAATTCCTTGATCAGATCACCATTCTTGTCGAGCACGCCGGGAACGTCGGTCAGGAACAGGAGGCGCGTGGCGTTGAGCGCGCCGGCGATGGCGCCCGCGAACGTGTCGGCATTGATGTTGTAGGTATGACCATCGCGGCCCGGGGCGACGGGCGCGATGACGGGGATCATCTCGGAGCGGGCGAGCAGGTCGAGCAGCGTGCGGTCGACCTCGACGATTTCGCCGACGAAGCCGAGGTCGAGGACACGCTCGATATTGCTGTCGGGATCCTTGATGGTCTTCTTAGCCTTTTCGGCAAAGACCATGTTGCCGTCCTTGCCGCAGAGCCCGATCGCCCATTCGCCGGTCTGGTTGATCAGCGCGACGATTTCCTTGTTGATCGAGCCGGCGAGCACCATTTCGACGATCTCGACCGTCTTCTGGTCGGTGACGCGCAGGCCGCCTTCGAATTTCGATTCGATGCCCATCCTGGTCAGCATGGCACCGATCTGCGGGCCACCGCCATGCACGACGATCGGGTTGACGCCGGACTGCTTCAAAAGCGCGATGTCCGCTGCAAAAGCCTTGCCAAGCTCGGGATTGCCCATGGCATGGCCGCCATATTTCACGACGATCGTCTTGTTCTCGTAGCGCTGCATATAGGGCAGCGCCTTGGCGAGAAGATTGGCCTGGATTTCGCTTTCGGATGCGGACATGGAAGATACCTCTGGAATAGCCGGCTGCTGTTTAGCGCAAGTTTTGGGCGGAGGGAATGATCCGTTTGAAAGATAAAGGTGGTGTGACAGCGCTCGCCGCGCCGCTTTCTTAATCTCTGTGCCACCTTTTTATCCCGCAAATTGTGCTCTATGGTCGCGCCGACGGACGAGGACCGGAACCATTCATGGCCACAGACGACATTTCCAAACTGATCGGCCGGGTTTCCCTCAAGGACCGGGCGGCGTTCTCGGACCTTTACCGGCTGACCAGCCCGAAACTTTTTGCCATCTGTGTTCGTATCCTGAGAGACAGGACGGAGGCGGAAGAGGCCTTGCAGGAAATCTACATCAAGATCTGGCAGCGGGCCGACCGGTACGCAACCGGCGAGACCAATCCGATGTCCTGGCTGTCGGCGATCGCGCGCAATCATGCGATCGACCAGATCCGGGCGCGAAAGCCTGTGGCAAACACGATTGACGAAGCCTATGATCTGGCAGATTCTGCGCCCGATCCGGAAAGGACCGCAATCATTACGGCGGAAGGCCGCCGGATCGACAATTGCATGAACGAACTCGAGGCCGATCGCGCCGATGCCGTGCGCAAGGCCTATGTCGAGGGCTTGAGCTACCAGGAACTCGCCGAGATGTTCGGCACGCCCCTGAACACGATGCGGACATGGCTGCGCCGCAGTCTTTTGAAACTGAGAGAGTGCATGGAGCGATGACCACACAGAATCCCGAAAGCGGAGATTCCCGGCGCGACCAGGTGATCGCGGGCGAATATGTGCTCGGTGTTCTCTCGGCCGACGACCGGCGAAAGGTCGAGGCGCGCATGGTGCTTGACCGCGCCTTCGCCGCCATGGTCGATCACTGGCAGAGCAACCTCACCTCGTTTGACGATGCCTACGAGCCGATCACGCCGCCGGCAAAGGTGCTGGCGACCGTCGAGCGCCGGCTGTTCGCCGAGCACTCCAAGGCTGCCGCCGCTGTTGCACCGACGGGGTTCTGGAATTCCCTCGCGCTCTGGCGCGTGCTGACGCTTGCCTCCGTCGCCGCCCTTGTCACGGTCGCAACCTTCTCTTCGGGCGTGCTGACGCCGCAGAGCCAGACACAGCCGCTCGTGGCGGAACTTTCAGGCGAAGGCAGCGCCACCATCAATCTGTTGGCGCACTATGATGCCGGCAGCGGTCTCCTGAAAGTAACGCCCGTCGCTGCGAGACAGGCCGAGGCCAAGTCGCTGGAACTCTGGCTGATCGAAGGCGACAACCCGGCGCGGTCGATCGGCATCCTGCCGCAGACCGGCGAAGGCGAAGTCATCATCCCGCCGGAACTGCGCTCCAAGCTCGGCGAAGGCGTCACCCTTGCCGTCAGTGTCGAGCCGTTCGGCGGCTCGCCGACCGGAACGGCGACCGGGCCTGTCGTCGCTGTCGGAAAGACGCGCCTGCCATAAGGCATTCCCTGTATTATCTCAGTCATTGCTTGCCAATATGCCGCGCAATATATTGCGTGGAATTTTCGTGTGTTCATCGAAAAACGCACGGTTTCAGATATTTGGATAATTCGAAATTTTCCTGAAACTCTTTTTGCAAACCTCCCGTTCCTTGATTTGTCCTCTGCGCAGAGAACGCGAATTCCAGAAAACGGGAGAACCCGCATTGCGGGTCAAAGAGATCAACAGGAAGGAATAGACATGTTCAAGTCCATGCTGCGCACGGTCACCGTCGCTTCGATACTGGCCGCCGGCACTCTTGCTGCCCATGCCGAAAATCCGATGGTTGGCGGTGCGCCGATGTACGACAACAAGACCATCGTCGAAAATGCCGTCAATTCGAAGGACCACACGACTCTGGTCGCTGCCGTCAAGGCAGCCGGCCTGGTCGAGACGCTTTCAGGCGCCGGTCCGTTCACCGTGTTCGCACCGACCAACGACGCCTTCGCGGCTCTTCCTGCCGGCACCGTCGATACGCTGCTGAAGCCGGAAAACAAGGAAATGCTGACCAAGGTGCTGACCTGCCATGTGGTTGCGGCCAATGCCATGTCCGATGCCATTTCCAAGATGGTGGCCGATGATGGCGGCACGCATGACGTCAAGACGGTTGGCGGCTGCGTCCTGAAAGCCAAGGCTGATGGCGGCAAGATCACGCTGACCGACGAAACCGGCGGCGTCGCCAATGTCACGATCGCCGACGTCAAGCAGTCGAACGGCGTGATCCACGTGATCGACAAAGTTCTCCTGCCAAAGTCCTGATCGGCCTGAAGGGCTTGGGAGCCGGATGCAGCTTGGCATTTTCGGCTCCGGGCCGGGGATCAATCCTCTCCGGCCTGAAGGCCACCGGCTTTCACTCGCCGGTGGCCTTTTTGCATGCCACTCAAGCCGTTGCTCACGCGGGATTGATCGGCAATTGTTTTGCCGTTTGCGGAGTAGAACATTAGCTTGATGTCAACGAAGCGCCATCGGCCTTCACTGCATGGGAGAACATCATGACGACCCGCCGCTTTTTTCTGATCTCCGGCACGGCGCTGGTGACATCAGCGATGTTTCGCGGTTTCGCGCCGAAATCCATCGCCGCCGAAACCTTCGAGGTGACGAAGACGGACGCGGAATGGAAGGCGATCCTCAATGAGGAGCAGTACCAGATCCTGCGTCACGAGGACACCGAGCGGCCCTTTACCAGCGCGTTGAACACGGAAAAGCGCAAGGGCATCTTCCATTGCGCCGGCTGCGACCTGCCCGTCTATTCGTCGGAAACGAAGTTCGACAGTGGCACGGGCTGGCCGAGCTTCTGGGAATCGCTGCCCAATGCCATCGGCAAGCGCGAGGACACATCCCTGTTCATGGTGCGGGTCGAATGCCATTGCCGCCGCTGCGGCGGTCATCTCGGCCATATCTTCGACGATGGTCCGCAGCCGACCGGCATGCGTCACTGCATCAACGGCATGGCTATGACCTTCAAGCCGGGAGCGGCCGCCTGAATCCTTCCGGGTTCGACGTCAGGTTGAAATGGCCACCTTGATCGCGGCGCGCAGTTCCTCGATGCCCAAGCCTTTTTCCGACGAGGTCGACAGCACGTCCGGGAAGGCGGCGGGTCTTTTCCTGATCTTTTCCAGCGTCTCGGCGATCAGCTTCGGCACGGCCGGATCCTTGATCTTGTCGGTCTTGGTCAGCACGACCTGATAGGAGACGGCCGCCTTGTCCAACATGTCCAGGACGTCGTCATCATTCCTCTTGATGCCATGGCGGCTGTCGATCAGCACATAGACGCGCTTCAGCGTCGAGCGGCCGCGCAGATAGTCGAAAACGAGCTTGGTCCAGGCATCGACATGTTCCTTCGGCGCCTGGGCATAGCCATAACCGGGCATGTCCACCAGCGCCATTGGCGGCAGGTCCCCAGCGTCGCCGGAATAGCCATCCGGCACGAAATAATTGAGTTCCTGGGTACGGCCCGGCGTATTGGACGTGCGCGCGAGACCCTTCTGCCCGACGAGACCGTTGATCAGCGACGACTTGCCGACATTGGAGCGACCGGCAAAGGCGATCTCCAGCGGCCCTTCCGGCGGCAGGAATTTCATCGACGGCACGCCGCGGATGAAAATCCATGGCCGCCCGAAAAGGGGCTTGTCGTCCTGCGGCGTGGCATTTGTCATGGCGGTCCTGTCCTTGCTTTGTCAGAGGACTTCGGGGTTTTGCGCCGTCATGTCAAGGAAACTTGCGACTTTCGCCGGGTTTCTCAGGCCAACCGCCGCTGCCGCCACAATTCGACGGTAAGATAGGAGAGGAGCGCGACCAGCACGACGGTGCCACCGATCACCGTGTTGACGCTCGGAATCTCGCCATGGATCAGCGCCACCCAGAGCGGGGCGAGCACGGTCTCTGCCGTGCCGAGCAGGGCGGCAAGCGCTGACGGGATCAGCCGGGCACCGGTGACGAAGAGGGCAAGGCCCAGGCCGAAGTTCAGCGCGCCGAAAGCAACGAGAATACCGAGTTCGGGCAGCGTGACGGCAAAGCCGGATGCCATGGCCGCCGCCAGTCCGCCGGCGACGATGGTGCCGAAGCAGGTTGCCGGCGTCATGCGGACATGGGCATAACGTCGGGTGATGATGGTGGCGAGCGCGAAGACAAAGGCGATCAGCACGGCAAGTGCATCGCCGATCCAGGAGCCGCCGCCGCCAAAGGAATCCGAGACCATGATGGCGACGCCGCCGATAACAGCCGCGATGGCGATCCAGGTGAGCATCGAGATGCGCTCGCGAAACACCAGCCAACCGATCAGCGCGGCAATCAGCGGCACGCCGGCCTGGATGAGCATGACATTGGCAACCGTGGTATAGGCCAGCGCCAGGATGAACGAGGTCGATGCGGTGGCAAAGCAGAGGCCGACGGCGATGCCCGGCAGGCCCATGCCGCGGAACAGCCGGACCGTGCCGCGCGGCCCGTCCCGCAGCAGCATGAAGCCGATCAGGAACAGGGCGGCGAACAACGAACGCCAGAAGACCACCGTCCAGCTGTCGCTGATGTCGAGAAAGCGCGCCAGTGTGCCGCCGAAGCTCCAGGCGGTGGCCGAGCCGAGCACGAGCACGACACCTTGCGGGGAACTCTGTTGTCCCATGCTCGGGGCTTGCGGCAGGGCGGCGGGTTGCGACATGGCGGGCATCCGGGTTGCGGTCAGGCAAGTGTAGGGGTGATCTCGAAAACGGGCGCAGAGATTCGCGACAAATGCCTGTCGCAAATCCCCCGCGCTCTAGCTTGCAGCGCCGCGCGCCAAATATGACGCGCAGAGGTCGGTGTAGCACTTTAAATATGCCGTAGCTGCGTCGTCTCGGGAAGAGACCGCACCCGGGCCACCCGATCAAGATGCCTCCCGAACGACAAAGGCCCCGGATGATCATCCGGGGCCTTGTAATAATGTCGAAGGTCCGTCCGGCCTATTTGGCCGGTTTGGGTTTCTTGGCGAACAATCCCTTGAGATTGTCGAACAGTTCGATCTTGGCGCCGTGACGCTTCATGATGAAGGCCTGCTGGGCGATCGACAGCGTGTTGTTCCAGGCCCAGTAGATGACCAGGCCGGCCGGGAAGCTGGACAGCATGAAGGTGAAGACCAGCGGCATCCAGGTGAACAGCATTGCCTGCGTCGGATCCGGCGGGGTCGGGTTCATGCGCATCTGCAGGAACATGGTGATGCCCATGACCAGCGGCCAGACGCCGATCATCAGCGCATGCGGGACGTCGTAGGGCAGGAGGCCGAACAGGTTGAACAGCGAAGTCGGGTCCGGAGCGGACAGGTCCTGGATCCAGCCGAAGAACGGCGCGTGGCGCATTTCGATGGTTACATAGATCACCTTGTAGAGCGCGAAGAACACCGGGATCTGGAAGAGGATCGGCCAGCAGCCGGCGATCGGATTGATCTTTTCTTCCTTGTAGAGGGCCATCATGCCCTGCTGCAGCGCCATGCGGTCGTCGCCGTGCTTCTTCTTCAGTTCCTCCATCTTCGGCTGAACCTTCTTCATGTTCGCCATCGAGGCGTACTGCTTCGAGGCAAGCGGGAAGAACAGCGCCTTGACGACGACGGTGGTGGCCAGGATGGCGACGCCGAAGTTTTCAAAATAACGGAAGAAGAAATCCATCAGTTTGAACATCGGCTTGGTGATGAACCAGAACCAGCCCCAGTCGATCAACAGGTTGAACTGCGGGATCGAATAGGTCTGCTCATAGCCCGAGATCAGCGGCACCTGCTTGGCGCCGGCAAAGATCATATTCTTGACATCGGCGGACTGGCCGGGAGCGATCGTCAACGCATCCTGCTTGTAGTCCGCCTGGAAGCGGGCTCGTCCGTCGGTGAAATGTGCAAAGCGCGTTTCATAGGGCTTATCCTGCGGCGGAACGATAGCTGCCGCCCAGTACTTGTCGGTAATGCCGAGCCAGCCGGTCGTCGCCGTGCCGGGCAAGATCGGCACGTCGTTCTCGACCTTGCTGTACTTGACTTCCTGCAGGCCGTGTTCGCCGATGACGCCGATGAAGCCCTCATGCAAAACGTATGTGCTGGCGACAGCAGGCTGGTTGAAGCGGGTGACACGGCCGTAGGAGGAGAGCGAAACCGGCACCGCGCTACCGTTCTTGATGCTGTCCGTCACCTGGAACATGAAATGCTCATCGACCGAAATCGTGCGGGTGAAGACAACACCCTTCTCGTTGGTGTAGCTGAGCGTTACCGGTGTCGACGCGGTCAGCTTGTCACCGCCGGCGAGCGTCCACACGGTTTGTGGGCCTGGCATCGTGCCGGTGGCGTCGGTGCCGATGAAGCCAAGTTCGGTGAAATAGCCGTCCTGTGTGTCGGAGGGGCTGAAGAGCGTGATGAGCGGGCTCTTGTCATCGACGGTCTCGTGATATTCCTTCAGCTTCAGGTCGTCGAAGCGGCCGCCGGTCAGGTTGATCGAACCGCTGAGCGCCGCCGTGTCGATAATCACGCGGGCAGACTTCGCGACCGCCTGATCGCGGGTCTCGACAGCGCCGGGCACTGCACCATTGGCCGTGGGCTGGACCTGGCCGGATGCGGCAGGCGTGCCGTCGGCAGTGGTCGTCTGCTGGGCTTCGGTCGCTATGCGGTCTTTCTCGATCTTCGGATTGACGTAGAGAAACTGCCAGCCAATCAGAATGAACACCGACAGGGCGATCGCCACGAAGTAGTTGCGGTTATTTTCCATCATTCTTTCCTGGAGCGGCCGGGGGCCGTGAATTTTTTTGCTTGTTTTCGATGCGCTCGCCGAGGATCTTTTTGATCCGTGCGAAGGGAGCGCTCAAAACGTCGCGTCTGGCGACAACCACATAGTCATGTCCGGGCGTCATTGCAAATCCGGCGGAAAGCCGCACGGCCTCCTTGAGGCGGCGGCGCATCCGGTTACGCTCGACGGCATTGCCATGCTTCTTGGTGACGGTGAAACCGACGCGTGGCCCGGTCTCCGGTTCGCCGCGATCAAGAACTTCAAGCAGGATCAGCGGGCCTTTCCGCTGCTCTCCCTTGCGAACGGCAAGAAACTGCGGCCGGCTTTTCAGCCGCCCGACAGTCGATTTATGCTTGGGTGATGTCATTCCCCCGCGCTCCTTCCTGGAGCAGGAGCATCCGACGTCCACAGGGACGATTTAAGGATGCTCCGGCGCCATGAGGCTGCGCGTACAGGTTTCGCGAAGATTACTGCGCGAAGACGCGGCACGCGCCAGACGGCCTTAAGCCGACAGACGCTTACGGCCACGTGCCCGGCGGGCAACGATAACCTTGCGGCCACCCTTGGTGGCGATACGTGCACGGAAGCCGTGACGGCGCTTGCGAACAAGCTTGGACGGTTGATAGGTACGCTTCGTCATTTATTTTAATACCGCGGTGTGC
>NZ_DATJDJ010000074.1:0-16378 GCF_035497515.1 Pararhizobium sp. | reverse complement strand
ATCACCGACCGGCAGGCGCAGCGCGACGCCCTGGCCGGCATCGAGCGCCGCCACGGACGGCTCGACATCCTCGTCAACAATGTCGGCGCCCGCGACCGCAGGCCTCTGGCAGAATTCGACGACGAGGCGATCCTCGAGCTGATCCGCACCGACCTGATCGCCGCGACGACCTTGTCGCGGGACGCTGCCGCGATCATGAAGCGCGGCGGGCATGGGCGGCTGATTGCGGTGACCTCGATCAACGGCCAGGTGGCGCTGCCGGGCGACGGCATCTATCCGCTCGCCAAACAGGGGCTGACCGGGCTGATGCGGGCGATGGCGGTGGAATACGGCCCCTTCGGCATCACCAGCAACGCGATCGCGCCGGGCTGGTTCGCCACCGAGACCAACGCGACGCTGGCCGCCGACGAGGACCTGATGCCCTTCGTGCGCCAGCGCATCCCGACGCAGCGCTGGGGCCGGCCGGACGAAATCGCCGGCGCGGCGCTGTTCCTGGCGAGCGACGCGGCGTCCTTCGTCAACGGCCATGTGCTGACGGTGGATGGCGGGATGACGGTGCGGATGTAGGCTATTCAGGTCGCTTGTGGATCGGATCGACCCAATAGACCGCTTCCGGCTTTTCGACGGGATCGACATCGGTGATGTTGACGACCACGGCCTCGTTGTCGGAGCGGACGAGCACACATTCCAACACATTGTCCGGATCGGCGTTGATTTCCTGATGGGGTACATAGGGCGGGACATAGATGAAATCGCCGGGACCGGCTTCCGCGACATATTCCAGCCGGTCGCCCCAGCGCATGCGCGCCTTGCCGCGCAGGACGAAGATGACGCTTTCAAGCGCGCCGTGGTGATGCACCCCGGTCCTGGCATTGGCTTCGATGGCGACGGTGCCGGCCCAGATCTTCTGCGCGCCGACGCGGGCGTGGTTGATGGCGGCCTGCCGGTACATGCCCGGCGTCTGCGGCGTGTTGTCGTCCAGTTGGTCGCCCTTGATGACGCGCACGCCATCATGCTTCCAGCGTTCGGAATCGTGGTGATGATTATCGCTCATGCTGCCTCCCGCTTATGCTCGTGACGTCAATCCGCCGCGCGGACGACTTTCAGGAAAGCGTCACCGTAGCGCTCCAGCTTGGATTGGCCAATGCCGGAAATGCCGAGCAGCGCATCCCGGCTTTGCGGTCGCTCCTTCGATAGCGCGATCAGGGTTGTATCGGGGAAGATGACGTAGGGTGGCACCGCCATTTCCTTGGCAAGGCTGGCGCGCAGCGCGCGCAATTGCTGGAACAGGTCCTGATCGCCCCCCTGCAGCTCGGCCTTGGCGGCCGGCGATCCACCCTTGGCGTGGCGCGCGGCCTTGCCCGTGGTCGGGCGGTCCTTGCGGAAACGCACCTCCTGTTCACGCTTGAAGACTGAGCGCGCCTGTTCCGTCAGCTTCAGCGCGCCAAAAGCCTGATGATCGACACTGACATAACCGGCGGCCAGCAACTGTCGATAGACGGACTGCCAGGTTTTCGAGGGAATGTCCTTGCCAGCCCCGAAGACCGGCATGTCGGCGTGGCCAAAGCGGGTAGTCTTGTCGTTTTCATTGCCGAGCAGCACGTCGATCAGATGGCCGGTACCGAAGCGCTCGCCGGTGCGGTAGATCGCCGCCAGCGCCTTGATTGCCGCGTCGGTGCCGTCCCAGGTCTCGACCGGCTTCAGGCAGGTGTCGCAATTCTCGCAACCGCCGGCATGGGCCTCGCCGAAATGCGCCAGAATGGATTGTCGGCGGCAGCCCGGTGTCTCGCAGATGGCCAGCAGGGCATTGAGCTTGGCGCGCTCGACCCGCTTGATCTCGTCGGCCGAGCCGCCCTCGTCGATCATCCGGCCGCGCTGGATGACGTCAGCCATGCCATAGGCCATCCAGACATCGGACGGCAGGCCGTCGCGCCCGGCACGGCCGGTCTCCTGGTAATAGGCCTCGACGGAGCCCGGCAGATCGAGATGGGCGACGTAACGCACGTCCGGCTTGTCGATGCCCATGCCGAAGGCGACGGTGGCGACGAGGCAGAGGTTTTCCTCCTTCAGGAACGCATCCTGATTGGCATCGCGCACCGCGCGGTCCATGCCGGCATGGTAGGCAAGCGACCGGATGCCTTGCGTGTTCAGCCACGCGGCGGTGTCCTCGACCTTGGCGCGCGACAGGCAATAGACGATGCCGCTCGAGCCTTCATGGCGGGACAGGAACCGCAGGAGCTGCTGGCGCGGCTGGTCGCGCTCGACAATCTCATAGGCAATGTTCGGGCGGTCAAACGAGGTGGTGAAGACTTCCGCTGACCGCAGGCCGAGCCGATCGATGATGTCCTCACGGGTGTGCGGATCGGCTGTCGCCGTCAGCGCGATGCGCGGTACGCCCGGATAGTGTTCCGCAAGCTGGCCGAGCTCGCGATATTCCGGACGGAAATCATGGCCCCATTGGGACACGCAATGGGCCTCGTCGATGGCAAAAAGGGCGATTTTCGCATTGCCGATCATCTCCTTGAAGGCTGGCGTGACGATGCGCTCGGGCGTCACATAGAGCAGATCGAGACTGCCGGTGGCAATCGCCCGCCGCGCCTCGACAAAATCCTCTCGCGACTGTGAGGAATTCATCGCTGATGCCCGAACACCGAGCTGTTTCAGCGCCTCTACCTGATCGCGCATCAGCGCGATCAGCGGCGACACGACAATGCCGACACCGTCGCGGCAAAGCGCCGGAATCTGGAAACACAACGACTTGCCGGCCCCCGTCGGAAACAGCACGACGGCATCGCCGCCCGACACGACGCGTTCGACAACCGCCGCCTGCTTGCCGCGAAACGCCGAATAGCCGTAGACCCTTTTCAGAACCGAGAGCGGATTTTGCGCACCTTCATTGTCAAACAGGGGATCGATACGGTCTTTTGTCTGCGGCATGGAATCGCTTTCTTGGGGAGAAAGGGACTATGGCACAGGTGGGGTGGCGGGGGCGACACTTATCGCAACCGCCAGCCTTTTGGGCGGCGGGGTTCATCAAGCCCGCGAACGGTGACAGGCGCGGTTACCACCCGTTGTGCATCAGTGGTGCCAGACGAGGATGTAAGCGATCGCCCTACCGTCTCTCACGACAGCAACGCCTTCGTTTCCGATCAGGACGGCTCTTTTTTCGCTTCGGCACCACCATAGTTGGTCGCCCTCGACCATGTCGTTCAATAACGACGCCAATTCTTGCTCAGGGTTGTTGAGGCGATCGATCACGGCAGTCGGCAACCGGTCAATCACTCCGCCCACGAAGGCAATCAACCGATCGCGAAAGCCTGCCGGAGTGATTTCTTCAACCATCTCCAGCCCCTTGGGTTCATAATTTATCTTCCAATGGTTACTCATGACGTGACTTTATCATGACGCTCGACGGTCACCACCCTCAGATCATCTGACGATGCACCACATCAAACAGCCGCGCTGGTTTTCAGGCAGCTACCGAATTTGGCACCCCGCTCACATCCATCCTCACTTCCCCGCCGGTCCCTTGACCCGCCCCGACAGAACCCCGAACCCATCGATGATGGCTTCCTGGTTTTCCAGCCGTGTCACTTCGAGCTGGACTTCCTGCAGGTTGCGCAGGATCTGGCTGACAGCGTCGTCATCGCCTTCTTCCGTCGCGTAGGCAAGTTCGCTTTCGAGTTCGCGGCGTTGCCAGAGGAGCGCCTTGGTGCGCTGATGCAGCGCCAGCGCCTGCAGGTAGCCTTCGCGGGCGTCTTCCGGGGCGGCGGCGGTGGTCGCGGTCCAGAGCCGGGCGAAACGGATCTGCTGGTCGAGCGATTTCAACAGCGAGTCGAACCCCTCTGCCTGCAGCTGCTCGATCAGGTTTTCGCGCGACAGGCGCGGTCCCTTGGCAGCGGCGGCATTGAGCACGGACGACCAGAAGCGCTGGAGATCGCGATTGTCGTATTCGATCGCGGAAATCTCGTCATATTCGGCAAACAGCAGATGCGGGTGATTGACGATGGTCAGCGCCAGCACGCTTTCCCGCAAGGGCGGCAGGCTCTGGTGACCGCTGACAAGAGAGGATCGGGCCAGCCGGTCGGAAATGCCGGAACGTTCCGACATCCGCGCACCCTGCTGTCCGCCACGCCCCGGACCGCCATTGCGATTGCCGCCGCCGTTTTGACGCGGATTGCGATCGAAACTCCGCTGGCCGCTCTGCTGTCGGGATGCGCCTTGAAAAAACTGGTTGAGCCGGTCGCGGATATCCTGGCCATAATGGCGGCGGACGTTTTCGTCAGCGATGACGGACACGACCTGCTTCAGCGTCGCCTCCAGCTGGGCGCGGGCCTCCGGTGTGTCGAAACTGCCGGCCTGCGCCTCGCGCAGCCAGACCATTTCCGACAGGGAACGTGCCGACGCCATCACCTTGTCGAACGGCGCGCGGCCTTCGTTGCGGACCAGATCGTCCGGGTCCTTGCCATCCGGCAGCATCGCGAAACGGACGGAATAACCGGGCTTGAGATGCGGCAGCGCCAGATCAACGGCGCGGTTGGCGGCGCGAATGCCAGCGCCATCGCCATCGAAGCAGAGAACCGGCTGTTGGGTCAGCTTCCAGAGCAGCGCCATCTGGTTTTCAGTGAGCGCAGTGCCGAGTGGCGCGACAGCGTTTTCGATGCCGGCCTGATACAGCGCGATGACATCCATATAGCCTTCGACGGCGATGATCGTCCCCGCTCCGTCGGCGCCACCCATCGCCTTGCGCGCGCGCGAAAAATTATAGAGCACATTGCCCTTGTGGAAGAGTTCGGTCTCGTTGGAATTCAGATATTTCGCCGGCGCATCCGGCGACATGGCGCGGCCGCCGAAGGCGATCACCTTTTCGCGCGACGACAGGATCGGGAACATGATGCGGTCGCGGAAACGATCGTAGGAGACGGGAATATCCGGCCCGTGAACGACGAGGCCGCAGGCTTCGATCTGGTCCTTGGCGATGCCCTTGCCGGCCAGGAATTCCTTTAGCGCATTGCGGCTGTCCGGCGCATAGCCGAGGCGGAAGGTCTCGATCGTGCGGCCGGTCAGGCCCCGGTCGCGCAGATAGGCGCGCGCCTTGGCGCCGTTCGCCGTCTGCAACTGGCTTTCGAAGAACTGTGCCGCCACCTCCATGACGTCCTGCAGGCCGATGCGCTGCCGGTCGCGTTTTTCGGCCTCGACATCCGGCTGTGGCATGGCGACGCCGGCGAGATCGGCAATCTGCTGCACGGCCTCCGGAAAGGCCATGCCGTCAAGCTCGGTAAGAAAGCGGAAATGATCGCCGGAGACACCGCAGCCGAAGCAGTGGTAGCGGCCCTTGCGGTCCTCGCAATGGAAGCTCGGCGACTTCTCGCCATGGAAAGGGCAACAGGCCCAATAGTCGCCGCGCGAGGCATTGGTCTTCTTGCGGTCCCACGTGACACGCCGGCCGATCACGTCCGAAATGGGGACGCGGTCGCGGATCTCGTCAAGGAAGGAGTTGGAAAAGCGCATGAATACCTCTGGGTCTGGCCTCCATATAGGCGGCAATCGCCGACCGCGCCAGCAAGCGCATCGATCATGCCCGCAATTCACAGGCGCAATCGGGGTGGTCAAGGTTCAGGTCTCGCGCCTCGTGCGAACATGACATATTTCTTGAATAAAATGTTGATGGTAAACATGTAGAAAGGCAATGACGTGTTCATAGCCTTTTCGGATTCCCGCGATGATGTTCTCAGCGAACGAGCTTGCTTCCAACACCACGTTTTTCGACGCCATGCGGGTCTACGCGCGGCAGATGACCGCCATGTTCGCCGAAAGCCCACGAATGGCTTCGGTCTTTGCCTCGCAGCAGCGCTGGCTGATGGCGCAACTGGGCCTGTCCTTGCATTACGGCCGCGACCCCGCCGATCCCTCCACCTCCTTCTATGCGGGCCGCTTTGTCGCCCGGGCAATGGATTACCGTATCGCCAGCCGCAACACGGCGGCGGCCTTCGTCCAGGAAATGATGGCCTATCGCTTCCTGCGCGCCAGCGACAATCCGCCCGACAATCGCATGCGGCCGCTGGAACCGACAGAGATTGCCGTGCAGACGGTGGTCAAATGGCTTTACGCCCATCTCGCCATCCTCGACACGCTGGATGGCGGCAACCGCGCCATCTGCCTGACCGAAAATCCGGCTCTGTTCACGAACCTTCAACCGATCATCGCCGTCGGCATCCTGGAGAACCACGGCGTCCGCCATCCCGGCGAGACGTTCAACCTGTTCACCTGGGCGAACTCCGGCGGCGTCGTGATGGATTACTTCATCTCGATGATCACGCAGTTTGATCCGGACGCACCGCGCACGCTGATCGGCCCGATCTCGTCGGCGAAAGTCTGCCAGTCCTACATGATTTCCAAGACGCATCTGAAACGGCTGATGAGCAAGGCCGGAGAAATCGGCAGCGTCGCCTTCGAAACGATCAATCGCCGCAACATGCTGTGGCTGTCGCAGGTCTTCATTCGCGAATACTGGAATTATCAGGCGGAAAAATTCGCCATCATCGACGCGGCCTTCCATCGGGAGACCGCGTCGGCATTGCCGATCAGGCAGCTGTCAGCAGTTCCTTGAGGACGGATGAGGCCTTGGCGAAATCCATCTGCCCGGCATAACGCTCCTTGAGCACCGCCATCACCTTGCCCATGTCCTTGGGGCCGCTTGCGCCGGCTTCCGCGATTGCGGCTGCGATATTCGCGCGCACATCGGCGTCACTCAGCTGTGCCGGCATGAAATCCTTGACGACGACGATCTCGGCCCGCTCCTTGGCGGCAAGCTCCGGACGGGCATTGTCTTCGTAGATCTTCGCCGATTCCTCGCGCTGCTTGACCATCTTTGCCAGAATCTGCAGGATTTCATCGTCGCTGGCATCGCCCTTGCCAAGACCACGATTGGCGATATCACGGGTCTTGATCTCGGCCTGAACAAGGCGAACGGTGGAAAGCCGGGCCGCATCCTTCGATTTCATTGCATCCTTGAGGGCGGCAGCGAGTTGATCGCGCATCATTGTCTTACTCCTGTTTGAGGGCGTTTCATAAACCAGTGGCACAACGGGGAGCAAATGAATTGCGTAAAATCTGCGGCAAAAGGCCGATCCGTGCGCCTTCAAGATTGACCTTGTCCGAAGCTGCGTCTATTGACCGTCACCTGCACCAACATCATGACCAGGCCTGACAGCGCGCGCCCATCGCCCGCATCTGCCCGCCTGCGAACCACAACGGCCAGGCGGCGTTCGCACGAACGTCTGCCAAACGCCGCCTGAACGGGATGAAGACAATGACCGCGACTGCTCCCTGGACCACCGCAAAACCAACCGCCCTGCTCGTCCTTGCCGACGGCACCGTCATCGAGGGCAAGGGCATTGGCGCCACCGGCACGGTACAGGCCGAAGTGGTCTTCAACACCGCGCTCACCGGCTACGAAGAGATCATGACCGACCCGTCCTATCTCGGCCAGATCGTCACCTTCACCTTCCCCCATATCGGCAATATCGGCGCCAATGATGAAGACATCGAAGACCTGACGCCGGCGGCACGCCACGGCGCAGTCGGCGTCATCTTCAAGGCCGATATCACCGAGCCATCAAACTACCGCGCCGAAAAGCATCTCGATGCCTGGCTGAAGGCGCGCGGCGTCATCGGACTCTGCGGCATCGACACACGCGCGCTGACCGCCTGGATCCGCGAAAACGGCGCGCCGAACGCGGTGATCGCCCATGATCCGAACGGCGTCTTCGATATCGAGGCGCTGAAGGCGCAAGCCAGGGCCTGGAGTGGCCTCGAAGGCCTCGACCTCGCCAAGGTGGCTTCCTCCGGCCAGTCCTCGCGCTGGAGCGAAAAACCCTGGGCATGGAACGAGGAGTTCGGCGAACTTGCGGACGCGGATGCGACCCATCACATCGTGGCGCTCGACTACGGCGTCAAGCGCAACATCCTGCGCCTGTTCACCGGTCTCGGCTGCAAGGTCACGGTGATGCCGGCGACGACCTCGGCCGAAGACGTCCTCGCCCAGAAGCCGGACGGAATCTTCCTGTCGAACGGCCCGGGCGATCCGGCCGCGACCGGCGAATATGCGGTTCCGGTCATCCAGGACCTGATCAAGAGCGATATCCCGCTGTTCGGCATCTGCCTCGGCCACCAGATGCTTGGCCTTGCGCTGGGCGCCAGGACCGAGAAGATGCACCAGGGCCATCACGGCGCCAACCATCCGGTGAAGGATCACACGACCGGCAAGGTCGAGATCGTTTCGATGAACCATGGCTTCGCGGTGGATGCGAAGTCCCTGCCGGAAGGCGTTGAAGAGACTCACATTTCGCTGTTCGACGGCACCAATTGCGGCCTGCGCGTCACCGGCAAGCCGGTCTTCTCCGTCCAGCACCATCCGGAAGCCTCGCCCGGCCCGCAGGACAGCCACTATCTCTTCCGCCGCTTCATCAACCTCGTGCGCGAGAAGAAGGGTGAGCCGGCGCTGGCAGAGCGTTGATTCTTTGACATGAATGAACTGAAAAGGCCCGCTGAATGAAGTGGGCCTTTTCAGTTGGTGTACCGGATGAAGACGTTATGCCGGCAGCGCCAACAGCTTGCGTTCCCGCGACAGGAAGCGGAAGAAGCGCCAGGTGAGCGAAATGCTGGCGGCGGAAAGGCCGAGCACGAAGCCGTACCAGACGCCGACACCACCCAAACCAGCGTGGAAGGCGAGCAGATAGGCGGCGACGAAGCCGATCGCCCAGTAGGAGACGAGTGCCAGGATCATCGGCACGGTCGTATCCTTCAACCCGCGCAGCATGCCGGCGGCCAGCGCCTGAACACCATCGACGAGCTGGAAGGCGCCGGCAATGACGATCAGCGGACCGGCATAGGCGAGAACTGCAGCCGCATCCGGACGCCTCGTATCGAGATACATGGCGGCAAGCTCGTGCGAGAACAGTGCAAAGACCAGGCTGCCGATGAGGGCGAAACCGCAGCCGATGACGAGAACGGCGATCGCCGCCCGCTTGATGCCCTCCGCATCGCGACGCCCATGGGCAAGACCAATGCGGACAGTCGCGACCTGTGCCAGGCCGAGCGGCACCATGAAGGCAACGGATGCGAACTGCAGCGCGATACCGTGTGCGGCAAGCTCGACGGTACCGATCATGCCCATCAGCAGCGAGGCCACCGTGAACAGGCTGACTTCGGCGAGAATGGTGATGGCGATCGGCAGGCCGAGCTTGACCACATCTTTCAGCACCGGCCAATCCGGCCGCCAGAAGCGCACGAAGATTTCGTAGTCCCGTGTCTTCGGCTGGGCCTGGATATAGGCGTAAAGCAGCACGAAGCTCAGCGTATTGACGACAAGCGCGGAAATCGCCGCACCGACGATGCCCAGCGCCGGCGCGCCGAAATGACCGTAGATGAAGATATAGCAAAGCAATGCGTTGGTGAGCAGCACGATGATCGTGACGTAGAGAATGATGCCGGCGCGCTCCAGCGAGCTCAGGAATCCGCGCAGCACCATGAACAGCAGCGCCGGGAACATGCCCCACATGGCGACGCGCAGGTAATGTCCGGCGAGTTCTGCCACTTCGGGCTGCTGGCGCATCATTTTCAGAACCGATTCGGCATACCAGAGCAGCGGCATCGTCACGACGCCATAACCGAGCACGGCCCACATGCCCATGCGCACGGCACGGCGAACGGCAACACGATCTCCCCGTCCCTCCGCCTGCGCGACGATCGGCACGACGGCATTGGCAAAACCGGAGCCAAAGATGAAAACGGTGAAGAACATCTGTGCCGCCAGCACCATGGCGGCGAGCTCGGTCGTACCGAGACGGCCAACCATGAGCACGTCGGTGGCATGGATGGCGAACTGCGCCAGCTGCGCGCCGACGAAGGGCACGCCCAGCAGGATGCTTGCGCGGTAATGGGCGGGCCAGGAATTATCGGTGCGAACGGCCGCCTGATTTGGGGTCGATGTCAGCATGACGAAATGGAGCCTTTGGCTTCGTCGCAGCCAGTATGGGCCGCACGACGGAAGAGACGGAAATAAATGAACCGCTCGTAAAGCACCAGCAACAAAGGCCAAAATGCTATTTTTTCATCTAAACATCACAAAGTTTGATTGTTTCATCAGCAAGACAGCCCGGCGGGTCAAGCCGACTTCCGATCGATCATCGAACCCACTTCGCCAACAGACGGCTTCAAACCGGCACAGAACGCGAACGCGGATTGTAGAACGATGCTTAGCGAAATGACGAAACGAAACAATCCGTGAACATTTCAATGTTCTTGATGAGTGCTTCTGGAACATTGATCGGGTTGCTGGTGACTATGTTCTCGGCCGGCTCTTGATGAAATCGACAAAGGCGCGCAACGGCGGCGGCATGTGGCGGCGGCTGGCGTAATAAAGATAGGGGCCGGGAAATTCCGGCGCCCAGTCCTGAAGGATGGGCACGAGTTCGCCGGTGGCGATGGCCGGCGCCAGGAACTCCTCGAAAGTGGCGATGATGCCGAGACCGGCGACGGCGGCGCTGATCTCCAGCTCCAGCGTATTGGCGGTGATGCGGGCCTGCGGCGAGATGCGCACCACCTCATTGCCGCGCTCATATTCCCAGGACGAAACCCGACCGCTGGCGAAGCGGTGGCGGATGCAGACATGGTCGAGGATATCGCGCGGATGGCGCGGTTCGCCGTGGGCCACGAGATAGGCGGGTGACGCGGCGGTGACGAAACGCTGACGGCGCGGGCCGATCGGCACGGCGATCATGTCCTTTTCCAGCCGTTCGTCATACCGCACACCCGCATCGAAGCCGGCCGCCAGCACGTCGATGAAACTGTCGTCGCCGATCACCTCCAGCGTGATGCCGGGATAGGCTTTCAGAAAATCCGCGACGATGTCCGGCAACACGACTTTGGCAACGACGGTGGCGACATTGAGGCGCAGCGTGCCGGTGGCGCTGTCGCGAAAACTGCCGATCTGGTCGAGCGCCGAGGCGACCTCTCCCAAGGCCGGCGACAGGCGCTCCATCAGTTGTTCGCCGGCTTCCGTCAACGTAACGCTACGGGTCGTGCGGTTCAGCAGGCGGACGCCAAGCCGCTCCTCCAGCCGCCGCAGGGCTTCGCTCAGTGACGAGGCCGAGACGGCGCGCTTGCGAGCAGTGGCGCGAAAACTACGCTCCCGCGCGACAGCCATGAAGGCGTCGAGGTCGGCAAGCGGCAAATCGGTCATTGTACGGTTTTCCAAACAGCTCGTTGGTATCGATCCGGATTATCGCACAAAGCATTTCATAGTGAAACCGGAGCATCGAAGCCGCCATTCCGAGAACGCGGCCGCCGGCGGGCGCTATCAGGAATCCATGCTCGCCCATATGGGCAGCGAGACGTGAGAAAAGACCGTCTTCACAGACAAAGGCTCCCAACGTAACCGAAGCCTCTGTCTTTCCTGGAAATTGCGCTTACCGCACATAAACGATCTTGCCGCCATTGAAGGCCGTCTGGACGCCGACCACGTTGCGCGGCGAGATGCCGCGCCTCTGCAAGGCTGCCCTTATGTTGGGAACATTGCGAATTTCCTCCTGGCCCTTCGCCAGCGTTTGCGCGGAAGGGAAACGGTAGGTACGCGGCACGTCCTGGAATTCGTCGGGACCGACATATTCGCGGATGCGGACGATCGTGACGCCGGGGCCAGCGCCGGCATCGCGGGTCGCCCGCGCCTTTTGGGCAAAGGCGGTTCCAGTGGAGAGGCCGGCGCCAAGCGGGGCGAGAAGTGCGGCGGCCAATGCAAGCGTTATGATTTTCTTCATGGTAATTCTCCGGTTCTTTCTCTTGTTTCCGTCAACAGCGCCTCAGGAAACAGCGCCGTCACCGCGCATAGATGACCTTGCCGCCGTCGAGCGCGGTCTGGATGGCAAGGACATTGTGCGGCCGGATGTTGCGGCGCTCGAGCGAGGCGCGGATCACCGGATTGGAGGCGATTTCGCTTTGCGCACGGGCGCGCATCTCCGCGGACGGACGTCGGTAGATCACCGGGACATTGTCGTCATTGTGGTAGCTCGACCGCACGAAGATGACGGCGATGCCGCGTTCGGAGGGATGACCGAAGAGGATGGTCGCGAGCGTTTCGGTTGCCCCGGCGGGCACCGCGGCCGTGAGGGCGAGCGCAGCCGCCATGACGGCAGGAGCAAGGGATCGCAACATGGTTCTTTCCTTCATCAGCCATTGGCCTATCGGCCGGAACGGCAAACACCCGACCGGCGCACCAAACCCGGCCCACAATCATCAAGGATGATATAGTTCGGTTTCTGAGCTTTGCGACCGCCGCCCGGGACGGAAACGAAATTTTCCAGTCAAGACCCGCGTCTTTTCGGAACAAATCGCCCACGCCGCTGTCAGCCGGCGCGGGCGAAAAGTCCCGGCTCAAATCAAGGCTACAGCGCCGCGCGTCAAATATGACGCGCAAAGGTCTGTAACACTTTAAATCTGCTGCATAATTTTATCCTTGGATCGATTCCGGTTTAAAGAATTATGCAGTAGCTCAGATATTACCATTGAACGTGTCGCAGGCCGACAGCTTTCCGCTCTCGAAGCCACGCTTGAACCATGCCGAGCGCTGGGCGGATGTGCCGTGATTGAAGCTTTCCGGCACGACATAGCCCTGGCTGCGCTTCTGCAGTGTGTCGTCACCAATCTGGGTGGCGGCATTCAAGGCTTCTTCCAGGTCACCCTGCTCCAGCAGGCCCTTCTGCTGGGTATATTTGCCCCAGATGCCGGCAAAGCAATCCGCTTGCAACTCCACACGCACCGAGAGCTGGTTGGACTGGGCTTCGCTGACCTGCTGACGCTGTTCGTTCACCTTCGGCAGGATGCCAAGCAGGTTCTGGACGTGATGGCCAACCTCGTGGGCGATGACATAGGCTTCGGCGAAATCACCGGCCGCATCGAATTTCTGCGCCAGTTCGTCGAAGAAGGCCATGTCGAGATAGACCTTGTGATCGCCCGGGCAATAGAACGGGCCGGTGGCGGACGAAGCCATGCCGCAGGCAGAATTGATGCCGTCGCGGAATAGCACCAGCTTCGGCTCCTCGTAGGTTTTGCCACCGGCCTGGAAAATGCCGTTCCAGGTGTCTTCCGTCTCGGCCAGTACGGTGGAGACGAAGGCCTTGGTCTCTTCCTCCTGCGCCGACCCCTGCGGGGATGATCCCTGCGTTTGCTCATAGCCGGACGGAGACGTGCCCTGGCCGCCATCGAGCACCTGCAGCATGTCTATTCCCATCATCTTCAGGACGAAATAGATGACGACGAGAAAGATGATCGTACCGATGCTCATGCCGCCACCGCGACCACCGCCGCCGGTCGGAATGCGGAAGCCGCCGCCGCGCCCGAACGGATTGCCGCCCATGCCGCCCCGGACGGGACCGGAGCCGCGCTCATCCTCGATATTGCCCGATTGGCGCCGGCCCTTCCATTCCATGCTGAAATCTCCCGTCTTCCTGCGCGGCCGATCGGCCTGCGATTGCCGACCATATAACGCGCCAGAGACGATTTTGTGCAAGGCCAAAACAACAAAGTTCAACCATGCGCAGAAATTTGCGACAGGCGTGAAGGGCAGCCGTTGGCAGCAGGCGATCGCGCATGCAACAATGCCCCTGCTTGTTTTGGGAGGAACGGTACATGAAGGCCATGCGTCTGGAATCGATCGGAAATCTGTTCGTGCGCGAGGTGGAGACGCCCGTTCCCGGCCCCGGCGACCTGCTGGTGCGGGTCGAGGCCTGCGGCATCTGCGGCACCGACCGTCACCTGCTGCACGGCGAGTTTCCCTCGACGCCGCCGGTGACGCTCGGCCACGAATTTTCCGGCATCGTCGAGGCCATGGGAGACGAGGTGCAGGGCTTTGCGCTCGGCGCCCGCATTACCGGCGATCCCAATATTTCCTGCGGCCGATGCCCGCAATGCCAGGCCGGTCGCATCAATCTGTGCCGCAACCTCAAGGCCATCGGCATCAGCCGTGACGGCGGCTTCGCCGACTATGTCATCGTGCCACAAAAGCAGGCGTTCGAGATCCCGCTGTCGCTCGATCCGCGCTTCGGCGCCTTTTGCGAGCCGCTGGCCTGCTGTCTGCACGGCATCGACATGGCAGAGATCAAGGCCGGCTCCTCCGTCGTGGTGCTCGGTGGCGGCGTGATCGGTCTCCTGACGGTGCAGCTTGCGCGGCTTGCCGGCGCCACCACCGTCATCCTCTCGACCCGGCAGGAGGCCAAGCGGAAGCTCGCCGAACGGCTGGGCGCCACCGCAAGCGTCGATCCGTCCGCCGGCGACATCATCGCCGGGATCGCCGGTCCTGACGGACTGATGCCCGGCGGCGTCGATGTGGTGATCGAATGCGCCGGGGTCGCCGAGACGGTCGAGCAATCGACGCGGCTCGCCAAGGCTGGCGGCACCGTGGTCATCCTCGGAGTGATGGCCCAGGGCGACAAGGTGTCGATAGAGCCGTTCGACATTCTCTTTCGCGAACTTCGGATACTCGGCTCATTCATCAATCCCCACACCCACCGCCGCGCTGCCGACCTGGTGGCCTCGGGCCGGATCAATGTCGAGGCGCTGATCTCGCGGGAAATCGCGCTGGAAGAGGCGCCGGAGGTGATTCGCAACCCGCCGGCACCGGGCGAAGTGAAAGTGCTGATGGTGACGAACAAGGGTAAGTAAGGCCGGCTCGCCCCGGGAAGCATCAGACAAAACGAATATGCCGCCACGCCGGATTTGGTGTAAAGTGTGGGCATGAATGAAGCCCAGTCCCTCTTCGCGGTGCTGCGCCAGTCGGCAAAGCCCGACATTGTCGATGCCATCGAGCGGCTCGTGCATGAGGCACCCGACCGCAAGCTGGGGCGCGTCAATGCGCTGGCTTTCGCCGCTGGCCACGGGCTCGACGACGAACAGACGATCAACGCCTTTCTCCACGCATCGAGAATCGGCCTTTTCGACATATCCTGGAACATCCTTTGCCCGGGATGCGGCGGCGTGCTCGACGCCAATACGTCGCTCAAGACCGTGCAGAGCGATCAGTACGCCTGCGCGCTCTGTGCCGCAGGTTACGAGCCGACGCTGGACGAAATGGTCGAGGTGACCTTCACCGTCAGCCCGCGGATCCGCCATATCGAAGCCCACAATCCCCACACCTTGCCGCCGATCGAATATTTCCGCCAGATCTACTGGGGCTCCGGCATCGACATGCCGGAAGACGATTACGAGGAAAAGGTCGACGAGTTCCTGCTGGAGGCGCTGGAACTGCCCGCCGGGGAAAAGGCCGTCATATCGCTGCAACTGCCGGAAGGCTTCGTCATCATCTTCGAACCGGTAACCCATGCGGCGCAGTTCATCGACGTGAAGGGCCCGCCGACGAAAGAGCGGACACAACTGTCGCTCGTCTTCGATCGTGGCCACCAGCACCGCGAAACGTTGGAACTGCGACCCGGCCCCGTGCGCATCACCGTTGAAAACCATACCGGGGACCGCACCCTGCCCTCGGTCTGCATGGCCAACGATGCGCTACACCATTTGCTGGGCCGCCGCCGGCCGTTCCTGACGGCGAAACGCGTACTCTCCAACCAGACTTTCCGCGACATCTACCGCACCGATACGCTCGGCGTGGATCAGCGGCTGAAGATCACCAGCCTCACCTTCCTTTTCACCGACCTCAGAGGCTCGACCGAACTGTATGAGCGCGTGGGCGACCTCGCCGCCTTCGATCTGGTAAAGACCCATTTCGCCATCCTGCACGAAATCGTCAGCGATGAAGCCGGGGCCGTCGTGAAGACGATCGGCGACGCGGTGATGGCGACATTTCCCACACCCGACCGCGCGGTCACGGCGGCAATGCGGATGCGCGAAGCGATGCGCAGCCTCAACGCCGATCGCGGCAACGAGGACCTGCTGTTGAAGATCGGCATTCACGAGGGACCGTGCATCGCCGTCAGCCTGAACGAGCGGCAGGATTATTTCGGCCAGACCGTCAACATCGCGTCGCGCGTCCAGCACCTCGCGACATCCCATGAAATCTTCGCGACCCGCTCCGTGCTCGACGACCCCGCCGCCTCCCGCGTGCTTGCCGCCTCCGGCCTGATGCCGACATCGCATCCAGTCGCGCTGCGGGGGATTACCGACCAGATCAATATTTTCACCATCCCTTGAAGGCTTGCCGATCGCTGCAACTTTCCTGTCGATTGCAGCATTTTCGGGGTTCCGCTTGCGCGCACATTTCCCTATAAGCCGCTTCTAGCCTCAAAAGACCAAGCATGCGCCCCCCGGCCGGTGATCTCCCACCCTGGCCGGTTTTTCGCGCAAGCCGAAAAGCGGATAGAACCCATGC
>NZ_DATJDJ010000073.1:0-2097 GCF_035497515.1 Pararhizobium sp. | reverse complement strand
ACTTTTGGATTTTTAAGGAGATCATGACATGGCACGTGTAAAACGCGGCGTAACTTCCCACGCCAAGCACAAGAAGACACTCAAGGCAGCCAAGGGCTTCTACGGCCGCCGCAAGAACACCATCCGCGCCGCCAAGGCCGCCGTGGATCGTTCGAAGCAGTTCGCCTACCGCGACCGCAAGGTCAACAAGCGCAATTTCCGCGCCCTCTGGATCCAGCGCATCAACGCCGCCGTCCGCGAACATGGCCTGACCTATGGCCGGTTCATCGACGGCCTTTCCAAGGCCGGCATCGAAGTCGATCGCAAGGTTCTGTCCGACATGGCCATCCATGAGACGGAAGCTTTCGGCGCGCTCGTCGCCGCTGCCAAGAAGGCGCTCGAATATCTCAAGGACGCAGGCACCACCAACGAGTTTGAAAGCGCGGTCAAGTAAACCAGCGCTTCCCAAACCTATCTGAACACTTGGGAAACCCGCGCTGGCACGGCTGGCGCGGGTTTTTCTTTGACCGATCACGGCAATGAACCGGGAATATTGCGATGTCCGATCTGCAAGCACTGAAAGAGAACCTGCTGGCCGAAGTGACCGGCGCCGGCGACGAGGCCGCCATCGAGGCTGTCCGCGTCAATGCGCTGGGCAAGAAGGGCTCGATCTCCGAGCTTCTGAAGACGCTTGGCACCATGTCGCCCGAGGAACGCCAGACCCGCGGCGCCGCGATCAACGCGCTGAAGAACGATGTCTTTGCTGCCATCACCGCCCGCAAGTCCGACCTGAAGGATGCCGCCATCGCCGAGCGACTGGCGCGCGAAACGGTCGATATCTCGCTGCCGGTGCGTTCTTCCCCGACTGAACGCGGCCGCATTCATCCGATCAGCCAGATCATCGACGAGATCACCGCGATCTTCGCCGATATGGGCTTCTCGATCGCAGAAGGCCCGGATATCGAGACCGATTATTACAATTTCACCGCGCTGAACTTCCCGGACGGCCATCCTGCGCGCGAAATGCACGACACGTTCTTCTTCAATCCGGACCCAAACGGCGAGCGCAAGGTTTTGCGCACCCACACATCGCCGGTGCAGATCCGCACCATGGAGGCACAAAAGCCGCCGATCCGCATCATCATCCCCGGCAAGACCTACCGGCAGGACAGTGACGCCACCCATTCGCCGATGTTCCACCAGGTCGAGGGCCTGGTCGTCGACACCAAGTCGAATGTCGCCAACATGCGCTGGATCCTGGAAGAGTTCTGCAAGACGTTCTTCGAGGTCGATGATGTGACGATGCGCTTTCGCCCGTCCTTCTTCCCCTTCACCGAGCCGTCCTTCGAGGTGGATATCCAGTGCGACCGCTCGTCGGGCCCGATCGTCAAGTTCGGCGAAGGCACCGACTGGATGGAAATCCTCGGCTGCGGCATGGTGCACCCGAACGTCCTGCGCGCCGGCGGTCTCGACCCGGATGTCTACCAGGGCTTTGCCTGGGGCATGGGCCTCGACCGCATCGCCATGCTGAAATACGGCATGCCGGACCTGCGCAACTTCTTCGACGCCGATGTGCGCTGGATGAGCCATTACGGTTTCAGGCCGCTCGACATGCCGACTTTGTTTGGCGGGTTGAGCGCGTAACGACGCCGATTGAACATTTTCCGCAACGGCTTGCGCAGAAGGCAAGCAGTTGCAAGACTTTAGGACACGGGTGAAATCATGAAATTCACACTCTCCTGGCTGAAAGATCACCTGGAAACGGATGCGACGCTCGAGCAGATCTGCGAACGCCTGACGGCGATCGGGCTCGAGGTCGAGCATGTCGACGACAAGGCCGCCTACCGGCCCTTCGTCATTGCCAAGGTCGTCTCGGCGGAAAAGCACCCGCAGGCGGACAAGCTGAGGGTGCTGATGGTCGATACCGGCAAGGGCGCGCCCGTGCAGGTGGTCTGCGGTGCGCCGAATGCCCGCACCGGCCTCGTCGGCGCCTTTGCGGCACCCGGCGCCTATGTGCCCGGCATCGACGTGACGCTGTCGGTCGGCACCATTCGCGGCGTCGAAAGCCACGGCATGATGTGCTCGGAAAAAGAGCTCGACATGTCAGACAGCCATGAC
>NZ_DATJDJ010000072.1:0-1855 GCF_035497515.1 Pararhizobium sp. | reverse complement strand
CGTGCGCATGAAAATCCCGACCGAAGGCTCCTGCAAGTTCGTCGACGGCGTCTATGGCGAAGTCGATATCCCGTGGGATGCGGTGGACATGCAGGTGCTTCTCAAGGCCGATGGCATGCCGACCTATCACATGGCCAATGTGGTCGATGACCACCTGATGAAGATCACCCATGTGGCGCGCGGCGAGGAATGGCTATCCTCGGTGCCCAAGCACATCCTGATCTACCAGTATCTCGGTCTCGAGCCACCGGTGTTCATGCACTTGTCGCTGATGCGCAATCACGACAAGTCGAAACTGTCGAAGCGCAAGAACCCGACCTCGATCTCCTATTACACCGCGCTCGGTTATCTGCCGGAAGCGCTGATGAACTTCCTTGGCCTGTTCTTCATCCAGATCGCCGAGGGCGAGGAGATGCTGACCATGGAGCAGTTGGCGGAGAAATTCGATCCGGCCAACCTCTCCAAGGCCGGCGCGATCTTCGATGTGCAGAAACTCGACTGGCTGAACGGCCGCTGGCTGCGCGAAGGTCTTTCGGAAGACGAATTCGCCGCCCGCGTGCTCTCCTGGGCGATGGAAAACGACCGCATCCGGCAGGGCCTGAAACTGTCGCAGTCGCGCATTTCCAAGCTGGGCGAACTGCCGGACCTGGCCGGATTCCTGTTCAAGTCCGATCTCGCGCTTGACGCCGCTTCCTTCGCCAAGGTCAAATCCTCGCCGGAAGAACTTGTGGAGATCTTCAACACCGTCCAGCCGGACCTCGAAAAGATCCTCGAATGGAACGTCGAATCGATCGAAGCCGAACTGCGGGCGATTGCCGAGCGGATGGACAAGAAGCTGAAAGTCATCGTCGCGCCGCTCTTCGTGGCCGTCTCGGGCTCGTCGCGCTCGCTGCCGCTGTTCGATTCCATGGCCATCCTCGGTCGCTCGGTCGTGCGCCAGCGCCTGAAAGTCGCCGGCCAGGTGGCGGCGTCGATGGCGGGCAGCGGGAAGTGAAGTAATGACGGGGGCCCTCTTCTCCCCAGCGGGGAGAAGTGCCGAGCGAAAGCGAGGCGATGAGGGGGTCTTTCGGCAAATTTTGAAGTCTGTGGCTCCCCCTCATCCGGCCCTGCGGGCCACCTTCTCCCCAAGGGGAGAAGAGGGAGAGGGCCGCAGCCGTAGACACTCTTTGGACACAAGCCCTAAAGGCACGAGACAATGACCGACAAGACCGAAACCACCCTCTCCTCCGACGTCACCGAAGTGCGCGCCCAGAAGCTGGCCTTGCTGCGCGAAAAGATCGGCGACGTCTATCCGGCGCATTTCCACCGCACGATCACCAACGCGGATCTCGCCAAGAAATACGAGGCTCTGGAAGCGGATGTAGTGACGGATGACGTGGTCACTGTCGCCGGCCGGGTCTATTCCTCGCGCAATTCCGGCATGTTCATGGATATCCATGACGCCGGCGGCAAGATCCAGATCTTTTCCCACAAGGACACGACGCCGGAAGAGGCGCGCGCGCTGCTGCCGATGATCGATCTCGGCGACATCATCGGCGTGACCGGCGTGGTGCGGCGGACCAAGCGCGGCGAACTGTCGATCAACGCGCAAGAAATCACCATGCTCACCAAGTCACTATTGCCGATGCCCGAAAAGTGGCACGGCCTGTCCGACATCGAGCAGCGCTACCGCAAGCGCCATCTCGACATCATGACCAACGAGGAATCCAAGCTGCGCTTCCAGCAGCGCTCGAAGATCGTCTCCGGCATCCGCCGCTTCATGGAAGACGACGGCTTCATGGAAGTCGAGACGCCGATGCTGCACTCGGTCTATGGCGGCGCCACCGCCGAGCCGTTCAAGACGCATCACAATACG
>NZ_DATJDJ010000071.1:0-45558 GCF_035497515.1 Pararhizobium sp. | reverse complement strand
GCCGCTTGCCACCAAGCCGCGCCTCGGCGATGACGAGATGAAGGCCTATGCCCGCCGCGTCACGGAATTCGGCGAATGGTGCGCCGATCAGGGCATGCCGCTCTCCTATCATCACCACATGGCCGCCGTCGTCGAAACCGAGCCGGAACTCGACGCCTTCATGAAGAATTCCGGCGAAGGCATTCCGCTGCTGCTGGACGCCGGCCATCTGTTCTTCGCCGGCGGCGACGTCCTGCGCGCCATCGACAATCACCACGCCCGCATCAATCACGTGCATGTGAAGGACATCCGCAAGTCGGTCATCGACGGGCTGGACCGCTCGAAACAGTCCTTCCTCGATGCCGTGGCGCTCGGCGCCTTCACCGTACCGGGCGACGGCTCGCTCGATTTCGGCGCGATCGTGAAGCGCTTCGCCGATTACGGCTATGAGGGCTGGTTCGTGGTCGAAGCCGAGCAGGATCCGCGCAAGGCCCCGCCGCAGAAAATGGCCGAGATCGGCTATGCCGAACTGATGCGCGTGATGACGGCGGCCGGGTATACGGTGGAGACGGAAGGCTTTCCGAAGGGGTGATCCCGTTCGTGGCTACCCCCTCACCAAGTTCGTCCAACCGATCGGCTGCGCCTCTCGGGGACGAACTATCCTCTCCCACAAGGGGAGAGGTGGGGCGCGCGATCTCCGTCCTTTCCATCTGGTGAGGTCGGTGCCGTGAGTTTTTTCCTCTCCCCTTTTGGGAGAGGATAGTAAGCCCGCGTGAGACGCAGTCGAAGGCATGGGCGCACTTGGTGAGGGGTTCAAACGCTCCTCGAACACATTAGGAGAACACCATGCCGAACCTGCTCGTAAAACCCAAGGGCGACCAAGGCCGCGTTACGCATGTGACGCCGGAAAACGCCGGCTGGACCTATGTCGGCTTCGATCTCAACCGGTTGAAGGCTGGCGAGACGGCTTCGGGCCAGACCGGCGCTCGCGAGGTCTGCCTCGTCTGGGTTAGCGGCAAGGGCGAGACGAGCGTCGACGGTCAGGATTTTGGCTTGGTGGGCGAACGCATGAGCCCGTTCGAAGGCGCGCCACATGCGCTGTACGTCGCACCGGGCGCGACATGGCAGGTAAAGGCCGTCACGGATCTCGAACTTGCCGTCTGCTCCGCGCCGGGTGGTGGCGACTTCAAGACCAAGCCCATTCCGGCAGGCACCCATCCGCAGATGACGCGTGGCAAGAATACCAACACCCGCTACGTGACCAACATCATGCCGGAAGACGACAATGCCGCGCATGCGCTGCTGGTCGTCGAAGTCATCACCCCAGGTGGCCATACCTCGTCCTATCCGCCGCACAAGCATGACGAGGACAATCTGCCGGCCGAAAGCTTCCTCGAGGAAACCTATTATCACCGCCTCAACCCCAGCCAAGGCTTTGCCATGCAGCGCGTCTATACCGACGACCGATCGCTGGACGAGACGATGGCTGTCGAGGACGGCGACGTGACGCTGGTGCCGAAGGGCTATCACCCGGTCGCCGCGATCCATGGATACGACCTCTATTACCTCAACGTCATGGCCGGGCCGTCGCGGGTCTGGAAATTCAACAACGCCAAGGAACATGCCTGGCTGTTCACCGGCGTCTGATGCGCTAGTTTCCTCTCTGAGTTGGGAGGAACGCATATGCATATTGATGGACATTGCCATTGCGGCGCCATCCGCTTTGAGGCTGATGTCGACCCGGAGCGGGTCGGCATCTGTCATTGTACCGATTGCCAGCACCTGACCGGCTCGGTCTATCGGGTCACGGTTTCTGTTCCGAAGCACAATTTCCACATCACCGCCGGCGAGCCGAAAACCTATCTCAAGACCGGTGATAACGGCCGGACGCGTTTCCAGATGTTCTGCGGCAATTGCGGCTCACCGATCTACACCACCGGCACCGATGAGGACGCGGAGATGATCGGCATCCGCTGGGGCAATATCCGCCAGCGCGCCGCGCTTGCGCCAAGGCATCAGATCTGGTGTTCTTCGGCAATGAACTGGTTTGGCGAGCGCGACGCTCTGCCGGGCCTGGAGCGGGATTGAGGAGCGACGATGAAGACCGGACAATTCCGGATGCGGTTATGCGTGCTTGCGGGCGTCGAGGCGGTGGAGGCCGACAGCGCCCACAGTTTCGGCCGGCACACGCACGACCAGTTCGGTATCGGCATCATCATTCGCGGCGCGCAGAAATCCGCAAGCGGACGGGGACCGGTCGAGGCCGGCCCGGGCGATGTGATCACCGTCAATCCCGGCGAGGTGCATGACGGCTGTCCGATCGACGAGGCCGGCCGGGCGTGGCGCATGCTCTATCTCGATCCGGCGCTGATCGGTCGCGCCAGTCTCGATATCAGCGACGGCCAGTCGGCGGATTTCGTCTTTTGTGATCCCGTCATGACCGATGCCGCGATGGCCCACAGGCTTCAATCCGTCTATTCCGCCATGCTGGCGCCGGAGGGCGGAGAAACGCTGCTGGCCGAGACGGAACTGCTCGACCTCGTCGCCTCGCTGCTCGGTGCGCGCGCCTCCAGAGCGGTTCCTTCTTCCATCTCTCGCGCCAAAAGCCTGATCGACGATGATCCGACTTCGGATGTGACACTGACCGACCTCGCCGAGGCAAGCGGGCTCAGCCGGTTCCAGATGCTGCGCGGCTTCACTCGGGCGACCGGCATGACGCCGCATGCCTATCTCATCCAGTGCCGCATCGGCATCGTCCGCCGGATGATCGCCAGGGGTATACCGCTGGCCGAGGCTTCGACCGCCGGCGGTTTCGCCGACCAGAGCCATATGACGCGCCATTTCGTGCGCGCCCATGGCGTCACGCCCGGCGCCTATGCGCTGGCCTTCGGCTGACATTCTGCAATTTCGTTCAAGACCCGGACGGTGCGATCCGCTTTGCTGCGGTTTTCCATGTCGTGAACGGAGCCATGTCTTGACCCTCGACTATCTGCTGACATCCATCATCGTCATCCTGCTGCCGGGCACCGGCGTCCTCTATACGCTGGCGACGGGGCTCAATTCCGGCGCCCGTGCCAGCGTGCTCGCCGCCTTCGGCTGCACGCTCGGCATCCTGCCGCATATCATCGCCAGCGTCGCCGGGCTCGCCGCCCTGCTGCACACCAGCGCCATGGCCTTCGAGGTCATCAAATATGTCGGCGTCGTCTACCTGCTCTACATGGCCTGGAGCGTCCTGAAGGACACCGACAGCCTGCGGATATCACAGGAGGCAAAGCCGATGCCGGCGCTGCGCATCATCGGGACGGCGATCCTGCTGAACAGCCTCAACCCGAAACTGTCGTTGTTCTTCCTCGCCTTCCTGCCGCAGTTCGTGCCGGCCGACACGACGGCACCAACCGTCTTCATGCTGGGCCTTGCCGCCGTCTTCATGGTCCTGACTTTCATCGTCTTCGTCATCTATGGTGTCTTTGCCTCCGCCACGCGACGCTATGTGATCGCCCGGCCGGGCGTGACGACCTGGCTCCGACGCGGCTTTGCCGGCGCCTTCGGGCTGATGGGGTTGCGTCTCGCCCTGTCGGCGCGCTGAACGGCAGGATTTACGGTATGTCCAGGAGCATATCCGTTTGATCTGAACAGGGAATCCGCCTATTCGAACGGGTATCGCTGCCAGACAATCAAAGGAGCCGCCCTTGTCTTCCGCCTCGTCGCCCGTCTTCGGCAAGAAATATTCCGCCTTCCTGTTCGACATGGACGGAACGCTGCTCAGCTCCATCGAAGCGGCCGAACGCGTCTGGGGCCGCTGGGCGGAAAGCCATGGCCTCGACGTCGCCACCTTCCTGCCGACCATGCACGGCAAGCGCGGCGTCGATACCATCCGCCAACTCGGCCTGCCGGGCGTCGATCCGCAGACCGAGGCCGACAAGATCACCCAGGCCGAAATGGAGGATGTCGAGGGCGTGAAGCCGCTGCCGGGCGCCATCGAATTCCTGAAGAGCCTGCCGCCGGAGCGCTGGGCAATCGTCACCTCCTCGCCGCGCGAACTGGCCAAGGTGCGCATCGCCGCCGCCGGCTTGCCGGAGCCGAAGTTCATCGTCATCGCCGAGGATGTCTCGCGCGGCAAGCCGAGCCCGGAATGCTACCTGCTCGGTGCCAAGCGCGTCGGTTTCGCCGCCAAGGACTGCCTCGTATTCGAAGACGTGGCTGCAGGCGTCATCGCCGGTGAATCGGCCGGATCCGACGTCATGGTCATCACCGCCACCCATACTCACCTCTTCGAGACGGCGCACCAGACGATTCCCGGCTATATCGGCATCGAGGTTTCGGTCGATGAAAACGGCGACCTCACCCTGACGGATCGCCGCTGAGAGGGACGGGCGTCAACCCGCTCGGTGCGAGAGGATGTTGACGACCGTGCCGAACGGATCGCGCACATAGAAGCGGCGCACGCCCCACGGCTCGTCGGTGATATCGTAGACGATGGCAAAGCCCATCTCGCGCGCTTTCGCGTAGACCCCGTCGACATGATCGACTTCGATCGAAAGCTGCGGCACCGGCGTGCCGGAGCCGCCTTCGCTGGCAATGGAAACCTGTGCGGCGGTCTGTTCACCCGATGCAAAAGTGACGATCCAGCCGTGATCCATGGCGAGATCGAGACCGAGCAGATCACCATAGAAGGCCCGTGCGGCCTTCGGGTCGGGCGCATGCAGGTTGGCGACGATCCGACGGACGGTCATCGGTCAGGCCTTGTCCGCACGTGCCTGCGCCATCGACTGATCGAGTTGCGAGATCAGCAGGAGCAGCATGTCGTTTGCCGGCGTCGGCACGTCGGCCATGCGCGCCAGCTGGGTGATCGCGCGGGTGAGCGGCATGATCTCCATCAGTCTTCCCTGTTCGAGGTCCTGCAGCATCGACGTCTTTGCGCTGCCCAGCGTGCGGGTATGCTCCAGCCGCTGATCGATCGTCGATTCGACATGGCAGCCAAGCCGTTCGGCAACGGTTTTGGTCTCGATCATGATCGTGCGCACGAGGGGTTCCAGAGGCCCGTCGACAATCTCGCCGATCCGGGCGCGGGTAAGGGCGCTGATCGGATTGAGGGCGGCGTTGCCAAGCAGCTTCAACCAAAGCTCGTCGCGAATCCGGCCTGTCGTCTTGATGGCCCAGCCGCTCGCCTCGAAGAGACCGGCGATTTTGGTTAAGGCCGGAGATAGCCCGCCAGAGGGCTCGCCCAGATGGAGGAGGCCGCCGCTGGTCAGGCGGATATGGCCCGGCTCGATCATCTGCGCGCCCTGATAGATGACGCCACCGATCACCCGTTCGGGGCCGATCCGCTGCCAGATGAGGCCGCCCGGATCGAGCGCCTCGATCTGCCGGCCTTCAAGGCCGCTCGCCGTGTCGCCATGGAAATACCACCACGGAATGCCGTTCTGGATCATCACCACCCGGCCGTCCGGCTTCAGCAGGCGGGCAATGTCGGCGCTGGCCGAGGTCAGCTGGTGGCCTTTCAACGTGACGATCACCAGATCCTGCGGCGGCAGGTCGGCGGCGGTATCGGTGGCGGCAAACCTGGCGATCAGTGGCCCGGTCTTGTCCGGCTCGTGCAGATGCAGGCCGTTTTTCCGGATTGCCTGCAGATGCGCGCCGCGGGCGATCGCCGAAACCGTCGAGCCTGCAAGGGCCGGGGAAGCGGCAAGCCGTGCTGCCAGCGCACCACCGATGGCGCCGGCGCCGAAAATGCAGATGCTCCGGAACTGCGCCGAAATATCCGTATCCTGTGCGGCATGTTCCATGAAATCTCCTCCTCTGGGCTTTCGAATGACCGTGACGTTAGTAGCAATGCCGACGGTCCGGGGCCAGAAGAGTCGCTTGGGGAGCTGGATATTTCATCGCTTCAGGAAGAACTGGGGCGGCCGGGGGCACGGATCCGATAAGGCATGCGGCAAGCTCCGACTTCTTCCCGCTGGGGAGAAGTCGGACAGCCCCTCATCACGCCGCCTTGGCGACGTGATATTCCTTGATGGCGATCATCTTGATGGCCGGGTAGCGTTCGGCCTCATAGCGCAACGAAAAACTGTCCTGCGCCAGGAAGACCGGGTCGCCATCGAGATCGCGGGCGATATCGCCGCGCCGCGCGGTGATGAATTTGTCGAGATCAGCCGGGTTGTCGGCAGAGATCCAGCGGCAGACGGAGAAGCGGGCCACGTCGAATGAAACCGGCAGCCCGTATTCGGAGCTCAGCCGTTCCTTCAGCACGTCGAGTTGCAGCGCGCCGACGACGCCGACGATCGCCGGAGAACCGTCTTCCGGCGAGAACAGCTGCACGACGCCTTCCTCGGCCATCTGCTGCAGGGCTTCCTTGAGCTTCTTGGCCTTCATCGCATCTTCCAGGCGCACGCGGCGCAGGATTTCCGGCGAGAAGTTCGGCACGCCCTGGAACACCAGCTGTTCGCCTTCCGTCAGCGTGTCGCCGATGCGCAGCGTTCCGTGGTTGGGAATGCCCACCACGTCGCCGGCATAGGCGGTGTCGGCCAGTTGGCGCTGCGAGGCGAAGAAGAACTGCGGCGCCGTCAGTCCCATCTGCTTGCCGGTGCGCGCCAGCCGCGCCTTCATGCCGCGTTCCAGCTTGCCGGAGCAGATGCGGGCAAAGGCGATGCGGTCGCGATGGTTCGGGTCCATGTTCGCCTGGATCTTGAAGACGAAGGCCGTCATCTTGTCATCTGTCGCGTGAACCGTGCGGGTGTCGGCCACCTGGTCGCGCGGCGGCGGGGCGAAATCGCCCAGCGCATTGATAAGATCGCGCACGCCCAGATTTCGAAGCGCCGAACCGAAGAAGACGGGCGTCAGATGGCCTTCGAGGAAAGCCTTCCTGTCGAACGGCTTGCAGGCCTCGATCGCCAGCGAGGTTTCCTCGATGAAGGCTTCCCGCTCGTTTTCGGGCAGGCGGTGGGCTGCCATTTCCGGGCCGTTCACCTTGGTGGGGATTTCCTGCGTATCGGCGCCGCGCACCGTATTGTCGGCGAGATTGTAGGAACCGCAGAAGGTCTTGGAACGTCCGATCGGCCATGTGATCGGCGCGCAGTCGAGCGCCAGCTTCTCCTCGACTTCATCGAGAATTTCAAACGGATCGCGGCTTTCGCGGTCCATCTTGTTGATGAAGGTGATGATTGGAATGTCGCGCATGCGGCAGACTTCGAAGAGCTTCAGCGTCCGCGGCTCGATACCCTTGGCTGCGTCGATGACCATGACGGCGGCATCGACTGCCGTCAGCGTGCGATAGGTATCGTCGGCGAAATCTTCGTGACCGGGCGTGTCGAGAATGTTGAAAACATTGCCGTGATACTCGAACGTCATCACCGAGGTGACGACCGAGATGCCGCGCTCGCGTTCGATCTTCATCCAGTCGGACCGCGTCTGGATCCGGTCCTTCTTGGCCTTGACTTCACCGGCAAGCTGGATCGCGCCGCCGAACAGCAGCAGCTTTTCGGTCAGCGTGGTTTTACCGGCATCCGGGTGCGCGATAATAGCAAAGGTGCGGCGGCGGGAGACCGCCTCGGCGAGACTTTCGGCCATATGTCGAGATTCCTGTGAGTTGCCGCGTATGTAGCGGAGCCGTGGATAACTTGCAATTCGCATTGGCCATGTCGGGCCTCGAATTGCTAATGAAAGGCATGACCCTTCATGCCAAGACCAGACCGTCCCTCAGCCTTGTCCGCCTGCCGCATGGTACGGATATTGCCCTGCCATCCTACGAGACGGCGGGAGCCGCCGGCATGGATCTGCGCGCCGCCGTTGCCGCGGACCGGCCGATGATCCTTTCGCCGGGCAAGCGAGCCCTGGTGCCGGCCGGCTTCATCTTCGAGATCCCGGCCGGATACGAGGCCCAGATCCGCCCGCGCTCCGGGCTCGCCTTCAAGCATGGCATCACCTGCCTCAACACACCCGGCACGATCGACAGCGACTATCGCGGCGAGGTCAAGGTGCTGCTGGTCAATCTCGGCGACGAGGATTTCGTCATCGAGCGCGGCATGCGCATCGCCCAGATGGTGATTGCCCCGGTGACGCAGGTCACGGTCCACGAAGTCCGGGAAACGAGCGAGACAGCGCGCGGCGCTGGCGGGTTCGGCTCGACGGGCATCTAGGTGATTGCCGTCTCTGGCCAGCCGGTTTTCCGCCAGGATTATTTCGGCGATTCTGCCGCCTGGTCGGCGCTGGTTTCACTGTTGCAGGACACGTTCGATATCGATGTCGGCATTCAGGATCGCTTCGGTGGCCCGGACCCGACAAGCATGCCGTTCGGCTATTTCGACGCCGATGGTAAATGTGTCGCCAATTTCAGTGTTTTCTCCATGCCGGTCGTTATTGGCGGGCGGTCCGTGAAAGCGGCGGGCTTTCAGTCCGGCGCGGTGCGGCCCCAATGGCGGGGGCGGGGTCTTTATCGCGACCTGATGAACCGTGCGTTTGCATGGAGTGACGCACAGGGTTTCGAACTTGGTCTGCTTCTGACCGACAAGCCTGCACTTTACGAGCCGTATGCTTTCCGGGTTCTTCCGCAGTATCGGTTCGTGGGTGCGCCGCCGGAGGCGAAACCCTGGACAACGGCGCGGCGTCTCTCGCTGGAGAACGATGGCGACATCGCCCTGCTCAAGGAATTGCTGCGGAACAGGACACCGGTTTCGGAGCGTTTCGCCGTCCTTTCCCAGATGGAGATGTTCCTGCTGAACGGCGTCTTTGATGGTGACATCAGGCTCCACCATCTTGAAGCATCCGATGTGGTCGCCGTTTGGAAAGAGAATGGCAAGACTGTTCAACTGCTTGATATCGTTGGGCGGGCGATCCCATCGCTTGCGGATATCCTCGCGGCGCTACGGTTGACGCCGGATCGCGTCGAGGTCTGCTTTCCGCGGGATCGGCTGGGCTGGCAGGGGATACCGGAAATGTATCCGTCCGGTACGAGCCTGATGGTGCGGGGTGCGGCGATCGAGGCCTTCGGCAACCACGTCATGCTGTCGCCGATGGCCGAGTTCTGACGTCCTATTTGCCCAGCAGCGGCGGCAATCGCCGCTTCACCGGGGTCGACTTGACGATCGAGGTGTTGGTCTGGGCGCGTTCGGCGACCTTGTCGAGGATCGTGTCGAGTTGTTCCATGTCGCGCACCAGAAGCTTGGCGATGAAGCAGTCGTCGCCGGTTACCTTGTCGCATTCAACGAATTCCGGCGTCTCCTGGATGAGTTTTTCGACGATATGCAGCATGCCCGGCATGGGCCGGACGCGGACGACAGCCTGCAGCGCATAGCCGAGTGCGACGGGATTGATGCCGACGGTAAAGCCGGTGATCACACCGCGATCCTCCAGACGGCGCAAGCGGTCGGCGGTGCTGGGCGAAGACAGGCCTGCTTCCTGCGCCAGTTCCTTCAGCGAGATCCGGGCATTGAGGGAGAGGATGTCGAGAAGCCGGCGGTCGAGATCGTCGAGCAAGGAAGCCTCCGTTAGGGAAGATGGCTGTAATACCTTTTTCAGTAAGGCAATATACGGCAATCACCTCTGATAATCCATATTTTTGCACCTGTTGTCGCGATATTCTCCGTTCGCGTTCAATGGAGTGGATGAACATGGACAAGGATATCAAGACCGGCAGTCTCGAAATGACCGCGGCGATGCTGATTTCCGGCACGATCGGCTGGTTCGTGCTGATGTCCGGGCAGCCGGTGGTCGATGTCGTGTTCTGGCGATGCCTGTTCGGCGCGCTGACGCTGCTCGTGATCTGCGCGGCGCTCGGGGATTTCCGTCGCGATATCCTGGCCTGGCGCCTGCTGGGGCTTGCTGTGCTGGGCGGCGTGGCGATCGTCGTCAACTGGCTCTTGCTGTTCGGCGCCTATTCTCGTGCCTCGATCTCGATCTCAACCATGGTCTACAACACCCAGCCGTTCATGCTGCTGGCGATTGGCGGGCTGTTCTTCAAGGAGAGGATCACCGCGATCAAGTTCGTCTGGCTCGGCGTCGCCTTTGCCGGCATGATTGCCATCGTCGAGGCGAAGCCGGCGGGTGAGTTTACCGGCGCTGCCTATTTGACGGGCATCGCGATGGCGCTCGGCGCCGCCTTGTTCTATGCGCTTGCCGCCATGGTCGCCAAACAGCTCAAGGGAACGCCACCGCATCTGATCGCGCTGATCCAGGTCGTCACCGGCCTCCTGATGCTGGCACCGCTCGCCGGCGGATCCGGCCTGCCGGCCGAGCCACGTCAATGGGCCTTGCTGATCGCCATGGGCGTCCTCCATACCGGGCTGATGTATGTACTGCTCTATGGCGCCATCCAGAAGCTGCCGACGCATCTGACCGGCGCCTTGTCCTTCATCTATCCGGTGGCCGCCCTTGCCGTCGACCGGATCGCCTTCGGCCATCAGTTGCAGCCGGTCCAGATCATAGGCTCGGTCGCGATCCTGATTGCGGCGGCGGGCATGACATTCGGCTGGACATGGCCCCGTCCGGTGCGGCATCAGGCAAGCAAGACCTGATCCAGGGAGACCCGCATGATCACCTGCACCCTTCGTTACGTCATCGATCCGTACAAGCTGGCGGACTTCGAGGACTATGCCCGGCTCTGGATCCCGCTGGTCAACCGGCTGGGCGGCACGCATCACGGCTATTTCATGCCGCATGAAGGCGCAAACAACATCGCGCTTGCCCTCTTCAGCTTTCCGAGCCTGGCGGCCTACGAGACTTATCGCGAGCGCATGGCCAGGGACGCCGAATGCCAGGCGGCTTTTGCGCTTGCCGAGCGCACGCGCTGCATCCTCAGCTATGAGCGCAGCTTCATGCGCCCGGTCTTCGAATAGCTCAGAAGCTGATTTCGTTGGCGCGGCGCAGTTCGACGTGATGGGCGCCGGCATCGAAACCGCTCAGGAGCCGGTTGTGATGGGCGATGATCTGCGGGAAGGTCAGTTCGCCCATGTCACCGGTCGCGTGACCGTCCGATAGCAGCGTGACGTGGTAACCGAGCGAGACGGCACGGCGCACCGTGGTGTCGACGCAGAACTGCGTCATGCAGCCGCCAATGACGAGGTGGGTAATGGAGCGTTTTGCCAGTTCGTCCTGCAGGTCTGTCTGGAAGAAGCTGTCGCAGGCCTTCTTGTGGACGACGGTTTCGCCGGGAACCGGCGCGATCTCGTGGCGCAGGCCCCAGCCGTGCGACGAACGCGCCAGCCGGTCTCCGGGGCCGCCATCATGCTGCACCAGGATGACCGGGATATGGGCGGCACGGGCGCGGGCCTGGAGCGACTGCAGGCGGCCGACCGTCTCGGTGAGCGCGGCGTCGATGGCCGGCTGACGATCCGGCGTCCCTTCGTTTTCGAGGATGGCATTCTGGACGTCGATGATGAGCAGGGCAGTGGTCATGTTTGTCGCCGATCGATGTTTGGAAGAGCGTTGACCTCTTCGAGGACAGGGGCGGTGATACCGCGCCGGGTCATGCTGAGCCGGACGTTATCGAAGCGCCGCCGTTCGCACAGGCGGCCTGATTAGACCGATCGATGCAGCCGATCAATACAGTCGATCAATACAAGGAAAATTGCCTCGATCAGAAAAAGCCGATACATGTCGGCGGCACAAATTCCGGAGCTCCAATGACGATCGCCACCCTTCTTGCCTATTCCACGGCGCTTTTCATCGCGGCCGCGATCCCGGGGCCGGGAATGACGGCGATCGTCGCGCGCGCTCTCGGCTCCGGATTTCGCGAAACCTTCTTCATGGGGCTTGGTCTCGTGCTCGGCGATCTCGTCTATCTGACCGCCGTCATCCTCGGCCTCGCCTTCGTCGCGCAGACGTTCACCACCGCCTTCCTGGTCATCAAGATCCTTGGCGCGCTCTATCTGGTCTATATCGCCTGGAAGCTGTGGACCGCCGGCCTGCTGCCGCAGGATATCCAGGCGCGCAAGAGCACCAGCCTTGGTCTTTCCTTCCTCTCCGGCCTGCTGATCACGCTTGGCAATCCGAAGACCATGCTGTTCTACGTGGCGCTGGTGCCGACGCTGATCGACCTGCACGCCATCGGCATCAATGACTACGCGTTGCTGGTCGGCGCCACTTTCATCGTGCTGATGTCGGTTTTGATCCCCTATATCCTGCTTGCTTCCCGCGCCCGGCTGCTGCTCAAGCAGCCCCGCGCGCTGAAATCTCTGAACCGGGCCGCAGCCAGCATTCTGGGTGTCACGGCCGCCTATATCGCCGCTCGCGCAACCTGAAAAAATCATCCTGCGCTTGGTAGTTCCGCAACAGTTTATTCCAATGGAACACGGCGCGCGGTCGGCATCACTCTGGCCAGTGCGCTGCTTTGCCCCTATTGTTCACGCAACTGAATGAAACGGGAGAACACCATGTCTGAACAGCGCAAGCCCGGCCGCGGCCGTATCTATTCCTCGATCACCGAGACGATCGGCGATACCCCGATCGTGCGCCTGGACAAGCTCGCCAGGGAGAATGGCGTGAAGGCCAATCTTCTGGCCAAGCTCGAGTTCTTCAATCCCATCGCCTCCGTCAAGGACCGCATCGGCGTGGCGATGATCGAATCGCTGGAAGCGCAGGGCAAGATCACCCCCGGCAAGACGACACTGGTCGAGCCGACCTCGGGCAATACCGGCATCGCGCTCGCCTTCGCCGCCGCTGCCAAGGGCTACAAGCTGATCCTCACCATGCCGGAGACCATGTCGGTCGAGCGCCGCAAGATGCTGGCGCTGCTCGGTGCTGAACTGGTGCTGACGGAAGGTCCCAAAGGCATGAAGGGCGCGATCGCCAAGGCTGAGGAACTGGCGTCTTCGCTTCCCGACGCGATCATCCCACAGCAGTTCGAGAACCCGGCCAATCCGGAAATCCACCGCAAGACGACGGCCGAGGAAATCTGGAACGATACGGACGGCAGCGTCGATATCCTCGTGTCGGGTATCGGCACCGGTGGCACGATCACCGGTGCCGGCCAAGTGCTGAAGGCGAAGAAACCGTCGATCAAGGTCGTGGCCGTCGAGCCGGTCGAATCCCCGGTCCTGTCAGGCGGCGCTCCCGGTCCGCACAAGATCCAGGGCATCGGCGCCGGCTTTGCCCCCGCCGTCCTCGACACCAAGATCTATGATGAAGTCGTCACCGTCTCCAGCGCGGAATCAATCGAGACCGCCCGCCACGTCGCCCGCCTCGAAGGCGTCCCGGTCGGCATCTCCTCTGGCGCGGCCCTGGCGGCGGCGATCAAGGTCGGCCAGCGCCCGGAAAACGAAGGCAAGACCATCGTCGTCATCATCCCGTCCTTCGCCGAGCGCTATCTTTCGACGGCTCTGTTCGACGGGTTGGGCGGTTGAGGTTGGCATGAGGTCATTCGGGGCCGATTTTGCCGGCCTTGGACTGCCGACGAGGTCATTTGGGTGGTCATTTTGGACATGATACAGGCGCCAGATTTCCCGTCATTCCTCTGCTCGTCACAGGAATCCATTCAGATCACGTCTTTGATCTGAATGGATCTTTTGACCCGACGAATGTCGGGTCGCTGGATTCCCGCCACAAGGGCGTGGAAGACGGAGAGTGGGATGTCGACCTTGCCCGGCATCCGGGCCGGAACGGTCGGCTTCATTCCTTATAGATGCTGAAAACACAGGCCGCGTGTTCGATCTCCCGGCCAAAATACAGTGATAAAACCACGGTATCAAAAATCCTGTCAAAGAACTGCCAGCACCTTTTCCGAGACACTCGCCCTCACATAATAGCCCATCCGGAATGGCCGGGGAAATCTCACGCGGCCGCCGTCAGCCGTTCGCTGGCGATGCGGTAGGAGATGGCTTCGGCCAGATGGATGCGGCCGACGGTCGGTTTTTCGTCGAGATCGGCGAGGGTGCGGGCGACCTTCAGGATGCGGTGATAGCCGCGCGCTGAGAATTTCATCTTTTCGGCGGCATCGCGCAGCAATTGCAGGCCACCGGCATCGGGCTCGGCCATCTTTTCGATCATCGCCGTCGAGCAGCGGGCATTGGACAGGACCCGCGGCGTGCCGAAGGCGATGAAACGGTCCATCTGGATTTCGCGGGCCTTCGCCACCCGCCGGGCGACGACGGCACTGGTCTCTGCCGGCGCCGGGCGGATGAGGTCGGCGGCGGTGACGGAGGGCACGTCGATACGGATATCGATCCGGTCCATCAGCGGGCCGGAAATGCGGCCCTGATAATCGGAAACACAGCGCGGGCCACGGGCGCAGCTATGGCCGGGTTCTCCAGCCATGCCGCAGCGGCAGGGATTCATGGCGGCGACCAGCTGGACGGCAGCGGGATAGGTGACGCGGTGATTGGCGCGGGCGATGATGCATTCGGCCGTTTCCAGCGGCTGGCGCAGCGCGTCGAGCACCTGCGGCGTGAATTCCGGGAACTCGTCGAGAAAGAGCACACCGTTGTGTGCGAGGGACGCTTCGCCCGGCTTGGCGCGCATGCCGCCCCCGATCATCGCCGCCATGGTGGCGGAATGATGTGGCGTGCGGAACGGCCGACGGTCCGACAGCTTGCCGCCGGCGAGCTGTCCGGCGATCGAATGGATCATCGAGACCTCGAGCAGTTCCGATGGCGACAGCGGCGGCAGGATGGAGGGCAGGCGGGCAGCCAGCATCGACTTGCCGGAACCGGGCGGGCCGACCATCAAGAGGTTGTGATTGCCGGCGGCGGCGACTTCCAGCGCCCGCTTGGCGCTTTCCTGCCCCTTGATCTCGGCGAGATCGGGCATGTTGGCGGCAGTGGCGCGCACCGAGGCCTCCGGCCGCGACAGGACCTGCGTGCCGCGAAAATGGTTGGCGAGCGCGATCAGGCTGCGCGGCGCGAGAATATCGATCTCGGAACCGGCCCATGCGGCTTCCGCGCCGCTGTCGGCGGGGCAGATCAGGCCCTTGCCGAGCCCGTTGGCGCCGATGGCGGCGGGCAGGGCGCCGGCGACGGCGGCGATCGTGCCGTCGAGATTGAGTTCGCCAATGACGACATAGCCGTCCAGCGCATCGCCGGGAATGGCGCCGAGCGCCGCCATCAGGCCGAGCGCGATAGGGAGGTCGAAGTGACTGCCCTCCTTGGGAAGATCGGCAGGCGCGAGGTTGATGGTGACCTTCTTGGCCGGCAGCGACAGGCCGGAGGCGTGCAGCGCGGCCTGGACACGTTCTCGGCTTTCGGCCACCGCCTTGTCCGGCAGGCCGACGATCTGCATGCCGACCTTGCCCGGAGCGACCATGACCTGAACATCGACCGGAACGCCTTCTATGCCTTGAAATGCAACCGTACTGACACGCGCGACCATGATTGCCCCTCTTGCCGCGCGACGGGCTGATAACCCGCCGCCACAACCTTCATCGGTTGTGACGGGAAATCTTGCACGAATACCGGAATAAAACAAGAACAATCATCGAACATAACGGACGATGTCAAACGCCTGGGTTGCGATTGGTTGTATTGTGTGAACGAAGCAGAACAACCGCGAACATCCGGAGCGCGAAATGGGTTGTATACGCAGCGGGCCGGGACGGCGAAGCCCCGGCCGCGGGTGTGGCGATCAGGCGCGCTTGCGCTCGATCGCATCCCAGAGAAGTGCCGCGATATCGGCACCGCCGAATTTCTTCACTTCGCGGATGCCGGTTGGCGAGGTGACGTTGATCTCGGTCATGACGTCGCCGATCACGTCGATGCCGACGAGCAGGAAGCCGCGTTCACGCAAAGCCGGGCCGATGCGGGCGCAGATTTCCCTTTCGCGCGGCGTCAGTTCCGTCGGCGTGGGTGTGCCACCGGCATGCATGTTGGAGCGGGCGTCATGTTCGGCGGGCACGCGGTTGATCGCGCCGACCGGCTCACCATCAACGAGAATGATGCGTTTGTCACCCTTGCGCACCGCCGGCAGGTATTCCTGGGCGATGAAGGGTTCGCGGAACATCTGGCCGAACATTTCCAGGAGTGACGACATATTGCGATCGTCGCGGGTCGAATGGAACACGCCGGCGCCGCCATTGCCGTAGAGCGGCTTCAGGATGATATCGCCCATTTCGGCGCGGAACGCGGCGATTTCGGCGGGATCGCGGGTGATCAGCGTTTTCGGCATCAGGTCCGGGAATTCGGTGACGAAGATCTTTTCCGGCGAATTGCGCACCCAGGCGGGATCGTTGACCACCAGCGTCTTCGGGTGGATGCGCTCAAGCAGATGCGTCGAGGTGATATAGGCCATGTCGAAGGGCGGATCCTGGCGCAGCAGCACCACGTCCATGGTCGACAGGTCGATGCGCTCGGCGTCACCCAGGGTGTAATGATCGCCCTTGACGTCGCGCAGCGTCATCGGCTGGACGGTGGCATAGACCTTGCCGTCTCGCAGCGACAGCTGGTTGGGCGTATAGTGGAAGAGCTTGTAGCCGCGGCCTTGAGCTTCCAGGCTCATGGCGAAGGTACTGTCGCCGGCGATGGTGATGCCGGAGACATGGTCCATCTGGACCGCGACATTGGTGATCTTCGCCATGGGTGGTTTCCTGTTGATCGTGGGCGTCATGATATGCAGGCCGTTGTATAGCAATCGGGCCGGCGGGAGCCTACAGATTTCTATCCGCGCTGCGCCCGAAATGCGGAACGGTTTTCTCTCTTCATATCGAGGGCACGCGGCGGCCTTCACGCGGCGCGGTGCGTCCGTGGTTTGAACACTGAACTCGGCGGGGACACATCGGGTGCCTGGTTGAGTTGGTCAAAAATGACACGCGATGTGTCCCGTCTCGGTGGTTTTTACCTGCAACTCCGGTTTCTCTGCCAGAACGGAGAACCCACGGGATCAGGGGCAATTGCGCCACCAGCCGTTCTGTTGTGTGCCTCGCCGGCAACGCTTTCCGGTGTATCCGATGGCGGGACGGGAGGATTGTGGCATGAGATTCTGACGCGGGGATTCTGGTTCGGAGCGGAGATCCCCTCACCAACAAAATCTGACACTGAACCTTGGCTAAGATGTTGATTTCGTGTCCTCTCCCACTGGGGGAGAGGTAAGGGTGTCGAACCTTCCGGATAAGGCCACGTCCCCGTTTTCAGGCGGGGACATAGGTCAGGCGGACGACATCCTCGATCCGGTCATGGGCGACGAGCTTGAGCGGCGGGCGAGGGCCGGCAAAGTATCGTTTGCCGTGGGCGATCACGACGGGGCAGAGATAGAGCCTGTATTCATCGATCAGGCCGAGATCGGTGAGGCTTTTGGCGATATCCGGGCCGGCGACCTCGATCTCGCCATCGAGCCGGGCTTTCAGGTCGCGTATCTCGGCCTCCAGGTTCTCGCCCAGGATCGAGGCATTGGGGCCGGCCTCCGTCAGCGTGCGCGAGGCGATCCATTTATGCTGCCGGCGCCAGGCTTCGGCGAATTCCCGCTCGGCGTCACCCCATTCCGGATGTTCGTCGTCCCAGTAGCGCATGACCTCGTACATACGGCGACCATAAAGGCTGCCGGTCTGACCGCGCGCTTCCTCGATGAAATGGCGGAAAAGCTTTGGCGTCGGCGCGAATTCCATATGGTCGACATAGCCATCCAGCGACACCAGCATTCCGAAGACGAGTTTTGCCATGCCTCATTCTCCTCCCATGTCATTCCGATTGCATTTTGCAATCGGTTTAAGTGGTAATTGAACTGCTCTTCGATTGCAATCAGTTTTCGGGTGCCCGAACCTGATGACGCGGCAGCCGGCAGGCCGTTGAGGCAGGGAAGCACGCCGAGCGTGGCGGGTAATCCAACAGATTTTCTATTGGCGGATCATAGGAGAACGGTGTCGATATCGAATGATTTCGGTGATATTTCAAGCCACACGATAGACGGCAGTTCGAAGCCAAAACCACAGGAAGGAAGAGATGATGACGATGGAAAAGGTAGCGATCGTGACGGCGGGCGGCAGCGGCATGGGGGCGGAGAGCGCGCGGCGTCTGGCGGCCGACGGCTTCAAGGTGGCGATCCTGTCTTCGTCCGGGAAGGGCGAGGCGCTTGCCCAGGAACTCGGCGGCATCGGCATTACCGGCTCCAACCAGTCGAACGATGACCTGCAGCGGCTTGTGGACGCAACGGTGGAGAAATGGGGACGTATCGACGTGCTGGTCAACAGCGCCGGCCACGGACCGCGCAAGCAGATCCTCGAACTGACCGACGAGGACTGGAAGGCCGGCCTCGATGTCTACTTCCTCAATGCAGTGCGGCCGACCCGTCTCGTCACGCCGATCATGCGGAAGCAGAAGGCAGGCGTCATCATCAACATCTCGACGGCCTGGGCTTTCGAGCCGTCGTCGATGTTTCCGACCTCGGCGGTGGCGCGGGCGGGCCTTGCATCCTTCACCAAGATCTTCGCCGACACCTATGCGGCGGAAAATATCCGCATGAACAACGTCCTGCCCGGCTGGATCGACAGCCTGCCCGCCACCGACGAGCGCCGTCAGGGCGTGCCGATGCAGCGTTACGGCACCAGCGCCGAGATCGCGGCAACCGTCGCGTTTCTTGCCTCGGAAGGGGCTGCCTATATCACCGGCCAGAACATCCGCGTCGATGGCGGCATTACCCGCTCGGTGTGAGCGCGCCGTAAGGCTCGATTGCCTTGCCGCTCCGGGCCTGATCCGGGGCGGCCGTTATCGCTTGCCGCACAGTGTCGTTTCCGGCCTTCAAGAGGCCCCTGATTTCCCTGTGGTGAATATTTACTTCTGGCGCCGCATGAATTCGGCGAAAACAGGCTCGGTAAAATCCAGATAGCTCAAGTCCTTGAGCTGAAATGGTCTTTTGACCCGACGGATGTCGGGTCGCTGGATACCCGCCCCAAGGGCGGGTATGACGGAGAGTGAGGATTCCACGCCCTCAAGCAACCACCTTGAGCCAAATTTCCAAGACTTGTCGGTCCGAAATGCCAACTCGGAAGGCTGCTTCACGAACGCGGCCTCGCGTTCGGAGCTATCCAGCAACTGCTTCCAGCACCTCCGCCACCTCGCGTTTGCCAACTGCGCCGCCCTGCGCCAACCGCTTGCCCGTCGTCGTGTCGAAGAAGTGCAGTCGCGACGGGGCGATGGTGAGCGCGATCGTATCGGTGATTTCGATCTCCGGCGAGAGGGCGGCGGTGAGGGCCTTGCCGTCGATCGTGCCGTGGACAAGGCGCTGGGCGCCGAGTTCCTCGACATAGCCGACCTTCAGGCTGAGCGCCTGTTCACCGGGATTGGCGAGGCGCAGGTCCTCGGCGCGGATGCCGACGGTGAGATCGGTAGGGAGCGACGAGAGGCGGGCGGCCTCGATGATCTGCGAGCCGAAATGCAACTGGTTGCCTTCGCGATTGGCGCGCAGCAGATTCATGGCCGGTGAACCGATGAAGCTGGCGACGAAGGTCGAGGCCGGTTTGTGGTAGACGTCGAGCGGCCGGCCGATCTGTTCGATCTCGCCGCCGTTCAGGACCACGAGCCGGTCGGCGAGCGTCATGGCCTCCAACTGGTCATGGGTGACGTAGAGCGAGGTCGTGCCGAGGCGTTTCTGCAATTGCTTGATCTCGCCGCGCATCGAGACGCGCAGCTTGGCGTCGAGGTTGGACAAGGGTTCGTCGAACAGGAAGGCGGCGGGTTTGCGGACGATGGCGCGGCCCATGGCGACACGCTGGCGCTGGCCGCCGGACAGGGCGCGGGGCTTGCGGGTGAGATACTGCTCGATCTCCAGCATGCGGGCGGCTTCGGCGACGCGGGCGTCGATCTCGGTTTTCGGCGTGCCGCGGTTTTTCAGGCCATATGCGAGGTTGTTGTAGACGGTCATGTGCGGATAAAGCGCATAGTTCTGGAAGACCATGGCGATGTCGCGCGCGGCGGGCTCGATATCGTTGATCACCCGGTCGCCGATTTCCACGGTGCCCTTTGAGATCGCCTCAAGGCCGGCGACCATGCGCAGTAGCGTGGACTTGCCGCAGCCGGACGGGCCGACGAGCACGATGAACTCGCCATCGGCGATGTCTATGGAGACGGATTTGACCGCCTCGACGCCGCCTGCGTAGATCTTCGAAACATTGGTGATGTTGATTGCTGCCATGGCGCGCTCCTCTACTTGTCGCTTTCGGTGAGACCCTTGATGAACCAGCGCTGGAAGACCATGACGATCATCACTGGCGGCAGCATGGCGAGGATCGCCAGGGCAAAGGCTTCGTTGTAGTCGGGAATGTTGGAGCCGACCCAGACGAGCAGGATCTGCTTGATGCCGCGAACGAGAGTGAAGAAGCTCTCGTCGGTGGTCATCAGCGTCGGCCAGAGATACTGGTTCCAGCCATAGACGAACATGATGATGAAGATCGCCGCGATCATCGTCTTGGACAGGGGCACGATCACGTCGATGAAGAACTTGAACGGCCCGGCCCCGTCGATGCGGGCGGCCTCCAGCAGTTCGTCGGGGATCGATTTGAAGAACTGGCGGAAATAGAAGGTGCCGGTGGCCGACGCCAGCAGCGGCACGATCAGGCCGGTATAGGTGTTGGTCAGCTTCAGCGTGTTCATCACCTCGTAGGACGGCAGGATGCGCACTTCGAGCGGCAGCAGCAGCGTGGTGAAGATCATCCAGAAGGTGATGGTGGCGAAGCGGAAGCGGAAATAGACGAGCGCGTAGGCCGCCAGCATCGACAGGACGATCTTGCCGGCGGCGAAACCGAGGCCGAGGATGAGGGAATTCATCATCATCCTGAGCCCGGTGATCTTGCCGGTGAAGCCGCCCTGCTTGGTCAGCACCTTGGTGTAGGTATCGACGAAGTGCCCGCCGGGCAGGATGGACAGGCCGTTGCGGTGGATATCGGCGGCTTCGTGGCTGGAGGTCATCAGGGCGACGACCAGCGGGCCGACCATGATGAACACGCCCAGCATGAGAATAAAATGATCGAAGAGTTTGACGCGCTGCATGGTTCGGCTCCGCTCAGGTGTAGTGGACGCGCCGCTCGATGAAGCGGAACTGGAAGATGGTGAGCACGAAGACGATGATCATCAGGATCACCGACTGGGCCGACGAGCCGCCGAGGTCGTTGCCGCGGAAGCCGTCCATATAGACCTTGTAGACCAGCGTGATCGGATTGTTGGCGGCCTTGTCCTTCACCATCACGTCGATGACGCCGAACGTATCGAACAGGGCGTAGGTGGTGTTGATGATCAAGAGGAAGAAGGCGGTGGGGGCAAGCAGCGGCAGGATGACGGTCCAGAAGCGACGCAAGCCCGAGCGGCAATCCATCAGCGCCGCTTCGCGCACCGAGGCCGGAATGCCCTGCAGGCCCGACAGGAAGAAGATGAAATTGTAGGGGATCTGCTTCCAGACGGAGACGACGATCACGGCGATGGCTGTGTCGTTGTAGTTCAGCCCGACCTTCATCTCCCAGCCGAAGAAGCCGACGAATTTCACCAGCGGGCCGATATGCTGGTCGAACAGCATCATGCCCATAAGGCCGGCGACCGGCGGGGCGATAGCGTAGACCCAGATCAACAGCGTCTTGTAGGTGGCGTTGCCGCGAATGATGCCGTCAGCCTTGACGGCGAGCAGCAGGCCAAGCGCCAGCGAAAAGAAAGTGACGAGGGCGGTAAAGACGGCCGTGAAGCGGGCAATGCCGAGATATTCGCCGGATTTCAGCACGTCGGTGTAATTGGCAAGGCCGACGAAGGTGGAGCCGAAGCCGAAGGGGTCCTCGAGATAGAAGGACGACTGGATCGCCTGGACCGAGGGCCAATAGAAGAAGATGACGATGATCGCCATCTGCGGGGCGAGGAAGAGATAGGGCAGAAGGGGCGAGGAGAACTGCACGCGCTTGGCGAAATGCGGCTCGGATGGAGCGGAGCGAAAACGCCGGTGGAAGCCGCCGGCGGTGGAGACCGCGGGGCTCGCCGGGGAGAGCGATGGTGCGTGCGTCATGGTCGGGACCCTTGGGGAGCGCAGGAAGGATGACCCGGTGTTTGCCGCATCCCCCCCTCTGTCACTTCGTGACATCTCCCCCTCAGGGGGGAGATTAGTTCATTTCCCTCGCCACGTTCGTGATTGAGACGAGAAGATGCGTCTTGTGATCTCCCTCCCCACAAGGGGGAGGGAGATCAGAGATCAGCCAGCCGTCTTGGCAAACCGGGCGAGGAGGTCGTTGCCTTCCTTCTCGATCGTTTCGAAGGCGTCCTTCACGGAGACTTCGCCGGCGAAGATGCGGCCGTATTCGCGTTCCATGATTTCGCGGATCTGCGGATAGAAGCCGAGGCGGTAGCCCTTCGACCATTCGCCGGCCTGCAGCAGCAGCTGCTGGATGCCGACTTCGGCAGCGGGCTTCTCGTTGTAATAGCCCTGGCTCTTGGCCAGCGCGTAGGCAGCCTTGGTGATCGCGACGTAACCGGTGGCTTCATGGTAGAAGACCTGGATTTCCGGCGAGGTCAGGAACTGGAAGAAATCGGCAACGCACTTGTTTTCTTCATCCGACTTGCCGGCCATGGCGAACAGGGCAGCGCCGCCGATGAAGGACGAGGTGCCTGCACCCTTGATCGAACCCCAGTACGGCAGGAAGGTTGCCGAGAACGGCATCTGTGCCGTCTTCTGCAGACCGCCGAACGAGCCCGACGAACCGATCCAGAGAGCCGCCTTGTTCTCTTCGAACATTTTCTGGTTATCGTTCCAGCCGGCGCCGTAATAGGCGAAATAGCCTTCGTCGGCCCAGGCCTTCAGCTTGTCGAACATCATGATCAGGTTCGGGTCGGTGACCTTCAGCTGGGTGTCGGTAACGCTGTCATAGCCGTTGTTGTTGGTGGCGAACTGGATGTTGTTGCGCGAGAAGAAGTTCTCGGTGAACTGCCAGGTCAGCTGCGACTGGACGAGCGGGATGAAACCGGCTTCTTTCAGCTTCGGAGCGGCGGCTTCGAATTCTTCCCAGGTCTTCGGAGCTTCGACGCCAGCCTTCTTCAGGGCTTCGTCGTTGATGTACATGATCGGCGCCGAGGAATTGAACGGCATGCCGACGAACTTGCCTTCGCTATCGGCGTAGAAATAGCGCACGCCGTCGATGAAGGCGTCGCGGTCGAATGTGTAGCCGGCGTTGTTGATCAGGTCTTCAGCCGGAATGACGGCGCCCTTGGCATTGATGATCGTTGCTGCGCCAGCGTCGAAAACCTGCAGGATGTTCGGCTGTTCGCCCGAACGGAAGGCGGCGATGCCGGATGCCAGCGCTTCCTCGTAGGTGCCCTTGGAAACCGGGGTCAGCGCGCAAGCGCTCTGGGCGGCGTTGAACTTGGTCGCAACTTCGTTGATGACCTCGCCGTTGCGGCCGGCCATGCCGTGCCACCAGGTGATGTTGGTTGCAGCGAGTGAGGAGGTGGCGGAGAAAACCAGCGCGAGGCCGGTCATCGTGAATTTCCTGATCATGGCAGTTCCTTTCACCAGGGTTAAGGTGAGGAACCGGCTAAAGCCCTTTCATGACGTGCGGATAACGCTTTTGTGTCGGAACGATTACAAGGATGCACAGCTGTTCAAAAAGCATCCGGCAAATGGACAGGCCAGCGCCAGGGCATGACGGAGACGATGTCGTAGCGGATTGAGAGTCGGGATGAATCCCTTTGTTTCGCAAGCCAGATGTCGCTTGCGGCACGGATACGGCGCTGTGCAAAATCGGAAACCGCAAAAACGGAATCCTCCAGCGAGCGGCGGGCTTTCACCTCGACGCAGGCGATCAGATTGCCCTTGCGTGCAATGATGTCGATTTCACCGAGCCTGGTTCGGTAGCGGAAGGCGACGATGCGGTAGCCTTTCAGAAACAGGAACAATGCGGCGCGATATTCGGCGAGCGAACCGCGCCGGACCGCTTTTCGCCTGTTGCTGTCGGGCGCCTCAGGCTTCATCCCTATCCCTGGATTCGCGCTCCTTGAGTTCGAGCAATCGGTCGTAGAGATCCTTGCGGTTGAGGCCGGTCTGCTTGGCGGCTTCGGTCGCGGCCTTGCCGGTCGACATGTCCTTGACGAGTTTCAGGAGGATGGCGTCGACATCGTCGGCTTCCGGGGCTGCCGGTGCGTCCGGCGGGCCAATCACCAGGACGATCTCGCCCTTGACGGTGGCGCCCTCGTCATAGAACGCCTTGAGTTCGGCCAGCGTGCCACGGCGGAATTCCTCGAAGGTCTTGGTCAGTTCCCGGCAGACGGACGCGCGGCGCTCCGGCCCGAGCACGTCATGGGCCGCCACGATAGTCGCTGCAATCCGGTGCGGCGATTCAAAGAACATCAGCGTGGCGGGGATGGCGGACAGCTCGGCAAACCGGTCGCGGCGCGCCTTGTCCTTGGATGGCAGGAAGCCGGCAAAGAGGAAGGCGTCGTTCGGCAGGCCTGAGCCGACAAGGGCGGCGAGCGGCGCGGAAGCGCCCGGAATGGGCACGACCCGATGGCCGCCCTCGATGGCGAGTTGCCCCAGGCGATAACCGGGATCGGAGACCAGTGGCGTGCCGGCGTCGGACACCAGCGCTACGGACTTTCCCTCGTCGAGCGCCGCCAGGAGCTTCGGACCGACCTCATTGGCATTGTATTCGTGATAGGCATAGGGGCGGTTGACGATGCCGTAGCGATCGAGCAGCACGCGGGTGACGCGCGTGTCCTCGCAGGCCAGCACATCGGCGCCGGCCAGCGTTTCCAGTGCGCGCAACGTGATATCGGAGAGATTGCCGATCGGGGTGGCGACCAGGTAGAGCGCCGGCTCCAGCGGCCGTGCGGGGACGACGACATTGTGCAGGCGGTAGCTCTTCTGCCGCTCGCCCGCTCCGCTTCTGCCGTCTGCCTGATGTTCCACGATGTATTCTTTCCTGCATGCCTTTACCGGCCTTTATGGGCGAGCGGCGGGCCGGGGGCAAGGGCGGTCAACGAAACTGGGCACAGCTCCCATCTGGCCTGTCGGGATATTCCTTCAGGCGATCCGCCTGCCGGTGGCGTCAAGCACCGGCTCGCCGTCTTCCTTGATGAATTCCGATGTGAACAGTTTTGCCGGGATGATCTCGAGCACAGCCTCAGAGGGGCGGGACAGGCAGGTGCCGAGCGGCGTGATCACAAATGGCCGGTTGATCAGAATGGGGTGTTCGAGCATGGCCTCGAGCAATCTGTCGTCGCTCACTGAAGGATTGTCGAGGCCCAGTTCGGCATAGGGCGTACCCTTCTCGCGGATGGCCTCGCGGACGGTCAGTCCGGCGTCATTGATCATCTTTGCAAGCTCGGTTTTCGCCGGCGGCGTCTTGAGATAGTCGATGACGACAGGCTCTATGCCTGCGTGCCGGATCAGGGCGAGCGTGTTGCGGGAGGTGCCGCATTGCGGATTATGATAGATCGTGACGGGAAAGGTCATTCTACCCCCTTGGGATTGGCGGCACCGGTGGGCGCGCAGATTTTCGGGTGCCCGGCGCAGCAGTCTTCCATCAGGAACCGCACGAGTTCGCCCAAAGCATCGAAGCTGGCCGTGTAGATGATCGAGCGCGACGCCCGTTGCTGGCTGACCAGCCCGGCCTGTTCGAGCGCCTTGAGATGGAAGCTGACATTGGTGGCGGAGACACCGGCTTCTTCGGCAACCGCGCCTGCGGCCAGACCGTCCGTCCCGGCGATCACGAGTATCCGGATGATCCGCAGCCTGGTTTCCTGCGAGAGCGCACCGAATGCGGAGAGGGCTTGACGTTCTTCCATATTTCAATAATCCTAAAAGTATGAAAATAAGGAATAGCGCAAATGGCAGTGCTCGACAATACCCTCTCGACATCCGACGATATCAGCCTCGGTTTCCTGCTGGCGGCGCTGGACGCCAGCCCGGATGCTCCCCTGGTGTTTTCCTACGACGGCGCCGATATCAAGCCGGGCTACCACATCACCGAGGTCAAGGCCGGGCGCTTTTCCGCGCTCGATTGCGGCGCCAATCCGGAGGCCTGGTCGGAGATTTTCGTGCAGCTCTGGGATATCGAGGAGGGCGATCGAACCCATATGCCGGCGCGCAAATTCGCTTCGATTGTCCGCAAGGTCGCCGAACATGTCGCCCTTGACGGATCAGCCCGGCTGACATTCGAGGTTTCCGATGGCGTCGCCCCGATGCAGCTCCACAAGGCCGCGTCACCGGTTGTGCGCGGCGGCGCCCTTCACGTGAACCTCTGTCCCCGGCCGGCGAGTTGCAAGCCCCGCGACCGGTGGTTGGCTGAAACGGTCAAGCAAGCATCGTCCTGCTGTGGGCCGACTTCGGGCGCCAGGTGTTGTGCCTGACATTGTGAAAAGGGGCAGGATGATGCACTTCGCGCCGCAGAACGGGGAAGAGGCAGTCAAACCCGGCAAGGCCTCTCTTCCGGCCTTCGGTCACCTTCTCCCCGTGGGCGGGCGGAAGGGATATGTTGCACCTTCCAAGGTATACTGGGGACTATCCACCCATCCCGCCGACAATCGTGCCGACTCGCAGGCGATAGCGCTTGATTTCCGCGACCTCTTTCTGCCATTTTGCCCGTCCACATCTCAGTGGGCCCGATCGGGCGTCAAAGGTAAAGGCCGGGAGCCCTGTTTCCCGGCGATGGTTGAAAGCGGTAGCATCCATGCGCATTACTCTAGAGCGGTCCAATCTCCTGAAGTCGCTGAACCACGTCCATCGCGTGGTCGAACGTCGCAACACCATTCCGATCCTCTCGAACGTGCTTCTGCGCTCGGATGGCGCCAGCCTCGACATGAAGGCGACCGACCTCGATCTCGAAATCACCGAGGCGACGCCGGCCCAGGTGGAGACACCAGGTGCGACGACGGTTCCGGCGCATCTGCTCTATGACATCGTCCGCAAGCTGCCTGACGGCTCGGAAGTGGCGCTCGCCACCAATGCCGAGGGCACGGCGATGACGGTGCAGTCCGGCCGCTCGAAATTCTCGCTGCAATGCCTGCCGCAGTCGGATTTCCCGGACCTGACCGCCGGTGCCTTCACCCATACGTTCAAGATGAAGGCGACGGACCTCAAGATGCTGATCGATCGCACCCAGTTTGCGATCTCGACGGAAGAGACCCGTTATTACCTGAACGGCATCTATATCCACACGATCGAAAGCAAGGGCCAGCTGAAGCTGCGCGCCGTGGCGACCGACGGTCATCGTCTCGCCCGCGCCGACCTCGAAGCGCCGTCGGGTTCCGAAGGCATGCCGGGCATCATCATTCCGCGCAAGACCGTCAGCGAGTTGCAGAAGCTGGTCGACAATCCCGAAGTCGTCGTCACCGTCGAAGTGTCCGACGCCAAGATCCGCCTCACCATCGGCTCCATCGTCATGACCTCGAAGCTGATCGACGGCACCTTTCCGGATTACCAGCGCGTCATCCCGGCCAACAACGACAAGGAACTGAAGATCGACTGCCAGTCCTTCGCCCAGGCCGTCGACCGCGTCTCGACCATTTCCTCCGAGCGTGGCCGTGCGGTGAAGCTGGCACTCAACGACGGCCAGCTGACGCTCACCGTCAACAACCCGGATTCGGGCAGCGCGACGGAAGAACTGGCGGTCGGCTATGACAGCGACCCGCTGGAAATCGGCTTCAATGCCAAGTACCTGCTCGATATCACCGCCCAGCTCTCCGGCACCGATGCCGTGTTCATGCTGGCCGATGCCGGCTCGCCGACGCTGGTGCGCGACATGGCGGGAGACGATGCGCTCTATGTTCTGATGCCGATGCGGGTTTAGTCGCAATCGCCATGATCGCAGAAAGGCCGGACTTGATCCGGCCTTTTGTATATAAGGGCCATCGAAAACATGATGTGCCGCGCTGCGGCAAGGACGTGCCTGGAGGATGAAACAGCTTCCTGTTGGTAGCAACAGTTGGTGGCGCGAAATGACTTGTTTTTGTCGTATTGAGCGACACATAATCATTTCGTAATGGAGGCGCTGCGTTGCAACAGGCAGGCATGATGTGCTGCCCGAACGCAGGCGATGTTGCTGGAGATACGCATGAATTTTCGTCTGAAAGAGCGTCTTGGCAAGAAATTCGATGAGGAAATCCGTTTCTTCAAAGGATGGAAGAGCAACATGAAGGCGGTCGGCTCGATCGTGCCGACATCGGGGTTTGCCGCCCGCAGGATGGCCAGCGTCGTCAATCCACATTCGGGCCTGCCGGTCCTGGAACTCGGACCCGGCACCGGCGTCATCACCAAGGCGATCCTGCAGAAGGGCGTTCAGCCGGAAAACCTCGTTTCCATCGAGTTCTCCACCGATTTCTACCAGCATCTCGTGAAGACCTATCCCGGCGTCGAATTCATCAACGGCGATGCGTTCGATCTCGACAGGACGCTGGGCCTGCGCCGCGACCAGACGTTCGACAGCGTCATCTCGGCCGTGCCGCTTCTCAATTTTCCCATGCACATGCGGGTGTCGCTGATCGAAGACCTGCTGTCGCGCATACCCGTCGGGCGACCGGTCATCCAGATCTCCTACGGCCCGCTGTCGCCGGTCGTGGCCATGCCCGACCGCTACCAGATCGCGCATTATGACTTCGTGGTGCGCAACATTCCGCCGGCACAGCTCTGGGTCTATCGCAAGACGCACTGAGCCGCGCGATGTTCGGGATCTACCTCACCCATCCACAGGTCCGCATCGATCCGGATGTGCCGGTGCCGCGCTGGGGCCTGTCCGGGATCGGCTCCGCGCGGGCCGAGAAGGCCGCGTCGTGCGGCTGGGCGAGGGAGCTTCGGCGCATCCTGTCCAGCGACGAGACCAAGGCGCTGGAAACCGCCGCGATCCTGGCGCAGGCAAGCGATTGCGATGTCGAGGTGCTGGAACATTCCGGTGAAAATGATCGCTCGGCCACCGGCTTTCTTGTGCCCGAGGAATTCGAAAAGGCGGCCAACCGGTTCTTTGCCCATCCGCGGGAGAGTTTCCACGGATGGGAGCGGGCGATCGACGCGCAACGGCGCATCGTGTCCGCGGTTTCTTGCGTGCTCGACAGGCATGATCCGTTGCAACCGATCGCCTTTGTCGGCCATGGCGGTGTCGGCACCCTGTTGAAATGCCATCTGGCCGGATTGCCGATCGCGCGCAGCCATGACCAGCCGGCCGGCGGCGGAAATCTGTTCGCATTTTCCCTTGCAGACCGCTCCCTTGCATGCGACTGGACCGGCATGGAGCTCTGGCAAGGATGGCAACAATGACTGCGACCGCGCGCGACCGGCTGATCGTCGGCCTTGATCTTCCCACCATCGGCGAGGCCGAAACCATCGTCAAAGCGCTTGATGATGACGTGCTGTTCTACAAGATCGGTTACCAGCTGGTCTTTGCCGGCGGTCTGGAATTTGCCCGCGACCTGGCGAAGGACGGCAAGAAGGTCTTTCTCGACATGAAGTTGCTCGATATCGACAACACCGTTGCCAAGGGTGTCGAGAACATCGTCAAGATGGGCATGTCGATGCTGACGCTGCATGCCTATCCGAAAGCGATGCGGGCGGCGGTCGAGGCGGCGAAGGGATCTGATCTCTGCCTGCTCGGCGTGACCGTTCTGACCTCGATGGACGAGCAGGATGTCATCGACGCCGGTTATGAATATGACCCGCATACGCTGGTGCTGCGCCGCGCCGAACAGGCGCGCAATGCCGGCATGGGTGGCATCGTCTGCTCGGCCGAGGAATCGGCGGCCGTGCGCAAGATCGTCGGCCCGGACCTTGCCATCGTCACCCCCGGCATCCGGCCGGCCGGCAGCGACAAGGGCGACCAGAAGCGGGTAATGACGCCTGCCGACGCGCTGAATGCAGGCTCGAGCCACCTCGTCGTCGGCCGCCCGATCGTCAAGACCGCCGATCCCAAGGCTGCGGCACGGGCCATTCTTGACGAAATGAGCGGCGTTCTCTGATCAGTCACCGGTATCCCTGATGACGTTGCTCGAAGGGAGCCTGCCTTGACCGGTCAAATGATTTGACGGAAGAAGCGGGGAAACGATGCCCGATTGCAGCGAACAAAGGAGACGATCATGGCCAAGGGATACTGGATTGCGCGGGTCGATGTGCGCGATGCCGAGCGTTACAAGGATTATGTCGCCGCGGCAAAGCCGGCCTTTGAAAAATACGGGGCCAGCTTCCTTGCCCGGGGCGGGGCCTTTCACCGTCTCGAGGGCGATGTGCGTGCGCGCAATGTCGTGATCGAGTTTCCCTCGCTGCAGGCGGCCGTCGATTGCTACAATTCCCCGGAATACCAGATCGCCGCCGTGATCCGCCAGGAAGTGGCGGATGCGGAAATGGTCGTCGTCGAAGGTATCTGACGATCATTTGCGGCTGCGGCGGAAAGCGGCAGCAAAGCCGGCGCGATAAGCCTTCACCTCGCCGGGTGATTGGGCTATGTAGCTCACATATATCTTGCAGAACATCAGGAGTGCCTGCGCCATGACCTTGTCCAATCTCCCGCCGCTCGTCACCGTTTTCGGCGGCTCCGGATTTGTCGGCCGTCATGTCGTACGGGCGCTGGCCAAGCGCGGCTTCCGCATCCGCGTCGCCGTCCGCCGCCCGGATCTTGCCGGTTTCCTGCAGCCGCTGGGCAATGTCGGGCAAATTTCCTTCGTCCAGGCCAACCTGCGTTACCGCAAGTCGGTCGATGCGGCGGTGCAGGGCGCAGATCACGTCGTCAACTGCGTCGGCATCCTGTTCGAGGCCGGGCGCAACACCTTCGACGCCGTTCAGGATTTTGGCGCGCGCGCGGTTGCCGAAGCGGCGCGTGGCGTCGGCGCGACCTTGACGCATGTCTCGGCACTCGGCGCCGATGTGAACTCCGAATCGGTTTATGCCCGCAGCAAGGGCCGCGCTGAAACGGCCATCCTCGATATCGTTCCGGATGCGGTGATCCTGCGTCCCTCGATCGTCTTCGGCCCGGAAGACGGCTTCTTCAACAAGTTCGCGGAAATGTCGCGCTTCTCGCCGGTCCTGCCGCTGGTCGGCGGCGGCAATACGGCGTTCCAGCCGATCTATGTCACGGATGTCGCCGAAGCGGTCGTCCGCTCCGTCGAAGGCAAGGTCGCCCGCGGCAGGATCTACGAGATCGGCGGCCCAGACGTGCTGACCTTCAAGGACTGTCTCGAGATCATGATGAAGGTCATCGACCGCAAGCGCATGCTCCTGCCGCTACCCTTCGGCATCGCCTCGATGATCGGCTCGGTTGCCTCGATGATCCCGTTCATCACGCCGCCGCTGACGGTCGACCAGGTCACGCTCCTGAAGGCCGACAATGTCGTGTCCGATGCCGCGCAGTCGGAAGGCCGCACGCTGAAGGCCTTTGGCATCGAGGGCACGTCGGTCGAATCCGTGCTGCCGTCCTACATGGTTCGCTACCGTCCGCAGGGCCAGTACAGCCGCTCCGGAAGCGCCGCCTGAGGGCGATTTTCACCCCTTTAACTCGGGTTGCAATCACGACCGCCGGCCTCCACCGGCGGTTTCTTTTTGTCCGATTTGAAAAAGCGTTGCGTTTCTGCCTCACTTAAAAAAGCGATTGGCATTTACCGTCGATTCAACATGTCTCGATATTGATAACGACGGTGCCAGCGCCTAGACAGCAGCCGCGCCGCATCGTTCGGTTGAGAGACCGGCCGGCGCCATCACATTCATCTTGAGAGGCACTTTTTCCATGGGTAAATCGATCGCGATTTTCTTTGCGTGCGCGGCACTTATCGTTCTGGCTGGGTCGTTCGCCGCACCGAAGACGGTTGCCAGCAACCACAGCTGCGCGCCGGCCTATGGCGTCGATCCCTGCACGACCGCGTCGATCGGATCACTCGACAAGTAAGACATTTCCGTCCTTCACCGGGACGGTTCTCCTTTATGGCGGGGGCCAGGAACCGCGTGCATCCTTTCATCGGGATGCGCGCGGTTTTTTATTGCGCTCAGCCAAGCAACCAGAGGCCGACCAGGCCCGCCGTGCCGACAAGGATACGCCAGATGGCGAACGGCGCGAAGCCGCGGCTGGAGACGAAGTTCAGAAGCGAGCGCACGACGAACAGGGCCGAGACGAAGGCGGCGATGAAGCCTATGGCGATCAGCGAAACGTCGTCGAAGCTGAGCGCATCGCGGTTCTTGTAGAGATCGAGCGTGAATGCGCCGAGCATGGTGGGCATGGCGAGGAAGAAGGAGAATTCGGCCGCAGAACGCTTGTCGGTACCCATCAGAAGCGCGCCGGCGATGGTGGCGCCGGAGCGCGACGTGCCGGGGATCATCGCCAGGCACTGGAACAGACCGATCTTCAGGGCCAGCGAGGGTGGATAATCCATCACGTCGCGATAGATGGGTTTCAAAGGCATGCGATCGATCGCATAGAGAATGATGCCGCCGACGATGAGGACGACGCAGATCAGCATCGGCGTTTCGAACAACACGCTCTTGATGAAATCATGGGAAATGGCGCCGATCACGGCGGCCGGCAGGAAGGCGATGAGGACCGAGAGCACGAAGCCCCGTGCCTTGGCGCTGGACGGCAGGGCAAGCGCGATCGACAGCAGCCGCTGGAAATAGACGAGCAGGATCGCGAGGATCGCGCCGAGCTGGATCAGGACGGCGAATGTGTTGCCGGGCGATTTGAAGCCGAGGAAATGACCGGCGAGCAGAACATGCGCCGTCGAGGACACTGGGATGAACTCCGTCAGGCCTTCGATGAGGCCGAGGATAAGCGCGCTGATGATCGATTGATCGGCCATGAAATTAAGTATCCCTGAAGCATTGGAGGTTAGGGTCTGGACCACCGAAGGGCGTTGGCTGATTCGCTTGTGTTTGCGGCAGCAACTTCCTATAGCTTTTTCAAACGCGCCGTGGCCAGACGAAACCTGTGCGCCATAACCGTTCCCTCCCAATCGAACTGACGAAAACCGATATCCGATGCCGACACTCTATCACCACCCCATGTCCACAGCGTCCCGGTTCGTTCGCCTGATCCTTTCGGAATACGGCTATCAGACGGAACTGGCCGAGGAGCAGCCCTGGGAGAAGCGGCGCGATTTCCTGACCCTCAACCCGGCCGGAACGCTGCCCGTCTATGTCGATGACAGCATGCGCGCGCTCTGTGGCGCCACGGTGATCTCCGAATATCTCGACGAGACCAACGGCGTCCTGAAGCGCGATCGCCGGCTTCTGGCCGAGGATCCCTTCCAGCGTGCGGAAATCCGCCGGCTGGCTGAATGGTTCCTGCAGAAGATGGAGGCCGACGTGACGCGGCCGCTGGTGCGGGAGCGCATTTTCAAGCTGCAGATGACGCCGGATCAGGGCGGCGGCGCGCCGGATTCGAAAGTGCTGCGCACCTCACGCTCGAACATCCGCCAACATCTGAAATATCTCGGCTGGCTTGCCGGCTCGCGGACCTATCTGGCTGGCGACCGGCTTTCCTATGCCGATCTCGCCGCCGCCGCAGCCATCTCTGTGCTGGATTATCTCGGCGAGATCGACTGGTCGGAAGTGCCCTCCGTCAAGGATTGGTACCAGCGGCTGAAGTCGCGCCCGTCCTTCCGTCCGCTCCTGGCCGAGCGCGTGCGCGGCGTGACGCCGGTGTCTCACTACGCCGATCTGGATTTCTAGGACATGATGCCGAAAGACGCCGAGGCGCTTTCGACTCTTGCTCAGTTTTAGGAGATGTCCGTGCCTGGCGATGCCCTCCATGAGGAGAAGCAGGACAAGAAACGGCGGACGCTGACCAGCTTCCTGAAGGACGAGGCCCGGCAGAAGGGGTTCGACGTCTGTCGCGTCACGCTGCCTGATTCCATTCCGCGCGCGCCGGAGCGGTTGACCGATTTTCTCGCGCAGGATTTCCACGGGACGATGGACTGGATGGCCGAGACGGCGGAGCGCCGGGCCGATCCGCGCGTGCTGTGGGGCGATGTCCGCTCCATCGTGCTGTTCGGCATGAACTACGGGCCGGACGAGGATCCGCGGGCGCTTCAGGATCGGCCGGACCGTGGCGCCATTTCCGTCTATGCCCGCAACCGCGATTATCACGATCTGATCAAGGGCCGGCTGAAGGAGATCGCGACGCGTTTTGCGGCGCGGGCGGGCGAAGATGTCAAGGTCTTCGTCGATACGGCACCGGTGATGGAAAAACCGCTCGCCGAACAGGCGGGTCTCGGCTGGCAGGGCAAGCACACCAATCTCGTCAGCCGCGAATTCGGTTCCTGGCTGTTTCTCGGCAGCCTGTTCACTACCGCCCAACTGCTGATCGACACGCCTGAGCGGGATCATTGCGGCTCCTGCCGCGCCTGTCTCGATGCCTGTCCGACCGATGCTTTTCCAGGCCCCTACCGGATCGATGCGCGCCGCTGCATTTCCTACCTGACGATCGAGCACAAGGGGTCGATCGACCCGGAGTTGCGCCCGAAGATCGGCAACCGGATCTATGGCTGCGACGACTGCCTGGCCGCCTGTCCCTGGAACAAGTTTGCTGCCACCGCTTCGGAAATGAAGCTGCAGGCGCGTGACGACCTGAAGGAGCCGCAGCTCTCCGATCTGCTGGGGCTCGACGATGCGACGTTCCGGACGTTCTTCTCGGGCTCGCCGGTCAAGCGCATCGGCCGCGACCGCTTCGTTCGCAACTGTCTGATCGCGGCGGGAAATTCGGATGACACCACGCTGCTTGAGCCATGCCTGGCGTTGGCGCAGGATGCGTCCCCCGTCGTCCGGGCGATGGCGATCTGGGCTCTGTCGCGCCTTATGCCCTCTGGCGATTTCAAGCAATTTGCGGCAAGACGGCAAAGCGAGACCGATTTGGACGTGCTCGCCGAATGGAAACTGGCAGGGGTGGTCTGATGCATGTTCTGGTTCTCGGTGCCGGTTTTTCCGGCAAGGCGATCGCAAAGGCTTTCTTGCCGCTGGCGCAGTCGATCATTGGCACCACCCGCTCGGCCGACAAGTGCGCCGCCATCGAGTCCACGGGGATCGATGCGCTCGTCTACGATGGCGTGACCATTTCGCCGGAGCTTGCGGCTGTCATGCAGCGCACGACACATCTGATCCAGTCGATCGCGCCCGGCCGCGACGGCGATCCGATCATGCGTGCGGACGCGCCGCCGCTGCTCGACCTGATGCCGAACCTGGAATGGGCGGGTTATCTCTCGACTGTCGGCGTCTATGGTGATCATGGCGGCGCCTGGGTGACGGAGGATGCCTCGCTGGAACCGGTCTCGGCCCGTTCCGTCGAACGCGTCGCTGCCGAACAGGCATGGCTTGCTTTCGGGCGCGACAACAATATCCCGGTCGCCGTCCTGCGCCTCTCCGGCATCTATGGCCCCGGCCGCAACGCTTTCTGCAACATCGCCGCCGGCACGGCGCGCCGGCTGGTCAAGCCGAACCAGGTTTTCAATCGCATCCGCGTCGAGGATATTGCCGGCGCCGCGCTGTTTCTGTCGGAACGGTCGATGGGCGGGATCTTCAATGTCACCGATCACGAGCCGGCGCCGCCGCAGGATGTGGTGCTGGAAGCATCTCGGCTGATGGGTGTCACGCCGCCTCCGGAAATTCCCTTTGAAACCGCCGAGCTTTCGCCGATGGCGCGCTCCTTCTATGGCGAGAACAAACGCGTCTCCAACGCCCGACTGCGAGACGCCGGCTATGTCTTCCGTTTCCCCGACTATCGGATTTCGCTAGAGGATTTGTGGGGGAATGACAGCTGGCGGGGATGATCTGTCAAGTAAATCGGCGCTGGAATAGTGTCCGGTTTTTTCACGAAAGTCTCGTGCATTCGCCTGTTAATATAACCGGACTTCTCCAGTTCTTGCCTGCCCGCAACGGAAGATCATCCGTTTTTATTCTTCTTTTAGAATGCAACCTATGCGCGACTGGCTGTTTCTTTAGCTTCCAAATCCGCCGGATTTAGCCAATTTCAAAAAATTGAATCGCTTTTTATATGCGCGTGCCCGTTCGGGAAAGTGTCGGCTGGCCGTTTTCGGTTAACGACTGATTCCAAAGCACTTCTGCGGATTTGTGACAGTCATTGAAGATTTCGTAATTTTAATTTTTTGCAGATCGTCAATAATTCCTAATCCAAGGTTAAAGGTTGAAGCACTTTTTCGCCATTTTTGACGGTGACAAGCACACCCTTCGTAAGACTTGACTAAATTTCAAACGAAGGGGTCATCTGTTTGATCAAGATGAAAATCACTTCTGCTGCGCTGGCAGCAGCGTTTGCCGTGGGGGCAACTCTTACATTCGTGACACCAAGCCAGGCAGCCGGAAAAGGCTGTGGCGGCGCTTCCTGGTACGCCCTGTCGTCGCGCACGGCATCGGGTGAGCGCATGAATGCTTCCTACCTGACCGCCGCCCACCGCAATCTCAAGTTCGGCACCAAGGTCGCCGTCACCAACAAGCGCAACGGCAAGACGGTTGTCGTTCGCATCAACGATCGTGGCCCTTTCATTCGCGGCCGTGTCCTCGATCTCTCCAAGGCCGCCGCTTCCCATATCGGCATGATCCGTTCGGGAACCGCCAGCGTCTGTTATCGCGTTCTCGGCTAAGCTGAAACACGTTCGTCTGGATCTTGTTCCGGCCGACTTCGATCTGGGTGATCGGAAGACCACCGGTTTTCCCTACTGCATAATTGTTACAGCGGCCTTTGCGGGTCATATTTGACGCGCGGCGCTGTAGCGCTCACGCCTCGCAACTGGTCAGCAATCGTCAAGCGCCGGCACTGCCGGCTTGCTCTTGACGTCCATCACCGCTACCACGGCGGAAAATGGAGTTTGAAAGATGCGACTGGGTGGCAGGCTCGCCGGAGCCATTGAGGTTCTTGCCGATATAGAGACGCGCAAGCGTCCCGTAGCCGATGCCCTCAAGGATTGGGGGCTGGCACACCGCTTCGCGGGGTCCGGCGACCGGGCGGCAATCGGCAATATCGTCTATGACGCGCTGCGGATGAAACTGTCGCATGCCTTTCTGATGGACAGCGACAGCGCCACGGCGCTCGGCCACGCGGTGATGTTCCGCCAGTGGGGCGTTTCGCCGGACCGGCTGGCAAAGGAACTGGAGGGCGACAGGTTCGCCCCCGAGCCCCTGACCGAGGCGATGATTACAGCTTTTTCCAGCCGCAGGCTCGAGGATGCGCCGCCGCATATACAGGGCGACATCCCCGAATGGGTGCAGCCGTCCTTCGAGGAGAATTTCGAGGATGAGTGGCTGGCCGAAGCACAGGCGCTGGCTGGCCGGCCGGCGCTCGACCTGCGCGCCAATACACTCAAGGCATCTCGCGACAAGGTGTTGAAGGCGCTCGACCGCAGTGGCGTCCAGCCGACCGCGATCGCCCGCAACGGCGTGCGGGTACAGGCGGGCGAGGGGGCTTCGCGCCTTCCCAACGTTACCGCCGAAATCTCCTTTGAAAAGGGCTGGTTCGAAGTCCAGGACGAGGGGTCGCAGATCGTCGCCGATCTCGTCATGCCGAAGGAAGGCGACCAGATCTTGGACTATTGCGCCGGCGGTGGCGGCAAGACGCTGGCCATGGCAGCCGCCATGAACAACAAGGGCCAGATCCACGCCTATGACACCGACCGCAAGCGGCTTGCCCCGATCATCGAACGCCTGAAGCGGGCGGGCACGCGCAATGTCCAGGTCCACGACCGGCTGGAAGGCCTGAAGCCGCTTGCCGGACGCTGCGACCGCGTTCTCGTCGATGCGCCCTGCACCGGCACCGGCACCTGGCGCCGCCGCCCGGACACCAAATGGCGGCTGACGCAGAGGAATCTCGACGAGCGGCTTGGCCAGCAGCGGGAGGCGCTTGCCGGTGCCGCAACCTTCGTCCGTCCCGGCGGTCACCTGATCTATGTCACCTGTTCGATCCTGCCGCAGGAGAACGAGGCGCAGGTCTTTGCCTTCTGCGAGGAAAACCCCGAATTCGAAATCCTGTCGGCCGCCGACGCCTGGGCCGACCTGTTCGGCACCGACAAGCGCCAGCCCTGGTCGGCGGACATGAAGAGCGTGACGCTGACGCCGGCCTCGACCGATACGGATGGCTTCTTCTTCTGCATGATGGGCCGCAAGGGCTGACAGGGCTTTTCGTATACGATTTCGGATTTATGAGTCCGAAATCACCGCAGCCCAGATTTCCGCTGGAAAGTGCGCGGTCATCCGGTGGGTAAAGATGGGCTCCGGCATGAGGGGGGCCTGCCCTCCCACATTGAAAATGTTCTAAACTATACGCTTTGACACAAGTTTAGTTTTGGTTCATGAAAACCGGGCTGAATAGCCACGCCCACATCCCGGGCAGCGCGGCTCGCGCGACGGGGATTTCGGGCGGCGGGGAACACCGAATCCATTCGGAAAGACATCAGGAGAGGTCATGACCACATCATTCCTTCGCAGTGCCGCACTGGCGCTGGCCACCGCGACGTCCTTGCTGGCCTTGCAGCCGGCGCAGGCGGCCACCGACGCGGCCGCCGTCGTCAAGCATTATGCCGAGGTCGCGCATGCGAAATACAGCGATGCGCTATCGACGGCGGAAGCGCTCGACAAGGCAATCGAGGCGCTGATCGCGACACCGAGCGAAGCGACGCTGAAGGCTGCGCGCGACGCCTGGCTGGTTGCCCGCAACCCCTACCAGGAGACCGAAGTCTACCGTTTCGGCAACCCGATCGTCGACGAATGGGAAGGCAAGGTCAATGCCTGGCCGCTGGACGAAGGCCTGATCGATTATGTCGATCCGAGCTATGGTGCCGAAAGCGACGAGAACGCGCTGTTCACCGCCAATGTCATCGCCAACACGTCGATCAAGATCGATGGCAAGGATGTCGATGCGACCAGCATCACGCCGGAATTCCTGTCGGGCACCCTGCAGGAAGCCGGCGGCATCGAGGCGAACGTCGCCACCGGCTATCACGCCATCGAATTCCTGCTCTGGGGCCAGGACCTGAACGGCAACGGCCCGGGCGCCGGCAACCGCCCCCATACCGACTATGACACCAAGGCCTGCACCAACGGCAATTGCGACCGCCGCGCCGCCTACCTGAAGGCTGCCAGCGCTCTCCTGGTTTCCGACCTCAAGGAAATGGCCGCCAACTGGGCGCCGGATGGCGCCGCCACCAAGAATGTCGAGGGTGACGCCAAGGCCGGCATCGCCGCCATCCTGACCGGCATGGGCTCGCTGTCCTATGGCGAACTGGCCGGCGAGCGCATGAAGCTCGGCCTTCTGCTGCATGATCCGGAAGAAGAGCATGATTGCTTTTCCGACAACACCTACAACTCGCATCTGCACGACGCGATCGGCATCCAGGCCGCCTATCTTGGCGACTATACCAAGGTCGACGGCACCAAGCTGACCGGCCCGTCGCTCTCCGAACTCGTGGCCGCCAAGGACCCGGCGCTCGACAAGGAAATGAAGGAGAAGCTGGCGACGACAGTCGCTGCGATGCAGGCAATGGCCAAGCGCGGCGACACGGTCGAAAAATACGATCAGATGATCGCCGAGGGCAATGCCGAGGGCACCGCTGTCGTCCAGGCTGCCATCGACGGCCTCGTCGCCCAGGCCAAGACGGTCGAGCGCGTCATTGCGTCGCTGGATCTCGGCACGATCGAGCTTGAAGGTTCCGACAGCCTGGATGATCCTAACGCTGTCTTCCAATAAGCACGCAAAGGCGGGCTGCCACGAAATGGTGGCCCGGTTTTCTGAATGAAAACTTGGGGCTTTCCCCGTCTGGTCCTGCCGCTCGCCGCCGCACTCTGTTGCACGGCGGGCGGCTTTTCCGTTTGGGCTTCGGGGGCGAGTATCGAGTTTGACGCGGCTCACACCCATCTGTCACCGCGTGACATCTCCCCCCTCGAGGGGGGGATGCGCGACAGGGCAGAGGGGGGTAAAGCCCCCGCAAGCACCGAAAGCCGCGTGGACGATCTGGAATTCTCGCGCACCGACCTGTCCGAAATCGACCGCAAGCGCGTCGCCGCCGTCACCCGTCCGACGTCCAATTTCACCAGGGCGGAAAAGTTCGAGGCCATGGCGGGTGGGGCCGGCACGTCGATCGCGTCGGCCAATCAGGACAGCTTCTCCCAGTTTTCCGCCAATATCAGCTTTGCCGAGGAAGAAAGCTTCAAGCTCGGCAATGCGCTGTTTCGCAAGCTCTGGGTTTCCTCGCCTTCCTCGACACAGGCATCGGACGGGCTGGGGCCGCTCTACAATGCCCGCGCCTGCCAGACCTGCCATCTGAAGGATGGTCGCGGTCATCCGCCGGAAGGGGCAACTGACGCGACGTCGATGTTCCTGCGGCTGGCCCGGCCGGCGGCGACGGAAGCCGAGCGGCAGGCGATCGTTTCGCATACCGTGCTGAACTTTCCTGACCCCGTCTATGGGGCACAGTTACAGGATAGCGCGGTGCCCGGCCTTCCCGCCGAAGGCCATATGACGATTACCTATACCGAAAAGACGGTGACGCTCGCCGGCGGGGAGGCAGTGTCGCTGCGCCAGCCGCAATATGCGATCGAGGGGCTGGGCTACGGGCCGCTCGATACCGCAACGACGCTGTCGCCGCGTGTGACGCAGGCAATGGGCGGGCTTGGGCTGGTCGAGGCTATTCATTCCGCCGATATAATCGCCAACGCCGATCCCGATGACCGGGACGGCGACGGGATCAGCGGCAAGGCGTCGGTGGTGCGTGATCCGCAGTCCGGACAGTTGGTGCTGGGGCGATTTGGCTGGAAGGCGCAGACGGCCTCGGTTCGTCAGCAGGCGGCGGAAGCTTTGGCCGGCGATATCGGTATTTCCTCGCCCGCTGTCGAGCGCAATCATGGCGACTGCACGGCTGCGCAGGCCACATGTCTGTCGATGGCCGATGGCGTCCAGGCGCGGCTGGGGGATACGGAGGCGCCGGATCCGGTGCTTGGCCTCATCACCTTCTATTCGGAAAACCTGGCAGTACCCGCCCGCCGCAAGGCGAGTTTTCCGGAGACGCTTGATGGCAAGAAGGTCTTTTATGATAGCGGCTGCATTTCCTGCCATGTCCCCAAATTCGTCACCCGCCGCGATGCCGGCAACAAGGCGCATGCGTTCCAGTTGATCTGGCCCTATTCCGACTTTCTGCTGCACGACATGGGCGAGGGGCTTGCCGATGGCCAGCAGGTGGGCGAAGCCTCTGGCAGGGAATGGCGCACGCCGGCGCTTTGGGGTATCGGTTTGACGAAGGTGGTGAGCGGGCACACGTTCTTTCTGCATGACGGCCGTGCGCGCAACCTCACGGAAGCCATTCTCTGGCACGGTGGCGAGGCGCTAAAGGCCCGCGACCGCTTTGCCGCTCTCGAAAAAGCCGATAGGCAAGCCTTGATCACATTCCTGGAGTCCCTTTGATGCGCCATCGGCCCACAGTGCTTCTAAGCCTCATCCTGTCCGCCACGCTGTCCTTTTCCGCTTTTGCCGAGGATGCCGAAGACGCTCCACCGCCGCGCGCCAGCCTGAAGCAGGAAGCCGTGCCCGGCGTCATGGAAAAGGCCGTCGACGATTTCATCCGTCCTGGCTACCGCGACCTGATGGAAGGGGCCGAATCGCTCGCCGAGGCCGCGCATATGCTGTGCGAGAAGCCGTCGGAGGAGACGCTGGGCGATGTCCAGATGACGTTCGACGAGGTGGTGCAGCAATGGTCGACGATCGAGATCGTTCGCGTCGGGCCGGTCACCGAGGGCAATCGCTTCGAACGCTTCCTGTTCTTTCCCGACCGCAAGAGCACTGGTCTGAAACAGGTTCAGCGCATTCTGGCGGCGAGCGACGAGACCGCGACATCGGCGGAAACGCTGAAGGGCAAAAGCGTCGCGACGCAGGGGCTGGGTGCGCTGGAATATGTGCTCTACGGCACCGGGGCGGAAGTCTTGGCCACGGAGAAGAATGGCTTTCGTTGCCGCTACGGCACAGCCATCGCCGACAATCTGAAATCCATCGCCACTGAGCTGAGCGCCGAATGGGAAAAGCCAGATGGCATCCAGGCGGCCTGGAAGAAACCCGGTCCGGACAATCCGCTCTACCGTGACGGCAAGGAAGCCGCGACCGAACTCCTGGGCATCCTCGTCCACGGCGTCGAAAGCATTCGCGACCAGCGGTTGCGACCGTTCTATGCCGGCATCATCAAGGGCGAGCCGGACAAGGGCCATCCGAAGCTGGCGATCTACTGGCGCTCGGGCAACACGATGCCGGCTTTGTCGGCGAACTTCCTGGCGCTGCAGACGCTGTTCAATACCGCCGACATGCAAGCGCTGCTCCCGAAGGAGGACCAGTCGGTGGTCGGCGCGGTCAACTACGTGCTGCAGGCGATCGTCGATGATGCCGACCAGATCGATCTGCCGATCGATGAGGCCATCGCCGACGATGAACAGCGGGCGCTTTTGAACCGCATTTTGCAGAACACCAACGATGTGTTGCAGCGCCTGAACCTCGATTTCGGCGCGGCGATCGGGCTGACTTCGGGCTTCTCGTTTGCGGATGGCGACTGAGCGGGCCAGGCCATGGCGGGGCGACATTCCGCGCTGGTCAAGCGGTTGACAGGACAGTGATATTGGCGCAATGGGTCGGTCGTGTTCCCAGCGAACACGGCCAAACAAGGATCACCTGATCATGAACCCCGACAGTCGAAGTATCTCTTCGATTTTTTCGACCGTCTGGCCCTGATAGCAAGGGGTGCCGCTGGCGGTCGATAGACTTGCCAGATTGGAACCCGATATGCTGCGCATCTACAAAAGCCAGAGCAACCAACTCGTCCTCATCGACGCCATGGAATTGGCCGAATCCTCTCCGGTCGTATGGTTCGATCTGTTCAATCCCGCCCAGGACGAAACACGCGTCGTCGAGCAGCATCTCGGCATTGAAATCCCGACCCGTGACGAAATGCAGGAAATCGAGCTTTCCGCCCGCCTCTACCAGGAGGACGGCGCCGAGTTCATGACCATGACCGCCGCCACCGAGCTGGACGGCGATTACCCGGTCAAGGTTCCCATCACCTTCATCCTGAAGGGCACGATGCTGGTGACGGTGCGCCATGCCGATCCAAAGCCGTTTCACATCTATGCGGCCCGGATGCAAAAGCTGAACGGTGCCTCCTGCGAAACCGGCGAGTTGACCATGATCGGCCTGCTCGAAGCCGTGATCGACCGGACGGCGGATGCGCTCGAGCGCGTCGGCAACGAGGTCGACGGCATCTCGCGCGAGGTGTTCCGCAAGACCAATGCGACGGTGACGAAGAAGACCCGCGACCTGCAGTCGCTGATCGAACAGATCGGCCAGAAGGGCGATCTGCTGACAGTCATCCGCGAAAGCCTGGTCAGCGTCAGCCGCCTGGTTGCCTATCACACGGCGCTCGACGGCATCGGCACCCGCAAGGCGATCAAGGAAAGCCGCCAGCGCGTCAAGCTGATCCAGCGCGATGCGGCGTCGCTCGGCGATCATGCGCTGTTCCTGTCGAACAAGATCAACTTCCTGCTCGACGCGACGCTGGGGCTGATCAACCTCGAGCAGAACCAGATCATCAAGATCTTTTCGGTGGCTGCCGTCGTCTTTCTGCCGCCGACGCTGGTTGCATCGATCTACGGCATGAATTTCGAGATCATGCCGGAACTGAAGTTTCAGTTCGGCTATCCGATGGCGCTTGGGATGATGGTGCTGTCGGCCTTCCTGCCGTTTCTCTATTTCAAGCGGCGGGGCTGGCTGTAGCTCTGAAAAGAAGATGTGCTATAGGGGCACCGTGGCGCTTCTTCTTGCGCCGCCAAAGACTGAAGTTCACGCGAAGGACTTCGCGTGGCTGGGTTCCTGTGACGAGCACAGGAATGACGGAGGACGAGTAAGGCGCCGCGGCCCCGCAAAGACGGTATCTTCATCATGAAGCAAAGCACATCGATAGGCCCGATCCTGACCGACCGTCGGGATTTCCTGAAGATGGCCGGGGCTGCCTGGGTTGCGACGCTTGCACCGCAGGCGGCTTTTGCGCTGTCGCGCGCCCAGGCCATCTATGCTTCCGGGTTCCGGTCGCCCGATGGCGCCTATGGCGTGGCGATGCTGAGCGAGGAAGGTGCGATCATTGACCGCGTCGCGCTGCCGGCCCGCGCCCATGGTTTGACCTATAGCCCGGTTTCCAATCGTGCCGTCGCCTTTGCCCGCCGTCCGGGGACGTTCGCGATGATCCTTGCGCCGGATGGCAGCATAGAGCCGGTCGTCATTACCTCGGTCGAAGGTAGGCACTTCTACGGGCATGGCTGCTTTTCCGCCGACGGGCGTCTGCTCTATGCGACGGAAAACGACTTCGACGACAATCGCGGCATGATCGGGGTCTATGATGCGACTGATGGCTTTGCGCGGATCGGTGAGTTCCCGTCCTACGGCATCGGGCCGCATGACATGACGCTTGGCGCCGATGGACAGATGCTCGTCGTCGCCAATGGCGGCATCGAGACGCATCCGGATTTCGGCCGCACCAAGCTCAATCTCGACCATATGGAGCCGTCGCTGGCGCTGATCGATACGCGGGCCGGCAGCCTGATCGAACGGCATGTCATGCCGGCCAGATTGCGCCAGCTCTCGACTCGCCATGTCGATATCGACGCTGACGGCAAGATCTGGTTTGCCTGCCAGTACGAGGGCGCGCGCAACGACCTGCCGCCGCTTGCCGGTTCCTTCTCCGTGGGCGAGGATATCCGTTTCCTCGACCTGCCCGAGGAGGTGACGCTGGCGCTTGCCAATTATGTCGGCGCCATCGCCGTCAATCGTCGCGACGGGCTCATCGGCCTGACATCGCCGAAGGGCGGGTCGGAAGTGACGGTCGATGCGAGGACGGGCAAGGTTTTGCGGCAGGCAATCTTGGCGGATGCGGCTGGGATCGCGCCGGCGGAAAACGGCTTCGTCGCCTCGTCCTATGACGGACGGTTTGGCGGGACGAGGAGCGACGTGGCCTGGGACCAGCATATTGTCCGCCTCGGCTGAGCGGGGATCAGATGTCGAGAAGCCGTTCAAGGTCTGGCCAGACATAGGCAACCTGCTCATGATCGCGACTGCCGACGCGGATCGTTGACCGGGCAGCCGCAGTGGCACCGAGATGTTCGTAAAATCCCCGATTGGCGTTTTCCGCAAGCACCCAGGCGAAAAGGCCATCTGCGCCCTGGTTCCGGCAGTCCGTGGCGGCTGCCTTGACCAGTGCCTTGCCGAGGCCGATTCCCTGAGCGGCCGGGCGAATGTAGAGTGAATAGAGTTCCATCGTGGCGGACGACGCCGACCCTCGGGCAGGCCCATAATTGGCAAACCCGATCAGGCCGTCGGTATCCACGCCAGCCTGATAGCCAACACCTGCAATGCCCATGCGGCGCGTGTGGCGCATCATCTGATCCTGCTCGCTCATGCCGGCAAGAAAGGCGTCATCGATGATGCCGCGAAAGGTGTGCCGCCAGGTTTCGACGAGAATTTCGCCGATCATGGGCAGGTCCTCGGCGTCGGCAAGGCGAATGCGGAAGTTCTGGTTCATGAGGGTCATATGGGGGCGAAGGAGTGCCTGCGAAAGGCAGGCGGATGTTGCAGACTGGACTTGGGAGCGTCCGGCTCTACCTCCGTCGCATGAACCGTATCGTCATCCATATTCTCTTCGTCGCCGGCGTTCTGGGCTGCGGCCTGCTCATCGGCATCAACAACATCCCCGGCGAATGGTACCAGTCGCTGGCCAAGCCCTC
>NZ_DATJDJ010000070.1:0-23374 GCF_035497515.1 Pararhizobium sp. | reverse complement strand
GGGAAACGCTCGGAAAGGGTCTTGGGATCGATCATGGATACTCCAGATGACAGGCGGCTACTGCAACGTTGCAGTACGGCGATTTTCAGAAAAGTCAACATCGCGTGGGCAGGATGCGATCAGGTCGCGACAAGATGGGATGTTTCAGGAAAAAGAATGGCCTCGTAGTCCTGAACACCATTGAGGATATGCAGGATTATGATGTTGGGGGCTGCGTCGGCGAAAACAGCCGTTATGAAGGGCTGTCTTTTGCCTTACCTTCATACTTGGCGACAAGGCGATCCAGCACGGCCTGAGCGGGCTTGAGGCGGTCGGCTTCCATATCCTCAAGCCCACGCGCAATCGACAAATCGAGCGCCGCCAGTCGCGTCTTCTCATCATGGATCATGACATTCTCCTCCCGCAGCATTCTGCCGCGGAAACTGCCCCTCGTCACCTGCTCGGTGACAAGGATTTCGAGATGCTGAGCCAGGTTCGCGCCGTTCGCCATATTCATCATACAGGCGCGAACCCGCTAAAGCTCGTCGTGGAGCTTAGACCTTCACCCACGCGCCATTACGCTTCGACGATTGCACGCAGGCATCGACGAACACCATGCCCTTCATGCCATCGTCGATTGTCGGATAGATGACAGCCGGATCGACGGCCTCACCCTTGCGTTTGGCATAGATCGCGCGCGCGGCTTCGGTGTAGATGTTGGCAAAGCCCTCGAGATAGCCTTCCGGATGACCGGACGGAATGCGCGATACGCGGACGGCAGCGGCCCCGGCGCCCGCACCGGCGCGGGTGATCAGGCGCTTCGGCTCACCAAACGGCGTGTACCACAGATAGTTCGGGTCCTTCTGGGTCCATTCCAGGCCGCCCTTGGTACCGTAGACGCGGACCATCAGGCCGTTCTCATGGCCGGGGGCAACCTGGCTGCACCAGAGCATGCCCTTGGCCCGCTGGCCATCCTTGGCCCTGAAGCGCATCATCACATGGGCGTTGTCATCCAGCGCACGGCCTTCGACGAAACTGTCGAGATCGGCGGCGAGCTCTTCCAGTTCCAGACCGGAGACGAAGGCGCCGAGATTATAGGCGTGGGTGCCGATATCGCCGGTGGAACCGCCGGCTCCCGACTTCGACGGATCGGTGCGCCACGCGGCCTGCTTCTGGCCGGACTGTTCGATATTCTCGGTCAGCCAATCCTGGGGATATTCCATCTGGACGAGACGCACGACGCCGATATCGCCATTGGCGACCATCTCACGGGCCTGGCGGACCATCGGATAACCGGTGTAGTTGTGGGTGAGCACGAACAGCGCACCGCTTTCGTCGGCCAGTTTCTTCAGCTTCTTCGCGTCCGAAAGCGTCGAGGTCAGCGGCTTGTCGCAGATGACATGTATGCCGCGCTTGAGGAATTCGCGTGCCGCTTCGTAATGCACATGGTTCGGCGTGACGATGGCGACGGCCTCGATGCCGTTCTTCAGCTTGGCTTCACGGATCGCCATTTCCTTGAAATCGGAATAGCTGCGCGACGGATCAAGGCCGAGTTCGCGGCCGGATGCCTGAGCCTTTTCCGGCGTCGACGACAGGGCGCCTGCGACAAGTTCGAAATGGTCGTCAAGACGGGCGGCCATGCGGTGAACCGCGCCGATGAACGCGCCGGAACCACCACCGACCATGCCGAGACGAATGCGCTTTTCGCGGGTTTCCGAAGAGCTTCCTTCGATTGCCATTGTTTTCTCCCTTGGATTTTTGAAGATGCGGAAGGTTTACCCCCCTCTGTCACTGCGTGACATCGCCCCCTCAAGGGGGGAGATTATTCTTTTCCCTTACGGGCACAGAAGTTTGCGGCTGATCATCCCCCTTGAGAGGGAGATGTCGGCGCAGCCGACAGAGGGGCCCTGAAGCGACTCAAAGTCCCAGCATGCGCCGGTTGGCCGCGTCGTCGGTGCCGGCGTCGGCAAAATCGTCGAAGGCCTTTTCGGTAACGCGGATGATATGGTGCTTGACGAACTCGGCACCTTCACGGGCACCATCCTCCGGGTGCTTCAACGCGCATTCCCATTCGACGACAGCCCAGCCGTCAAAGTTATTAGCGGTCAGTTTCGAGAAGACCGCGCCGAAATCGACCTGGCCGTCGCCCGGCGAGCGGAAGCGGCCGGCCCGGTTGACCCAGCCCTGATAGCCGCCATAGACGCCCTGGCGTCCGGTCGGATTGAACTCGGCATCCTTGACGTGGAACATCTTGATGCGCTCGTGGTAGATGTCGATGTTGTCGAGATAATCCAGGCACTGCAGGATATAGTGCGAGGGATCATAGAGCATGTTGGCGCGCGGATGATTGCCGACACGGTCAAGGAACATCTCGAAGGTGACGCCGTCATGCAGGTCTTCGCCGGGATGGATTTCATAGGCAACATCGACGCCGCAATCGTCGGCATGGTCGAGGATCGGCTTCCAGCGGCGGGCCAGTTCGTCAAAGGCCGTCTCGACGAGGCCGGCGGGACGCTGTGGCCAAGGATACATGAAAGGCCAGGCGAGCGCACCGGAGAAGGTCGCGTGCGCCTTGATGCCGAGATGTTTCGACGCCGTCAGCGCCATCTTGACCTGTTCGACCGCCCATTCCTGGCGCGCCTTCGGGTTGCCGCGCACTTCCGCCGCCGCAAAACCGTCGAAGGCCTCGTCATAGACCGGATTGACCGCGACCAGTTGACCCTGAAGATGGGTCGAAAGCTCGGTCACCTCGATGCCGTTCTCGCGCGCTTTGCCGGCGAATTCGTCACAATAGTCCTTCGATGAGGCGGCCTTCCTGAGGTCGAAAAGCTGGCCGGCCCAGGTCGGCACCTGAACGCCGATATAACCGCAATCCGCCGCCCATTTGGTGATCGAATCCCATGAATTGAAGGGGGCGGCATCGCCCGCGAACTGTCCCAGGAATAGGGCCGGGCCCTTGATCGTCTTCATCCGTCGTCTCCTCCATCGATGATCGCCGCTCTACCCCGGCGAACAAAATTCCTTAAAACCGTTTCTGCGGTACGTACATCTCACAGCAGTCGCTAAACCTGAAACGTTGCAGCGCGGCTGAAAGCTATCATGTTTGAGCTGGGGGACAATCCGGCGCGGATCGAAATCTTCACAAATCCGCAGCCAAAAGAAAACTGCCCGCAGCACCAAGCTGCGGGCAGTGCAAGTCTCAAGTCCGGATCAGAACGGGGAATCCGGGAAGTAGAAGTCCTTGGCATTGTCCTTGGTCACGAGCGTCGCATCGATCGTGTAGACGCCGCGAACCGGAACCTGGCCGTAGAAATTGGCAACAGTCATTTCGAGCGCTGTGCCGACCATTGCCGGCGGATAGAGAACGTCGACGGGGATCATCTTGTCGCCGTCCATGACCTTCTTGATCATGTCCTTGGAGCCTGCGCCGGCTACGACATACTGGATGTCCTTGCGGCCGGCCTGCTCGATGGCCTGCAGAACGCCGACGGCCATGTCGTCGTCCTGGCACCATACGACGTCGATCTTCTGGTACTTGGTCAGGTAGTCCTGCATAACCTTGAAGGCATCGTCGCGGTTCCAGTTGCCGAACTGGCGGTCGAGAACCTTGACGTTGGAACCTTCGATACCCTTGTCGAAGCCGTCCTGGCGCTGTTGGTCGATCGGGATCGGCAGGCCGCGAATGATGACGACTTCGGCGTCCGGCGTCGTTGCCTTGATGTATTCACCGGCCGTCTGGCCAAGCGCCGGATTGTTGCCGGCAACATAGAGGTCGCGGACCGTGTTGTCGTTGACCGATGGTGCACGGTCGACGATGGCGACGAACGTACCCTTGCCCTTGACTTCCTTGATGGCGTTGACCAGCGGATCCGGATCGGACGGCAGGATCACGAGAGCGTCGATACCCTGTGTCTCGAGGTCCTGTACCGCGTTCGCCTGGCTTGCCGGATCCGGCGAGGTCTTGACGATGACGTTGAGGCCCGGATGCTGTTCCATCAGAAGCTTGGCGACGCGCTCGGCGTGGAACACGACGCCCGAGGTCCAGCCATGGTCGGCGGCCGGGATCGAAACGCCGATCGTGACCTTCTTTTCTTCCTGCGCGTGGGCCACGCCAGCAAACGCCATGATGGCGATGGCTGCAACGCCCAATAGTCCTTTACGCATGTTTCTCTCTCCCTAGTGTTTCGGGTCTCTAATCAGCGCCGGACGACCCTAAGACCCGGCTCAAGCCTTCCGGTTTCTCCGAACCGGAAATGCTTTATCTCTGGTGTCCCGAATTTCCGGCCCGTGACCGGAAACGCGGGTTTATGATTTCCTGACCAGCGAGCGCTGGACAAGCATCGCGATGATGATGATCGCGCCCTGAATGGCGCCGATCAGGTATTCGCTGATGAAATTCGACAAAAGCATGATGTTGCCGACGAGTTCGAGGATGAAGGCGCCGCAGATCGTGCCCCAGACGCGGCCGGCACCGCCCTTCAACGCCGTGCCGCCGACGACGACCGCGGTGATCGCCTGCAGTTCCCACAGGATGCCCGTCGTCGCCGAAGTCGAGCCGAGGCGCGGCACGTAGAGCAGCACGGCGATCGCCACGCACAGGCCCTGGATGACGAAGGCGATGGTGCGCACCCGGTTGACCGGAATGCCGGAATAGCGGGCGACGTCGCTGTTGGAGCCGACCGCCACCACATGGCGGCCATAGCGGGTGCGGTAAAGAATGAAGGCAGCAACAGCTGTCACGGCCAGGATAACAACGATCGGGACCGGCACGCCAAGGATATAGCCGAAATAGGCCGGGCGATACATTTCCTGCAGCGCCGGCTCGCGCAACGTGATCGCGCCACCCTGCGACAGCCAGGTGGTCAGGCCACGATAGATGCCCATGGTGCCGAGGGTGGCGATGAAGGGCTCGATCCTGCCGACGGTGGTGATCAGGCCATTCAGCAGCCCGCAGGCGGCACCGGCGGCGACGGTGAAGACGATCGCGGCGGTCAGCATCAGGGCGGGATCGGCAATCACGCCGGAATTCATGAACAGGATCATCAGGCTGGCGACGAAGGCCACCATCGAGCCGACGGACAGATCGAGGTCGCCGGACGAAATGACGAAAGTGGCGCCGACGGCGATGATCGCGATGAAGGCGCTGCGTGTCGCGACGTTCGCGAGGTTGGTGATTCCAATGAAGTTGGGATTGACCAGGGCGCCGACGATCAACAGCAGGATCAGCGCCGCAAACGGCGCTACCGCTCGAAGATCGACATCGCGCCAGCTGCGGCGGCGGATCGCCCGCACTTCTTCATTCGCACTCATGTCCAAACCGGCCTCCCGCCTCGTTCCCTCAAGGGAACTTGTTTTTGCTTTGCACGCGGCCTTTTCAGGCGGCTGCCTTTTTCTTCAGTCCTGCGGCGTAGCGCATGATTTCCTGCTCGTTGATCTCGTCGCCCTCCAGCATGCCGACGATGCGACCTTCGCGCATGACGGCAACGCGGGTGCACATGCCGATGACTTCAGGCATTTCCGAGGAGACAACGATGATCGAACGGCCGTCGCGCGCCAGCGCCGAGATGAAATGATAGATCTGCTGCTTGGTACCGACATCGATGCCGCGCGTCGGCTCGTCAATGATGATGATCTGCGGCTCGGTCTCCATGACCTTGGCAAGCAGCAGCTTCTGCTGGTTGCCGCCGGACATGCGGCCGGCGACGACATTGCCGTCGCGCACGCGAATATCGAAGCGACGGCGGGCCTTTTCAAGCGCGACCGCCTCGCTGGCGGGGCTGAGATAGCCAAGCTTGCCGTGCTTCTCCAGCGACTGCAGCGTCAGATTGGCGGTCATGCGGGAATTGAGCAGCAGGCCCTTCGATTTACGGTCCTTGGTCATGTAGGCGAGACCACTGCGATTGGCGGCATGGGGATCGCCGGCGGGAATGTGCTCTCCGTGAACAACAACCTCGCCCCCTGCCCGGCTTCTGAGCCCGACAATCGCCTCCATCAGTTCCGTCCGACCGGAGCCGATCAGGCCGGAAAAGCCGAGGATCTCACCCTTGCGGACCTCGAAACTAGCATCCTTCACATAGCCTGTGGCCAGGCCGTTGACGCTGAGGACGATTTTCTCATCGACATCCGGCTCGTTTTTCGCCGGAAACAGCTTCGACAACTCGCGGCCGACCATAAGCTGAGCGATGGACTCGCCGTCGAGGATGGCCGTCGGCGACGTCTTGATCCACTGACCGTCGCGCAGCACGGTGACGCGGTCTGTCAGCTCCATGACTTCGTCAAGCTTGTGGGACACGAAGACGAAGCTCGTACCCTTGTCACGCAGCTTGCGCACCTGCTTGAAGAGATAGTTCGTTTCTTCCCGCGACAAAACCGCCGTCGGCTCGTCCATGAAAATGATCCGGGCATCGCGGCTGATCGCCTTGGCGATCTCGACCATCTGCTTGTCGGCGATCGCCAGGCTGCTGATCATGGCGTTCTCATCGACATGCGAACCGAGCAGGTCGAGCACACGGCGGGTTTCGGCGCGCATGAACTTGCGATCGAGCACCCCATAATGGGTGACTTCGCGACCGAGGAACAGGCTCTCGGTCACTGTCAGATGTTCAGCGAGGTTGAATTCCTGATGGATGATGACGATGCCCAGCGCTTCCGCCGCACCGTTTGGCGGCAGCTTGACCGACCTGCCGTCAAGGAGGATTTCACCCGAGGTAGGCTGCTCGAAACCGGAGAGAATCTTGACCAGCGTCGACTTGCCGGCGCCATTTTCACCCATCAGGGCATGGACTTCACCCGCCCGCAGATCGAAATCGACACTGAAGAGAACCTGCACGCCATTGAAAGACTTGGCTATTCTCTTCGCTGATAGCACCGGAGCGCCATCGTCGACGACCTGCGAATTCATGATGTCCTCCCTGCGGTTCCCATCCGCTTGAGACGCTATGTAAACCTTTACATAGGCCATGTAAAGGTTTACATCATGGGATATAGCCGAATTCTTGCTGCCGGGCTTTGACCTCCGGGTGAGTCTGTGTAGTGTCCCGCGCAGACGAGACCCAAGGCAGATCCAGTGTCGAATTCCACCCCCGCAACAATCGAAGACGTCGCCAGGATCGCCGAAGTTTCGATCGCGACTGTTTCGCGCGCCATTCACACGCCGGAGAAGGTGGCGAACTCGACGCGACTGAAGGTCAACCAGGCGATCGCCGTCACCGGTTACACCACCAATGCCATGGCGCGCAGCCTCAGGCTTGGCCGCTCGAACATGATTCTGGTCGTGGCGCCCGATATCGGAGACCCGAATTTTTCTAATATCCTGATTGGCCTTGAGAACGAGGCCCGGTCGCATGGCTATGGCGTGTTGATAGGCCATACGCAGAATGACGCCCAGCGCGGGCTAGAATATCTCAAATTCCTCAATTCGAACCAGGCGGCGGGTCTGATCCTGTTTACGGGCATCCTGCCTTTCGGCCATCAGACGATGACGGCGCGGCTGCCACCCAGCGTCGGCGTTTTCGAACCGGTGTTCAACGGCGGCATCCCCTATGTCGGCGTCGACGACATCGAGGGCGCCCGCAAGGTGGTGGACCTGCTGCTCGCGGAAGGGCACCGCAAGATTGCCTTCATCGGCGATTCGCGCACGCGACTTGCTTATGGTCGGCGCCGGCAAGGCTATGAGGCTGGCCTGAACGCGGCGAATGTTCCGGCCGACCTGCGTGTTGTCTTCGAAGGTGACGGTACGATCGAAAGCGGGCGTCTGGCCGTCGAGCAACTGTTCATGCGCGATACGCTGCCGACCGCCTTCATGTGCGTTAACGACCAGACGGCCATTGGCGTGATGATCGGTCTTGGGGCGCGTGGCTACGATATTCCGAGGGATTTTTCCGTCACCGGCTTTGATGACGTGCCGCAGGCAAGCTTCATGTCGCCCGCCCTGACCACGATCCGCCAGCCGCGCACATTGATCGGCAAGAATGCCATGGCACTGCTGCTGGAGCTTTTGTCCGATGGGCAACCGGCCGAAACAGAAATCCTGCTTCGGCCCGATCTGATCGTACGAAATTCCGTGGCGGCGCCGTCACGCGAATGGACGAAACGATAGCGCCGGTTGTCGGATACTAAGCCGCGCGGCGGCGCGAGGGCGAAAGACCGCCAACCTGCGCGGATACCGACCTGTCGGAAACCGTGAACTGGCCGGCCATCTGTTTCAGGTTCATGCTGACCCGCATCAGATTGTGCGTGGCCGCGGCGGTCTGTTCCACCATGGCGGCATTCTGCTGCGTCATCTGGTCCATGCCGGTGACGGCCGTGTTGATCTCGGCAATCCCGATCGCCTGCTCGCGCGCCGAGCCGGCAATCGCATCGATGTGGCCGTTAATATGGGTGACCTGCTCGCCGATCGTCTTGAGGGCTTCGCCGGTGTTGTTGACAAGCGAGACGCCGGTGAGGACGTCCTCGAAGGACTTGTCGATCAGCGACTTGATCTCCTTGGCCGCATCGGCCGACTTCTGCGCGAGTTCGCGCACCTCCTGGGCGACGACCGCAAATCCCTTGCCTGCATCGCCGGCGCGGGCCGCCTCGACGCCGGCATTCAGCGCCAGAAGATTGGTCTGGAACGAGATCTGGTCGATGACGCTGATGATCTGGGTGATCTTGCGCGAGGATTCCTCGATGGCGCTCATCGCGGACACAGCCTTCGCTACCACTTCGCCGGAACGGCGTGCTTCCTCGGTCGCCGTGCCGACGATACGCCGGGCCTCCTCGGTGCGCACGGCCGCTTCCTTGGAAATCGTCGTGATCTCCTCGAGCGCTGCCGCGGTTTCCTCCAGCGAGGCAGCCTGCTGCTCGGTGCGCCGGGCCATGTCGTCGGTTGCAGAGACAAGCTCGCTGGCATTGCTCGAGGTTTCGTCCGCACCGGCGACGATGGCGCCGAGCGTCTTGTCGAGCGTCGAGAGCGCCGAGTTGAAATTGGATTTCAGGTTATCGAACTTCGGCGCCAGCGCCGCGTCGATATGCGCCGTCAGATTGCCGCCGGCGAGGCCGTTGAGCGACATGTCCAACGCCGAAAGGGCATCGTCCTGCTGGTCGGCGAGGGTTTCGCGTTCCGATTCCGCCTTGACGCGTTCGTCCTGCAGCGCTTCCAGATAGACGGAGATCGCGTAGTCCATATCGACGAAGGCGACCTTCATGATGGCCGTGATGTCCTCGCTGACAGCCTGGGCCTTCCGGCGATGCAGGAAGCCCTGCAGGTGTGCGTCCACGACATTCTTGACGATGGTTTCCATGATCAGCGCATAACCGCCGATATACCAGCGCGGCTCCAGCCCGAGGCGGGCATGGGTCTTGCCGATCGCGGTAACGGCCTCGACATAGGCGCCGTCAAGGTTGCCGGACGCGATCTTGTCCCAATGACGCACCTGCCGCGCCTTCGCGCTTTTGACATGGGCGTCGCTGGAGAAGAATTTCGCTGTTTCCGGATGGGCCGTCGCCTTGGCGTAGAATTTGTCGAGCGCGCTATCGAGGGAGGCTGAAATGACGGGCTGGGCCTTGGCGAGAATCTGCCGCTCCTCGGCGCCGAGACCGACAAAGTCGAGCCGTTCATTCAGTTGTTTCGTGAGAGCAGAAGTACCAGTCATGCCTGATATCCTTTGGGAGGGAAGGAGGGACATGCGGGCTGCGTGTTCGACGTCATGTCGGCAGAGAAAGGCGCGGGTTTTGACGACAAGTAGAACCGGTTGGTTAAAAATACCTTTAAAACCGCATGGAAATCTGCTCCATCGCTCCTTCTAATATATTGTTTCCTAAAGTAAATTTTCCCGGAACAGGTGCAGGCAAAAAGAAGGGCGCCATAGCGCCCTTCCGTCATTTTTCTACCCGTAAAAACCTGTCAAACGTAGCGGTTGACGACGTTTTCGAGCAACTCCTGCTTGCCGGATTTCGGCTGCGGATTGATGTCCTTGGCCTCGACCCACTGGGCGATCTCTTCCAGCGAGAAACCACCGGCGAGCAGTTTCTGGCCCTCGGCCGAATCCCAGCCGGCATAACGGTCGGTGAGCGGCTTGGAGAGTGCCTTGTCCTCGATCATCTTGGCGGCAGCCTTCAGGCCGCGGGCGCAGCAATCCATGCCGCCGATATGACCGATCAGCAGGTCTGCCGGATCGAGCGACTGGCGGCGAAGCTTTGCGTCGAAGTTGGTACCGCCGGTCGTGAAGCCGCCGCCTGCCAGAACGTGGTAATAGGCCAGCGCCATTTCCGGCACATTATTGGGGAACTGGTCGGTATCCCAGCCGGACTGGTAGTCGTTGCGGTTCATGTCGATCGAGCCGAAAATGCCGAGCGCATTGGCAAGCGCCAGTTCGTGCTCGAAGGAATGACCGGCAAGAATGGCATGGCCCTGCTCGATATTGACCTTCACCTCGTTTTCGAGACCGTTCCTCTTGAGGAAGCCGTAGACGGTCGCGACGTCGTAGTCGTACTGGTGCTTGGTCGGCTCCTGCGGCTTCGGCTCGATCAGGATCGCGCCCTTGTAACCGATCTTGTGCTTGTATTCGACGACGAGGTTGAGGAAGCGGCCGAGTTGGTCGAGTTCGCGCTTCAGGTCGGTGTTGAGCAGCGTTTCATAGCCTTCGCGGCCGCCCCAGAGCACGTAATTCTCGCCACCGAGCTTCTGCGTCGCGTCCATGCAGGTCTTCACCGTCGCGGCGGAGAAGGCGAAGACGTCCGGATCCGGATTGGTCGCGGCACCCGACATGAAGCGGCGGTTGGAAAACAGGTTCGCCGTGCCCCAGAGCAGCTTGACGCCGGTGGCTGCCTGCTTCTCAGCGAAGTAGTCGACGATCTCGTTGAGGTTCCTGGTGTTCTCGGCGAAATTCTTGCCTTCCGGGCGCACATCGGCATCGTGGAAGCAGTAATAGGGTACGCCGAGCAGCGAAAAGAATTCGAACGCCACGTCAGCCTTCAGCTTGGCGGCCTTCATCGTCTCGTCGAACCAGGGACGCAGGAACGTCTGACCGCCGAAGGGATCACCGCCCGGCCAGGTGAAGGTATGCCAGTAGGCGACGGCAAAGCGCAGATGGTCTTCCATGCGCTTGCCCATGACCATTTCGTCGGGCTGATAGAAGCGATAGGCCAGCGGATTGGTGCTGTCGGGGCCTTCGTACTTGATCTTGGCGATATCGCCAAAGAAACCGGTGCTCATGTGTGTCTCCGTGGTGGTTTGTTTGTGTGGTGCCCCTTATCCGCCCTGTCGGGCACCTTCTCCCCGTTTTGACGGGGAGAAGGGACAAGTGGCAAACTCGGTTGCCCCCTCTCCCCGTTCCGACGGGGAGAGGGCTGGGGTGAGGGGCGACTAAATCGCCGCGGACTTGATCGCCGGATAGAGCCGGCGATAGCGCTGGTACGCGTCTTCGTAGGCACCACGCAGGGAGGCGTCCGGCTGGACGGTTTCAGCCGTTGCGGGCGCGGTGAAAACCTTAAGCGGATCGGCCTTGGTGGCGGCCACAAGGCCGAGGCGGGCGGCGCCGAAGGCGGCACCGAAATCACCATCGGCAGGGACATCGACCGGCAGATCGAGCGCCGTGGCGATCGATTTCAGCCAGTAGCGCGAGCGGGAACCGCCACCGATGGCGGTGACGCGGGACAGGCTGGTACCGGCGGCCTTCAACGCTTCAAGGCTGTCGCGCAGGGCGAAAGACACGCCTTCCAGCACCGCCTGGGTCAACACGACGCGGCTGCTTTCATGGCCAAGCCCGGCAAAGACGCCACGAATGGCGGCGTCATTGTGCGGCGTGCGCTCGCCCGAGAGATAGGGCAGGAAGGAGACGCCCGAGGGCGCCTTGAGCGTATCGCCGAGTTCTGTGGTCAGGTCGGCAGCGCTCTTGCCGGTCACGCCGGAATGCCAGTTGAGCGCGTCCGTCGCCGACAGGATGACGCCCATCTGGTGCCAGGTATTCGGGAGCGCATGGCAGAAAGCATGCACGGCGCTTTCGGGATTGGGCAGGTAGCTGAAATTGGCGGCAAACAGCACGCCGGACGTGCCGAGCGACACGAAGGCATGGCCTTCACCGACCGTGCCCATGCCGCAGGCCGAAGCCGCATTGTCGCCTGCCCCGCCGGCAACGACGACGTTGGCGTTCATGTTCCACTTGGCCGCGAGGTCGCCCTTCAGCGTGCCGCCCTGTTCGGTGCCTTCGACAAGATCCGGCATCTGTCGCCGTTCCAAGCCGGTTGCAGAGAGAAGGATGTCGGACCAGGCCCGCTTGCCCGTATCCAGCCAGGACGTGCCCGCCGAATCCGACATTTCGGAAATATGCTCGCCGGTCAGCCAGAGGCGCAGATAATCCTTCGGCAACAGGACCCAACGGACCTTGGCGAAGATATCCGGCTCGTTTTCGGCGACCCAGACCAGCTTTGGCGCGGTAAAGCCCGGAAAGACGATATTGCCGGTCAGGGCGCGGAACTGCGGATCGGCATCGAGCTTGGCCGCTTGCGCTGCGCTGCGCGTGTCGTTCCAGAGAATGCAGGGGCGCAGGACCTTGTCCTGGTCATCCAGCAAGGTGGCGCCATGCATATGGCCGGACAGGCCGATGCCCTTGACCGCCGCCAGTTCCTTCGGGTGGGACGCCTTCAAACCGGCGATTGCCTCTTCCGTCGCGCGGATCCAGTGGGCCGGATCCTGTTCCGACCAGCCCGGATGCGGACGGGACACGTCCATGGCGCCGGAGGCCGAACCGACAACCCGCTGGCTGTCATCGATCAACAATGCCTTCACCCCGGATGTGCCGAGGTCCAAACCGAGATACATGATGGTCTCCTAGTCATTTCCGCCCTGTTCGGGCTCCTGGTTACTGCCCCCGCCAAGGGGCATGTCTGTTCCGGCATCCTGCTCGAACGGCAGGTTGTCCCTGAGGAAGATGTCGATGCGGATGCGTTCCTGCGCTCCAAGCAAGGCAACGCCGTCGGCCTTGGCCTTCAGCACGCGAATGGCGCTGCGCACTTCGTGACCGGCATCCTGGTTCAGCACCGCATCGATCAAGCCATCGTTCAGCGCGGCCCGCGTGTGCGATGTCAATTCATGGGCGATGACGCAGATCGGCGCGTCGCCGGAGCGCTTCTTCAAGGCCGCGATCAGGCCCCTGTTACCGGCGCCAAGGCTGTAGATACCGGCGATATGGCCATGCGCGGCCAGCGTTTCGCTGATCAGCCGCTCGACCAGGGCCGGATCATCCTGCCCTTCGATCACCGGCAGCAATTCATGTCCGGCAAAATCCTGCTCCATCACCGCGCGAAAACCGTCGAGGCGTTCGCGATGGTCGCGCACCAGCATGGAACCGGCGAGAACCGCGACCGCTCCCGAACGCCCACCGAGAAAGCGCCCCATCAGGCTGCCGGCCGTGCGCCCAGCCGCAACGTTATCGACGCCGGCGAAATGATCGCGCTGCGAACCGGGAAGATCCGAGACCAGCGTGACGACGGGAATGCGTGCCGCCCGCAATCGGTCCACGGCGGCAATGACATCGGGAGAATCGATGGCAACGACGGCAACACCGGCAGGTGCCGCTGCGCGCGCATCGTCCAGTGCCGCCACCAGCGCTTCGACGTTGAAGGCCGGAACGGCAACGATGGAAATTGCGGTGCGCTCGACCGGCGACCTGGCAATCGCCGCGCGCACCTGCACTTCCAACCCGCGCATGAAGGAATTGTCGCCTGCCGGCAGAATGAAGATAAGGGGATAAACGCGGCTCTTGGCGAGGTTCGCTGCCGCGACATCGCGCACGTAACCGATGCGCTCGATTGCCTGCTCGACCTTTTCGCGCGTCACCGAGCGCACCCCGGCGCGCTGGTTCAAGACGCGGTCGACGGTGGCCAGGCTGACGCCCGCAGCAGCAGCGATATCGTGAACTGTCGGGCGCATGTTTCCTCCGGAGACGAGCCTTAGAGGAAAATTTGATGTACGTAAATCAAAAAAATCCGAAACACACCGCCGGCGGCTCAGGGCCGCGACACGCTGCGGGAGATTGACCGTCCGTCTTGCCCTTCCTGGCACAACAGCGCGGGCCTGTGGCCGGATATCAGGCGGCCTCGATCGGCGGCGGGACTGGTCGCCCGTTCATACGGAATGCCCTGAATTTGTGCCCCCCGGCATTCTCGATAGCGGCTGAATCCGGTGCTGTGGGAGGCTGGGCTCAGTGGCCGCCACCTCCGGCGCCAGTCGGAGCGGGTTGCGGCTTCTTGATCAGGAAGGCGAAGAAGACGAGCGCGCCGAACAGGACGGTGAGGATGTTGAAAACATCGATGAACGACAGGATGACCGCCTGCTGGGTTACGATGCCCGACAGTTTCTGGATCGCGATCGTCGCACCATCGAGACCATGGGCATTGTATTTGGCGATCATGTTGTTCAACTGGTCCATGGCTTCTGGATTGCCCCACTGCACATGTTCCTGCAGGCGGGCATAATGCTCTTCCTGGCGCTGGGTCAGGATGGTGTTGATCGCGGCGAGGCCGACGGCGCCGCCAAGGTTACGTGTCAGGTTGAACAGGCCGGAGGCGCCGCGGATACGCGACGGTGGCAGCGTCCCGAGTGCGACGTTGTTGATCGGCACCATGCACATCATCAGCCCAAAGCCACGCAGGATCTGCGGCACGAGCAGTTCGTAGAAATCCCAGTCGGCCGTTAGCCCGCCCATCAGCCAGGTGCCGGCGGCGAAACTCGAAAAGCCGATGGCCATCATGATGCGCGGGTCGAGCTTGGTCGACAGCCGGCCGGCGATCGGCGCGGTGCAGAACATGGCAAGACCAGACACGAACATGGTCTCGCCGATCATCAGCGAGTCGTACCCACGGATCCGGCCGAGATAAACCGGATAGAGATAGGTCAGACCATAGAGCCCGATGCCCATGATGAACGAGAACAGCGAGCCGAACGCGAAGTTTCGATTGGCGAAAGCCCTCAAGTCGACGATCGGAAATTCGACCTTGAAGGCACGATAGAAGAAGACAATTGCACCGATCGCCGATGCGACCGCGGCGATGAAGATGGTTTCATCGGCAAACCAGTCGTTCTTGTTGCCTTCTTCAAGCACGTATTCGAGCGTGCCGAGGAACACCGCCATCGAGAACAGGCCCCACCAGTCGAACTTCTTGAACATATGGAGTTCAGGCTTGTCGAAATCGATGAAGTTCCAGGTGACGATGGTGACGATGATGCCCGGAATGACATTGATCAGGAACAGCCAATGCCAGGAGAAGGCGTGGCTGAGATAGCCGCCGACGGTCGGCCCGATGGTTGGCGCAAGCGTTGCGACAAGACCGATGATCGGCGATACGATGCTGCGTTTCGACGGCGGGAAGATGGTGAAGGCGGCCGCAAAGACCGACGGAATCATGCCGCCGCCGATGAATCCCTGCAGTGCCCGATAGACGATCATCTGGTCGATATTTGTCGCCGTCGCGGCAAGCGCGCTGGCGGCGGTGAAACCCGCGGCGGAAACCGAGAACAGCACGCGCGTCGAGACGATGCGCGCCAACGTGCCCGAGAGCGGGATCATGATGACCTCGGCAATCAGGTAGGCGGTCTGCACCCAGGCCACCTCATCGGAACCGGCCGAGAGGCCTGCCTGGATTTCCGCAAGCGAAGCCGAGACGATCTGGATGTCGAGGATCGACATGAACATGCCGAAGACCATCGCGAAGAACGCGATCAGACGTTTCGGATCCATCCGCTCTTCAACCCCGGCGGAAGAGACCGGCATCGTACCCGCTGTAGCAGTGGCAGCCATCGGCTTTGCTCCCGGCTCGCGACGTGTTCAGGCGAACATGCCAGCCATCGTGAATTTGAATATTAAACGCATTGTCTCGTACCGCTTCCGAATGCTCGCAGCATTACGGGAAGCCCTTCCGCCCTGTCGGGCATCTTCTCCCCGTTCTCACGGAGAGAAGGACCAAACCACGAATTCCGAGTTGGTCCCCTCTCCCCGCATGCGGGGAGAGGGCTAGGGTGAGGGGCATTCTTGAGGTCGAAATAAGCGAACCGGTTATTTGAACGCCGCGGTATCCTGCGTCTTCGGCGCGGTGCGCGTATCGACATCGACGACGACGCTGAGGCCGGCGCGCAGACGACCGCTTTCCAGTACGTCCTTCGGGAACACGATGCGAACCGGGACGCGCTGGATGACCTTGGTGAAGTTGCCCGTGGCGTTTTCAGCCGGAAGCAGCGAGAAGACCGAGCCGGAGGCCGGCGAAATCGACTGGACCGTGCCGACGATCGGCTCCGCGTCGAAGGCATCCACATGGATGTTGACCTTCGAGCCCGGAACCATGTGGGCGATCTGCGTTTCCTTGAAATTGGCGTCGATATAGAGCTGATCGACCGGAACAAGGGCTGCGAGACGCTGGCCGGCGGAGACGAGGTCACCATCCTGGACAGCCAGGTTGCCGACGATACCGTCATAGGGCGCCTTCAGAACCGTGAAGCCCAGATCACGCTGAGCCTTTTCACGGGAGAGTTCAAGCGACTGTATCGTGCTTTCGGCCTCGGCGCGCTGCGCCTTGAGGACCGCAATATTGGCCGTCGCCGTCGCGATCGCGGCGTCGGCGCCGATCAGATTGGCCTTTGCCTGGTCAAGCGCGATCGTCGCGCTGTCGAGGGAGGCGACCGTGCCGACTGCCTTTGACTGGAGGTCGCTGGCACGCTTGAGCGTGATTTCGGCACCCCGCACGGTCGCCTGAAGGGCTGTTTTCTGGGCCTGGGCCTGCTGCACGCTGGCTTCAGCGCCGGCAATTTGCGCGTCGAAACGCTGCAGGGAAAGCTTTTCCGTATCGATCTGCGCCTGCGCCTGATCGGCGGCAATGCGGTAATCTTCCTTGTCGAGCGTGATCAGCGCATCGCCAGCCTTGACATGCTGGTTGGCAACGACATTGACCTTCTCGACATAACCGGAAACCTTCGGCGAGATGGAGGCGATATCGCCTTCGATATAGGCGTCGTCGGTCGAGATCATGAAGCGGCCGTTGGTCCACCAGTCATAACCATACCATCCGCCTGCGGCGAGCGCGGCAATGACAATGATCGGAAAGACGAACTTGCGGCGCTTGGGAGCAGGCGCCGGCGCAGCGGCTTCAACCGGCTTTGCGGCCACCGCTTCCGCGACCGGTTCGGTCGCAGCCCTGGCTTCGGTCGCGATGGTCTGATCGTCCTCCACGTTGAAATCGGCGCCGACGGGACGAACGTGGGCAGCACCTGATTTGCTTGAAATCGACATATTGCGCAGCCAGACCTTATATGAGAAATTCGAACCGAACCGTTCAGTTCGATTGACATAATGCTAATCTAAGCACATATCAAGTCAAATCGAACCAAGCGGTTCGAAAAGTTAAAAAAGAGAAAAACCCATGCCCGCCTCGGAAAACAATGCACCGGAAAACAGTGTGCAAGGCTGCGAACGCGCGGACGATCGTTGGCCGGTCGGGAGAAAGGTCGCGGGAGAAGACCCGGCAAAGCGTGAGCAGATCATCGAAGGTGCCAAACGCGTTTTCATGAGCGTCGGCTTCGACGCCGCCAGCATGAACGACATCACCCGCGAGGCTGGCGTCTCCAAGGGCACGATCTATGTTTATTTCGAGAACAAGGAAGACCTGTTTTCGGCGATGATCGAGCGCGAGCGGGCGATTTTCCTTGCCACCGTTCGCACCGTCCTCGCGTCCAACGACGATGTCGAAACCGGCCTCTACAAATTTGGCGTCAGTTTCGTCACGCACATGACCGGTGAAAAGGTCATCAATGCCATGCGCACCGTGCTGGGCGTTCGCGACCGCATGCCGGATCTGTGTCGGCGCTTCTTCAAGGGACCGGAAAACCTGCGAACCGTCCTGCAGGAATTCCTGAAGCATCAGGTCGATCTCGGCAATCTCAGAGTCGACGACCTCGATCTGGCGGCAGGCCAGTTCCTCGATCTCTCCAGTGGTGGCTTTTTCAAGGTTCGTCTCTTCGGAACCATGGAACACGCGCCGCCGCCGCAGGAGATCGACCGGGTTATCACCGGCGCCGTACGCGTCTTCCTCGCTGCCTATGGGGTAAAGGCTTCGGCAAACGCCTGAAAACCGGCTCGGCTTGACGGAAGTCTGGATTCTAGCCAGCAATTAACGGGATCCAGCGCAAGCGAACCGCTTGCCATCGCGGCATTTCCCCATACATACAGACACATCATTCGCCGTGCTTTCCTCTGGAGACGCGGGTTCACCTATGCGCATCTCAAATCGAGGAAGGAACCTCCCCCGATGCAGGATACTTTGCTACTGTTGCAAGATCCGACCGCCTGGATTGCCCTCGTCACCCTGATCGTGATGGAGGTCGTGCTCGGCATCGACAACCTCATCTTCATCTCGATCCTGACCAACAAGCTGCCGCCGGAAAACCGCGAGAAGGCACGCCGCGTCGGCATCGGACTGGCCCTGATCATGCGCCTCGGACTGCTTGGAACCGTCGCCTGGATCGTCCGGTTGACGGAGCCGGTATTCGATCTCTTCGGACACGGTTATTCCTGGAAGGATATGATCCTGATCGCCGGCGGTCTCTTTCTCGTCTGGAAAGCAACGAGGGAAATCCATCACACCGTCGATCCGGTGGATCATGAAGAGGATGCCATTGCCAAGGCCGGAACGACCACCTTTGCCGCCGCCATCGGGCAAATTCTGGTTCTCGACCTCGTCTTTTCCATCGACAGCATCATCACCGCTGTCGGCATGACCCCGCATCTTCCGATCATGGTCGTTGCAGTCGTTTTCGCGGTGACCGTCATGCTCGTCGCTTCCGGGCCCCTGGCGCGTTTCATCGAAAAGAACCCGACCATCGTCATGCTCGCACTGGGCTTCCTGCTGATGATCGGCACGACGCTGATCGCCGAAGGCGCCGGCTTCCATGTACCCAAGGGCTACATCTATGCCGCCATGTCCTTCTCGGCGCTGGTCGAAGTCCTCAACATGCTGTCGCGGCGCAAGCGGCAGCGCGACAAACAAGCCAAGCGTTGATCGGCTTTCTGGCCACGGGATGAAAAACGGGAGCGCGGTCATCGGCCGCGCTCCCTTGTTTTGGCGGTGCAACCACGAGCCAGAGACACCAACAATCAAAAAGCCCCGGGAAATCGTTCCCGGGGCAATTCGAAATATGCGCGGTGCGAGGACACGGGCCGAAGGGGTAAAGGAGCTCGACTGCCTTTTCGTTGGCCGCGAAGAGAAACCGGAAAAATCTCCGCGTTCTCCATCTCCCTCGAGTCCGGTTGGCACAGCCCGCTTTCCTCGCTTAGGAAGAACGGGTGATGCCAAGGATGGTTCCGTTTTTTATTTCTCGGCAAGAGCCTTCAGATTCTCCAGTCCTTGAGAGAAGTCACCGCCGATCATTATGTCCATGTTGAAAACCAGCCCCATGACCTTGGCAATAAGTGGGCTCGGGCCGTCCATCGCCCATGTGACGGTGGTTCCTTGCGTCGCAGGAGCAAGCGTAAATGTCGCGACGTTATGGCCCTCGAACGGACGGACGAAATCGAGCTTGATCTGCACTTTTGAAGGCGGGCTCGCCTCGACAATCTCCATACGGCCGGCACCGACATTGCTGTTTCCATCCCAGGCGTAGACTGCGCCGAGACCGCTGTCCGCTCCGCTGACTGTCCGTGTCATTGCCGGATCTTTCTTTTCATAGGGCGACCAGGCCTGCCACTCACGGAAGTCGGCGATGAGCGGGAAGATCTTCTCCTGTGGCGCGTTGATGGTCACGGTGCGTTCGACATGGAATGTGTCGGGTTTGGTGGAGGCGAAGACGACGACGGCGAGCACCAGCACGACGATGACGGCAACGATGATCAGCAGGATTTTCAACATATCGGGTTCCTGAAAGAGATGAAGCGGAGAGGAAATCTTCGGGGAGCGCATGGCGGCGCCTCCCCCGAAGGTCTCGATAACTCAACTGGCCTGCTTGAGCGCGGCGACGACGGAAGCGAACTTTTCGAGGCTTTCGCTCCAGCCCTGCTCCATGCCGCCATCGAGCTGTGGCACCAGTTCCTGCGTGATCTGCAGCACATGGGTGTGCAACGTCATCTCGGTGCGGTCGCCGACTGCGCGCAAGGTAACGGTGTTCAGCAGCTCGATCATCGGCTTGCCGTCGCCGTCGTCCCAAGTGGTGGTGAAGGCGAACCGCTCGTTCTCGACCACCTCCCTGACGATGCCGTTGGACGGGTTGCGCACCCCATCCTCGCCCTCCATGTGCAGGCGGATGATGCCGCCGGGCCTCAGGTCCACTTCGCAGACCGGGGTCGTATAGCCGTGCGGCCCCCACCATTGCGCAAGATGATGGGGATCGGTCCAGACCTTGAAGACCAGCGCGACGGGCGCGTCGTAGGTTCGCTTCAGGACAAGGTTGGCTTTGTCGGCAGGCACGTATTCAGCTCGGGCGTCCATTTCCATCTCCCTTTTGTAGCTTTTGCAGATAGAGACCGAGCCGGTCGAGGCTCTCGTCCCAGAATTGGCGGTAGTTATCGAGCCAGGCATTCACATCGCGCAGAGGGCCGGCCTCCAGCTTGCAAGGGCGCCACTGCGCTTCGCGCCCACGGCTGATCAGTCCCGCCTTCTCCAGCACCTTCAGATGCTTGGAAACCGCCGGCAGGCTCATATCGAAAGGTTCCGCCAGTTCGTTGACGGAAGCTTCGCCGGACGCCAGGCGCGCCAGGATGGCCCGCCGCGTGGGATCGGCAAGGGCCGAAAGGGTCATGCTGAGGCGGTCCTGAAGCATCGCAATAAACCAATCAGTTAATTAACTAATAAGTTAAATAGCCGAGATGGACCTGCCTGTCAACGGCGTCAGTTCGAGTTTCAAAACCGGGCACTCGCTTTCCGGCGTGGTTTTCCTTGACGCGCCGGGTTGAATATGGTCTCACGCCAGCCACGTGGAATGACCGTATTTCCGCCTTTGCAGGCACAGATCGGGCATTTCCTTCCCTTAAAGCATGCGCCTTTCACGTCCGGACACTCCTCTCCGGCAGGAAGGCCGAAAGCACGTCAAACACGGGCCAGGATCATGACAGACAGACCAGTCCGGGTGCGCATCGCACCTTCTCCCACCGGCGAGCCCCATGTCGGCACCGCCTATATCGCGCTGTTCAACTATCTCTTCGCACAGAAAATGGGCGGCGAGTTCATCCTGCGCATCGAAGACACGGATGCGACCCGCTCGACCCCGGAATTCGAGACCAAGGTCCTCGACGCACTCAAATGGTGCGGCCTGACATGGTCGGAAGGCCCCGACATCGGCGGCCCCTATGGCCCCTATCGCCAGAGCGACCGCAAGGACACTTATCTCCCCTTCGTTGAGAAGATCGTGTCCAACGGCCATGGCTTCCGCTGTTTCTGCTCGCCCGCACGGCTGGCCGAAATGCGCGAGGCACAGCGCGCAGCCGGCAAGCCGCCAAAGTATGATGGCCGCTGCCTGACGCTTTCGGCAGAGGAAGTCACGACCCGCATGGCCGCTGGCGAACCCACCGTCGTGCGCATGAAAATCCCGACCGAAGGCTCCTGCAAGTTCGTCGACGGCGTCTATGGCGAAGTCGATATCCCGTGGGATGCGGTGGACATGCAGGTGCTGCTCAAGGCCGATGGCATGCCGACCTATCACATGGCCAATGTTGTCGACGATCACCTGATGAAGATCACCCATGTGGCGCGCGGCGAGGAATGGCTGTCCTCGGTGCCGAAGCACATCCTGATCTACCAGTATCTGGGTCTCGAGCCGCCGGTGTTCATGCATCTCTCGTTGATGCGCAATCACGACAAGTCGAAGCTGTCCAAGCGCAAGAACCCCACCTCGATCTCCTATTACACCGCACTCGGCTATCTGCCGGAAGCGCTGATGAACTTTCTCGGCCTGTTCTTCATCCAGATCGCCGAAGGCGAGGAGATGCTGACCATGGAGCAGCTGGCGGAGAAGTTCGATCCTGCCAACCTCTCCAAGGCCGGCGCGATCTTCGACGTGCAGAAGCTCGACTGGCTGAACGGCCGTTGGCTGCGCGAAGGTCTTACGGAAGACGAATTCGCCGCCCGCGTCCTCTCATGGGCTATGGAAAACGACCGCATCAAGCAGGGCCTGAAACTGTCGCAATCGCGCATTTCCAAGCTCGGCGAGCTGCCGGATCTGGCGGGCTTCCTGTTCAAGTCCGATCTTGGCCTTGATGCTTCCTCCTTCGCCAAGATCAAATCTTCGCCGGAAGAACTGGTGGAGATTTTCAACACGGTCCAGCCGGACCTCGAAAAGATCCTCGAATGGAATGTCGAATCGATCGAGGCGGAACTGCGGGCGATTTCCGAACGCATGGGCAAGAAGCTGAAGGTCATCGTCGCGCCGCTGTTCGTCGCCGTCTCCGGCTCGACCCGCTCGTTGCCGCTGTTCGATTCCATGGCCATCCTCGGCCGCTCGGTCGTGCGCCAGCGCCTGAAGGTCGCCGGCCAGGTGGTGGCCTCGATGGCGGGCTCGAAATAAAACGACGCCGCTTTCGGGCGGCAAGGCACGCAGGATGTGATGGAGCGCAGTCCTTTCCTTCGTCATTCCTGTGCCTGTCACAGGAATCCAGCCACGGCGCGTCTGCGCCGTGAAAGAACACTTTAGGTCTCTCGCGCCCAAGGACCTGGGCGCACTGGGTTCCTGTGACAAGCACAGGAATGACGAGGGCCGGGAACCGTAAGACGGAACTGAACCATGACCGACAACAAGACCGAAACCACCCTCTCCTCCGACGTCACGGAAGTGCGCGCCCAGAAGCTGGCCTTGCTGCGCGAAAAGATCGGCGATGTCTATCCGGCGCATTTCCACCGCACCACCACCAATGCAGATCTCGCCAAGAAATACGAGGCTCTGGAAGCGGATGTTGTGACCGATGACGTGGTCACGGTCGCCGGCCGGGTCTACTCATCGCGCAACTCAGGCATGTTCATGGACATTCACGATGCGGGCGGCAAGATCCAGATCTTTTCCCACAAGGACACGACGCCCGAAGAGGCGCGCGCGCTGCTGCCGATGATCGATCTCGGCGACATCATCGGCGTGACCGGCGTGGTGCGGCGCACCAAGCGCGGCGAACTGTCGATCAATGCGCAAGAGATCACCATGCTCACCAAGTCGCTGCTGCCGATGCCGGAAAAGTGGCATGGCCTGTCCGACATCGAGCAGCGCTACCGCAAGCGTCACCTCGACATCATGACCAACGAGGAGTCCAAGCTCCGCTTCCAGCAGCGCTCGAAGATCGTCTCCGGCATCCGCCGCTTCATGGAAGACGACGGCTTCATGGAAGTCGAGACGCCGATGCTGCACTCGGTCTATGGCGGCGCCACCGCCGAGCCGTTCAAGACGCATCACAATACG
>NZ_DATJDJ010000069.1:0-19482 GCF_035497515.1 Pararhizobium sp. | reverse complement strand
GCCGGCACGTGCCGTGGCGAGGCGCCGCTGCGGATCTTGGTCTTGATCGCCTTCACAAGATCATCGGTGAGGGTCCGCCCCCCAGCCAGGCGCACGAACAGGACGACGCGGACATCGTCTTCCCAGTCCTGGCCGATACAGATCGCCTCGGCGATTTCTTCCATCTGCTCGACCTGGTTATAGATCTCCGCCGTGCCGATGCGCACGCCACCCGGATTGAGCGTGGCGTCGGAGCGGCCATGAATGACGATGCCGCCATGCTCGGTCCATTCGGCGAAATCGCCATGGCACCAGACATTGTCGAAACGCTCGAAATAGGCCGCCTTGTATTTCGCCCCCTCCGGATCGTTCCAGAACATCACCGGCATGGACGGAAATGCCCTGGTGCAGACGAGTTCGCCCTTTTCCCGGCGCACCGGATGGCCGTCGTCGTCCCAGACATCCATGGCAAGGCCGAGCCCCGGCCCCTGGATCTCGCCGCGCCAGACGGGCTTCAGCGGATTGCCGAGCACGAAGCAGGAGACGATGTCCGTACCGCCCGAGATCGAGGCCAGTTGCACGTCCGGCTTGATGCCCTCGTAAACGAAGGAGAACCCTTCGGGCGACAGTGGCGAACCGGTCGATGTCATCAGCCGCAGCGACGACAGGTCATGCGTCGTAACCGGCGTGAAGCCGCCCTTGCGTACGGCATCGATATATTTCGCCGAGGTGCCGAAGATCGCGAACTGCTCGTCACGGGCATAGTCGAACAGCACATTGCCGTCCGGATGGAAAGGCGAGCCATCGAACAGGCACAGCGTTGCGCCGATCGCCAGGCCCGAGACCAGCCAGTTCCACATCATCCAGCCGCAGGTGGTGAAATAGAAGAGCTTTTCGCCCTGCCGCAAACCGCAATGGAACCGGTGTTCCTTCAGGTGCTGCAGAAGCGTGCCCCCGGCGGAATGGACGATGCATTTGGGAACACCCGTCGTGCCGGACGAAAAGAGGATGTAGAGCGGATGCGCAAAGGGAAGCGGCGCGAATTCCAGCGGCTTTTCGGTGAAGGGAGCAATGAAGGCTGACAGCGTCGTGCCGTTGTCGACGGATGCAGCCAGCGCCTCCGCATTGCCCGCATAGGGAATGATCAGCGAGGGAACGCCAAGCTTCGCCGTCACCGCCCGAACCTTGACAGAGACATCCTGCCGCTTGCCGGCGTACCAGTAGCCGTCGCAGGCGATGAACAGCTTGGGCTCGATCTGGCCGAAACGGTCGAGTACGCCCTGCTCGCCGAAATCCGGGGAACAGGAGGACCAGATGGCGCCGATCGAGGTGGCAGCCAGCATCAGCGCGATCGTCTCCGGCATGTTCGGCATCATCGCGGCAACGCGGTCGCCCTTGCCGATGCCGACGACCTTGAAAGCCTGCTGCAGGCGCGAGACCAGTGCGCGCAATTCATCGAAGGACATGCGCGATTGCACCTTGTCCTCACCCCGGAACACCAGAGCGTCGTCGCTGCCACTGTGCCGCAGCAGGTTTTCGGCGAAATTCAGCGTCGCGTCCGGAAAGAAACGGGCGTCCAGCATCCGGCCGCCATCCACCAGCGCCCGCTCGCCGCGTTCGCCGACCACGCCGCAATGTTCCCAGACCGCGCTCCAGAAATCGGCGCGATGGCTGACCGACCAGTCGTGGAAGGCATCATAATCGGCAAAGGATCTTGAAAAACGCTGCCCGCACCAGTCGATGAACTGCTTCATCGGCGTTTGCGCGATGAATTCGGGTGACGGTGTCCAAAGGGGACGATCTGATTGCATGCGTTCCTCCGCTTCCCACGCCAGCCTCTATATCCTGCTGCAGCGCAAGATAAACAGACCGATCGCGGGATGGCTATGGCAGTTGCGACATTTCCCTGCCCCACCGTTTGATTTCTCACCGATGAAAGCCTATCCAGTTGCCTTCAAAACGATTGAAAGCGTGCCGGACGGCCATGACGCCATTTTTCGATAAAGCCAAGTGGAAAGCCGGGCTACGGGCGCTTGTCGCTTCGCGCACGTTCGCCATCCTGGTTGCCGGTGTCTTCGTCGCCATCGTGCTGTTCAAGGTCGCTCTTCCGCTTTTCGTCTCGACTGCGAGTGTCAAGGTCAACATGGAGCGCGCACTGTCCTCGTGGACCGGTGCTCGGGCAAGCATTTCCGGTGATCCGGAAATCAGTTTCTGGCCACGCCCAGTCCTGACGCTGCGCAACGTCACGTTCGAAGCTGCAGAGACGGACACACCGCAGCAGTTGGCTACCGCCGACGCCATCGCCGCCGGCTTCGATATTCTGGCGGCCCTGCGCGGCACTCCGGTGTTTTACGATTTTCACCTCGTCAACCCGAGCTTCACAGTGGAGCGCCGGGCGGATGGCAGCTTCAACTGGCGGCGTGCCGGCTGGATGGCCGATGCCATCGCCAATGCTTCCTCGGCATCCCCATCAACCGCTCGCAACATACCGATCGGCGACATCACCATCGATAACGGCACGCTCGATCTTATCGATCGCGTGACCGACAGCGCCTACCGGGTCAAGAACATATCCGGCTCGGTACAGTGGCAGACGCCGACGGCGCGGATGAGCGCCAGCCTCTCGGCCCTGATGAACGGGCAGAAGGTCGAGTGGTCGCTGACCTGCGATGAACCATTGATGCTGCTGTCGGGCCACAACAGCACGATCCAGACATCCTTCGCCTCGGCGCCGCTCAGCTTTGCCTTCGACGGCACCGGCAACGGCTCCGACCATCCCTTCGTCTCCGGCCAATTGCAACTGTCGGCACGGTCGGTCCGGACGCTGCTTGCCTGGCATGACGCCCAGGCGCTGCCGGGAGGCACGGCGGAGGCATTTGCGATCGATACCAGCATGACAATGTCTCGCGGGACGATGAAGATGGACAATCTTTCGCTGTCTCTTGCCGGCGACAGCGCGACCGGCGTGCTTGACATCGCCTGGTTTCACCGCAACGGGCCGCGTGTCGAGGGAACACTCGCTTTCGACAGGATTGACCTCACGTCCCTTGCCGCCGCCGTCCTGCCACCGCAGACCGGCTCCGGCATGGCCGGCACATTGCCCGACATCGGCTTTCTGAAACAGATCGGCTTCGACCTGCGGCTTTCAGCCCAGGAGGCCGCCTACGGGCCTGTCGCGCTGACGGATATCGCAGCCGGCATCATGGCGCAAAACGGCCGCCTTTCGATCGATATCGGCGATGCCACCTATTCCGGCGGCTCGCTCAGCGGTCGCCTCTCCCTCGCCGGCGACGGCGCGGATGGCGGCCGGCTTCAGGCCTCCTTGAAGAATGCCGACCTCGGAGCCATCGCCGCCGGTTTTGGGCTGGGCGGGCCGTTGCCACTCGGTCGCGGTCTTTTGAGCATCGATCTTGCGACCTTGCAGCCGCTGGCGGCGATAACGCCGAGCGGCATTTCGGGCGAGCTGCACTATCAGGCCCGGGACGGGGTATTAACGAATTTCAACGGAGCCGAATTCGAGCGCCTGGTCAGCGAAGGTGACTTCTTCCCCGCCAGTCAAGCCAGCGACGGCTCCTTCGCCTTCATGACGGCGGAGATCGTCGCAACGCTGAAGCGCGGCGAGGCCGAACTTGTCAAAGCCGATATTCGCGGAGATGGAAAGACGCTGTCCTTTGCCGGCGTGATTCCCTATCGCAGCGGCGGCCTGGCACTGGCCGGCGCCATCCGGCCGGACGATACGACCCTGAAACCGGTGCGGTTCTTCATCGGTGGCTCCTGGCCAAACCCGGTCATCTCGCCGCTGTCGGCCATCCCGGCGGAGCCTTGAGGCGCTTCCGTCGACTTTGTCACAGGGCCATCTAAAATAAGCTGTCGAATCAGCCGACCGGAGATGTGCCCGTGCTGCGTTGTCTTGCCGCCGCGCGAAAGGGAACGCGACTGACGCTCCCGCCCAGTTTTCATCAATGCGCGAAAGCCGCCTGCTCGTCCTTGATCCGCTGGATTTCGCGACGCCGCGAGACGACCGAGGCGATCAGCACGCCCATGGCGACGATGCCGATCAGAATCGTGCAGACAGCGTTGATCTCCGGCGTGACGCCCAGCCGGACCTGGCTGTAGATGCGCATCGGCAGGGTGGTGGCGCCGGGGCCGGAGGTGAAGCTTGAAATCACCAGATCGTCCAGCGACAGCGTGAAAGCCAGAACCCAGCCGGAAAACACCGCCGGCGCGATGACGGGCAAGGTCACCTGCAGGAAGGTGGCGACCGGCGTCGCGCCGAGATCCATCGCCGCCTCCTCGATCGAGCGATCGAAGCTCAGCAGGCGCGACTGGACCACGACAGCGACGAAGCACATTGTGAAGGTGATGTGCGCCAGCATCAGCGTCCAGAAGCCGCGATCGAAGCCGATGGCGACGAAGAGCAACAGCATAGACAGGCCGGTGATGACCTCCGGCATGACGAGCGGCGCATAGATCATGCCCGAAAACAGCATACGGCCGCGAAAGCGCGTGTAACGCGTCATGGCCAGTGCTGCGAGCGTTCCGAGCACTGTCGCGATGGTGGCCGAGACCAGGCCGACGCGGATCGTCACCCAGGCCGCATCGAGCAGTGCCTGGTTATGGAAGAGCTGCACATACCATTTGGTCGAGAAACCGGCCCAAACGGTAACGAGCTTGGATTCATTGAAGGAAAAGACCACCAGCAGCACAATCGGCAAATATAGAAAGGCGAAGCCGAAGACGATCGAGGCGATGTTGAAACGGGACCAGCGCTGCATGATCATCTCCCGTCCGCTTTGGCTTGCGCGTGCTGGAAGAACATGATCGGAACAACCAGGATGAGCAGCAGGATGGTCGCAACCGCCGCCGAAACCGGCCAGTCACGGTTTGCGTTGAATTCGTTCCAGAGCGTCTTGCCAATCATCAGCGTTTCCGATCCGCCGAGCAGGTCCGGAATGACGAACTCGCCGACAGCAGGGATGAAGACAAGCATGCAGCCGGCGATGACGCCCGGCATGGACAACGGGAATGTCACGCGCCAGAAGGCCCGGATCGGCGTGCAACCGAGGTCTTGCGCCGCCTCGGTCAGGCTGTGATCCATCTTTTCCAGCGACGAATAGATCGGCAGCACCATGAACGGCAGATAGGAATAGACGATGCCGATATAGATGGCCGTGTGGGTGCCGAGGATGATCAGCGGACTATCGATGACGCCGATCTGAATCAGGAACTGATTGAGCAGGCCTTCCGGCTTGAGGATGGCGATCCAGGCGTAGACGCGGATGAGGAAGCTCGTCCAGAACGGCAGAATGACCAGCATCATCAGGGTCGGGCGGATCGTGTTTGGCGCCTGCGCCATGCCATAGGCCATCGGATAGGCGATCAGCAGCGTCAGGAACGTCGAGACAGCGGCGATCCAGAGACTGGACCCGTAGGCCTTGGCGTAGAGCGCGTCCTCGGTCAGCCAGACATAGTTATCCATCGAAAACTGTTTGACGTTGTCGATGAACCCACCGATTCCGGACGCCAGGTCAAAGACCGGCAGGTAGGGTGGCATCGCGGTTGCCATCTCCGACAGCGAGATGCGGATGACGATGAAGAAGGGAATGAGGAAGAAGAACAGCAGCCAGGCATAGGGAACGATGATCACCAGCCGGTTGAAGATTGCCGATCCGAATTTTGACATGACCTCAGTCCTTCAGCACGACGCCGGCATTTTCATCGAAGGAAATCCAGACCTCCTGATCGTAGCCCAACGGGTCCTCGACGGCGCGCACAGCATTCAGCGACGACGCCTTGATGACCTTGCCGTCCTTCAGCTTGACGTGGAAGACCGTCATGTCGCCGAGATAGCCGATATCCCAGATTTCGCCCTGCGCGGCATTGAGCGGCGCGCTGGCGGGCCGGTCGCGGCTGACCCGGATTTTTTCCGGCCGGATAGCGAGCGCCGCCTTTGCACCCTTGGCCGGTGGCTCGGAGGACGCGACGCGCACCGTAAGACCGGTTTGGGTGGCGATCTCGACCTTCCCGTCACCCACCGCTGATACGGTGCCATCGAAAATATTCACGTCGCCGATGAAATCAGCGACAAACCGCGAGTTCGGCGCTTCGTAGATTTCCGGCGGTGTGGCGACCTGCGCCACCTTTCCATGCGCCATCACGGCGATGCGGTCGGCCATGGTCATCGCCTCTTCCTGGTCGTGGGTGACGACGACGAAGGTGAGGCCGAGTTCCTGCTGCAGGTCCATCAGCTCGAACTGGGTTTCCTCGCGCAGCTTCTTGTCGAGCGCGCCGAGCGGCTCGTCGAGCAGCAGCACCTTCGGCCGCTTGGCAAGCGAGCGAGCCAGCGCCACGCGCTGGCGCTGGCCACCGGAAAGCTGATGCGGCTTGCGCTTGGCGAATTTATCGAGCTTGACCAGTTTCAGCATCTTGTCGACACGCTCGGCGATGTCTGCCTTGGGCATGCCATCCTGCTTCAGGCCGAAGGCAATGTTGTTCTCGACCGTCATGTGCGGGAACAGCGCATAGGACTGAAACATCATGTTGACCGGGCGCTTGTAGGGCGGAATGCCGGCAAGGCTCTGGCCGTCGAGGATGATCTCGCCGGAGGTCGGCTGTTCGAAACCGGCCAGCATGCGCAGAAGCGTGGACTTGCCGCAGCCCGAAGCACCAAGCAGCGCGAAGAACTCACGCGGATAGATGTTGAGCGAGAGATCATCGACAGCAACAAAATCGCCGAACTTCTTGGTGACGTTCTTGACAGTGATATACGGTACGGAAGTGGGGTCCGCCCATGGGGCAAAGGAACGCCGGATACTGCCAAGTGACTTCATCATCTACCCCCGAATGACCTGTCCTGGCGGTCGTCTGCCCCCGCCCTGCCCTTAAAAGAAAATTGCCCGGATTTTCGTGGTCCGGGCAATTCCTTGGAACTCACTGGCCGGTGACCACCTTGGTCCACATGCGCGTCAGCACGCGCTGCGCTTTTGCGTCGAACGGCGTTGTCGTGAAGAGCTTCTTCATCACGTCCTCCGGCGGATAGATCGCCGTGTCGTCGATCACGTCCTTGCTGATGAACTGCTGCGACGCCTTGTTGCCGTTGGCATAGAACACCACGTCGCTGGACTTGGCGATCACTTCCGGCTTCATCAGGTAGTTCAGGAATTCATGGGCTTCCGCCAGATGCGGCGCATCGGCCGGAATCGCCATCACGTCGAACCACATCTGGGCGCCGGTCGGCGGGATGGAATAATCGACCGTGACACCGGCCTTGGCTTCGGCAGCGCGATCCCGCGCCTGGAAGACGTCGCCCGAATAGCCCAGTGCCAGGCAGATATCGCCATTGGCGAGTGCGTTGATATATTCCGAGGAATGGAATTTGCGGATATAGGGGCGGATCGATGACAGCAGCTCTTCCGCCTTGGCCAGGTCATCCGGCGCATGGCTGTCGGGATTGAGCCCGAGGTAAAGAAGAACACTCGGCACCACATCCGTCGGCGAGTCCAGCAGATAGATACCGCAGTCCTTGAACTTTGCCGCGACTTCGGGCTTGAACAGCACATCCCAGGTCGGCTTCTCGTCCGTCCCGAGGATCTGCTTCACCTTCTCGACATTGTAGCCGATGCCGGTCGTGCCCCACATGTAGTCGATGGCATATTCATTGCCCGGATCATAGGTCGCGACGCGGGTGGTGATCTCGTCCCACATGTTCGACAGGTTCGGCAGCTTCGACTTGTCGAGCTTCTGGAACACGCCCGCCGCGATCTGGCGCTGCAGGAATGTCGCGGTCGGCACGACGACGTCGTAACCGGTGCCGCCGGCAAGCAGCTTGGTCTCGAGAATCTCGTTGCTGTCGAAGACGTCGTAGACGACCTTGATGCCGGTTTCCTTGGTGAAGTCCTCCAGGACGCTGGCGTCGATATAGTCGGACCAATTGTAGACGTTGACGACGCGCTCCTGCGCGGTGGCAATCGTTGCGGTTCCGCTCAGGATCAGTGCGGCAAAGGCGGTGGCAATCTTTCGCGACATGAAATTCCCCTTTTTTATCGGGCGGCCCGGATGCGCTATCGCCACGCACCCATCAGCCGAACCCGTATGGGTCTGGAAGTTAGGCATGTTTTCCGACAACCACAAGCGCTTTTACGCACTCGATCGAGGCATCACGCTATCGGCGTAAATTTTAGGCTTTCCGCAAAAACCTGAATCTTTTCAGCGGCAGACAAGCTCCTCGCCCGCCGCCCGCCGCCGGATTAACCATACAACCAGATCGGCATCGGCAATCGGCGTTTACGATTGATTAACCCTGTTCGGGATGCGATTTTCACGACTGCGTTTGCGTTTCGGAGAGTACGTATCATGAGTGCCAAGTCGCCGAGGATCGACCCGCGGGAATTGAAGCGGCTGTCGGTTCTGCAGTCCCACAGGACCCTTCTCGCCATCGGCTCCGACTGGGCCATGATTGCCGGCGCGATCGTCTTCAGCAAATACATGCAGCATCCGCTTGCCTATTTCGCCGCGATCCTGGTCATCGCCGGACGGATGCATGCCTTCGGTTGCCTGATGCACGAGGCCGCCCATTACCGCATCATCAAGAACCGCAAGGTAAGCGACTGGATGAGCGATCTGCTGCTGGCCTGGCCGATCATGGCGACGGTCGACGGCTACCGCATGAACCATCTCGCCCATCACCAGCACACCAATACGGACGACGATCCCGACTGGGTCTCCAAGCTCGGCATGGCGCAGTTCACCTTCCCGCGAAAGCTCTGGCGCGGCATCGTCCAGTTGCTCGGTTATCTCGTGGCGGTGAATTCCGTGCGTGACATCCTGCATATGGCCAAGCGCATCGCCAAGCATGACCGCTCGACCCGTACCTACAAGCTGCTGCGCATCGGATTCTATGTCATCGCAGCAATCATCTTCTCGGTCTTCGGCCTGTGGACGGATTTCACGCTCTACTGGCTGGTGCCGTTCTTCACTTTCTTCTGCCTGTTCCTCTATGTCCGCAGCGTCGCCGAACATTTCGGCAGCATGGACTATTCCGATGAACTGGGCAGTTCACGCACGGTCTATCCGCATGCCTGGGAAAAGCTGTTCTTCGCGCCCCACAATATCAATTATCATCTCGAGCATCACCTTTATCCCGGCGTGCCCTATTACAACCTGCCCGAACTGCACGCAGTGCTGATGCAAAATCCGGGCTATGCCGCAAGGGCGCATGTGACGCGCGGCTATACGACAGGCCTCGCCTCCGAGTGCTTTGCACCGGAAGCGCCGCTCCTGCCGACCCATCACCCGGTCAGCTACTGAGCTTTACTGGAAGTCGAAGGCGCTAAAACCCGTCACCATTTCGTCCAGCCCGAGCGGGCGGGTGACCGGCGGTTCGGCCCGCGCCAGGCAGCCCTGCCGCTCGCAGAGACGACAGGCCGTGCCGGCGGCAACCGTGACGCTTGGCGCCTCGCCATAGACCGTCTCTCCGGCATGGGCGAGATCGCAGCCGAGGAGCACGGCCGTTCGGCGCACCCGCTCCCGGAAGCCGGCGCGCGGCCCCTCGACGGTGCGCGCGACGGTCAGGAACTGTCCACCGCCAAAGATATCCGCCTGCTCGACCAGCACCTGCCCGGCCTGCGAGAAGGCTGCGTGGATATTGAGCTTGGGACAGTTTCCGCCGAAGCGCGCCCGCGGAAACCCTAACGCGCCGGAGCGGCGCAGGTGATGACCGGCATGGTCCGTCTCCATCAGGAAGAAGGGAATACCGGCAGACGCCGGACGCTGCAGCGTTACCAGCCGGCACGCGGCCTGCTCGAACGACACCTGAAACCGGGCGCTCAGGACATCGACATCATATTTCGCTCTCTGCGCCGCCGACAGGAACGCGCCATAGGGCATCATGATCGCATGCGCGGCGTAGCGGGCGAGCTCGAAACGGCCGATGCGGCGCGCTTCGCCTGTCGAAAATGCCAGTTGGGCCAGATCCGCCGCGATCGCCTCGGCAAAGGCGATCTGCGCCGCCTCCATGGCGATTTCGCGCAACTGGTCCTGCGCCGACAGTCGCTCCGACAGAAACAGGCGCATCGAATGGCGATCGAAGCGGCGGCGCAGATCCGGCATGACATGAACCGGCAGGGCACGCACGCTCAGCCCATGCTCCTTGCGCAGCCAATTCTTCAAGGCACCGGCGAGATCGTCTCCGGGCGCGAGCCTTGCGTGAAAAGCTTCCGCCGCCTCGTCGATACCGGCGAAATAGCATGGCCGGTTTTCGAAGATGTCGCGGACCTCGTCCATCGGCAGGCGCGCTTCCGACAGCGCCGCCATATGCCCCTGATCGGCGAGCATCGTGCTTAGGTCCTTCAGCCGTGACGACTGCTCCTTGTAGGCACGGTAAAGCTTGAGGATGCCGGTGGCGGCATTCGGCGCGGCTTCGGCCACTTCGATCAATTCCTGGTCGCCCGGCAGTTCGCCCGACAGGAGCGGATCGGCGAACATTTCGCGCAGTTGCGCAATGCTGCCGGAGGCCTCGCCCTGCAGTTCGTCGAGATCGACCTTGTAGACCGAGGCAAGCTTCAGGAGCAGTTGAACCGTCAATGGCCGTTGGTTGCGCTCGATCAGGTTGAGATAGGACGGCGAGATGCCGAGCGCCTCGGCCATGGCCGTCTGCGTCAGCGACAGGCCATTGCGGATGCGCCGAACGCGCGCGCCGGCGAAAATCTTGTTTTCAGCCATCTGTCACACCTTTTACAGTCTCTGCCATGAATCTTTATTTACATCTTTTACAGAATTACAAGAGCGCTTTGTAAAACACAAGACATCATAACCCTTTTCAATGTGCTGATTTTTCGTTTCCTCTGGCCGTTATGTGCACCGCACTGTAAAACAAGTCACATCAAATTCGACAAATGGACATCAAATAAGACGAAAGTCTCAGGCGTTTTAAAACTTCAGGAGGATGGACTATGACTGATTTTTACAATCTCGTTCCGAATGCACCGCAGGGCCGTTTCGACGGCATCGAGCGGCCTTATACGGCCGAGGATGTCAAGCGGCTGCGCGGCTCGGTCCAGATCAGCCATACGCTGGCGGACCGCGGCGCCAACCGCCTCTGGCAGTTGATCCAGGAAGAGGATTTCGTCAACGCGCTGGGCGCCATGACCGGCAACCAGGCCATGCAGCAGGTTCGCGCCGGACTGAAGGCGATCTATCTCTCCGGCTGGCAGGTCGCCGCCGACAGCAACACCGCCTCTTCCATGTATCCGGACCAGTCGCTTTATCCGGCCAATGCCGCGCCCGAGCTTGCCCGTCGCATCAACCGCACACTGCAGCGCGCTGACCAGATCGAGACCTCCGAGGGCAAGGGCCTGTCGGTCGATACCTGGTTCGCACCGATCGTCGCAGACGCGGAGGCCGGTTTCGGCGGGCCGCTCAACGCTTTCGAGATCATGAAGGCGTTCATCGAGGCGGGTGCCGCCGGTGTCCACTACGAGGACCAACTGGCATCCGAAAAGAAATGCGGCCATCTCGGCGGCAAGGTCCTGATCCCGACGGCCGCTCATATCCGCAATCTCGATGCCGCGCGTCTCGCCGCCGACGTCATGGGCACGCCGACGCTGGTCATCGCCCGCACCGACGCCGAAGCCGCCAAGCTTTTGACCTCTGATATCGATGAGCGCGACCAGCCCTTCGTCGACTACGATGCCGGCCGCACAACGGAAGGCTTCTACCATGTCAAAAACGGCATCGAGCCCTGCATCGCCCGCGCCATTGCGTATGCCGGGCATTGCGACCTGATCTGGATGGAAACCGGCAAGCCGGACCTGGAGCAGGCCCGCAAGTTTGCCGAGGCCGTGCATAAGGTCCATCCGGGCAAGAAGCTGGCCTATAACTGCTCGCCGTCGTTCAACTGGAAGAAGAACCTGGACGATGCGACGATCGCCAGGTTCCAGCGCGAGCTCGGGGCGATGGGCTACAAGTTCCAGTTCATCACGCTGGCCGGCTTCCATCAGTTGAACTTCGGCATGTTCGCACTGGCCCGCGGCTACAAGGACCGGCAAATGGCCGCCTATTCGGAGCTGCAGGAAGCGGAATTCGCGGCCGAGATCAACGGCTACACCGCGACCAAACACCAGCGCGAAGTCGGCACCGGCTATTTCGACGCCGTCTCGATGGCAATCACCGGCGGCAAGTCGTCGACGACAGCCATGCACGAATCGACCGAACACGAACAGTTCCGCCCGGCAGCGGAATGAAGGAGCAAGATTACCCCCTCACCAAGTGCGGCCAGCGTTCGACTGCGTCTCACGCGGGCTTACTATCCTCTCCCACAAGGGGAGAGGTAGGGGTGCCACAATCACCGCTCCTCATGTGAGGCAGGGTGGTTCGGCAGGTTTCCTCTCCCCTTGTGGGAGAGGATACGAAGGCCGGGTGAGCAGAGCGAACCCTTGGCCGAAGTTGGTGAGGGGAACACCTTGGAATGAAAGCAGATTTCAACATCCCCATTGAAAAGAGGAGAAATGCCATGACCGTCCAGACCCCCATCAAGACCCATGTCAAGGAACGCGCCGAAGAACAATCTTCGGCGATGACGCCGGAACAGCAGGCGATGATCCGCATGGTCGCCAATGACCTGCACCGTCTCAACCAGGCTGTCATGAAGGCGGTTGACGCCGGTGTCTCCGTCGAACTCGTCCGCTCGGCCCGCCATCACGGTGGCGAAGGCAATTGGGGAGATTTGCTGATCCCGGTCATCGTCACCCAGGGACGCGGCTGAAGGGAAGAGCAGCCATAACGCAAGGCCGGCGGATTTCGAGCCGCCAGCCTTTGTCGTTGCAGGCCCAGCGTATAAAATCCACCGCCGTCAATTCCTTGTCTGCGGTTGGCGGCGCGTCAGACCGTGCGGCTCGGCCGCTTTCCGGCGATGAGGTCGGCATGGCTTTTCAGGAGCCGGAACAGCCGGTCGGATACGGTGCGGATTTCGCGGCGATGGCGATCCTCGCTGTTGGTGACGATCCACTGGGCATGGCGCAGCGGCTTCAATTCGTCGCCGGCCCGCTCCAGCCCCGGATCGAGATCTCCGACGAAACAGGGCAGCACCGCCTGCCCTGCCCCGGCGCGCGCCAGGTCGAGCAGCGAACGCGGACGGCTGACGACGACGGCGATCGATGCGCCGGTATTTTCATGCGGCCAGCGCAGGTAGGACGAAATCGCGTCCTCTTCCGACACGGCGATCCATGAGGCGGCAAGCCCGTCCGGGGCGTTGCGCTGGCGATAGGCGGCATAGGCGACCTCGCCGGCATGGCGCCGGGTCAGGTTCGGCTCGTCCGGCACCACGGCGCGGATGCCGATGTCATGCTCGCGGTGGGCCAGTGTTGCCCGCCGCTCGGAGACGGACATGTCGAGCCGGAAGCCGTCCCTGTCGCTGCGGATCGCCTGGATGTTCTCGCAGATCAGCCAGGTGCCCCAGGTACCGGCCATCAGCCGCACCACCGAGGTCCCATGCGCCTCCTGCCGCCAGCCATCGACCTTGCGAACCACGGCATCCATTGCCTGTAGCTGCTCGAACAGGGCTTGGCCATCGGCGGTCAGCCGGTATCCCGTCTGGCTGCGTTGAAACAACTGGCGACCGACATTCTGCTCGAGATCGAGCACGCGCCGACCGACGGTCGCCGGGCTGAGACCGCTCGCCTGGCTGGCGCCGGTCAAGCCACCATGGCGGGCGACCGTGAGGAATATCTGGTAGGCATCCCAACTTATGCTTTTCATAATTGAAAGATGTAAGCCATTTTTGTTTATTTATAAAACAAATTTTGCGGCATATTTTGAAGATGTAGACGAGGCCCGCAAGACGGGTTCGCGCGCCAAACATGAATGGAAACCGGCCAGCGGGCATTGTTCCCGCAACGGTTTCCTATTGCCAGAGGAGACCACTATGCCGGAAATGATGGGTGTTGCCCTGCTGATAGACATGCTGGCGAAGAGCAAGCGCAAGACCTATGAATTCGACGACCTGAAGCGCCGCAACAGGCTTGCGGATCGTCTGACCGCCGCCGCAAGGCGGCTGCGCCAGCGCTGGATGTAATATCCTCAAACGACCAAGACCCGGCGCGAGCCGGGTCTGTGCACGCTCAACGATGGCTTCGCCCTCAGGCGGCGCGGCCGACCTGTCTGTTGCCTGCATTGCTCGGCTCCAGGCGGAACTGCTCGACCAGCATCATCAGCGTGTCGGCCTGGTTGGCCAGTTCGCGGCTGGCATTGGTTGCCTGATCGACCATGATGGCGTTCTGCTGGGTCATCTGGTCCATCTGGTTGACGGAGCCGTTGACCTCGTTCAGTGCCGCCGCCTGGTCGCGGCTCGCAGTGGCGATCATTTCGACATGGCTGCTGACCGAGACGATCTGGGTGCTGATCGAGGCAAGCACCGCGCCGGTTTCCTGGACCAGTTGCGAACCGGAATTCACCTCATTGGTGGATTTGTTGATCAGGTCCTTGATCTCGCGGGCGGCACCGGCGGAGCGCTGTGCCAGTTCGCGCACTTCCTGTGCGACGACGGCGAAGCCCTTGCCCGCGTCACCGGCACGTGCCGCCTCGATACCGGCATTGAGCGCGAGCAGGTTGGTCTGGAAGGCGATCTCGTCGATGACCTCGATGATCTGTTCGATCTGGCGCGATGCATCCTCGATCCGGCTCATGGCCGCGATCGCATTCGACACCACGACCGCCGAGCTGTCAGCGCTCTTCTTGGTATGTGTGACCTCGATGTTGGCCTCATGCGCGCGCTCGGCCGACGAACGGACGGTGACCGTGATCTCGTCGACGGCAGCGGCCGTTTCCTCGAGCGAGGCGGCCTGCTGTTCGGTGCGCTTCGACAGCGAGTCCGCCGAGGCATGCATCTCGTTGCCGCTGCGCTGGATGGACAGCGCGTTGGTGCGGATCTGCAGCAGCGTGTCCTGAAGGCGAATCAACGAACCGTTGAAGTCCATGCGCAACTGCTCGAGACGACCGGTGAACGGCGTGTCGATCTGCTCGGACAGGTCGCCGCGGGCCAAGCGTCCGAGACCGGCGGCAAGCTGGCTGACGGCGAAATCGATCTGGCTGTCCAGCGCGCGTTTTTCGGCGTCGTTGCGCGTCCTTTCGGCATCGGCCTGGGCGCGCTGCTCTTCACTTTCCACCTCCATGCGGACCTTGGAAAGAGCATTTTCCTTGAAGACGCCGAGCGCCCGGGCCATGTCGCCGATTTCGTCGCGGCGGGCGCCACCGTCGATCGATGTGTCGAGCGCACCGTCGGCAAGACGGCGCATGGCGGCGGTGATCTGACCGATCGGGCCCTTCAGCGTCAGCACCAATGCACCACCGGCCAGGAGCGCGATCAGGATGCCGGACACGGTGGCGAAGACGGAAACCTGGTTGGCCTTGTCACGCTCGACCGATGCCGTGGTCTTCTGGCCCTCGGCAAAGGCAGTCAGCTGGCCCCAGATATTGTCGATCTCGGCGGCGGCGGCGGCAAATTCGGCTTCGCGCTCCTTGCTGGTATCGACCAGCGTGACGCTGTCGGCATCCATCTTTTCGATAACCGGCTTCAGCGAACCAACGAGATCTGAGAAGAACTTCAGGTCGCCGGCCGTCTGGGCCAGGCTCTGGACGTCCTGCCCCATGATGGAGAACTCGCGCGTCAGGCGCTTGCGGCCGTCCTCGTCGGATTTTTCGAGGAAGCTCGCGGCGGCGATGCGGATGGAATAGACGGAGTTCACCAGCTTGCGGGTGTCGCTCAGAACCGTGCCGGCCTTGACCAGCGGCGCGTCGAGCTTGCCGAAAGTCGCGGTCGCGGCGCGCATCTTGACCGTCGCCGCAGTCTGGAACTGGATGCTGTTCTGGCGGAACCGGGCGACGAGACGGCCGATCGCGGTCGCGTTTTCTTCCGAGACGTCACCCGTGTCGATCAGCGCCTTGATCTCGACCAACGTCTTTTTGAAAGTTTCGGCGACAGCCTTCTGGTTTGCCGGCAGGGCGGAGGTGATCTTGCGCTGAACCTTGGTCAGGTCGCCATAGGAATCAACGACCTGCTTGATCTTGGCTTCCGGCGTCGCGCCCTTGGCAAAGGCGGACATGAAGGCAACGAGCGTGTCGCTCGACGAGGTCAGGCGATCGGCTTCACGCAGGATCGACTTTGCCGCTTCCTCGTCCTTGCGGACGACGCGTTCCATCTTGGTTGCTTCTTCCAGAACCTTCATCTGTTCGCCAAGCAGGCTACCGAGGCTGTTGGAAATGGATTTGCGCAGCGCGACTTCCTGCTCATAGAGGGTCCAGAGCTGGCCGACCCGGTCGCCGATCTTGGTGGAGCCGTCGACGGCGACCTGCAACTGCTGGCGGCCTTCCGCGTCGTTGACCTGCGCCAGCGTATCCGCCAGCACGCCCTGCTGGGCTTCCAGCTTGCCGAGCACGGCCTGGCGGGTGTCTTCCGATGTGTTCTGCAGGAAGCTGTTCATGCCCGCATAGACATCCTTGAAGCCGCTGAGCGACTGAAGAACGCTATTGGAGATTTCCATCCGGCCCTGCAACAATCCGGACGCATAGAGCCCGGTGATACCGACGGCACAAATACTGACGACGAAGGGCATGATGAACAACAGCACCTTCGTCTGGATTTTGAAGCGGGCAAGAATCTTGTCGATGAACATGGGCACACCTTGGCTCGCAGCCCGCTCCGCCCCTCCAAACCTTTTCAGGCTTCCCCGGAACACAAACAAGCTGATGATTTCAATCGAAAACCATGCGGCGCATCGCCGCCAGCCTGCCAGGCATTCATTGCATGACCCGCCACTCCCCCGAGGCAGATCACGGCAGACTCCGTTGGGGACGTATTCTTCAATGGGAACGATTAAGATTTAAATAAATGCGACCTACAACGTTTCAGGTGTGCCGCAGAAAAGCTGCCCGCGTGAAACCCGGCGACAACTGGCCACCACACGACAGCACATCAGACCAAGCTGCGTGGAAGGCCAGCCCAATTCAGGCATGCGAACCAAGCCTCGGAAGATCCGGCTTTAAAAGGACAGAAAGCTCGGAAGCGCCGCGAGAGCGGCAAGAGCAAAGATCGCGATCAAGGATGCGCGGACCAGAAGAGCTTTTCGCGTGCGGCTTTCATCGCTTTTTGCGATGGCAATGGCGCGGGCTGTGGAACGGCTGCGTGACTGGTTCATGGCATCATGTCCTTTCGACCAAAGCAACAATAGACCCGGATGATCCGGACCGCCAGCCCACATCATGTTGCAACCGCAAACGAATGAGAAAAAATGTCACTTTTCTGAAACAAATTCCGAAAAGCGCGCCTTAACCGCCTCGTCAACCGGTTGTGCCAGCTTGAAAAACAGGTTCCGCCAGATGTCTTAATATTGCTTGAAGACCGGATGGCTCCGTTGACGGGCCTAGGCAGCCCGGCCTGCGGAAAAACCCGACGCCCAGGCCCACTGGAAATTGTAGCCGCCGAGCCAGCCGGTGACATCGACGCATTCACCGATGAAATAGAGGCCGGGAACATCGCGTGCCTGCATCGTCCGGGAATCGAGCGCCCTGGTATCGACCCCACCCAGCGTCACCTCCGCGGTCCGGTATCCTTCCGAGCCGGCCGGCGTAATGGCCCAGTCCTTCAAGCCCATACAGAAGCCGTCGATGACCTTGTCGGACAGATCGGCGAGCGTACGGTTGTTCAGCCCCGCCGTCTCGGAGAAGAATTGCGCCAGCCGTTTCGGCAGCAGTTCGGAGAGCGCTGTCTGCAACGCCTGCCGGCCATTGTCCCTGCGCGCGGCCTTGAGTGACACAGCGATATCGACGCCGGGCAGCAGCCCGATGCGGATATCCCCGCCCTCGCGCCAATAGGAGGATATCTGCAGGATGGCCGGGCCGCTGAGCCCCCGGTGGGTGATGAGCAGCGCTTCCTCGAAGGCCGTCTTGCCGGAGCGGACCTGCGCATCGACGGCGACGCCGGCAAGCGCGCTCAAGGTTTCGAGTTGCGCCGGATCGAGCGTCAGCGGCACGAGCGCCGGGCGGGTCTCGATCAGCGGCAGGCCGAACTGCTCGGCAATCCTGTAGGCAAGCCCCGTCGCCCCCATCTTCGGGATCGACTTGCCGCCTGTCGCGACGACAAGCGAAGCGGCGTCGATCGCACCATCGCCCGTTGCCACCCGAAAACCGGACGCGGTCTTTTCGACCGACCGGATCTCGGCGCCCAGACGCAAGACGGCGCGGGCATCCTTCATCTCGGTCAGCAGCATGCGGATGATATCCTTGGCGCTGTCGTCGCAGAACAGTTGGCCCAGCGTCTTTTCGTGCCAGGCGATCTCGTGCCGATCCACGAGAGCAATGAAATCCTGCGGCGTATACCGTGCCAGCGCCGACTTGCAGAAATGCGGATTGGCGGAGAGGAAGTTCTTCGGCCCGGCATGGATATTGGTGAAGTTGCAGCGGCCACCGCCCGAGATGCGGATCTTCTCGCCCGGCGCCTTGGCATGGTCGAGCACGACGACACGGCGGCCACGCCTGCCGGCCTCGATGGCCGCCATCATGCCGGCGGCCCCTGCCCCGAGGATCACCACGTCGAATTGTTCAGCCAAGATATCCGTTCCTGTTCAGTTTCCTTTCGAAGGCGGGCATTCAAAAGTCAATCACCGTTCCATGTACGGGATTGCAAATACAGCCGATAGGGCGCGCAAAGTCCCGGTTTTGACCCTAGCCAATTGCCAAACTCTGTCTATGATGCCCCATCCGAACCCAAAACCGGTGATGTATGCCTGTCAGAAGAAACGCTGCCCAACCGACTGCAAGGACTGTCAAGAGCGCTAAAATTCCCGCCGCACTGCAATCTCCAAGAGGAGTGAAGACCTGGAAGGAAGCCGCCGACTGGCTGAAAATCCGCGGCATCGAAGACATCGAGTGCATCACGCCCGACATCGCCGGCGTTCCGCGCGGCAAGATGATGCCATCGTCCAAATTCACCTCCAACACCTCGCTGGCGCTGCCCTCGGCCATTTACCGCCACACGATTTCAGGCGAATATCCGGAAGAAACCGGCGACTTCCGCTATGACAGCCGCGACAGCGACATCAAGCTGGTGCCCGATCTCTCCACACTCTCGGTCGTTCCCTGGGAAAGCGACCCGACGGCGCAGGTCATCTGCGACATCGCCGGCTCCCAAGGCGAAAAAGTCCCCTACACGCCGCGCAACGTCCTGAAGAACGTTCTCGAACTTTACCGCCAGAAAGGCTGGAAGCCGGTGGTCGCGCCGGAAATCGAGTTCTATCTCGTGGCCAAGAACGAAGACCCGGACTATCCGCTGCACCCGCCGAAAGGCCGATCCGGCCGCGCCATCCAGGGCGGCCAGGGCTATTCGATCGCCGGCGTCAACGAATTCGACGAACTGATCGACGACATCTATCATTTCTCCGAAAAGCAGGGCCTGGAGATCGACACGCTGATCCATGAGGAAGGACCAGCACAACTCGAAATCAACCTTCGCCATGG
>NZ_DATJDJ010000068.1:0-2552 GCF_035497515.1 Pararhizobium sp. | reverse complement strand
GGAATGAAACCGAGCAGCTTGGTGCGCGGCGGGCGGGCATTGGGACGGAAACCGGATTCGGTATAGATCGTCGCCATAAGGATCGGCACGGGCACGCCATATTCACGAGACGCATGGTTTGCGGCGCGTTGCCAGTTGTTGAACCATCCGTCGCGCTGCTCGAAAATCGCGCAGGCGTTCTGGGTCTGTCTCGGGGCAGTCGCGCAACCGGTCAGAAGCAGCAGGGCGACGATAAACGCAATACGCATCGCTCAGGTCTCTCACTTTCGGAGAGATTACTAACCGGTAAACGTTAAAAAGACGTTTTGAACCAAATTCGATCGATCCTTAACCTCTCACAGCGCCAGCACATGGATCACGGCGGAGCGAGCGCTGCCCGCTTGCGCCTCCAGACGGGCCGACCGCACCGGCTCGAAACCCTCCAGCCGCTTGGTGCCGGACCAGCGGCCGTTGTCGGCGAAGACCTCGATCGAACCGGCATCGAGGAAAATGCGCAACGACGACGGCCGGGCACCGCGCGCCAGGTAACGCGGGGTGTTTTCAGCGTCCGGACGCTGGTAGAGGATCGACAGACCCTCCTCGCCCATATGCACACCGAGCGTCGTGCCGGGGTGATCGAAATGCAGCGTGAACGGCGCACCGGCGGCGTTAAGGTCCAGCACGATTTCCACCGCACCGGTGCCGAGCGGCACGGTTTCGCCCTTCAGCAACGCTGTTTCGTCCAGCAAGCCGGACCGCAGGGTCTTCACGGCGGGAACCGGCGGCGTCAAGATAGTGTCGCCTTCCAGCAGCATCAGTCTCGGCAAGGTCATGGCGGTGGGGAAATCGATGGCGTGGGAGACATCGGCCCAATTGGCGAGCCAGCCGATACCGACAGGCGTTTCGCCATCGACGAAGGCTTGAAAAGCGTAGTTGTCGGTACCGAAATCCAGTTCCTGCTCGAAATCGGCAAGGAACCGCACACCGTCGAAATGGCCGACCGCGACCAGCGTCAGGTTCTTGCGGCCGGTCTCGGCATGGGTGCTGTTGACCAGTCCGTAGCTCAGCGCCCAGCGGGTCTTCGGATCATCGGCAGGCCCATCGAGCGGCAGCAGGCACGGGCATTCGATCACCGCCGTGCCAAAACGCTCCTCCAGCAGCAGGGTGCCGACGAAGCGCCAGCCGCTCGCCGCCGTCGGATCATCGGTCTCGTAAAGCAGGATGACGCCGCCCTGCCCGCTCAGGCTGCCGAGCACCATCTTCCACAGGCCGTCCGGCCCCTTGACGACATAGGGATCGCGGAAATCCAGCGTCAGGCCGAGACCGGACGGACGATTGGCGAGGATCACCTGCGCCTCGCTGGCGGTGATGATGTTGTGCGAGGTGGCGGTCAACTGGATCTGGATTTCCGGCTCGCGCTCGATCACCTGCTCGGTGAAGAAGACGCGGATTCCGCCGTCGTTCTCAATCGGGATCGCAGAGCCGGAGAAGGCCCCGCCGCGCCGGTCCGGACGTGCCATCAAGTCTTCGGACGGGAACAGGAAGATCGGCATGTGATGCCAGTGGATGTAATCTTCGGAGATCGCATGGCCCCAATGCATGGTGTTCCAGCGCAGTCCGTGGGAATAATGCTGGTAGAACAGATGCGGGCGCCCGCCGAAGCGGCCAAAGCCGTTGGGATCGTTCATCCAGCCGAAGGGCGGGCGGAAATGATAGCCGTTCGGCACGGGCGCCGGCGCATTGGCAAGGCTCGTATGCATCACGGTGATGCCATGATCGACCACTTCGGCGGCATTGAAGAAATAGGCGACGGAGACGGCGGTGGTCGCGGTGTCGTAGACGCAGGCGAGATCGCCGCCACTGGTGGCGACGAATGTGCGAAAGACATATTCCTCGGCATTGCCGACCTCGACCTCGCCGATCTTGTCGCCGCCGAGCAGGAAGGCCATCCGCCCCGGCGCATCCGCACCCGTCGCCTTCAGCCAGACATGCAGCGTCGCGCTGACGGGAACCTCGGCCCGCAACGTGCGGATCGTCTCGTTGCCCGGGGTGGGCGGATTGCCATGGAGCATCTGGTCATCCTTTCGCCTCTGAGGCGGCGTTTCAGCCTCGACCTAGTGCTGAAAGGGCGGATGTAAAGGTTTTCGGGCAGCCGAGCGGGCATGCAAATCGTCCCCGCGCGGTGCCCGCCGTGGTTTTACACCTCTGCATCATCCGGACGGGGCACTGGAAATCGCCTCTAACGAATGAAATATGACTGACGCTTTCCAGCGCCCCGTTTGGCGTTCTCTCGGGAGCTTTCCTCCCTACAGACCCCGACTTCGGACCCTCTGCCTCGGGATGATTGCGTTTCGTCGCTTTCCGGGACCGGCATTCAGCATCACAGCCCGGTACGTCACGCATCTTCTCCCGACATGTGCATCCCACAGATTCGCCCACCCCATAAGGACGGAGGGGGTCCATGTTCCGGGGGCTCTCCTTCCGTTCCGCCTGACGTTCGGGGTCAAAAGACCCCGAGGCTTTCCGTGGAGCGCCAGCCCTGCCTCGCCGCAAACGTCTTGCGGTGTATCCGC
>NZ_DATJDJ010000067.1:0-58378 GCF_035497515.1 Pararhizobium sp. | reverse complement strand
CTGGCAGCATCCGCAGCGCGGACTGGTTTCGCCCGGCGATTTCATTCCGCTGGCCGAGGAAACCGGCCTGATCGTGCCGATCGGCGATTGGGTGCTGAACGAAGCCTGCCGCCAGAACAAGGCCTGGCAGGATGCCGGCCTGCCGGCGATCGTCGTCAGCGTCAACGTGTCGGCCCGCCAGTTCCGCGAGGGCAACTGGGTATCGCGCGTCGCGACCGCGCTGGAAGAGAGCGGGCTCGAAGCCTGTTATCTGGAACTGGAACTGACCGAAAGCCTGATCATGCAGGATGTCGGCAGCGCCATCGCCACCATGCACGAACTGGAAGCACTGGGCGTGCATCTCGCCATCGACGATTTCGGCACCGGTTATTCGTCTCTCAGCGCGCTGAAGAGCTTCCCGGTCCGCCGGTTGAAGATCGACCGTTCTTTCGTCCAGGATATTCCGGGCGATGCCGACGACAAGGCGATTACCGGTGCGATCATCTCGCTGGCGCAGAAACTGCAGATGCAGGTCATCGCCGAGGGCGTCGAGACGCAGGCCCAGGTCGATTTCCTGCGGGCCAGCGGCTGCGACGATATCCAGGGTTATCTGATCAGCCGGCCGGTTGGCGCGGCCGCCTTTGTAGCCCTCCTGTCGCGCTGAGCCGTTCCTCGTATTGTGCCTTTTTTGCATCGGTTATCACCTGTTGCACTGCGGCAGTGGGAACCCGACTGCCGCAAGCCCCGTTCCAGCCGCAATTGCCATACTTGTGGCAGGGGCCGGCGTTCATCTCCGGTATCGCTGCTTCACGTGGTCCCTGCCGCGTATCCGCCAATCCGCGTCAACGGAATTTATAGAGTTCAATGACCCTCTCCAAATCCTTTTCCCGCCGGCAGTTTCTCACCGCGTCCGGACTGGCTGTTGCGTCCGCAGGACTGGCAGGCTGCACGTCTTCAACGAATACGGATCGTTTCCGCGCAGAGACCGCCCCCTATTTCCGCGATCCGGCGCTCGAGGGCCGTTACTTCGGCCCCCGCTTCGATGGCTCGCCGGAGCGGTCCGTCGGCAACGGCCTGCCGGAAGCCCGTATAGAACCGAGCGGCCTGCCGGCGCAGTCGGCCTATTATGCAGAAATGTACGGTCCGAAATTTGATGGCGGCTTCAGCATTCCCGCTGTTCCCTATCAGCAGGTCGATGCGCGCTTCTACCGCCAGGAGGTCGACAACACCTTCGGCGAGAAGCCGGGCACGATCATCGTCGATACCGGCGAGCGCTTCCTCTATCTCATCCTGTCGAACGGTCGGGCGATGCGTTACGGCGTCGGCATCGGCCGCGAGGGCTTTGCCTGGTCGGGCAGGGGCGTCATCCAGTGGAAGCAGACCTGGCCGCGCTGGAAGCCGCCGAACGAGATGGTCGCCCGTCAGCCCCATCTCGAGCAATATTCGATCGCCAATGGCGGCATGGCGCCGGGATTGAACAATCCGCTCGGCGCGCGCGCCATGTACATCTTCAAGAATGGCGAGGATACGCTCTACCGCCTGCACGGCACGCCGGAATGGCAGTCGATCGGCAAGGCGACATCGTCGGGCTGCGTGCGGCTGATCAACCAGGATGTCATCGATCTCTACGGCCGCGTGCGCGACAAGGCCCCGATCCTGGTGATCTGATCGTTTCACGCGGGCAGATGTGTCCGAACGGGGCCTCTCAGGCCCCGTGTTTCTCGTTTTCCAGAAGCTCCGTCATGACGCGAAGGTTTTCCGGCGTCAGCGGCTTTTCGAAATAGCTTTTGACAAAGTCGTATTTCAGCGCCTTTTCACGGTCGGCGGCATGGTGTGAACTGGTCAGCATGGCCACCACCGGGGCATGTGTTTCGAACTCCTTGGTATAATGCTCCAGGAATTCGAACCCGTTCATCACCGGCATGTTGATGTCCAGGATAATCGCGTCCGGTGTCGTGTCTTTCAGCACGCCGAGCGCTTCCAGGCCGTTCATCGCCTTCAAGACCTTGATGCCGGGATCGAATCTTCGGATCGTGTAGGTGCAGATGAACAGGTCGTTTTCATCGTCATCGACGGTCAGTATCGAATGCATCTTCATGCCCTGTTGTCCTCCGGCAATGTCACGGTGAAAATGCTGCCCTTGTCCCGCCGCCTGTAGGCGACCGTGCCACCCAGGTGCTCGACGCTCTTGCGCAGGATATAGAGCCCCAGCCCGCTGCCCTGGGCATGCGTCGGGTGGAAGCGCTTGAACATTTGGAACAGTTGCGTCTCGTTTTCCATGGGAATACCGAGCCCGTTGTCGGCCACGGACAGGACGAAGCGCCCCTTAATGGTCGAGGCACGAACGAAGACCTCCGGCGATGCCTCGGCCGGGTCGTGATATTTCACCGCGTTCGACAGCAGGTTGTCGAGGATGATCTGGAAGCGGCTGAGCTTCTTGTGGATGATCATCGTTTCGGGAATGTCGATATGCACGGTCGTGCGGCGGCCGCCATCGGTAAAATGCAGCTTCTCCACCGTCTCGCCCACGGCCCGGGCAACGGCGATGGACGTATCCGGCTCGTCCAGCATCTTCGTGCGGGTGAGATAGATGATGTTCTGGATGAGATGGTCGAGCTTGCGGAAGCTCTGTTCGATGCGGGAGAGAACCGGCTGCACCTCCGTCACGCCTGCGCCTTGCCGGATCATGTCATCGGCGATCGCGATCAGCCCCAGCGACGAGGCGATCGGTGAGCGCAGGTCGTGCGAGGTCCGGTAGGAGAATTCCTCCAGTTCCGCGTTCGCATCGAGAATGTCGCGTTCATAGGCCTTGCGTTCGGAAATATCGCGAACAACGCCGCTGTAGATCACCTGGTGATCGAGATCGATGCGGGCGATGGAGAGATCGACCGGAAAGGTCGAGCCGTCCTTTCGCTGCCCTTCCGCTTCCCGCCCGCTGCCGATGATCTTGGCCTCGCCGGTTTTCCTGTAGTTCGCCAGATACTGGTCATGCTCGTCGCGATAGGGCGGCGGCATCAGCATGCGGATGTTCTGCCGCAGCATTTCATCGGCGCAATAACCGAAGATCCGCTCGCAGGCGGGATTGATGGAGAGAATTCTGCCGCGATCGTCGATGGTGATGAAACCATCGACGGCGGTGTCGATGATGGCCGCCAGCCGCTTCTGGCTTTCCGACAGTTGCAGCGCCATGCGGCGCGAGTTTTCGGCGCTTCGAAAGGCATAGACGATCAGGCAGGCGAAGACGCTGCCGGAAAGCAGCAATACGCCGAGCAGGGTGGTGCGGGCATTGGCGTTTTCGCCGGCCGGAAGCTCCTGCGTGAACAGCACCTCCTGCCGCATCAGTTCGACATAGGTCAGCGACAGGAGCAGGAGATAGGTCGCGGCCGCCAGCGTCGCCGCCACGATCGTCTGGTTATAGCCGAGCTTCTCGACGCCGGAGAAGATCAGCCCTGTCGAGAGACTGAAGAAGCAGAGCGCCGTCTGTGGCGACATGCGCGCCAGCGGCAGCCAGTCGCGCGCGGTGGTGATGCTGAGCGCATAGCCGATCAGCGCGGTGACCGAAATCATGCAGACAAGCGCGGCGCAGATCAGCCGTGCATTCGAATTTCGTCGGAGACATGCAGTCACGATCACGGCAGCGTTGATCAGGATGAAGCAGAACGCGGTGTTGGGCGCCATGCGGCCGGGATGGGCGGCATTGTTGGTAAAAAAGGGGGTGATGAATAACCGGTCGACATTGAGATCGACGGCAAGCGGGTGCTGGAAGAAAATGAGCGTCGTGAAGATTGCCGTGAGCAACGCCGGCAGCACGGCCAGGCGGGGCATGCCTGAAAACAGCAGGCAGTAGGCGATACCGGTCAACAGGAAGCTCAAGGCGGTGTTGAACTGCATGGCAAACAGCAGAGGCGCCGCTTTCGCCAGCGCGGCGGGACGCAACAGCCAGAGCGACATGACCGCGAGGCTTACCGCGATGCTCAGTCCTCCCGCGGCGACGCCAAGCCGTTCCCATGTAAACCCGCTGCGCACCGGACCGCCTCCCCGCGACAAGAATCGCTCGGAAAGATATACCGCGATGGTTGCATATTGGAAGGATGGGCTGGTGTTTTAGCTGCGCTGGTTGTCATCCAGATGGCGATTGAGATCGCTGAGCGCCGAACGAAGGGCTGCGGCTTCCTCCATGCTGCAGCCGGTCGCCTTGCCGATTTCCGTCAGGATGCCAAAGGCTTCGGTCTTCAGGTCCTGACCTTTCGGGGTCAGCCTGATGATGACCTGGCGCTCGTCGCTCTTGTCGCGCGTGCGGCTGACGAAGCCGGCTGTTTCCAGCCGCTTCAGCAGGGGAGAAAGCGTTCCGGAATCGAGCCCCAGTTCCTCGCCGATCCCCTTCACCGTCATGCTGTCCTTCTGCCACAGCGCAAGCAGCACGAGATATTGCGGGTAGGTCAAGCCGAAACGGTCAAGCAGCGGCTTGTAGGTGCGGTTGAACGCATGCGCGACGGAATAGACGGCGAAGCAGAGCTGCTGGCCTAGCGCCAGCGCTTCACCATCCTTCAGTATGGCTTTGCCGTTGTCATCATTTCCGTCCATGCTGCATTCTCTCAGTTTTGCCGACGATTTGCAATTTGCAAAATTGTATTGCGTCCAATTAAATTATGCGCTATTAAAAACGCAGGCAGACGCATTGCCCCGCAATCAACCCGCCAAACCCAGAACCAAGGAGACAGACATGCCCATTCTCTACACAACCAAGGCATCCGCCACCGGTGGCCGCGCTGGCCATGCCGTGAGTGAAAATGGCGTTCTCGATGTGACGCTGACCGTTCCGAAGGAACTGGGGGGCGATGGCGCCACCGGCACCAATCCCGAGCAACTGTTCGCAGCCGGCTATTCCGCCTGCTTCCTCGGCGCGCTGAAGTTCGTCGCCGGCAAGGAAAAGGTGAAAATTCCGGATGACGCCTCGGTCACCGCGACCGTCGGCATCGGCCCGCGCGATGACGGCACCGGCTTCTACATCACCCCGTCCATCTCGGTGAACCTGCCGGGCATCGATCGCGAAATCGGCGAAAAGCTCGTCGCCGCCGCCCACATCGTCTGCCCCTATAGCCATGCGCTGCGCACCTCCACGGAAGCCTCGGCAACGCTCGCCTGAGGCGGCCTCATCGGATCAGCACGGAAACGCCCGGCGGAGCGATCCGCCGGGTGTTTCCGTCTTCATGGGCTGATCGGAATGGCGGCTTGTCAAAAACGCCCGCAAGCGCTTCGAAGCCTCCCACCGCGCCGAACTCGCTACCGCCGCCGTCTCCCTCGGCGTCATCCATTTCTGAGGGCTGGCCGAGCCTGATTTGCCTGTTAACTTTTGAAAAAGAATTCTTCCCGCCGTAATTGTTTTCAATGCAACCCTTGCTATAAATCCATCATCGCATATCGCGGCAGGGCATTAGGTTAGTCACAGCTTAACCGCCTGATTATCGGACTAAATTGGGTGGATGGCGGAAAGCATGGCGAAGATTGTCGGGACGACGAGTGCTGAGGAAAAGCTGATCGGCACGGCCGAGGACGACATCATCATCGGTGGCCCGGGAACGAACATCCTCTATGGCAAGGGTGGCGCCGACACCTTCGTGATCAAGGCGAACCTGATCACGACGAAGAGTTCAACCTACGATACGATCAAGGACTTCCAGGTTGGTGTAGACAAGATCGATCTGTCGGTACTCGGAGTCTCTAGTTGGGATCAGTTTCAGTCCCTTGTGTACCGTGGCCCAACCTCTGTCGGCCTTGGTTTCGAATACAACAAGGTTCGGCATATCCTGAACCTGTCGAACATAACGTTCGATCAGCTTTCAGCGGACGATTTCATCTTTGATACGTCCGGCCCCCGGGTTCTGTCCGGCACCAAATATATTGACACGATTCTCGGCAGTGCGGGCGACGATACGCTGACCGGCGGTGTGAGCGATACTGTTTATGGCGGGGACGGCAATGACATCTTAAGGGGAAGCGGGACGCTCAATGGTGGAGCGGGCGATGATATGTTGAACGGATATGATGTTTCCCACGGCGGCAAGGGAAACGATACCCTGATCTGCCGTGGTTCTGTCTATGGCGATAGCGGCAGGGATATCTTCAAGCTGGTTGGTTACGGCTTTTCGTCCTCCACGATTGAAGATTTCAAGATCGGGATGGACAAGATCGATCTTTCGGAGTTTGGAATTTACAGTTTCGATCAGTTGAAACTGGTGCTGAAACCATCGCTCAGCGGCGGCTTTGCCTCTGTCGTTACATATTATGGTTCGGACGCGCCCAATTACGCCCTCCCTTCTGAGCACAGGATTCGCGATCTCAAGGTTGGTGATCTCAGTGCCTCCGACTTTATCTTCACGTCATCCGATGTAAAGCCAAGGAACGGGACCGCCCTCAACGATTTCCTCCTCGGCAGCAATGGCGCCGATGTCCTGAAGGCGGGTGCCGGTTCCGACGAAGTGTTTGCCGGCGACGGTGACGATATCATCATCGACGGCCAGGGCGGATGGAATACACTCTATGGAATGGGTGGCGCCGACACGTTCAAGCTGGCTGCCCGGTTTGTCGCGGATCTGGAAGGCACTTGGGATGTCATTGCCGATTTCGAAGTCGGAAAGGACAAGATCGACGTTTCCGCACTGGGAATATCGGATTTCGGCCAGATGCAGGCGATCCTTGAAATGCGGAATGGCAAGGATACGATTTTCGACGCCTATACATCCGAAGAGTTCAATTTCGGCGCAACGCTCAAGAATGTGTCGATGCTCGACTTGACGGCTTCCGACTTCATTTTTTCGATGAGCGGGGCGAAGAACCAGACGGGCAATCACTATTCGGGACGGATGTTCGGCAGCCGGGAGGGCGAGACGCTCAACGGCGGCGCTGGTGACGATGAAATTTACGGTGGCGGCGGAAACGACTATCTGATTGGCGGCGATGGCATCGACAAGCTTTTCGGAGGCGCCGGGAACGATATTCTCTATGGCAGAGGCGGGGATATCCTGTATGGCGGCACGGGCAATGATACGTTCTTTCTTTCCGATCGTTACTCTGTCAGCATGGTGATTGCCGATTTCGAGGTCGGTGTCGAAAAGATCGATCTAACCGCGATCGGCATATCGAGCCTGGATCAGGTTCAAGCCATCATGGTGTCGAAGAGTCCAACGGATATCGGCTTCACAGTTGAAGTCGATGGCCGTTTTGTCTCAATAACCTGGAAAAATCTCGAGCTCTCCTCTTTCACTTCACGGGATTTCATCTTCTCCAAGCGGGGAGCCCTCAATCTGACCGGGACGAGTGGCGATGACTGGTACTTCGGCAGCGTCAAGGCGGATACGCTGAAGGGTGGCGACGGCAACGATCATCTTTTGGGCGGAAATGGCAACGACATCCTTGAGGGGGGAGGGCTTGACGACACCGTTTATGGTGGCTTGGGTAATGACACCATTGATGGCGGCGAAGGCCGGGATATCCTTCACGGCGAAGCGGGCAATGATGTCATTCGTGGCGGCGAGGGTGATGACACGATTTATAACGGCCTCGGCAAGGACGCCGTCGATGGCGGTCTGGGGCTCGACAAGGTCTATTTCTCCTCGAAAACCACCCTCGATTTGACTACGCCGGCTAACAGCACCGGCGAAGCGCAAATGACCACCTATCTCAATATCGAGGAGTTTCACGGATCGGTGGCAGCCGATCGCATGGTCGGAAGTCGCGGAACCGATACGTTTTATGGCGAGGCCGGCAACGACGTCCTCAAGGGCATGGGTGGGAACGACGTGCTTCGGGGCGGAGACGGCAATGACCGGCTCGACGGCGGCGATGGCAACGACAAGGTGTTGGGCGGTGCAGGCAACGATGTGTTGAGCGGCGGTGTCGGCAAGGATCGGATCGATGGCGGGCTGGGCGACGATGTTATCATCGCCAGCAGCTACGATGATGTTCACGGCGGCATCTGGGGCTCCGACACGGTGGATTTTTCCCGGAAGGTTACTCTCAACCTGCTCGACCACAAGCTCAATACCGGCGAAGCCGAAGGCTCGGATTACTATGAGATCGAGATATTCGACGGCTCGGACGCCGATGACATCATGATCAGCGATAATTATTCCCACACGTTTATCGGTGGCGGCGGCAATGACGGGCTTGCCGGTATGGAAGGTTTCGACGTGCTTTCCGGCGGCAACGGGAATGACCTCCTCTACGGCGGCCTGGATGCCGACAAACTGACCGGCGGCAAGGGGGCGGATGTCTTCCTGTACAATTATGCGGCCGACTCCATAAATTCGGATAAGGGACGCGATACGATTTTCGACTTCTCCGCAGCCGAGGGCGATCGCATCGATCTTTTCAATATCGACGCCAGCACGAAGGTTGCCGGCGACCAGGCGTTCATCTATCTCGGAAAAGGCGCCTTCACCGGCAAGGCCGGCGAGTTGCGCTACGACAAGCTGGCATCCGACACCTACATTTACGCCGATACCAACGGCGACAAGAAAGCCGATTTCTCGATCCATCTCGACGACGCTGTCGCGCTGTCGAAGGGCTATTTCATCCTGTAATCGTCCGCGTTCCGAACAGCGCAGATCAGATCGACCAAGTGAAAACGGCGGCTCCATCGGGCCGCCGTTTTGCATTGTGAATGCCGATAAATCCTACCGCTTCAAACTACCCAGAATGCCGCGCACCAGAGCCCGTCCGAGCGAGGAGGCGACGGTGCGGGCGACGGATTTCATCGCGGCTTCGGCGACGGTTTCGCGCTGGTAGCCGGAGCGGGCCTTCGGTTTGGGTTCCGCCGGCGCGCTGTCGTTGCCGAAGCCGGGCAGGGTCCAGCCGCTGCCGCCGGGGGTGGTCGGCGGCGGGGCCTCTTCGGCTTCGCGCGAGGCTTCGGCCTGCTGCGTTGCCCTGGCGGCGCGCTTGGCCAGGAGTTCATAGGCGGATTCCCGGTCGAAATCCTCGTCGTAGAGGCCGGCGACCGGGCTGATCTTCATGACATTGGTGCGTTCTACCTCTGTCAGCGGGCCGGCGCGGGAGGAGGGCGGGCGGATCAGCGTGCGCTCGACCATCGAGGGCGAGCCCTTGCCTTCGAGCGTCGAGACCAGCGCTTCGCCGGTGCCGAGATTGGTGATCACCGTGGCGCAATCAAAGTCCGGATTGGGCCGGAACGTGTCGGCGGCCGTCTTTACCGCCTTCTGCTCGCGCGGCGTATAGGCGCGCAGAGCGTGCTGGACACGGTTGCCGAGCTGGGCCAGCACGGTTTCCGGCACATCGAGCGGGTTCTGCGTGACGAAATAAACGCCGACGCCCTTCGAGCGGATCAGGCGGACGACCTGCTCGACGCGCTCGATCAGCACTTTCGGCGCGTCGTTGAACAGCAGATGCGCCTCGTCGAAGAAGAACACCAGCTTTGGCTTGTCTGGATCGCCGACTTCGGGCAGTTCCTCGAACAGTTCCGACATCAGCCAGAGCAGGAAGGTGCCGTAGAGGCGCGGGTTCATCATCAGCTTGTCGGCGGCCAGCACCGAGATCGCGCCGCGGCCGTCGCGTGTCGTGCGCATGATATCGGAAATCTTCAGCGCCGGTTCGCCGAAGAAGTTCTTCGCACCCTGCTGCTCGAGGATCAGCAGTTCGCGCTGGATCGAGCCGACGGAGGCCTTGGAAATGAAGCCGTATTTGTTGGAAAGTTCGGTGGCGTTCTCGCCCATATAGGTGAGCATCGCCTGGAAATCCTTCAGGTCGAGCAGCGGCAGGCCGCCTTCGTCGGCGATCTTGAAGGCAATGTTGATGACGCCTTCCTGCGCATCGGTGGCGCTCATCAGGCGCGACAAAAGCAGCGGGCCCATTTCCGACATGGTGGTGCGGACGCGGTGGCCCTTTTCACCGTAGAGATCCCAGAAGATCACCGGAAACTCCTGGAAGGCAAAATCGGTAAAGCCGATCTGCTCGGCCCGCTTGGTCACCCAATCCTTGGCTTCGCCGATCGCGCCGATGCCCGACAGGTCGCCCTTCACGTCGGCGCAGAAGACCGGCACGCCGGCGTTGGAAAAGCTTTCCGCCAGTACCTGCAGCGTCACGGTCTTGCCGGTACCGGTGGCGCCGGTCACCAGGCCGTGCCGGTTGCCGAATTTCAGATCCAGATACTCGCCCTTGTTGATCGTGTCGTCCGGTTTGCGGCTGGTGCCGATATAGAGCTTTCCGTCCTCAAGCATGTGGGCCTCGTCTCCGTTTTGTCGATGAAAGCCGATGGTTTGCCTCGCCCCCCGCCCTCATCACATTGTTTTCTCAACGCAGTTATAGGAGGAGTGCCGGTCACCGGCAACAGAAGGATTGCGGTGTCACTTAACCCCGACATGGCTTTTGCGTCGCATTGTCATTTGGCCCAAGGCATGAAACGATGATTGTCTTCGCGCCATGGATACCCGGTCTGGTCGGCGCTTGAGTTTCAATCCGAGATAATTTACCTTGACGTTCACGTCAATTAAACGAGGAGAATCACCCATGAACGAACTGGTCACGCGCGTCGCGGAGAATGTCGGCATCGATCCGGCAACCGCTGAAAAGGCCATCGGCATGATGCTTGGTTTCCTGCAGCGCGAAGCTGCGGATGGTCCGGTTGCCAAGATGATCGAAGCCATACCCGGCGCGTCCGAACTCGTTGCCAAGTTCAATGGAGAAGGCTCCGGTGGCGGTGGCCTCCTCGGCGGCCTGCTCAGCGCGGTTGGCGCCGGCGGCGGCGTCATGGCGCTCGGTCAGCAGTTGATGAGCCAAGGCCTCGGCATGGGCGAAATTACAGCACTCGCCAAGGAAACCATCGGTTACGCCAAGGAAAAAGCCGGCGAGGAAACGGTTGACGAAGTCGTCGCCTCGGTTCCGGGCCTCAGCCAATTCGTCTGATCAGCCAGTTCGTCTGATCAGCGAGCGTTTTCTTTCACGGCCGTTTTTGCAGACGCAAAGATGGTCGTGAACACGACCAGGGCCAGGCCGACGCCGATCGGCGCTGCGGAGGGACCGAGCAGGTCCATGACGGCACCCGTCGCGCCGGACCCGGCGCCGCTGCCGACGGCATAGGCAAGCGTGAAGGCGGCGCTTCCCGCCACCAGCATCCCGCCCCGATATTGTTCCCCCAGCATCGTCAGCGCGCAGGTGTAGAGCGAGAAGCTCGCGGCGCCCAGCAGCGCGAAGTCGATCAGGATCGCCGCCTGCGATGTCAGGAACGGGATGACGAGGAAGGCAATGGCGGCGATGGCGGCGGTCACGGTCGCCACCTGCCGACGCGGCAGGCGATCGAGCGCCACGCCGATGAACGGTTGCGCCAGCGCCGTCGGCAGCGCCAGCACGGTGACGCTGAGCGCCGCGAAGGCTTCCGAATGGCCGGTCTTGACGAAATAGACCGGCATGACCGAGATCGCCGCGATATCCGAAAATCCGAAGGCCAGCACCATGGCGATCAAAAGGGGCGCCTTGCCGAAGAAGATGAAGACGCTGCGGGTCGAGGATGCCTCGGGTGTGGTCTTCGTGGAGAGCGTCAGGATGGCCGTGGCAAAGGCGACGAGCGCCACATAGACGGCCGTCAGCGCAAAACCGAACCCGCCCTCGGTGCCGACCAGCGGAATGACCAGCGGACCGGCGGCGAAACCACCGCAGACGCCGGCGCCATAGAGGCCGGAGACGCGACCACGCAGCCGGTCGGGGCAGGCGGCGTTCATCCAGGCTTCGCCGAGCATGAAGATCAGGCTGGCGAAGAAGCCCAGGAGAAAACGCGCCAGGAACCAGACCGGCAGCGAGGCGGTGGCGGCAAAGGTCGCCAGGCACAATGAGCAGCCGATGAGACTGACGATGATCAGCCGGTCGGTGCGGATGCGCGATGTCAGTTGCCCGAGCATCAGTGTCGAGGCGGCAAGGCCGAAGGCGAAGCCGACGGCATTGAACCCGATCATTGCCGGCGTCACGCCACGGCTTTCCAGCGTCAGCGAAATCAGCGGATAGGTGATGCCCTGCGCGACGGAAAAAGCCGATGCACCGAGAATGACGGCAACGATGGCCGCCCAGTCGGGCATAAAATCGGCTGTGGCGTTTTGCATGTGCATGCTGTCCTCCCGGCGATCCGAAGTTCGGGCCTTGGCCCTCTCATATCCGAACTTCTGCCGCAACGGAATGCTGGGAGAAATTGACTGACTTTCAACGTCATTCAGTCGGTGCGGGTTCACCGGCGATCTGGTCCTGACGCACACGGATTTGCGCGCCATCCCAGCTGTTCTATTGCTGAGCCGCCTCGTTTCCATCCGGCAATCACCCAAAAATAGTCGGCGCTGCCCCGGAGACTTTTGGCGGTGCGAGGGTAAGCTGCGCGCTCTTTCAGTCCTTCAACGATGGGGAGCAGCGTCATGGCGTCCAGTATCTTCAACACGGATTCGGTGGGTACGGGTATCCGCGCGTCGCTGGCGACCTACGAGACGGCATTCGTCGGGTTGGGCGTCACCGTCGGATCGACGGACGGAACCGCGATTAACGGTATCGGCGATGGCATCGACATCAATATCCAGGGGACCGTCATCGGCCAGACAGCGGCGATCGCGTGGGGGACGTCAAGCAACTTCGGCAGCAATCTCTTCATCGGAAAGAGCGGTTATGTCGGCGGTTTTGCGACCGGCATTTCGATGGCGGGTTTCGATGGCAGCATTGACAATCGCGGCACGATATGGAGCGCCCGCACCGGTATTGAAATCAACGCCACATCCCCGGACGGCAACCTGAAAACGACCGAGATCAACAATCGCGGCACGATCGAGGGCGAAACCGCCATCCTGAACAAGAACACCGACGCGTTGTTCCTCATCAACACCGGGACGATCGAAGGCGCGGCCTATGCCTTCTCGTCGCAGGCGGTGGCCGTGGACAACATCGTCAACAAGGGCGCGATCCTGGGCGATGTTCTGCTTGGCAGTGGCGACGACTGGTACGACGGCACGAATGGATTGCTGGATGGAACGGTCTATGGCGGCGCCGGACAGGATTACCTCATCGGCGGCAAGGGAGCGGATCATCTCGAGGGCGGCGCCGATGCCGACGATATCAGCGGTGGCGGCGGCAACGATTACATCGTCGGCGACGCGGGCACCGACCGGCTGACGGGCGGCTCCGGCAACGACGAGATCCATGGCGGCGCGGCGCAGGACACGATCGATGGCGGAACGGGGGCCGATTGCATGGTCGGCGGCTCCGGCAGCGATCTCTATCTGGTGGACAATGCCAAGGACAGCGTGATCGAGGTTTCGGGCGGCGGCAATGATGTTCTGTTCGCTCTGGTCAGCTTCGCGCTGGAATACGACCAGTCCGTCGAGCAGATGATCTTCGCCAACCTTTCGGATACCGTCAAGAACGTCGTCCTGACCGGCAACAATCTCAAGCAATCGATCATCGGCGGCGTCGGCAATGACACGCTGAATGGCGGTGGCGGCACCGACCGGCTGACAGGGCTGATCGGCGACGACACCTATATCGTCGATGGCAGTGACACCGTCGTTGAAGCGGCGGGCGAGGGAACCGATCTCGTCAAGGCGTCGGCAGCCCATACGCTGGCCGCCAATGTCGAAAACCTGACACTGATCGGCACGCTGGATTTCAACGGTACCGGCAACGAGCTTGCCAATATCGTCATCGGCAACAGCGGCAAGAACAGGCTGCAGGGCAAGGATGGCGACGATACGCTGAATGGCGGCCTTGGGCTCGACAAGCTCGTCGGCGGCCTCGGCAAGGACAGTTTCATCTTCGACACGACATTGGCGGCCGACAATATCGACACGATCAATGATTTCAGCGTCATCGACGATACGATCCGGCTGGATAACGCCGTTTTCACCGCGCTTGCCACCACGGGAATGCTATCCGCCACCGCGTTTGCGATCAACCTGACAGGCTTGGCCGGTGATGCCAGCGACCGGATCATCTTTGAAAAGGACACCGGCAAGCTGTTCTATGACGCCGATGGCACGGGTTCGGCGGTTGGTATTCAGTTCGCGCTGGTGACGAAGAACCTCGTGCTGACGGAAGCGGACTTCATCATCACCTGACTTGCTGCCGCTTTCCGCGACTGGCGCACTGGCAGGGCGGGCGGATTGACATTTACATAACGCGTTATATAACTTGTTATGTAAATGGAGGTCGGCCATGGAAGATGTCATTCGCAATCTGGGTTTTCTCTGTCTCGGATCCCGCCTGAAGCGGGTCGGCGAGCGCCTGCAGGCCGATACCCAGCAGATCATGGACGAAGTCGGCGTCGGCATCGCGTCGGGTCAGTATCCTTTGCTTGCGGCGCTCGACAGGCTCGGGCCGCTCTCCGTTGGCGATCTCGCTGAAGCGCTTGGCGTCAGCCAGCCGGGCGTAACCCGCAGCCTGTCGCAACTGGCATTGCTCGATCTCGTTCAAATCCAGTCGATCCCCGGCGACCAGAGGCGAAAGGCGGCAAGCCTTTCCACAAAAGGGGAGCGCCTCATCGCGCAGGCCAAGGCAGAGGTCTGGCCGCGCATCGAAAACGCCGTCATCGATCTCTGCGGCGGACTGGGTGGCTCGCTGCTCGCCCAGCTTGCCGCCATCGAGGACGGGCTGGCCGAGCGACCGCTCTCCCGGCGTGGTTCCGACACCTCGGGGAAAAAGCCGTGAGCCACATCCTCGACCGCCCGATCTGGAGTGCCTTGGGCACGCGTCATTCCGCCCTGGCCCAAGGCGGCGCGCTCGCTCGCCGCTATCTGCCATCCGTCAGCCTTTTCTCCGCGACCGGCGATGATCGTCCCGAAAGCCTTAAGGCTCTTCGCGCGCTTGCCTCTCCCGGCGAGACGCTGCTGGTCGTGCAATCCACCGAAGCGCTGGTGCCGGACGGCATGACCGCCGTGTCGCGCGCCTCGCTGGTGCAGATGCTGGCCGCAGAGCCGCTCCCGGAGATCGCCGATCCGCGCGTCGAACTCTTGGGCGAAGAGGATGCGCAGGCGATGCTGGAACTTGCGACCCTGACGAAGCCGGGCCCGTTCACGCTCGGCGCCCAACGCTTCGGCTCGTTCTGGGGCATCAAGCAGGGTGGAAGGCTGGTGGCCATGGCCGGAGAACGGCTGAAACAACCCGGCTATACCGAACTCAGCGGCGTCTGTACCCATCCGGATGCGCGCGGGCGGGGCCTCGGCCGCTTGATGTCGCTCTATGTTGCGGGGAAGATCTGCACGCGCGGAGAGCGCGTCTCCCTGCATTCCTACGCCACCAACACGGCGGCGATCACGCTCTACGGCTCGATCGGATTCAAGCTGCGATCCGACATGCATGTGACAGCCTTGACGCTGACGCAGTAACCTGTGCTGAAAACGCTTGCAGAGTTCAGATCGCTGTCGCCCCACGGGGTATTTGAGAATGAGCGACTTTTGGCCGCCTTCAACTGCCGGCAAAGCCGCAGCCCGCTATTTGACGAAGGCCGCCCACCATCCTCCGTCATACTCGCCCTTGCGAGAAGAGTCCTGTGACAGGCACAGGATGACGGAGGGGAAGACCCGCATCATTTTCCAGACGACCTTCAAAAATCGTCAGAAAATAACTTTGCCGGCAGTATGTTGGCTGCCTCAGGCGGCCTTGTCCCAGTCGGGCGCCAGGCCGCCGGGGCTAACGATGCGGCCGTTCGACCGGGCGAGCCTGTGGATCGCGGCGATTTCCTCGGCGGAGAGTTCGAAGTCGAAAATATCGAAATTCTCGGTCAACCGGCTTTCCGTCGCCGTCTTCGACAGCGTGACCACGTTCTTCTGCTGGACCAGCCAGCGCAACACGACCTGCGCCGCCGTCTTGCGGTGCTTCGAGCCGATATCCTTCAACAGGGGCTCGTTCGGCACCTTGCCGTCGGCCATCGCATAATAGGCGGTGATCGACATGCCGGTGGAGCGGGCGGCGTCCAGTACTTTCGTCTGGTCGAGATAGGGGTGATATTCGATCTGGTTGGTGGCGATCGGGGCTTCGCTGAGTTCCACCGATTGTGCCATCAGCGCCGTGTTGAAATTGCTGACGCCGATATTCTTCGCCTTGCCGGCCTTCCTGACCTCGTTCAGCGCGCCGATCTGCTCGGCCAGCGGCACGCCGCTGCTTGGCCAATGCAGAAGCAGGAGGTCGACATAATCCGTGCGCAGCTTCCTCAGGCTTTCATCGACCGAGGCGAGAAAATCGGCATGCTTGTAATTGTCCACCCAGACCTTGGTGGTGAGGAAAATATCGCCGCGGGCGACGCCGGAGGACTGGATTGCCTCGCCGACCTGCGCCTCGTTGCGGTAAGCCTGGGCGGTGTCGATGTGGCGGAAGCCGGTCTTGATCGCCTGTGGCAGGATGCGCAGAACATCCGGACCGGGTATGCGAAACGTACCGAATCCAAGAACGGGAATATGGGCGCCGTTGGCGCTGACAGTCTGCATGGCAATGTCCTTTCGGGAAGAAGACCCGGCGGACGGCCGGGTCTTGAATGGTGCCGTATAGATGTGGCCTTTGCCGGCCGGTTCAAGCGGCCGCTTGTACGATCGCTTCCGGCTTGCGGTCGAGCGCGCTGCTGACCAGCGTCAGGACCAGTGCACCGGTAACCAGGATGGCGCCGACCCATGGCGTTGCCTGCAAGCCGAGCGGCGAGGCGACGACCAGGCCACCGATCCAGGCGCCGGCGGCAATGCCGAGGTTGAAGGCGGCGATGTTCAGCGCCGAGGCGACATCGACGGCACCGGGGCGATGCTGCTTGGCAAGCTGCACGACATAGAGTTGCAGGCCGGGCACGTTGGCGAACGACAGGAAGCCGAGGGCAGCGAGCGTGATCAGCGCCGGCACGGCCGAGACCGAGGTAAAGGTGAAGATCACCAGCACGATTGCCTGCGCGGCAAACAGAAAGGTGAGCGCCTTCACCGGATTGCGGTCGGCAATGCGGCCGCCGACGATATTGCCGGCGGCGATCGCCAGCCCATAGAGCACCAGCACGAGGCTGACCGAGGCGGCGGCAAAGCCGGTGACGTCCTGCAGCATCGGCGCCAGAAAGGTGAAGGTGACGAAGGTGCCGCCGTAGCCGAGAGCCGTCATGGCGAAGACGAGCAGCAGCCGGCCCGAACCGAGGACACGGACCTGATCGAGAATGCTCGCCGGCGCCGCCTTGGACAGCGTCGAGGGCAGGAGCAGGGCAATTGCGGTCAATGCGATGGCGCCGAGGCCTGCGACGGCAAAGAACGTGGCGCGCCAGCCAAACGTCTGGCCGATCAGCGTGCCGAGCGGAACGCCGGTAACGATGGCGACCGTCAGGCCCATGAACATCAGCGCGATGGCCGAGGCGCGACGGTTTTCCGGCACGAGGTCGGCCGCAATGGTGGCGCCGACGGAGAAGAAGACGCCATGGGCGAAGGCAGACAGGACGCGGGCGACGAGCAGTATTTCATAGCTGGGGCTCAGCGCGGCCAGCGTGTTGCCCACGATGAACAGGGCCATCAGGCCAAGCAGCAGCGGCTTGCGTTCGATCCGGCCGGTCAGTGCCGTCAGGATCGGCGCGCCGAAGGTGACGCCGAGCGCATAGATGGAAACGATGAGACCGGCGAGCGGCAGGGTGATGCCGAGGTCGGTCGCCACGGTCGGCAACAGGCCGACAATGACGAATTCGGTGGTTCCGATCGCGTAGGCCGCGATCGTCAGGGCAAAGAGGGCAAGTGGCATGGAAGCACCTTTTCCGCCCGAGGAGGGCGGGCGTGGTTGGTGGCGGTCGAGGACCGTCGGGGTTTCGTTGGCTGGAATATGGGCCAAAGCCACTTGCGCGATAATCTGGAGGAATGGATAAATGGCTGTGAAATGAATTCACAGGGAGAAAGCCGTGGACAACCGGGCAGGGGAGATGGAAGTCTTCGTCGCAGCGGCGGAACTCAAGAGTTTCTCGGCCGCCGGACGGCGGTTGAACCTGTCGCCCTCGGCCGTCAGCAAGCTGGTGACCCGCATCGAGGACCGGCTCGGCACGCGCCTCCTGGTGCGCACCACCCGCTCGCTGCTCCTGACGCCGGAAGGCGAAATCTATCTTTCCCGCGCGCAGCGGATCCTTGCCGAGATCGCCGAGACCGAGCAGATGGTGGCCAATGGCGGCCGGGCGACGCCGCGCGGCCTGTTGCGTATCAACGCCACCGTTGGCTTTGGCGAACGCTATATCCTGCCGCTGGCGGGGGAATTCCTGGCACTTTATCCGCAGGTGCGGCTCGATATTTCGCTGACCGACGGCGTCATCGACCTGGTCGAGGAGCGCACCGATATCGCCATCCGCGTCGGCCCGATGCGCGATTCAGCGTTGAAGGCGCGCAAGCTGATGGAGAGTTATCGTATCACCGTGGCGACGCCGGACTATCTTGAGCGGCATGGTGTCCCCAGTACGCCGGATGAACTCATCCATCACAACTGCATCACCTTCACCTTCGGACGACATCCCGGCGAATGGTTGTTCCGCGACCCGGCAAACCAGACCCTCTACAATCGGCCGGCGCCGGGCAACGTGCAGGCCTCCAGCGGTTCGATTGCCCGCAATCTATGCCTCACGAGCCTCGGTATTGCCCGCATCGGAAAATTCGACGTCGATCCATTCATCGAAAAGGGCGCGCTGGTGGAGGTCCTGGCGGATTACAATCCGCACGAGCCGGAACAGGTTCATGCGGTCTTCGCCGGACATGAACATCTGGCGGCCCGCATCCGGGCGTTCATCGATTTTCTGGCCGCAAAGATGTGAAGTTCAAGACCGCGGCTGCCTACCCCCTCTGTCACGCAGTAACAGAGGGGGTAAATCCCCTCAATTTCCGAGCCGATTGAAGCCGCCTCAGGCCGTCGGCTTCAGCGAAGCGATCATCTGCTGCAACTCCGGACCATGCTGTTCCTGCATGCCCTTCGTGCCCCAATAGGTGATGACCAGGATTTTCCCTGGTTTTGGCGAGACGAAGGTCAGGCTGATGCTGACATCGCCGTCGTTGTCCTTGCCGTCCCAGTCGAGGCTGGTGGCCTTCATGCCGTTGAGTTCGCCGCTCGATTCCTTCTGCGTGGCGAGATCGACGGTGACGCCGCTCGTCTTCAGATATTCGACGCAGCCGTCGATGACTTCCTGCGTGCCTTCCTCGTCGGTGACGTCGATGGCCAGATAAATCGCATCGTCGCCGGCATTGGCCTCGATACCGTCATCGGTGACCGTCGGGCTCCAACTGTCTGGAATGCTGATCGATGCGACGGGCTCGTCGTTCGGAAACGAAAGGTCCGCTGCATAGGATGCGGTCGGCAAAAAGGCGGCGAACAATGCCGCGGTGATCAATTTTTTCATAAAGTTACCTCTTCATTTTCGCGGGTTCTTGGAATGAATGCAGTCTGGTTCATAGGAATAAAGGCAATTCTGCCGGCCGTGCCGGCATCGTATGGCAGTGTCGGTCCGCGTCCGCCGGCCATTACAGCACCGCGCGTCAAATATGACGCGCAAAGGTCGTTGTAACACTTTAAAAATACTGCATAATTTTAGCCCTAAATCGATTCCGATTTAAGGAGTTATGCAGTAGGCCTTGAAAGGCCATGCGGACCTGTCCACATGCCTAGAAATACCTGAAATTCCGCTGGAGATAGCGTCCAATTTTGGGGCATTGTCGTCCCGCGTCGCATCTTTGATGCGGGCGCGGCCATGATCCCCTGGAACAGCACCCGCCGGCCTGAAAATCCTCGACCGAGACCCTTTGAATGCCCAAGCAAAGAACCATGTCCCTGACGCCCGATCTCGTTGCCCTCTGCCACCGCGAGGAAGCCGATCCCGGTCCCGATCCGACGCTCGCCAAGCTCGATGACGAGGATTTCCGGCGGCTTGCCCAAAAGCTCGAAAGCGAATGCGATCCGGGCGGACTATGGGTCTTCGCGTACGGCTCGCTGATCTGGAAACCGGAATTCGAGGCGATCGACAATATGCGGGCAACCGCGTTCGGCTGGCATCGCGCTTTCTCCCTGTCGATCAAGCGGTGGCGCGGTTCGACCGAGCAGCCGGGCCTGATGATGGCGCTGGAACGCGGCGGCCGCTGCGAGGGCGTCATCTACCGCCTGCCGGATGACGACCGGGTGCAGCAGATCGAACGCATGCTGCGCCGCGAGGTCACCTATCACGAGGGCGTGCGCTCGGTGCGCTGGCTGCCGGTCCGCACCGCCGCCGGCACGCTCAAGGCGCTGGGTTTCTGGGTGGGCGTCACGGGAGAGCGGCGGGCATTGCCGGGTGAATCACCGGAAGTCGTCGCCTCCATCCTGGCGCGCGCCTGTGGTCACGTTGGGTCCTGCGCCGAATATCTCTACAACACCGTCTCGCACCTGGAGGATGTCGGTATTCGCGACCGCAACCTCTGGCGGCTTCAGCATCTGGTGGCACGAGAAATCCACTCCATCCATGGCCTCGACCAGCCTTCCCTGGGATAGAATGACCGCATCCGCTCTTCAGTCTTTCACCGCCACGATGAACAGCCTTGGGAATCTGAGGACGACGCGGCCGTCCGAAAGCGGCGGGTAGGCGGCGCGGATGCGCTCCAGATAGGCGGCCAGGTAGTCGTTCCGCACGGACGCGGGCAGGACGTCGAGATAGGGGCGCAGGCCGGTGCCCTTGACCCATTCGACGATGGCTTCCGCATTGGCGAGGCGGTGATAGTAGACCGTGTGCCAGACATCGACATAGCCGGATTTCGGCATCAGCCGGTTGAGATAGACATCCGGCCCCGGCAGCGGGTCGCGGCGCTTCCAGCCCTTCGGATAGAACTGAGAAAAGCGCGGATCCTCGGCCAGTTCCTGCATGCTGACATGCGTCGGCTCGTCGAGATTGTCGGGCATCTGCACGGCGAGAACGCCGCCGGGCAGCAGCGTGTCCATCAGCCGGTCGAAGGCGCTCAGGTGATCCGGCAGCCACTGGAACACGGCATTGGCGAAGAACAGCGCCGCCGGCTCGAGCGGAGCCCATTGCGTCAGGTCTCCTTGCTCGAAGGTTATGTCCGTCAGCCGCTTGCGGGCGGCTTCCAGCATGTTGCCGTCGCTGTCGATGCCGGTGAGCAGGTAGACGGGAAAGCGGTCGCGGATCAGTTCCGTGGAATTGCCCGGGCCGCAGCCGAGATCGTAGAGCGGCCCGTCGGGAATGCTGGAGACCTGGTGGAGCAGATCGCGGGCAGGGCGGGTGCGCTCGTCCTCGAACTTCACATATTGTTCCGCCGACCAGGCCATCGTCGTCTCCGTGATGTGTTACAGGCTTTCCAGCGAGGGCAGGATCAGCGCCGGACCGAAATCGGCATATTCGTCCGGCATGTCGCCGCGATTGATCCAGACGGTGCGGAAGCCGAATTTGGTGGCCCCGGCAATATCCCAGCGATTGGACGACTGGAAGGACACGGCATCGGGATAAAGCCGGTAGCTGGTCGTCACCATGTCATAGACGGCGGGCGCCGTCTTGAAGGAACGCACCGCCTCGACCGAAAAGATGTCGTCGATGATGAGGTCCAGCCCCGCCTTCTTCACGGCCGATTGCAGCATCTGCGGCGTGCCGTTCGACAGGATGGCGATGCGGGCGCCGCGATCCTTGAGATTCTTCAGGACGGCCGGCACTTCCGGATAGCAATCCAGATGCCAGTAGGCATCCAGCAGCGCCGCCTTCAGGCCACGGTCGGCGGAGGGAAAACGCGCGAAAGCGAAGTCCAGCGACTGTTCCGTCAGCGTCCAGAAGTCGGTGTACTGGCCCATCAGTGCCCGGATCCAGGAATATTCTAGCTGCTTGGCACGCCACAGGGTGGAAAACGCCTCGCCGTCCGGACCGATCGCCCCGGCATGCTTGCGCACGGCCGCATGCACGTCGAACAATGTGCCATAGGCATCGAACACATAGGCAGCATGAGACATAGAGGTCCTCCCATTATTCCGTTCGCGGCGGTCGCCTTGCTCCTGAAAGGCGGGACGCCGCGTCTTTATCGATCGCGTCCCCGGTTTGCGCCAGAGATTTCGCGATCAACGCTTGTCTGCGGTAGTTGGTTGGGATCATGTCAAAAATTTGTGCGACGCACAATCATTCGACGCAGGAAGCAGGATCAACTTTTCGCCGGTTTCCAGACCTTGGCGGGAAAACGCAAGGCCTGCTTGGCGAGCTTGCCCTTGAGGCCGAGCACGTTATCGCAGAGTCCTGTCACATACCGGTTCGGCTTGGCTTCCGGGCGCAGGCCGTGCAGTGCGGCGGCGGCCTCTTCCGGGTCCATGTAGCGCGCCAGGATGCCGAGCGTCAGCGCCGTCGATCGGCCGATGCCGCGCAGGCAGTGGATGAGCAGATGGGCATCCTGCGGCAGTTGATCGACGAAGGCGAAAGCCCGTTCGATCGCCTCGGCGCGGGCCGCATCAGGTTCGTCCGGATCCATGACGTCTCCGAACAGCAGTTCGAGATGGCGCTCTGCGGGAAGGTCGATCATCGACAGAAGCTTGGAACCCGTCGCGCGGATCGAGATCAGGTGCGTCGGCGCCCAGAGCGTCCGGTTGTGCCGCGCCTCGGTCTGCGAACTGACGATAATCCGGATCGGCCAGCCGTTCGGATGGGCGGGGTTGGTTTCGAGCAGGGGAGCATAGAGCGCCTCCGTCTGCTTCTCGACTGCCTGCTTTTCCGCCGCCAGTGCCATGGATCGCCTCTTTTGATTCCCCTGATGAGAGGCAAAATAGCGATGCCTCATGGACGCGAAAAGAGCAAAATCGCGCCGGCTTCATCTTTCGGCCCCTCACTGAATGATCATTGGCCATACATTCCGGAAAATCGGGCGGCGGCTATGCCTTTTTCTTCTTCGCCGCTGCCTTCTTGACCGGGATTGCAACGGTCGGCTCCTGGGCGAGCCGCAGTGCCTTGAGCATCGCCGTTTTCTTGTTTCGAGCAATCAGTTCGGCGTTGATGATGCCGAGAGCCGCCGCGCTCGTCTCCTCAGCGCTTCGGCGCACTGTCACCTTCGGTGGGGCCTTGACGTCATTTTTGTTTGCCAATGTGATGCACTCGCTTTTCGGTCGGAGGGGCTGCGGGAGATCGCTCTCCCGCCCACGATCAGAAGACCGCGAGATATTTCAGCAGTGAAACAATGCCGATGATGATCACGACGATCTGGGCGATCTGCTTGGCACGGCCATCGATCGGCAGACGCGCAACAAGATACAAGACAAGTACGATGACGAGAAACGTGATCAGGATGCTGATCAGCATGGATGATGCCATTTATCCCACTCCATAAAACAACGACGCATTGCGCGGTCAAGTTGAAATAGGGCGCGGCGGCCTGAGGAGAAGCTGTTCTCTAAAGAATATGTTGGCGGCGGGCGGTTTCAGGCACTCTACAGCGCCGCGCGTCAAGAATGACGCGCAAAGGTCGCTGTAATACTGCAGTAGCCAATGGCCGGACGGCCGCCAGCGATGCGATGCAGCGGTGATGCCCGCAGGGCAGGGCGGGGCTGCCTCTCAAAACCGCGTGATCACGCTGATCCCCAGATCCTGCGCCGTATCCATGGTCGTCAGCGTCGGCACGGCTTCCTCCAGGCTGATATGGCGGCCGATCAGCTTTTGCGGGTTGAGCTTGCCGGTTTCCAGCATCGCCATCATCTCCTGGTAGCGCCAGGCCTGCATGCCATGGCTGCCATAGATTTCGAGTTCATGGCCGATCACCTGCGCCATCGGGATCTGCGGGCTGGCATGCTCGCCGAGCATCAGCCCGACCTGGACATGGCGGCCGCGGCGCCGCAGGTTCTTGATCGAGTTGAAGCAGGTGACGGGCGAGCCCAGCGCATCGATCGAGACATGCGCGCCGCCCTTGGTGATGTCACGCACGGCGTCCGCCACATCGCCGGTGACGCTGGCGTCGATGGTGGCGACGGCACCGATCTCGCGGGCGAAGGAGAGTTTCGTTTCGGAAATGTCGATGGCGATGACATTGGCGCCGAGCGCGGTGGCGATCATGATCGCCGACAGACCGACGCCGCCGCAGCCATGCACCGCCACCCATTCGCCGCCGCGCACCCGGCCCTGGTCGACGATGGCGCGGAAGGAGGTGGCGAAGCGGCAGCCGAGGCTGGCGGCCGTGGCGTAATCGAGCGTGTCGGGCAGGTGCACGAGGTTCTGGTCGGCGAAATCGATCGCCACATATTCGGCGAACGAGCCCCAATGGGTAAAGCCCGGCTGGAACTGGTTGGCGCAGACCTGTTGATTGCCGGAATGGCATTCACCGCAGCGGCCGCAGCCGGAGACGAAGGGCACCGTCACCCGGTCGCCGACCTTGTAGCGCAGCACCTGCCTGCCTGTCGCGGCAATCGTGCCGGCGAGTTCGTGGCCGGGAACATGCGGCAGGGCGATATCCGGATCGTGGCCCATCCAGCCATGCCAGTCGCTGCGGCAAAGCCCGGTCGCCTCGACCTTGATGACGACGCCGTCCGCGCTCGGCGTCGGGTCCGGCAGCACGCGGATATCGGGGGTCTTGCCGAAGGCGTCGTAATACATGGCTTTCATCGGGAGGGTCCTGGTTGGTGGCGCGGAACTCTATCTCCCCCTCGGCGGGGGAGAAAGCAATTTCAACATCTTAGCTTCAGCTAAGTGTTAGAAATTGCAAGAGAGGGGGTAGGCATGGGCGCACGGAACGATCCCCTCACCAACAAAATCTAACACCCGGCTGAAGCTAAGATGTTGATTTTGTATCCTCTCCCACAAGGGGCGAGGAAAATCCACGTTGGACGGCATGACATTTTTTGATGTACCTATTTACCCCAGTTCTCGATTTTCGGGTTATGCCGACTGGAGAAAATTGAAAAACAGGAGACCACCATGGCCGTCGATACATCCCCGCGCAGCACCACATGGACCTATGTCGAAGGCGAATGGGTCTCCGGCAATCCGCCGCTGATCGGGCCGACATCGCATGCCATGTGGCTGGGCTCGACGGTGTTCGACGGCGCCCGCTGGTTCGACGATATCGCGCCCGACCTCGACCTGCACTGCCAGCGCGTCAATCGCTCGGCGCTGGCGCTCGGCCTGAAGCCCATCGTGACGGCGGAAGATATCGAAGGGCTGGCCTGGGAAGGCGTCAAGAAATTCGACGGCAAGACGGCGATCTATATCAAGCCGATGTATTGGGGCGAACATGGCATGCCCGGCAGCGTCGTCGCCGTCGATCCGGATTCGACCCGCTTTGCGCTTTGCCTGTTCGAAGCGCCGATGGGAGAAGGGCCTGGTGGTCAGTCACTCACCGTCTCGCCCTTCCGCCGCCCGACGATCGAATGCATGCCGACCGACGCCAAGGCCGGCTGCCTCTATCCCAACAATGGCCGCATCCTGATCGAGGCGCGCAAGCGCGGCTTCTCCAATGCTCTGGTGCGCGACATGCTCGGCAATGTGGCCGAAACCGGCTCGTCCAACGTCTTCATGGTCAAGGACGGCGTCGTCTTCACGCCCGCCTCCAACCGCACTTTCCTCGCCGGCATCACCCGTACCCGCGTCATCGCCCTCTTGCGCGATGCCGGCTTTGACGTCGTCGAGACGACGCTGACGCTTGCCGATTTCGAGGGCGCCGACGAGATATTCACCTCCGGCAACTATTCCAAGGTCGTCCCCGTCACCAAACTCGAAGACCGCGATCTCCAACCCGGCCCGATCGCCGCCAAGGCGAAGGATCTGTACATGGATTGGGCGCATTCGACGGCGTCGGATATGTGAGGTGTCCGGATCGTCCGGCCACTCGATGGGTGGGCGCTGCTTTGTCATCGTGACCGATGTCTGATACGAAGCGGCCAAGCCCGGCTTATCCCGCGCATGGACTGATTGTTTGTCGTGGCAAACCCTTGCCCTTGCGCAACGCGCCATGCCATTAACGGTCCTTCTCCGGAGAAGGCACATGACCAAGAAGATGAACGGGATGACCAGACAATCCTGGAAGGGCCTTGCCTTCGTGGCGGCCCTTTTCATTGGGGCACCCGCAAGCGCCACGCCTGTTCTGGTCGTCGATGCCGACAGTCACAAGGTGCTTTACCAGGAAGACGCCGGCGTGCCCTGGTATCCGGCCTCCACCACCAAGCTGATGACGGCCTATCTTGCGTTCGAAGCCCTTCGAGCCGGCGAGGTGACGCTGACGACCCCGGTCACCATGAGCCGCGGCGCGACCAAACAGGCCTTTCTCGAATCCGGCCTGACTTTCGGGCGGACCATGACGCTGGAGGATTCGCTTTTCGCGACGATCACCGCCTCGGCAAACGACGTTGCGGTCGCCCTGGCGGAAACCGTGGCTTCCGATCAAGCCTCCTTCGTGCGGCGAATGAACGAGGCGGCGGCTCGCCTTGGAATGACGGGCACGCATTTTGCGAACCCAAACGGCCTGTTCGACAAGAACAACTACACGACCGCGCGCGATCTCGCAGTCCTCGGGCTGGAAGTGGACCGCCTGTTCCCCGAATATCGGCGCTTCTTCCTGGCGTCTTCCGTCATGATCGATGGCAAGGAGATCAAGTCCAACAATCAGTTGCTGACCCGTTTCAGCGGCACGATCGGGATGAAGACCGGCTTCCTCTGCGCTTCCGGACGCAATTATGTCGGACTGGCCACGCGAAACGGGCGGCGTGTCATGGTGGTCATTCTGGGCGCGACGACGGAGAGGGAGCGCAATGAGCGGTCGGCGCAATATCTGACACAGGCTTTCGACGGGCGCCTGTCGTCCGATGCGGGGCCGGTGGAGGCGTTGCAAAACCGGAAAGATGTCGCGCCGCAGGACATGCGCCTGCTGCTCTGCACGGACCAGAGCGTCGCTTACGAAACCAAACGAAATGCGCTCTATCCAATGGGGCTGCCCGGCAACGAGACCTATTTGCGCGACAAGATCCCGGAGCAGGTCCACCGGATCCGCACCTGGCCGAACGAAAAGGTGACGGATATGCCCATTCCCGCCCGCCGCCCGTCCTGATTGCGGGCAATGAGCCCCATCAAGGCGTAAATGGGGAATGACGGGTTGAGCGAACCGCCGGCAACCGCTATCTGATGCCGATCAGAGACAACCGCAAGCGACAAGGCACATCCCGGCATGACCCCAGACTTTCTCGTCACCCATTCCGGTGGCTTCCATGCCGATGAACTGCTGTCCAGCGTCATCCTCACGCGTCTTTTCCCGCAGGCGAAGATCGTGCGCAGCCGCGCGCCGGAATGGATCACGCCGGCCGCGGACCGGGTCATCTATGATGTCGGCGGCGCCTATGATGCCGGGCTCCACATCTTCGATCACCACCAGCGCGGCGCGCCGCTGCGCGACGATGGCCAGCCCTACAGCTCCTTCGGCCTGATCTGGAAGCATTTCGGCCGCGATTATCTGCTGGCTTACGGCCTGCCGCACGCGCATGTCGGACCCGTTCATGCGACCTTCGATGCAGGCTTTGTGCTGCCGGTCGATCTCGTCGACAACGGCGCGCTCAGCCCCGCTATTGCCGGCCCGTTGAGCCCGCTCACCCTGCCGGTCCTCCTGGAAACGCTGAAGCCCGTCTTCGATGATGCCGACCCGCACGCCGACGATCGCGGCTTCCACGCGGCGCTTGCTGTCGCCCGCCTCTTCGTCGAAGGCCGGATCGCCCAGATCGCTGCCAAGCTGCGCGCCGAGGCAATCGTTCAGCAGGCAATCAAGGATACGGGCGAAGGGCGGGTGCTGGAACTGCCAGCCGGCATGCCGTTCCGTCCCGCCATCGTCAGGGCCGGCGCTGATCACCTGTTGTTCGTCGTCCATCCGCGCGAACGGGACTGGTGCCTGACCACCATTCGCCGCGCCGACGAAGGTTTCGAGGTGCGCGCCGATCTGCCCGCCTCCTGGGCCGGTCTGACCAACGCTGATCTGGAGGCTGTCTGTGGCATCAAGGGCGCCAGCTTCTGCCACAACGGCCGTTTCGTCGCCGCCGCCAAGACCCGCGAGGCGGTGCTCGCCATGGCTGATATCGCCGTCAGCGAGCATCTCGCCGGGACCGTCCGCACGGCTGCCGAATAGAAGCGCGTCATGGGCTGCCTCCGTTCCGGAAGCCGACGCGCCCTTAATCATGGTTAAGGAAACGTTTACCCGCTCGCCCTACAGTCTCTGACGACGCGGAGTGGGTGAATGGGTTTCGACGGCAAGATTCTGCATTATCAGTATTTTTTCGGCAAGATCGGCATGACCTATGGTCGTGGATCCGAAACGCTGATCGATGGCCCGACCGAGATTGCCGGCCTGACGGTGAAGGGCACGGAGGTCTACACCACCACCGTGACCAATACGGGGATCGGGCTCGATTTTCATGGCACGGCGCTCTGGCACACGGGTTATCTCGACCTGACCACGGGTAAAAACAAGCCGGCCGATTTCAACGGACCGGTCTTCGCGGACCTGAAGGGAAAGATCGAGCCGATCATTGGCGTCCGGCTGAAGACCAATATCAAGGATATCGACGCCAGGGACCTGCATTTCAGCCATGACTGGATCGCCGTCGATCTGAAGGGTGCGACGACCTTCGAGCAGTCCTACCTCCGGTTCAACGTCGTGTTCCAGACCAAGACCGATGCACCGATCACCTTCCGCGCCGGCGACGAGAGCGTTTTCGTGCGTGGCCAGCGCGGCGCCGACAAGCTCTACGGCGGCAAGGGCAACGACGTTTTCGAAGGCGGAGACGGCAAGGATCGGCTGAGCGGCGGCGCCGGCAACGACCATCTCGATGGCGGGGCAGGGCAGGACGATCTGTACGGCGGCACCGGAAAGGACCGTTTCATCTTCAAGTCTGCCAAGGAACTCGGCACGTCCAAGACCGCGACCGACACGATCTTCGATTTCAGCAAGGGCGACGTGATCGACCTTTCCGCCATCGACGCGAACAGCAAGCTCGCCGGCGACCAGCCCTTCACCCTCATCGCCGCCAAGGCCTTTTCCGGAAAAGCCGGCGAACTGCGCACAGAGAAGGCGGCATCCGACACCTACATCTATGCCGACATCAACGGCGACAAGAAAGCCGATTTCGTCCTGCATCTGGATGATGCGGTCACTCTGACCAAGGATATGTTCATCCTGTAGCCGGGGATGGGCATCAGACGTGTATGGAACGGGATAGGCTCCCGCTCCATCCCTGCGCAGGCATGGGGAGGGGGAGCCTTTTCCTTCTCAAATCAGGCTGAAATCGCCGGTCGACAGCGTCTTTATGTTTTGCAGAATGGCCACGAGTTCGAGATCGGCCTTCGTTCCCTTGCCGTCGGCGTCGAACCAGAGGCGACCATTGTCGTTTTCAAACAGGAACGTGCCCTTCGCGCTGGTCGCAACAGGGTCAGCACCGACAACGAGCGTGACTGTCTTGTCTGCGATCGCAATGTTGTAGTCGCTTCTGTCGATCACCAGCTTGTCCTGGCCGCGGGTGAAATCCGTGATCACGTCGCCGTCTTGGCGCCCGTAGAGATCGAAAACGAACGTGTCGTTGCCCTTGCCGCCCGTCAGCCAGTCGTCTCCGATTCCGCCGTTCAGCGTATCATTGCCATCTCGGCCCTGCAGCACGTCGTCGCTTTCGCCTCCCTTGAGGATATTCGCGTTGGCATCACCGCGGATGTCGTCGTCCAGCGCACTGCCTTCGATGATCTCCACGTTCTTGATCGTCAGGCCGAGCGCCAGGCCGTAGTTCTTGTTTTGAGCCATCAGGTCAATGATGACGAAGCCTGACCCTACGAAAGGCTCCTCGAACGACAGCGTGTCCGTCCCGGAGCCGCCATCGAACACATCCTTGCCGATGGGGGTGAAAACATCCTTGCCGGCCGTCGATGTGCGGGCCAGGATATCATCGCCCTTGTCGCCGTAGAGCGTGTCGCTGCCAGCGCCGTCCTTGAGCAGATCGTTGCCACCGGCGCCCTTCAGGATATCGTCGCCGCCATTGCCGGCGAGAAAATCGGCCAGTTCGCCGCCGGTCACGGTGTCCTTGCCTTTGCCGCCTTGGTAGCTGAGCATCTCGAAAGCATGAAACGACGTCGCGGCGTCGATATCGACCTTCCCGGTCGAGAAGACGAAACTGATATCCTTTGTCTGTTCAGAGGCGTTCAGGATGATCACATCGCTGCCAGCGCCACCATCTGCCCTGTCGCCGACGCCGGTATAGACAAGATCGTCGCCGGCCCCGCCATAAACCTTGTCCTTGCCACCGCTGAGGCCATAGGCATCAGCGTAAAAGGTGTCGTTGCCACCGCCGCCTGTGATCGTGTCATTGCCCTTGCCACCGCGCAGATCGTCGTTCAGGCCGCCGCCGGTAAAGACGTCGTTGCCGCTGCTTCCAACCAGCGCGATCCGCTCGACATTCTTGACCGTGACGGGTGCATTGGCAACCGTAACGAGGCTGGAAAGCTGGAAGGTGATGCCTGCCGTATATTTGCTGAAATCGAGCGAGGCAAAGTCGATACCCGCTCCCGCCTGGAGATTGAGCTTCTTGGTCCATTCCGTACCGTAGAAACCGTCGTCTCCCGTTCCGAGATTGACCGTGTAATTGCCGACCCAGGTGGTGTCATAGGGGTCGCTTGCATAGACGCTGTCGTTGCCGTCGCCGGACGAGATGACGTTGGTGCCCTCATTGTCATGGATGAGATCGTCACCATCGCCTGACGTCAGGGTATCGTTGCCGTCGCCCCCGTACAGTTTGTCGGCTCCCGCGGTGCCGATCAGCGTATCGTTACCCTTGTAGCCGTGGAAGACGACGCTCAGTGCGGATCCGACGGATTTGACAACATCATCGTGCTCGCCAAACCACACGACATAGTGCTCGAAATTCTTGAGAGTCATTCCGCCGGTTATTGTTGCGGTCGTTCCGGTCACCGAGAAAATCTGATCTTGGCCATAGTCGCGATAGATATCGACGGTGTCCGTACCGCTGCCGCCGTCCGCGAAATTACTGCCGCCCGAGCCCAAGAGCACCGTGTCGTTGCCGCTGCCGCCGTAGATCGTGTCCTTGCCCCACCCGCTACTAAGGACGTCGTCGCCGGCACCGCCATCGATCCAGTCATTACTGGTATTCTCGATGGTGACAACGTCGTTCCCGGCGCCTGCCTTGACTTTGTAAGCGCTGACCTCCCTCCCGGAATTCTCGATATAAATGATATCGTTGCCGGTGCCGGTCGTGAACGTGTTGGCTTTGCCCTCCCAGACCTGGATCGTGAAATGCTCGAAGCCGGTGAACGTTGTCCCGTTCTTAAGTGTGGTGACTTCGGTGGATGCCTTGGCGGTGAAATTCTCCGTCAAGTCCAGCATCAGTCGATCGCTTCCGCTGGAATCGGTAATGATATCCTTGCCTGAGCCCGCCCATACGGTGTCGTCACCGCTGCCGCCTTCAATGATATCGTTGCCGACGCCGCCGGAGAGCTGATCATTTCCCGAACCGCCATTCAGCGTGTCGTTCCCATCGCCTCCATACAGAGTGTCATCGCCACTGCTGCCGGAAAGGTAATCCGTGCCGCTGCCGCCAGAAAGGTTGTCCAAGCCGAGGCCGCCGTAAAGCTTGTCATTGCCGCCGCCGCCGTCAAGCCAATCGTCTCCCCGTTCGCCGGATAGCACGTCGTTGCCGCCGCCGCCGTTGAGCGTGTCAGAGTAAATACCGCCTGTGAGGGTGTCCGCGAAGTTGCTGCCGGTTAGGGTGAAACGCTCGACATTGATCACCTGAATGCCGCCGGTCAGGGTCTGTGTGGAAATCCAGTCCTTGATGGTGATGTTCAGCTTCACCGATGAGAGCGTGTAGTCGATTTCGAGCCGATCGATACCTGAGCCACCATCGACGGCTTCACCCGATGCCGTTGCCAACGTTCCGAGCCTGATCGTATCCCTGCCGCTGCCGCCGTAATAGCTGTCCTTGCCTTCGCCACCTTCGAGCGTGTCGCTGCCGTTGTTGCCGGTCAGCGCATCGTTGCCCTCGTCGCCGGCGAGATAGTCACCGCTGAAAGAGCCGGAAATATTGTCATTGCCGGTGCCGCCATAGATTTCATCGTCACCCGCAGCGCCATTGATCTTGTCGGCCCCCTCCAGGCCCTCGATGAAATCATGGAATTCCGTGCCGACCAGAATATCGTTGTCAGCGGTCCCTGTAATGTCTGCCATTCGATATCCTGTTTGATCCTTGCGTAGCGGCAACTCTCGCCGGGGCGGGTGTCGATAAAGCGATGAGTTGCTGGGCGGTGGGGTGATAGACGAGGCTGCGAAAAGTCTATCGGCTGGTCGCAGAAGTTGCAACCCGGAGGGGAGGGGCAAGTCGTATCGCGAGGCCGCGCCAGCTTAAGCTCTTTTGCGATCTCACGCGGCGAGCCCCGGCGCCCCCGCGCGGCGATGCATCACCCAGGCCTGCAGACAGATGCCGGCAAGGAAAATGACGGCCCAGATGGCCGTGACCGTCTGCACCGGAGGCGAATCCGGGCCGTTGCCGATCGGGCTCTCCGGCGGCAGGCGCGACAGCGTCTCGTTGATCGCCGGCACCATCAGCAGGAAAAAGGTGAACGACATCGACAAAGCCTGCAGGTAGCGATTGAGCCGGCCGAACCAGCCGAGCCGGGCAATGGCGATGGAGAAGATCGTCGCCAGCATGGCGAGGATGCCGATCGCATGGCCGGCATTGAAGCCGCCGGTGCTCGACAGGCCGAAGGAGGTGATAGCCGAGAGAAACAGCGTGATGACGTAGATCCGTCCCGAATTGGTTTTCGGGATGATCGCCGCATATTTCGAAAAGGAATAGAGTCCGGCAACGACCGGCACGACACTGATGACGGTGTGGACGATGCCCAGCGTCGACAACGGATTGGCCATGAAATTTCCCCCTGAATGATGAATGTCGCAAATATCGATGGGTACGGAATCAAGCGGGACAGCGGCGCAATATTGCCTAAGGCGCCCGACGGGAGTTTGTTCTGTTCCGGATTGTTGCGCAATGGGTTAGTTTTGAAGCGTGGATCGCAGGAGGCGGTTTAAGTCGAAGAGTGCGTCGCGCACGAACGCCGCGGACGTCACGCTGTGGAACAATCTCGCGCCTGTCTGGTTTATCACCTTCATGCAAAGGGGAATGCTATGGGTCAGCAATACCAGTATCCCGTCGACGACGACGAACTTCTGTCGGAAGCCGAGCGGGCCTTCGATTTATCCGCCCGTAAAGCGTCGATGCAGAAACACGTCTCTGCAACGGAACCCGAAGAGCCCGTCCGCCGTTCGCTGTTTCCCACGCTCGCCGGCCTGTTCTCGCTTGGTGGCACCAGCGGGCGGCCGTAGAAACGGGCTTTCGGATGCCGGATTTCACGATGGAATTCGAAAATGCGGCGGCGGACCAGCAGGCCGCATCCGGATATCAATGCAATCAACGGTTTGACGCCATCACACGCCCGCCAAACGCTCCAGCGCCGCCTGCAATCTCACCCGCTCGCCGTCTGCCAGCGGCAGGATTGGACGCGGCGGTTGATGAGGACTAAGGCCCAGGAGGTTGGCGGTGGCGTGGATGACGCGGTAGCTGCTGAGGTCACGAAACAGGGTCCAGAACGGTTCGAACAGGCCGTTGATACGGGTGATTTCTGCCGTGTCGCCGGCTTGTGCGGCGCGCATCAGCTTGACGGATGGTTCCGGCAGCAGCCCGGCGATGACGCTGTACCAGGTGACGCCGCCGGCAAGGATGGCGTTCGCCGCCAGCCAGTCGCCGCTATAGCCGATGGCGAAGCCGTCGGGGACGGCGGCCTTCGTTGCCTGATGCGCGGCGGCCATGTCGGCGGCGGGCGGAGCGGGGTTCTTGACCGCGACGATCGTGTCGATGCCGGAAAGGCGCGTCAGCAGCGCATTGCCGATGGTAAAATGCGTCGTGCCGGGATTGTTGTAGACGCTGAGCGGCAGGTCGGTCGCCCGCGCGACCTCGGCGAAATGCTCGAAAACTTCGTCGTCGGTGAGCGGCGTGTAGGAAACGGGCGCCATCAAGAGGCCCTGTGCGCCGGCATCGCGCGCGTCACGGGCGAGCGCCGCGGCCTCGTCGGTGCGCAGCGCGCCGACGCCGACGATCAGCGGCGTGCGCCCGCCAAGGCATTCGGCGGCGGTCTCGATTGCCCGCCGCCGCTCGGTGCGGGAGAGGTACATGTAGGATCCGGTGCTGCCGAGCAGGCCGATACTATCGGCGCCGGCCGTGTCGATCCGCTGCAGCAGGACGTTCAGCGCGCCGGTATCGACGCGGCCCTCGCTGTCCATGGGCGTGATCGGGAAGGCTGACAGGCCGTGAAACAGCATGGCGGGATCTCGTGTTGCGCGATGATCCCGCATCTGTGACGGCATGCAGGATCGAAATCAACGCCGGGATTGTCGCGATATCATTTTAAAAATCATTTTGCTGGCGTTTTCAGCATGTCCTCGGTCAATTCGCCACCCAGTTCGACAGCTTTCGTCTGCTTGTTGTAGACGCAGATCTGGCTGATCCTGCCCTCCGCGCCCTTTGGCTTGCCGCTGATCAGCGCCAGGCCAAAGCTTTCCGAGCCGAAGGGATCGACGACCGCCTGTGGCGCTTCCATCGAGCCGGCAGCCGCTTCCAGGCATTTGGCCGAGACATCGGCGCGCAACGCTTCCCAGGCGTCATCGGTGGAGGCGAGGACGGCGGTCGGCAAGAGGCTGGCGGTCAGAATCACGATCGCGGCGGAGCGATGGTAGCAAGACATGTCATTTCCTTGAATTGATTGCGGGTCGCTCACAATCCTGGAAAAGGATCGTGTCCATTCTGTGCCCGTTGGTCTGTGCCCTGCCGGCAAATGGAACAATCGCCAGCGAGAAGTATTTTCCAAGCCTGTGGCGAAATTTGGGATAGTGGCGGTTGCCTGTTGCGGCGGTGGTCCCTATGTTCCGGCTCAAAGATTTCCGTCATGAATTCCAACCCGGCTTTCATGAACCCCGCCAGCAGAGGAGACACCACCATGGCTTTCGAATTGCCGAACCTGCCTTACGACTACGATGCGCTCACCCCTTACATGTCGCGCGAAACGCTCGAATATCACCACGACAAGCATCACCTCGCTTACGTGACCAACGGCAACAAGCTCGCCGAGGAAGCCGGCCTTGCCGGCCTCTCGCTCGAGGAAATCGTCAAGAAGTCCTACGGCACCAACCAGCCGCTGTTCAACAATGCCGGCCAGCACTACAACCACCTGCATTTCTGGAAGTGGATGAAGAAGGGCGGCGGCGGCAAGGACCTGCCGGCCAAGCTCGATGCGGCCATCAAGTCCGACCTCGGCGGCTATGACAAGTTCCGCGCCGATTTCATCGCTGCCGGCGCCGGCCAGTTCGGTTCGGGCTGGGCCTGGCTCTCCGTCAAGGGCGGCAAACTGGAAATCTCCAAGACCCCGAACGGCGAAAACCCGCTGGTGCATGGCGCATCGCCGATCCTCGGCGTCGATGTCTGGGAGCATTCCTATTACATCGACTACCGCAACGCCCGTCCGAAGTATCTCGAAGCCTTCGTCGACAGCCTGATCAACTGGGACTACGTGCTCGAGCTTTACGAAGCTGCAGCCTAAGTCACGGTCACTGGACATCGAAACCCGGCAGCGATGCCGGGTTTTTTGTTGCTGGTAATGCCCACTTACCGAATAGTACGAGACAGAAACGACGTCACCAAACCGTCACGCAGCTCCGCTATCCAGCCGTCATGACAATAGAAAATCCCCTTCTCCGCTTCGGCGTCATCGCCGACCCGCAATATGCCGATATCGAGCCGGACGAGGCGATGAACCGGTATTATGCCGCAAGTCTCGCCAAGGTCTCCGAGGCCATCGCCACCTTCAATGCGACCGGGCTCGATTTCGTTATCACGCTCGGCGACATCATCGATCGCGGCTGGGAGAATTTCGACGCGATCCTCTCGGTCTACGGAGAACTGCGCCACAAGAGCCTGTTCCTGCTCGGCAATCATGATTTTGCGGTCGCGCCGCAACGTTTGGGCGAGGTCTCCGCCCGCCTGTCCATGCCATCCGCCTATCATGACTTCGTCATCGGCAAATGGCGCTTCGTCATTCTTGACGGCAATGATGTCAGCGTCTTCTCCACCCCCACCGGCGATCCGCGCTCGGTGCTGGCGGCGGAACGGCTGCGCGCACTGCAGGCGGAGGGCGCCGCCAATGCCCATCCTTGGAACGGATCGCTGAGCGACGCACAATTTACCTGGCTGTCCGGCGTTCTGGAAAACGCGGAAGCCGATGGCGAATCCGTTCTCGTCCTCTGCCATTACCCGATTTTCCCGCCCAACCGTCACAACCTCTGGGACAGCCAGCGACTGATAGATCTGCTCACCGGCTTTTCCTGCTTCCGCGGCTATGTCTGCGGCCATAACCACGACGGCAATTTTGGCGAAGCAGCCGGCCGACCCTTCGTCACCTTCAAGGGCATGGTCGAAACGCCCGACGAAAACACCTTCGCGATCGTCGAACTCTTCGAGGACCGGATAGAGATCAAGGGGTTTGGGCGGGAGGAGAGCAGGACTCTGGAGTTTAAGAATTGAACAGGTTTACGCTCGCCGGACCTGGGGTGGCGCTCGCGTCCACCTCCTGGCGTAAAGGTCAATTATGTGACCTGACGCTGCTGGCGGTAATACGCTGGCAGAATCCGCACCCACTGGACGTATCCCAGTGCCGAGCCTCTGATCAACGCTTCACTCAAAACCGCTTGAGGCCCCTTTCTCCGGCTGTTACTTAAGCTTATCCCGGCGGAGGAAAACCGGTGCCGATCAAGCGGCTGGGTACGGACAGCATCGTCAACACCACGACGTCAGGCGGTCAGATCGTGTCGCAGGTGACCGGTCTTGCCGATGGCGGCTATGTGGTGATCTGGCGGTCGGATACGCCCTCGAACGGCCAGGATATCTTTGGGCGCATCTTCAAGGTCGATGGCAGTCCGGCTGGCGGCGATTTCGTGTTGAACGCCATCACGGACAAGAACCAGGTGATTTCCACCGTCAGCGCGTTGCCCGGCGGCGGCTTTGTCGCACTCTGGACCTCTTTCGATGCAGGCGACGGTTCGTCCTCCTGCATCCGTGCCCGGATGTTCGGGGCGGATGGCGATCCGGCCGGGGTTGAATTCATCGTCAATTCGACAGCGGCGGCAAGCCAGACGCGGCCCGCCGTGACGGTGTTCGAGGACGGGAGCTTCGTCGCCATCTGGCAGTCCTATGACACAGGCGACGGCGACGCCACCTGCATCCGGGCGCGGCTGGTCGATGCCGATGGCGACGCTGTGGGCGCGGATTTCATCGTCAATACAACCGCGACGGCCACCCAGATCACGCCGGTCATCGCGGCGCTTGGCGATGGCCGCTTCATGGTCGCCTGGGCGTCGGAGGATACTGGCGATGGCAGCGGCGGCTGCGTTCGCGCCCGCATCTTCGACGCGGACGGAACGGCGGCGGGCGGCGATTTCATCGTCAACAGCACGATTTCCGACGGCCAGACCAATCCGGGCCTCACGGTTCTCGCCGATGGCCGCGTGCTTGTCATTTTCGAGTCCGACGATATCGGCGATGGCGCATTCGGCTGCATCCGCGCGCGTTTCCTCACAAAGGACGGCGTGCCGTCCGGCCCCGATTTCATCGTCAATTCCACCACCGCCACCAACCAGGTCGATCCGAAGGTCACCGCGCTTGCCGATGGACGTGCCGTCGCCGTCTGGTATTCCGGGGATACCGGCGACGGGTCGTCCTATTGCGTGCGCGCCCGCCTGTTCAATGTCGACGGCAGCCTGTCCGGCGACGATTTCATCGTCAACACGGTGAGCACCGGAAAACAACTCAATCCGGCGGTGACAGCGCTTGCCGACGGCCGGTTCGTCGTGACGTGGCAGTCCGAGGATGGTGGCGATGGCAGCGGCACCTGCATCCGCCAGCAGGTCTTCGACCCCACCGCGTTTCACGCCACGTCCTCCGGCGGGACCTTTGCCGGCGGAAATTTTTCGGACACGATCGTCGGTGCCGGTGGTGCCGACACGTTTTTAGGGCTCGGCGACAATGATGTCATCAGCGGTGGCGCCGGCAATGACATCCTGAATGGCGGCGCCGGTGCGGATCGCCTCACGGGTGGTCTGGGCAACGATATCTTTTACGTGAACACGCAATCCGACGTCGTCATCGAAGCTGCGGGCGAAGGAAGTTCCGACCGGGTGACGGCATCGGCGAGCTACGTCCTGTCGAAGACGGCGGATATCGAAGTCCTGCGCACGACATCGGCCGGCGGCACGGCGGCGATCAACCTGACCGGCAATTCGCTGCGACAGGATATCACCGGCAATGCCGGCGACAACATCCTGCACGATGGTGGCAAGGGTGCTGGCGACGTGATGCGCGGCCTCGGTGGCAACGACATCTACCGCATCTTCAATGCGGCGGATTCAATCATCGAGGGGGCGGCGGAAGGGGACGCTGACCGGGTGATGGCGGCAGTGGATTACCGGCTCGGCGCTGGCATCCATGTCGAAATCCTGACGACCAACGGCGCAAGCGGCACCACGCCGATCGATCTGGCGGGCAACGAATTCGGCCAGCAGATCATCGGTAATGCGGGCCATAACCGGCTGGAGGGCCGGGGCGGGAGCGACACGCTGCGCGGCTTTGCCGGCGACGATACCTTCGTTTTCAACACGACGCCCGGCCCCGGCAATGTCGACGCGATCACCGATTTCAACCCTGCCGACGACCGCTTCCTGCTCTCCGACGCGGTTTTCACGATGCTTGCGCCCGGAACGCTTGCCTCCGCCGCGTTTCGCGCCAATACGAGCGGGCTGGCCGGGGACGCCGACGACCGGATCATCTACGACATGACTACGGGCAAGCTGTTCTATGATGCCGATGGCAGCGGCGGGACGACGGGCATCGTCTTTGCCGTCGTGACCGCGGGCCTTGGCCTTACCCATGCCGACTTCGCCATCGCGTGAGCGATCCGAAGCGATGTGGATGGCCGTGATCACGGGTTGGCGTTTCCGAAAACTCGCTAGACTGCCCCGCCCCCGCCATCGATCCGCCATACCGTTGATCGCCATGAAAAGCCGAGAAATTCCATGATGGCTGAAGCAGAGCCTATCTGCTATAGCTGCTCGACCGGCATGGCAAGCGGCGGACCTCCCAGATCGAGGACCACGGCGGATTTGTTCAAATAGGGCGTTCTCGATCCGCCGCCGCGAAATGCGCCATCTGGTCCGCATGGGCCTTGGTGAAGGCCGGGCGGGCGGTGGCGTTGGTGACGTAGCGGCGGCAGGCGGGGTAAGCCGCCAGCCCATCGAAGCGATCGATGAGGCGCAGCACATCGGCCATCAGGATATCGGCAACGCTGAAGCTGCCCGCCAGCCATTCGCGATCCGTGAGTACCGTTTCCATATGCGTCAGCCGGTGTTTATGGAGAAAGTCGTCGAGGAAGGTCCAGCCAGGCGTATCGCTGGTATGGCCCATGAATTTGAGCAGGGACCAGGGCAGGCTTGCCATCTCGACGGAATTGAGCGCCGCAAACAGCCATTCCAGGACTTGCGCCCGGCCGCGCGGATCGCTCGGCATCAGTTTGTCGCTGCGCTCGGCCAGATGCAGCAGGATCGCGCCGCTTTCGAAGATCGAAATCCCGTCATCCGTGAGCCAGGGGACCTGGCCAAACGGCTGGTGCGAAAAATGCTCCGGCCCGCGGTCCTTGAAGGGAGCGCTCTCGACGCGGTAGGGCAGCCCCGCCTCTTCCAGTGCCCAGCGGACACGAATGTCGCGGACGAAGCCGCGCGGTATCTCGGGAACCCAGTCGTAGGTCGTCAGGATCAGGTCGCTCATATCTCTTCTCCCAGGAAAACAGGCAGTTTGTCGAGAAGGCCGCACCAGCCGGCCTCGTGGCTCTGGCGCGCCTCTTCATCGGGAAGGTTGGCATGGACCAGCGTCAGTTCGGTGCCGCCGTCGATCGGTTCGAGCAAAAATGTCACCAGCGACTCCCGCTCCGGCATATCCGGCCATTCCCAGGTGAAGACCAGCTTCCGGTCGGGAACGACCTCGCGATAGACGCCAGTCGGATTGTGCTCGTCGCCGTTCAGGAGGCGGAAGACGATGCTGAAGCGGCCGCCTGGCCGCACGTCGGCTTCAACACTGAGCGTCGGCCCGGCATCCGGTCCCCACCATTGCAGCATCTGCGAAGGCTCGGTGATCGCCTGGAAAATCCGCGCCGGCGTCGCCTTGATCCGCCGCACGATGGTCACGCTGGGCAGGTGTTTTGTCATTGTTCGTCCTCCTCTTCGACAATCGCGGCGAGGCGGTCGAGACTGACGGTCCAGAGCCGTTCGTAGCGCCGCAGCCAGTCCATCGCCTCCTGCATCGGCCCGACAGACAGATGGACCGAGACGGTGCGGCCGCTCTTCGTTCGTGTGATCAGTCCGGCATCCGACAGGACATCCAGATGCTTCATCAGGCCGGGAAGCTTGAGGGACAGCGGCCGTGCGAGTTCGCTCACCGACACACCCGGCTCGCCTTCCAGCCGCGCGAGAATGCCCCGTCGCGTCGGGTCGGAGAGCGCGGAAAACGTGCGGTCCATGCTGGATGTCAAATACTTCGCCATGTGGTGAAGTATTGCAAGGGAAACGGACGGAGTCAATCCTCCCTCTTCCATGCAGCGCAGCCGTCATTGCCCAGAGCGTTCGAATTCCACGGATGCGCCGTCATCTGCCGGGGACGCGAAAGTTTATGTCCGGGTTTGCAAGCAGGGCTTTCGCGGCGTTGATCAGGAACCGGCCATCCCGCCGTTCACCGTCCATCCGCGGATCCACAGGTCTCTCAGGCCATCGCCTTCGCCGCGGAAATGGGCTTCCGTCGGCTCGCAGCTTTCCACCCGGTCGGCGCGGAAGTTGCGGATGGCGGCGCGCAGTTCGCACCAGCCGACCATGACCGCCGTGGCCGAGTAGTAGATCAGTGCGAGCGGGCGCACGGTGCGCTCAGAGGCGCGGCCGAGTTCGTCGCGATAATCGATCAGCAGCTTGCACTCGTCGCGGATCGCCCGGCGGACCAAAGCGAGATCGAGGCCCAAGGGCGGCGGCGTGATCGTGCCCCAGGCGTGCAGCGCGTTCGACTGCAGCGTCTGGCGCAGTGGGGCCGGCATGGCGCCGGCGATCTTCTGGTTGACGCGCTTGGCCGCCGCCTTCAGTTCGTCATCGCCGGTGCGCTCCAGAAGTGCCAGCGCCAGCACGATCGCTTCCGTCTCCTCGATCGAAAACATCAGCGGCGGCAGGTCGAAGCCGGGTCGCAGGATATAGCCGATGCCGCGCCCGCCCTCGATCGGCACGCGCATCGCCTGGAGCGCTGCTATATCGCGGTAGATCGAACGCGGCGTCACCTCCAGCCGTTCGCCGATCTCGGCCGCCGTCACCGGCCGCGCCGAAAGCCGCAGGATCTGGATGATCTCGAACAGTCGCGATGCCTTGCGCAAGCATTTCCTTTCTGGCCCGATCGAAACATTCCGGCGAAGGCTCCTGACAGAACCCTGTCAGTTGGGACAGGTTATAGAATGTCCGAAAGCGCTTGAAAAACAAGTGCTCCTTTCCAGGCTTAAGCCTCTTGCAAAGACGGACAACTGACATGACCTACGCGGAAAATCTCTGGCTCTTCTTTACCCTTCTGTTCGGCATCATCATCGTTCCCGGCATGGACATGGTCTTCGTCATGGCCAATGCGCTGACCGGCGGGCGGGCCTCCGGCCTGACGGCGACGGCGGGCATCATGGCCGGCGGGATCTTCCACACGCTCTATGCGGCGCTCGGCGTCGGTTTCCTCATGCATCTGGTGCCGCAATTGTTCAACGTCCTCCTGCTGGCCGGCGCAGGGTACATCGCCTGGATCGGTGTTTCGCTCGCCCGCAGCAGCATCGCCATAGCCTCGGTGGAGCCGGGGGCGCGGCTGTCGCTGTGGACCAGTTTTCGCCGGGGCGCGCTGACCAGCCTGCTCAATCCAAAGGCCTATCTGTTCATGCTGGCCGTCTATCCGCAGTTCCTCAAACCCCAGTTCGGGCCGCTCTGGTCGCAGGTGCTGGTGATGGCGGTCATGATCTCGGTGACCCAACTCGCCGTCTATGGCGGCCTGGCGCTGGCGGCCGGTCGCAGCCGCGACGTCATTGTCGCCAGCCCGCGCGCAACCGCTATCATCGGCAAGACGGTCGGCGTCGTCCTGATCGCCGTGGCGGCGCTGACGGCCTGGCACGGATGGATGACGCCCGCTTGATCGCCACACAAGAGGATGCTCCTGTTAAATCAAGCCGTTGCAACGGCTGAAATAAATTCGATCTCAAAAAAATGTTACTTTCATCATCGATGCAAAATGCAATCATGCCGACGCATCGATTGAGAGAACCCGCTTCCCGAATCCGGGCGGCGTCGCGTGAGAGTTGGGAGATTTGGATGAAGCTGAAGACGATACTGAGCGCAATGGTGATTGCAGGCTGCGGCGCGGGCGCCGTGTTGGCCGCGGATGACCCGGTCAAGGTCCGCGAAGGACTGATGAAGGGCATAGGCAGATCGATGGGCGCGATCGCGGGCATTGCCAAGGGCGAAAAGCCCTATGACGCCGAGGTGGTCAAGACGGCGCTGACGACGATCAGCACCAATATCAAGGCCTTCCCGGATCAGTTCCCGGCCGGCTCAGACGTCAATTCGGAAGCAAGCCCGAAGATCTGGGAAAACATGGACGACTTCAAGGCCCATGCCGCCAAGCTCGGCACCGACGCCGATACGCTGCTGGCGCAGCTTCCGGCGGACCAGGCGGGCGTCGGCGCGGCCGCCGGCATGCTCGGCAAGGATTGCGGCGCCTGTCACGAGCTCTATCGCATCAAGAAATAGCGATAGAGCATATCTCCTTCAGAAACGATCGATCAGGCGCCCGGCCTTTTGCCGGTGCGCCTGATCCACTATAATACCGACGGTGGGAGAGACGGATGGGCACGCGGATTCGAAGACTGGTATCGACGGTGGTTGTCCTCGGCGTCGCCGCTGCCGGCGCCGGCTGGTTCCTGACAAAGCCCGAGCCTTGGCCCGCTGCGCATTGGGAAGGCCTCGGCGATCCGGATCTTGCCAATGGCGAACAGATATTCTGGGCGGGCGGTTGCACGAGCTGTCATGCAGCGCCGAAATCCGAAGGCGACGCCAAGCTGGTTCTTTCCGGCGGCCTGCCGCTGAACAGTCCTTTCGGCACCTTCCATGTGCCCAATATCTCCCCGGATGAAACCGCAGGGATCGGCAACTGGACGCTCGCCGATTTCGGCAATGCGATGACGCGTGGCGTCGGCAAGAAGGGCGAGCATCTTTATCCGTCCTTCCCCTACGGTTCCTATGCCCGGCTGACGCCGAAGGATGTCAACGACCTCTGGGGTTTCCTGAAGACCCTGCCAAAGAGCGCCAATGTCGCCGCGCCGCATGACCTGCCGTTTCCGTTCAACATCCGGCTGTCGCTCGGCGGCTGGAAGCTTTTGTTCTTCACCGACAAGCCGCGTGTGACCGTCGATACCGCGAATGCGAAACTCGCCCGAGGCCAGTATTTGGTGGAAGGTCCCGGTCATTGCGGCGAATGCCACACGCCGCGCAATGCGCTCGGCGGTTTTGAGGCCGCGCAATGGCTCGCCGGCGCGCCCAATCCCGAAGGCCAGGGCCGCATTCCCAACATCACGCCGGGCTCGAAAAGCATCGGTTCGTGGAGCGAAGGCGATATCGTCAGCTATCTCGAGACCGGCTTCACGCCCGAATTCGACACGGTCGGCGGCTCGATGGTCGAGGTGCAGCGGAACATGGCCAGGCTTCCGGCCAGCGACCGCGAGGCGATCGCCGCCTACCTGAAGGCGGTGCCGGCGGTGGAATGAGGGCCGAGGGCAAATTTGCGTCTGCCCCGATAGAGCGCGATATCCGCCCGCCCGTCATGCCGCGGCAGCTGCAGATGCCGGGCATGCAAGGGCAAGCGGATACAATGCGTTTTCGACCGCTTTCAAACCAGTGTCTGCAGATAGCGCATGCCGGTCACCGGGCCGGGGGTGAAGTTTTCCGATTCGTAGAAGCGGTGGGCCTGGAAATTGCCGGTGGCGGCGCTGACGGAGAGATAGGTCGCGCCGGCCATGCGGGCCTGTTCGCGGGCCTTGGCGACGAGGTGACGGCCGATGCCGGTGCCGCGATGGGCGGAGCGGACATAGAGATGATGCAGTTCCATGCCGCGCGCACCCTGCTGGGCGCGGTAGAGCGGGACGAGGATGGCGTAGCCGATCAGTTCGCCGCCGGCTTCCGCCACCAGCGCGGTGATCCAGGGCATGCGGCCGAACAGGTCGCGCTCGAGATTTTCCGGCGTGACGGCGGCGGCATCGCCATGATGGGCGGCAAGCTCGGCGATCAGTTCGCGTAAGCCCGGAAGGTCGCGTTGCTTGGCGGTGCGGATGGTGACCATGGGCGCGCGTGTCGCCGGATGGAGGAGGGACGTCGGGGTGGCGGTCTGCAGCATTTCGAGGCTCCTTATGGCTTTTGCGCCATCAGGTGCCGTCAAAAACAAAAGCCGCCTGATGGCGGCTTGTTGAACGAGATCAGACAGCCACACCTATGGGAGCAGCGTAAAATACCAACGGTTGATGTTCGCGGTTCTGATCATGGCGGGCAATTTGTCCTTTTCCTGGATTTTGTCAATCGGAATCTTGCCGGCGTTTACTGTTGCGGCGAAAACAAGATTCCGGACTGCCGCCTTTCCGGCCAAGACCGGCCACATTCACTCTCTACGCATCATCGCCAGCGACAATCCAACTGCTGCGGGATGGTTAATATTGACTAACCTGATCAACGGCTTGGTGTCGCCCGTTGAATCATTCCGGGAGAACCCTTCACATGTCCTTCACGCTCGATCGCAGGTCTTTCATCATCGGCTCCAGCCTGCTTCTGCCTGCCGCCGGATTGCTGCCTGCAATGGCCTTTGCCGCCGGCATCGATGTCAGGAAGCAGCTTGCCGCGCTGGAAAAGCGCACCGGCGGTCGTCTCGGCGTCCATGTTCTCGACACGAAAACCAAGGCCTCCTTCGCGCATCGGCCTGACGAGCGCTTTGCCATGTGCTCGACCTTCAAGGCGCTGGCGGCGGCGTTCGTGCTGGCGCGGGTCGACAACGGCAAGGAGAAGCTCGACCGACGCATTCCGATTTCCAAGGCCGATCTCCTGTCCTATTCGCCTGTTGTCGAGAAACGTGTCGGCGGCGGCATGACGGTTGCCGAACTCTGCGATGCCGCGGTGACGATGAGCGACAATGCGGCCGCCAACCTGCTGCTGGCGAGCTTTGGCGGACCGGACGGATTGACCGCCTGGCTGCGCACCATCGGCGACGGCACCACCCGCCTCGACCGGACCGAGCCGGAGCTCAACGAAGCGAAGGTCGGCGATCCCCGTGATACGACGACGCCGATGGCGATGACGCAGACGCTCGGCAAGCTGCTGCTGCAGGATACGTTGTCGCCGTCATCGCGCGACCAGTTTGCCGCCTGGCTCGTCGCCAACAAGACGGGAGCCAGGCGCCTGAGGGCAGGGCTCCCGGGCGGCTGGACGGTGGGCGAAAAGACCGGCACCAGCGGCCATGGTGAAGCCGGCGACATCGGCTTCACGCGGCCAGCCGAGGGGCATGTGATCCTGGCATCGGTCTATATCGCCGAGGGGACGAAAAAGACGAAGGAACTGGAGCCTGTTTTCGCCGAAGTCGGCAGGCTGATCGCAGGGATGGTGGCCTGAAGTCAGGGGAGCAGGCCGGCTGAAGTCGATCTTGTGCCCGGACGAATCTGGATACCGGAACATGTCCGGCATGACGGATATGCGCTATCGTTTCCGACATCCCATCCCATGAAAAAAGCCGGGCGTTCGAGACGCCCGGCTTTTCCGTTTCCACTGTATTCAGGGCCTACTTCGCCAACCGGTAGGCGATCACATAATCCCCCGGTTTCGTCCCGATCGAACCGTGGCCACCGGCGACGATGAGGACATATTGGGTGCCGTCATCGGTGGCATAGCTCATCGGCGTCGACTGGCCGCCGGCGGGCAGGCGGCCGGTCCAGAGTACCTTTCCGGTGGTCAGGTCATAGGCGCGCAGATAGTTGTCGACGGCAGCGCCCAGGAAGGCGAGGCCGCCCTTGGTGATCATCGGGCCGCCGATGCCGGGCACGCCGACCTTGAAAGGCAGCGGCAGCGGCGTCATGTCGTAGACGGTGCCGTTGCGGTGCTTGTAGGCGATCTCGCCGGTCTTCAGGTCAACGCCGGCGACATAGCCCCATGGTGGCGCCTGGCAGGGAATGCCGAGCGGGCCGAGGAAGGGACCCATGAAGACGCCATAGGGGGCGCCGTCATTGCGGTTGAGACCCTGCTCGGAGCCCTTCTGGTCCTGCTCCTTCGGCGGGATCTGGTCGCGCGGGACGAGCCTGGAGGTGAAGGCGAGGTAGGTCGGCATGCCGAACATCACCTGCCGTTCCGGATCGACAGCCACCGAGCCCCAGTTGAACACGCCGAAATTGCCGGGATAGACGAGCGTGCCTTCCAGCGACGGCGGCGTGTAGCGACCGTCATATTTCAGCCGCTTGAAATCGATCCGGCAGGCAAGCTGGTCGAACATCGTCACGCCCCACATGTCCTTGCCGGTGAGCGGCGGCGGCGAGAAGGTGAGGTCGGAGATCGGCTGGGTCGGACTGGTGAAGTCCTCCGGGATGGCGCCGGTTGGAGCCGGGATTTCCTTGACCGGGATGATCGGCTCGCCGGTGCGCCGGTCGAGCACGTAGATATCGCCCTGCTTGGTCGGGCCGACCAGTGCCGGCACCGGCTGGCCGTCCTTGCCGGTGATGTCGAGCAACACCGGCTGGGCCGGAACGTCCATGTCCCAGAGATCGTGATGCACGGTCTGGCGAACCCAGCGCACCGCGCCGCTCGCAAGGTCGAGCGCGACGATCGAGGAGGAATATTTCTCCACCGCCTCGCTGCGGTTCATGCCGAGCTGGTCGGGCACCTGGTTTCCGAGCGGAATGAACACCAGGTTCAGGTTCTCGTCATAGCTGAAGACGGACCAGCTGTTCGGTGAATTGGTCGTGTAGGTCTGGCCTTCGGGCAGGGGGACGGTCACGTCCGGATTGCCGCTGTCCCAGTTCCAGATCAGCGCACCGCTGTCGACATCGAAGGCACGGATGACGCCGGATTGCGACTGGGTCGAATAATTGTCGTTGACGGCGCCGCCGATGATGATCTTGCCGGCAACGATGACCGGCGGTGAGGTCGAGTAGTAATAGCCGGCCGGATTATATTTCATGCCGGTTTCCAGGTGCAGCGTGCCCTTGTCGGCAAAGCTCTCACAAACCTGGCCAGTGGCGGCATCGAGCGCGATCAGCCGCGCATCGGCGGTCGGCAGATAGACCCTTTCGGCGCAGGGGCTTCCGGCGACAGCCGTGGGATCGGCGTAGTAGCTGACACCACGGCAGGTCTGGTGCTGCCGGTCCGGGTTCATGCCGGAATTGGCGTCGAACTTCCACTTCTCCTTGCCGGTCGCCGCGTCGAGCGCGATGGCAAGATTGTGCGGCGTGCAGATATAGAGCGTGTCCTTCACCTTGAGCGGCGTCACCTGGTAGGTGGTCTCGCCGACATCGTCCGGCCGCTTCACGTCGCCCGTCTGGTATTGCCAGGCGACCTCCAGCGTGCCGACATTCTCCGGCGTGATCTGGGCGAGCGGCGAATAGCGCTGGCCATAGGGCGTACGGCCATATTGATGCCAGTCGCCTTCGGGCACATTGCCGCCGAGATCGGGCGTCGCTGCTGATATTCCCGCCGGCAGTTCACCGGCAAGATCAAGCGGGTCCTGCGTCATCGAGTAGAGGGCGACCACGAACGAGACAATCACCGCCGCACCAAGGGGCAGGGCGCTTGCCTTATACACCTGCCCGGTCGGGCTGACGAAACCGAGTTGCCGCCGGATGGCGGGGATCAGCAGCCAGAGCCCGAGCAGGATGATGACGCCGCCGCGCGGGCCAAGCTGCCACCAGTCGAAGCCGACTTCCCAGATCGCCCAGGCCAGCGTGCCGAAAATGAGAAGCGCGTAGACGGAGAGTGCCGCCCCGCGCCGTGCGAACAGGAGGAAGGCGGTGGCAAGGAAGCCGAGACCGGCAATCAGATAATACCAGCTGCCGCCGAGTACGATGAGCCAGAGCCCGCCACCGCCGAGCGCGAGACCGATCAGGGCGAAGACGATGGCTGTCAGGATGAGAAGCATGAGTGGTCTCCCTCCAGCGCCGCGCGTCAGATATGACGCGCAAAGATCGCTGTAACACTTTAAATATGCTGGATAATTTTGTCCATAAATCGATTCCGATTTAAGGAATTATGCAGCAGGGTGGAGAGACGTGGCGGCAACGAACCGTCACGAGACTGAGGCCGCGTGTCGGAAGGGCTCGCGGAGGACGAACAGAAGCGGAGCGTTGCGCGTCGAGCAGGAATGCGCGATGCCCATGCTCCGTGACAGGGCAACTAACGCGCGCCGCCTGCCTTTCAATAGCCACAGTTCGTCAGAGTCATGCATTATGCGCATATCGGGCATTCCAGCATTGCAGCGGCGTCAAGGCGAAGCGGATGGAATATGCCTGTGGATGCGCATGTCGGGGAACTGGTGGTCGCAACGGGGGCTGATACTGTCACGGCCGAAACGCCGGGAGGAAACATGAAAAGACTGCTGACTGTTCTGATCGTTGCCGCCATCTCCGTTTTCGGCGTGATCGGCGGCCGCTGGCTGATCTACGTCACCAATACCAGCGACCCCCTGGACGAGGTCGGCATCGAACTCAACAGCCGCATGCCCGACCCCTTGCGCAAATGGGGCTGCGCACAACTGAAAGCCAATTTCGAAGCCCGCCTGCCGCCCTACGGCTGCGCTGCGGCGGATGGCAGCGGGGGGTGGGAGTAATGGGGAGAACCGCTGACCAAGAGTCAGATGCTCTGCCCTACGTTCCGCAGAACGTCCGCAACACCTCTTCCTGCGGTTGCGGGGCGGCCGTGTAGGCGGCGAATTTCGGCTGGTCTTCATAAGGTTTGGCCAGCACGTCGTTCAAAGCTTCGAACAGCGAGAAATCGCCGTCGTCCTCGGCCGCGCGGATGGCCTGTTCGATGCGGTGGTTGCGCGGGATGAAAGCGGGGTTGACCGTGCGCATCGCAGCCGAGGTCTTGGCATCCGACAATGGCTCGCGGCCGGTTCGCTCGCGCCAGGCGGGGAGCCAGGCTTCGATCTGGTGCGGATTGGCAAAGAGGGTTTTCAGCGGCTCGTCCTTGCCGGCACTTTCGGCGGCATCGCAGAGCGCGCGAAACGTCAGGGTGAAATCGGCGCCACCCTGGTGCATAGCGGTCAAAAGCCCCTGGACCAGGTCGAGATCGCCATCCTCCTCGGTGAACAGGCCGATCTTCGCCTTCATGCCGGCGAGCCAATGGGCCTGGAAAATTGGCCCATATCCGGCGATGACGTCATTGGCGAGATTGACCGCTTCAGACGGATCGGGGTCGATGAGCGGCAACAGGGTCTCGGCAAGGCGCGCCATGTTCCACTGGCCGATCGCTGGCTGGCTGGCATAGGCATAGCGGCCGCCGCGATCGATCGAGGAAAACACCTTGGTCGGATCATAGGCATCGAGGAAGGCGCAGGGGCCGAAATCGATGGTTTCGCCAGAGACAGAGCAATTGTCGGTGTTCATCACGCCATGGATGAAGCCGATGCAGAGCCAGCGGGCGATCAGCGCCGCCTGCCGTTCGACGACGGCCTTGATGAGATCGAGATAAGGCCGGTCGCTGCCCTTGAGGTTGGGATAATGGCGGTCGATCACGTAGTCCGCCAGCGTCTTCAGCCCGTCGGTATCGCCGCGCGCGGCAAGGAACTGGAACGTGCCGACGCGGATATGGCTGGCCGCCACCCGGGTGATGACGCCGCCGGGCAGGACCTGTTCGCGGTAGACCGGCTCGCCGGTGACGACAGCGGCGAGCGCCCGGGTTGCCGGGATGCCCAACGCAAACATCGCCTCGCTGACGATATATTCCCGCAGGACCGGCCCAAGGGCTGCCCGCCCATCGCCGCGCCGCGAATAGGGGGTCTTGCCGGCACCCTTCAACTGGATGTCGCGCCGCTTTCCCGCGCGGTCGATCACTTCGCCGAGCAGGATCGCCCGCCCGTCTCCGAGCAGCGGCACGAACTGGCCGAACTGATGGCCGGCATAGGCCATGCCGAGCGGCTCGGCGCCTTGCGGAACCTGGTTGCCGGAAAAGATCGCCGCGCCATCGCGCTCCAGCGCATCGGCATCGAGCCCCAGTTCTTCCGCCAGCGGCCGATTGAACTTGATCAGCCAGGGTTCCGCCACCGGCGTGGGGATGGCGCTCGCATGGAAATGCGCCGGCAGCCGGGCATAGCTGTTGTCGAACGGGATGGGCGTGTTGTGCGCCTGTTGGGCACGCTTGCTTGCTTCCGTCATGACCCGATCCTGTCTTGTCAACGCCGGCCGTCCGACGATTGAGCAATAGATAGGGCGTCATCGTTACGAGCGAAAGAGCGGATGTGGAATCCGGGCCGGTGTCGTCAGTTTGCCTCGATCTCCGCCGCCATCTCCGCCAGCTTGCGCACGGTGTTGAGATTGCGCGAGGTCGCTCGCCTTAAGATTTTCAGCGTCAGGCGCGAGCGGCCCGAACCGTTCGGGTAATGCACGTAGATCTCCTCCCCGGCGACCTTTGCCTCCTCGCCATCTGGCGCGACGAAGTCGCTCAATGCATTGGCGGGTGCGGCTTCGGGAAGGAAATTCACCATCAGGTAATTCGGCTTGGCATCCGGAAAGGGATTGCGTTCGGCGATGGTTTCGAGTTGCCTGCGGTTGCGCACCACCACGCCCGGCGCCTTGCCCATGATCCGGGCCAGCGACTCGTCCAGCCTCTTGCCGGCGTCATCCGCCGGCAGCGGCGAGCGGAACAGGACATTGCCGCTCTGGATATAGGTTTTCACGTCGGTAAAGCCCACGTCCTCGCACAGGGCTCTCAGTTCGCTCATCAAAAGCCTGCCGGTGCCGCCGACATTGACGGCCCGCAGGAGGGCAATATGAACGGGCATGCGTCTCCTCCGCATCTGTCCGCAAATCACGCGGACAGGGAAGATAACCTGCGTCGGCAGTTGCGCACAATATTCTAGAGGCTGGTGGCGTCCGTGGTTGTCAAATCACCCTTGCCCTCGATACCGACGAGTTGCCGCTTGATGGCTTCCTTGATCTCGGCTTCGATGGCGGCGCGGGCGTCGGCATCCATCCCGGCAAGGTCTTCTTCGGTCAAACCTTTTTCGCCCAGAATCTGTGCGCGGATCTTTTCGGCGAGCGACATCCTCGACCATTCCATGAATTCGTCGGCGGGCCCCTTCGGCGCCTCGGTCAGCGAGCCGGTATCGGCTTCCATCTTGTCGGCCATCGATAGCCACAACGCCGACGACAGCGACGAGGACGACGCCGAGCCGCCGATCGAAACCGTCGGCGCCTGCGTTCGCTGGCTGCCGCCGTCGGTCGGAATGAGCAGGCTGGAGGCTGCGCTGCCGGATGTCTGGCCGGTGTTCTGCGACCGATAATAACTGCTGATGCTGTCGCCGAGTTTCATGCTGATTCTCCCTTCAGGGTTTGCGGGGAGAATTAGGCGGCGGGGCATGTGCGGAGCTTGTTGTCAGCCCGGGGAATTTGAGCTTTGCGCCTACATCTTCCCCGCCACCTTGATTGCAAACGCATATTCGAACGCGATCTCCTCCAGCCGCTGGAAGCGGCCGGACGCGCCGCCATGGCCGGCATCCATGTTGGTCTTCATCAGGATCGGTTCGCTGCCGGTGGTCTTTTCACGCAGCCTGGCGACCCATTTGGCCGGCTCCCAATAGGTGACGCGCGGGTCGGTCAGGCCGCCGAGCGCGAGGATCGCGGGGTAGGGCTTTTCCGAAACATTGTCGTAGGGCGAGTAGGCGGCCATGCGCTCGTAGGCCGTCTTGTCCTCGATCGGGTTGCCCCATTCCGGCCATTCCGGCGGCGTCAGCGGCAGCGTGTCGTCGAGCATGGTGTTCAAGACATCGACGAAGGGAACGGCGGCGATGACGCCCTTGAATTTCTCCGGCGCCATGTTGGCGATCGCGCCCATCAACATGCCGCCGGCCGATCCGCCCTCGGCGACGATGTTCGCGTAGGACGTGAACTTCTCCTGATTCAAATAGTCCGCCGCCGCGATGAAGTCCTTGAACGTATTGGTCTTCTTCTCCATCTTGCCGTCTTCGTACCACTGGAAACCCTTGTCCTTGCCGCCGCGGATATGGGCGATGGCGTAGACGAAACCGCGATCGGCGAGCGACAGGCAATTGGTGTTGAACGAGGCCGGAATGGCGATGCCATAGGCGCCGTAGCCATAGAGCAGGCAGGGGGCGGAGCCGTCGAGAGGCGTATCCTTGCGGTAGAGCAGGGTGACCGGGACCGGCACGCCGTCGAAGGACGGTGCCATGACGCGGCGCGTGACATAGTCGTCCGGATTGTGACCGGACGGCACTTCCTGCGTCTTCAACAGCGTGCGCTCGCGCGTCACCATGTTGTAGTCGTAGAGCTGACCCGGCGTCGTCATCGATGAATAGGAAAAGCGGATGACGTCCGTATCGTATTCGGCGGCCCCCTGAAGTCCCAGCGAGAAGGCTTCCTCGGCAAAGGCGATCGCGTGTTCATCGCCCGTTGTGCGGTCGCGGATCTTGATCTGTGGCAGCCCGGCCTCGCGCTCCAGCCAGACCAGATGGCGGGCATAGGCGCCATGCGAAATGATCAGCCGGCCGGCGGTGTGCGGCACCACATCCACCCAGTGGTCGCGACCCGGTTTGTCAACCGGAGTCTGCATGATCTTGAAATCCTTGGCGCCGTCGGCATTGGTCAGGATGTAGAAGACATCGCCGCCTTCGGAGAGGGAATATTCCAGCCCGGTTTCGCGCGGCGAGACGATCTGCGGTTTGCCCAGAAGATCGGAGGTCGGCAGCAGCAAGTATTCGCTGGTCTCGTGGTCATGGATATCGATGTAGATGAAGTCGTCCAGCATCGAGCCGCCGACGCCCATGAAGAAGCCCGGATCCTCTTCCTCATAGACCAGCCGGTCGGAGGATTGCGGTTCGCCGATGATATGATGGAAGATCTTCGACGGCCGGTGGTTGTCGTCGAGAACGGTGTAGAAGAAGCTCTTGCCATCCGGCGCCCAGGCGCCGCCCCCGCCGGTGCTCTCGATCACGTCGTCGAGGTCGTCACCGGTTGCAAGGTCGCGGACCCGCAGCGTGTAATATTCCGAGCCCTTGTCGTCATAGCCCCAGATGCCGCGGTTGTGGTCGGTCGAATGGTCGATGCCGGCCAGCCGGAAATAGGCCTTGCCTTCCGCTTCCTTGTCGCCGTCGAGAAGCACTGTCCGTTCGCCGCCATCGCGGGCCTCGCGAAAATAGCGCGGCTGCTCGCCGCCGGTGACATAGAAGGTACCATAGGCGAAGCGGCCGTCCTTCATCGGAACGGATGAGTCATCCTCCTTGATGCGGCCCTTCATCTCGGCAAACAGCGTCTTCTGCAGCGCTTCCGTGTCGGCCATCGCCGCCTTCATATAGGCATTCTCGGCCTCCAGATGCGCGCGGATGTCCGGATCAAGGATGGATGGATCCTTGAACATCGCCTGCCAGTTGTCGGCCCTCAGCCACGCATAGTCGTCCGTCCGGGTAATGCCATGTCGGATATCCGTCACCGGCTTCTTTTCGGCGACGGGAGCGGGCGGCAGGTTTTTGAAGATGGACAAGGATGTTCTCCGGAAAATCGGGGCAGGGCCAAATCGGTGGTAAGGATGGTGCGTCAGAGATAGAGGGCGGGGCAGGGCGGTTCAAGGCGGAAAGTGTCGTGCCGACACGCAGCGGCACCGTGGATAGGGCGAGGTTACGCCGCCGCCTGTCACCTTTTGGGACGCGCCCTTAACCATCCATTAGCGCGATTGCGTCAAGTGTGCACTGCAGCGCGATGTCCCTCCCGAATGCGCAGTGCCAGAGGCATCAGGCCTTTAAATCCTCCTTTGTGTTTCGTTCGCGGGCATTCGCCCTGCCGGAGTTTTGCCATGACCTTTCGCAATCTTTCCATCCTCCAGAAGATCAGCCTCGTCGTCTTCGTCATGGGATTATCCTGCCTGGTCATCGCCTTTGTCGGCGCGCGCGGGATCTTGGCGCTGGAAGAGGCGATGGTCTCGGTCGGCACCAAGGAAGAGGTGGCCCGTGAAGCCATGGACCTGCGCGTCGATATCATCGCCATCAGCCGCATGACCTATCAGCTCGCCGCCAAGCCGGAAAACGCCGCCGATTTTCGCGCCGAAGCGGAAAAGCGTGCCGGGGAAATGCTGGCGCGCCTGCCGAAGATCGAGGCGGCGGCCGACGAGACCGAAACCGCGCAATTGAAGGCGATCCGGGCGACGCTCGAAACCTATTTCGGTGAAATCCGCGCCATGGTCGATACCGCCGAGGCAAGCCCCGCGGACACGGCGGCAATCGGCGTTGCGCTCGACAAGGCGCTCGAGGCCCAGAAGACGGTGACTGCCAGCGTCAAGGAATACAGCACCTATTCGGGCAATGCGCTGGCCGAGGCACGCGCATCGGCGCTGCAATCTTCTTCCGTCGCGCTGATCATCGCCGCCGCATCCGCCGCGGCCTGCATCCTCTTCGGCGCCGTCGTCAGCCTGCTGGTCGCCCGTCGCGGCATCGCAGCGCCGGTCCGTTCGCTGACCGCCGCCATGACCCGTCTGGCCGAAGGCAATCTGGAGAGCACCGGCACGGATGCCGAGCGCAAGGACGAGATCGGCGAGATGGCGCGCGCCGTCGACGTTTTCCGCCGCAACGCGCTTGTCATGCGCGACATGAAGGCCCAGGAAGCCTCGCTGCAGGCGCTCAACAGCGATCTGCAATCGAGCATCAGCATCGTGGTCGCCGCCGCCGTCGCAGGCGATTTCACCGGCCGGATCGGCAAGGATTACCAGAACGACGACCTCAACCGTTTCGCCGGCAGCGTCAACGAACTGGTCGGCAGCATCGACCACGCCATTGCCGAAGTGCGCCGGGTCATTGCGGCCCTTGCCGATGCCGACCTGTCGCAGAGCATGGACGGCCAGTTCCAGGGCGCGTTCGCCGAACTGCAGGCCAATGTCAACGCCACCATGGTGACCCTGCGCTCGACCATGCAAAACGTGCGCGGTGCCGCCGGCACGATCAAGGACAGCTCGTCCGAACTCTCCTCCGCCGCCAACGACCTGTCGAAGCGCACGGAACAGCAGGCGGCAGCACTTGAGGAAACGGCGGCAGCACTGGACGAGATCACCGCGACCGTCCGCACCTCGGCCTCGCGCGCCAACGAAGCCCGCGACATGGTGCGCGAGACCAAGGACAGTGCCGGCAAGTCGGGCGAGATCGTCCGCAGCGCCGTCAGCGCCATGGGTCGGATCGAGGAATCCTCCAGCAAGATCAGCCAGATCATCGGCGTCATCGACGAGATCGCCTTCCAGACCAACCTCCTGGCGCTCAATGCCGGCGTCGAGGCCGCCCGTGCGGGCGAGGCGGGCCGCGGCTTTGCCGTCGTCGCTCAGGAAGTCCGCGAACTTGCCCAGCGCTCCGCCAATGCCGCCAAGGAGATCAAGTCGCTGATCAGCGCCTCGGCGGTGGAGGTCGAAGGCGGCGTCTCGCTGGTGCGGGCAACGGGCGATGCGCTGGTCGAGATCGAGCAGCTTGTCCTGCGCGTCAACGATCACGTCGAAAGCATCGCGACCGCCGCCCGCGAACAGGCAACGGCGCTTGCCGAGATCAATAGCTCGGTCAACCATATGGACCAGATGACGCAGCAGAATGCCGCCATGGTCGAGGAAACGACGGCTTCCAGCGAAACGTTGGCCGAGGAAAGCCGCCAGCTCCAGGCCCTGCTTCAACGCTTCAAGCTGGAAGAGGCAGGCCGCGCATCGCAGCTGCAGCGTCAGCAGGAGCGCACCCGCTACGCGGCCTGAGCGAAGCGGTTTTGATAAATCGAGTGGCAAGGGGAGGAGGCATGCTTTCTCCCCTTGCGCGTATGCCGATCAGGCGAGGCCCTCGCCGAAATTCGCTGTCAACTGACGATGGAACCCTTCGTCAGTCCGGTCGCGTCCGTTTTTGCCGGCGATATTCCTCAACCGGCAGGCCGCCGACGCCCCAGTCTTCCAGCGCCACCTCATCGATGACGACGAATGTCGTGGCGGGGTCCTTGTCGAGCACGGTGACCAGAAGATCGGTGACGCCCTTGATGAGGGCGGCCTTCTGTTCGGCGGTGGCGTTTTCGCGGGTGATCTTGATGTTCACATAGGGCATGTCGTCTCCTCTTCAGGCTGCCATGTCATAATGAAAGACCTTGGCGATGATCTGCCAGCGGCCGTCGACACGGATCAGTGACAGGAAATCGGTGAAGGACTTTACGCCGATCGCGCATTCCACCCGGGCAAAAGCCGTGACCGGCCCGGCGAATTCGATGGAGATGATCCGGTCGGCCCTGGCCTCGCCCCGGCTGGCCGGCGAGGCGCGCTTGTCGACGATCGGGAAATAGCGCTCCATGTCAAGCTCCAGAAGGGAGCCTTCGGTGGCGGTCGCGTAGAGCGCCTTCGGATGGAAGACGGTTTTCAGAACCGAGGTGTCGCTGTGGTGGAGCCCGTCGAAATAGCGGGCGATGACATCCATGACCGCCGCAAAGTCCTGGTCGGTGCGCGCTATCCCGCTCATGCCGCAACCAGCCCTTCCGCCTGCATCGCCGCCTGCACGGCCGGCCGTTCTCCGATTCGCTTCGCATAGGCGGCCAGATGCGGCCAGCGATCGAGCCCGATGCCGGTCGGCCCGGTCCAGTTCGTCACGGTGAAGAGATAGGCATCGGCCACCGAGAATTGGCTGCCGAGCAGATAGGCCCGGCTGTCGGACAACAGGCTTTCGACATGGTCGAGCTTGTCGGCAACGAGGGTCTTTGCCGTCGTCTTCGCCTCGTCGGAAGCGGTGGGATTGAACAGGGGCGCAAAGCTCTTGTGCAGTTCGGAGGCAATGAAGTTGAGATGTTCCTGCAGGCGCGTGCGGGCAAGCGTGCCGTTGTCCGGCGCAAGGCCGGCTGCGGGAAAGCGATCGGCGATATATTGAACGATGGCGGCGCCTTCGGTCACCACTTCGCCGTCCTCCAGCACCAGGGCCGGCACGCGGGCCTTGGGGTTGATGGCGCGGAAATCCTCGCCGCTTTCGGTGCGGTGGGTCGAAATGTCGATCTTCTCGATCGCGAAATCCGCGCCCGCCTCGCGCAGGCTGATATGCGGCGAGAGCGAGCAGGCGCCGGGGACGTAATAAAGCTTCATGATCTGGTTCCTTTGCTGTTGGTCTGCCCTTGCAGGCAGCCGGAACCTAAATGAGCGAGATAACCTTTGTATACCAGATTACCTTGTGTTACCGATGTTTCAAGTTTCCCCGCGGTAACCGGAAAATTTTCGTTATGGCCTTGAAGATCAGGAAGAACCGGGCGGGCGCGCTGCCGCCGACCTGCCCGGTGGGCGAGTGCATGCAGTTGCTCGGCGGCGCCTGGACGCCGAATGTCATCTGGTGCCTGAGCGGCGGCGCCCGTCGTTTCAGCGAGCTGAGGATCGATATTCCGGCCATCACCGCCAAGGTGCTTAGCGCCCGGCTGAAGGACCTTGAGGCCAAGGGCGTGATCGACCGCACCATCGTGCCGACGACACCGCCGACGGTGGAATACAGCCTGACGGCGCTTGGGAGTGAGCTTGTCCCCGCCATCAACGCCATTGTTGCGATCGGCCACAAGCTGAAACAACGCCGGATGAGCGATGACACGGCGCAACTTACATAACCCGTGGCCTTTCCACGCGCCCGCCGTGATCTGTAGCGGGTAGGCGCCGTCGGCAGGTTCGCGTGCGCCGGCACGCCGCTCGGCGAGTCGACGCGGGAAAACTCTCATGTTGGCGTTTTCCGTCTGGACAGGATCTTTGTAACTTTATAACGATACGAATGTAACGTTATTACATTAATCACTGGAGACCTTCATGCAGAGCCCTTGCAATATAACGGGAAAGGCCACCGTCCTGGCGACTTTCATGGCGCTTGCCGCCGCGCCGGCGCTGGCCGAAGACCATGGCGAAACATGGCGCCTGTTCGTGGCGGATCATACTTTGCCGGTCGTCCGGGCGCTGGACGCCAGAACCGGTGCCGAACTCGGGCGTTTCGATCTGGCCGGCCATGCGGCGCTTTCATTGAGCGACAGCGGGAAAACCGTGTTCGCCATCCAGGGCGAGAAGGACAGGGTAGA
>NZ_DATJDJ010000066.1:0-51426 GCF_035497515.1 Pararhizobium sp. | reverse complement strand
AGCGCCCTGGCGGTCTGGTCGGAGAGCGTCGCGTTGTCGTGATCGGCGAGAAGAAGAATGGTCATGATGTTTGATCCTCTTAAAGTGTCGGGTCGCGAAATCCGTCAGGCCCTGCCGAAAACGGTGGGGTGCGAGAACCGGAGCGGAGCGGACTTAAACGTCCGTGAGCACCGGAAGCGCAGCAACCCGCCGTTTGCAGGCGGGCCTGACGGTTTCACAGCACGCCGGCTTCGTTTTTCAGCTTGTCGACCAGTTCGGCGACAGACTTCACCTTGATGCCCGCCTTGCGGCCCGAGGGCTCCTCGGTCTTCAGCACCTTCAGCCGCGGCGCGGTATCGACGCCGAAATCGGCCGGGCTCTTCTTGTCGAGCGGCTTCTTCTTCGCCTTCATGATGTTCGGCAGCGAGGCATAACGCGGCTCGTTCAGACGCAGATCCGTCGTCACCACCGCCGGCAGCTTGATCTCGATCGTCTGCAACCCGCCATCGACCTCGCGCGTCACCGTCGCCTTGTCGGCGCCAAGCTCGACCTTGGAGGCAAACGTGCCCTGCGCCCAGCCGAGCAGTGCCGACAGCATCTGTCCGGTCTGGTTCGAATCGTCATCGATCGCCTGCTTGCCGACGATGATGAGGCCCGGCTGTTCGACTTCTGCCACAGCCTTGATGATCTTGGCGACCGCCAAGGGCTCGACCTGATCCTCGGTTTCCACCAGGATCGCGCGGTCGGCACCCATGGCCAGCGCCGTGCGCAGCGTCTCCTCGGCCTTGGCCGGACCGACCGAAACCACCACGACCTCGTCCGCCTTGCCCGCTTCCCGCAACCGCAAAGCCTCCTCGACCGAAATCTCGTCGAACGGGTTCATCGACATCTTCACATTGGCAAGCTCGACACCGGATCCATCCGACTTCACACGGATCTTCACGTTGTAGTCGACGACACGCTTGACGGTGACCAGGATTTTCATGGGCATTTTCCTCAATGGCTGGAGGGATCGGGCAGCAGGGCCCAGAAAGCAAAGAGCGGCTTCTCTCCGGAGCGCATGGCATGACGGATGCCCGGTATATTGTAGAACGAGCCGCCGATATCAGGCGAAAACCAGCCGGAATCGCCGTGCATGAATTCACCTTCGGAGAGGACCAGATAGATTTCCTCCGGTGCATGATCGTGATCCGGATACCGCACGTTCGGTGCCATCAATGTCGCGCCGAGCCAGACGTCGCGCCGGTCTTCCAGCGCGCCAGGCCCGATGATCATCGTATTGGCATGGCTTTCCGGGAAGTTTTCGCTCGCCGTGCCGTCATGGGCCGGGCGCAGCTTCCATTCGAGCGACGGTTCCAGCGCCTTGAAACGGTCGACCAACCGATCGAGTGCCGGGTCATTCATCGTCACCGCCAGTGCCGCGCCGAGATAGCGATCGCACACCGGAAGCCGTTTTCCGATATCCGGCCGCTCCGGTCTTGTCGTCTCCAGAAGCTCCGTGATCCGGGCGAGCGAGGCACGGGCCTGCGCGTCCCCGGCGCGCTCGCCGAATGCGGCGGAGGCCGCATCCAGAAAACCCTGCAAGGCCTCGCTTCGCGCCATGGTCAGAGATCCTTGGCGAGGCGCAGCGCATCATAGATGGCTGCGTGCGTGTTACGGGCGGCAACGGCGTCGCCGATGCGGAAGAGCTGGTAGGCCCCATCGGGATTGCGCTCGACCGTTTGCGGCGAACCGGCGATGAGGGCGTCATAGGCGACCTCGCCAAGGTTCTTCGAACCCGGCTTCAGCTCGAAATAGAGTTCGTCGAGCGGAATGGTACCGTGGTTCACGACGATCTGGTCGACCGTGCGCGTCTTCGACACACCGCCGTAATCGCTGCCGACATGGGCGATGAGTTGATTGCCGCTCTTTTCCGCCGCCTCCAGCTTGTAGGTGACGGTGAAGGTCGTATCGAGCTTCTGCAGCGAGCGCATGTAGGGCACGAGGTTCATGGCCATGACCTCCGGCGCGAAGGACCGGTCCGGCGTCATGATCTCGACCTTGCCGCCTGCCTTGGCAATGAACTCGGCCGCCTGCAGGCCGGCATGGTCGCCGGCATCGTCATAGATGAGCACGTTGGTACCCGGCTTCACGTCGCCGGAAATGATGTCCCAGGAAGAAACGACGAGATCGTTGCCCTTGGTCAGCACGGCAGTATGCGGCAGGCCACCGGTCGCGATAATCACCACATCCGGCTTTTCGGCAGCGATGGTACCGGCTTCCGCCCAGGTGTTGAAGCGGAAGGTAACGCCAAGCTTCTCGCACTGCCCCATGCGCCATTCGATGATGCTGATCATTTCGCGGCGGCGCTCGCTTTGCGCCGTCAGGCGAATCTGGCCGCCCGGATTGTTCGCCGCTTCGAAGACCACGACCTCGTGGCCGCGCTCGGCGGAAACACGCGCCGCCTCGAGGCCGGCGGGGCCGGCGCCGACGATGACGATCTTCTTGCGGATATCCGCCTTCGGGATCTGGTGCGGCATCGTCTCTTCACGGCCGGTCGCCGCGTTGTGGATGCAGAAGGCAAGGCCGCCCTGGTAGATGCGGTCGAGACAGTAGTTGGCACCGACGCAGGGACGGATGTCGTCCTCACGCTTCTCGATGATCTTGCGGACGATATGCGGATCGGTCATGTGGGCGCGGGTCATGCCGATCATATCGACCTTGCGAGCCGCGATCGCGTGACGAGCGGTGGCCACGTCCTGGATCTTTGCCGCATGAAAGGTCGGGAACTTGGTCGCGGCGCGAATATCGCCGGCAAAGTCCAGATGCGGCGCACTCGCCATGCCCTGGATCGGGATGACGTCGGTCAGGCCCGGGTCGGTATCGATATGGCCACGGATGACATTGAGATAATCGATCAGGCCGCTATCCTTGAGGCGGCGGGAGATTTCCAGGCCCTCGGCCTTTCCGGTCCCGCCGGGCAGACATTCGTCGGCGGTGTAGCGGACGCCGAGGATGAAATCGTCGCCGACGCGCGCGCGCATCGCCTTGAAGACGTCGAGACAGAAACGCAGACGGTTGTCGAGCGAGCCGCCATAGGGACCGTCGAGCTCATTGGTGAGCGGCGAGGTGAACTGGTCGATCAGGTGGCCATAGGCCTCGAGCTCGACGCCGTCCATGCCGCCCGCCTTCATGCGCTCGGCCGCGTCGGCGAAATCCTTGATGATGCGTTCGATATCCCAGTCTTCCAGCTTCTTCGGGAAGGAGCGATGCGCGGCCTCGCGGTGATGGGAGGGAGCGACGACGGGCAGCCAGTCGCCCTTGTCCCAGCGCGTGCGGCGGCCGAGATGGGTGAGCTGGATCATGATTGCCGCACCCGTCTCATGCACGGCATCCGTCATCTCGCGAACCCACGGAACGATCTCGTCCTTGTAGGCAAGCAGGTTGTTGAAGACCGGCGGGCTGTCCTTGGATACGGCGGCCGAACCGGCCGTCATCGTCAGCGCTACGCCACCCTTCGCCCGCTCCACCGTATAGGCGCGGTAGCGGCCCTTCGGCATGCCGTCCTCGGGATAGGCAGGTTCGTGCGAGGTGACGATGATGCGGTTACGGAGGGTCAGATGCTTCAGTTGAAAGGGCTGAAGCAGAGGGTCGTTCGACATGCGCCGGGCTCCGATATATGGGGACTTTGCCGTGAAAGCTAATCGGGAATGTACATATGTGTCAATGTTAAAAACAAGAGAGTCTGGAATATCGACATAGATGTACATTTTGCTTGTCACGCCGAAATGGATTTGTTAGGAACCAATCATGGAACAGGCGATGAACGACAGCGGCTGGCGTGGTTCCCAGGAGGGATGGCTGGAGGCTGCCTATGATGCCCTGCTCGAATCCGGTGTCGAATCGGTGAAGATCCTGCCGCTTGCCAAGCGGCTCAATCTGTCCCGGACCAGCTTCTACTGGTTCTTCAAGGATCGCGAGGAATTGCTCGGCGCGCTGATCGCACGCTGGCGGGACAAGAACACCGGCAACCTGGTGAAGCAGTCCGAGGCCTATGCGGACACGCTGGCCGAGGCGATGCTCAACGTCTTCGACTGCTGGATAAACAAGGACCTGTTCGACTCGCAGTTCGAGTTCGCAGTGCGCAGCTGGGCCCTGCAATCGCCGGAAATACAGGCGGAAGTGCATGAGGCCGACCAGACGAGAATGGAAGCGATCGGCCGCATGTTCATGCGGTTCGGACACGACGAAGCGGCGGCGGACGTTCGGGCGCGGACGACCTATCTGGTCCAGATCGGCTACATTTCGATGCAGTCCCGGGAAGACACGGCACTGCGGATGAAGCGCATCCCGGAATATATCGCGATCTACACCGGCGAAATTCCCCAAAAGCGGGAACTCGACCGCTTCTTCTCACGGCATGGATACAAACCGGAGTGACAAGGTGGCAGCAGGCAGGGGTTTGAGAATTGGCGTGATCGGCGCCGCCGGCTGGCTGGGTGGAGCGATTGCCACAGCCATGCTGGACGCCGGCATTGTAGCGCCCGAAGACCTCGCGCTCTCCTATCGCAGCGGACGCCCGGACCGTTTCCCCGGCGCCTTCTGGACCGCAGACAATCAGGCGCTGGCCGACCGCTCCGATATCATCCTCCTCTCCGTTCGCCCGGCCGACTGGACGCAGCTCAGGATCGATGTCACCGGCAAGCTCGTCATCTCCGTCATGGCCGGCATTCGCCTGTCGGCGCTGTGCGACAAACACAACACCCGCCGTGCCGTGCGCACCCTGCCGAATGCGGCGGCCGAAGTGCGCAAGTCCTATACGCCATGGATCGCTACCGGTGATATCACCGATACCGACCGCGCCATCGTTCGGGCGATCCTCGACGCCTGCGGCGTCGAGGACGAGGTCCGCTCCGAAGCGGAGATCGATTACCTGACCGGCCTTACCGGCTCCGGCCCCGCCTTCCCGGCACTGCTGGCCGAAGCCATGATGGCGGACGCGATCGCCCATGGCCTCGATCGCGCGATTGCCCAGCGGGCCGTCAACACAGTCCTGGTCGGCACGGGCCGGTTGCTGGAACAGCGAGACGACTGTCCGGCCGATACGGTCAGGACCTTCCTGGATTATCGCGGCACGACGGCAGCGGCGATCGAGACGATGAGGACGGCGGGCTTCGATGCCGCCGTCGCGCGCGGCCTGGCCGCCGCCTTCGAGAAATCGGTACGGATGGGGGAACCCTCCTGAACCCGGTCGGGCGGGGTCTGCGGTGTCCCGCCCGGCACCAACCAGCCGCACAAGATAAAGGGAACGGACATGAAGACTGTTATAGCATTGAGTGGATTGCTGCTGGGGAGTGTTTCTGGGGTGTCTTTGGCGCATGCGGAATGCGGCAGCATGACGATCGCCAGCATGAACTGGCAGAGCGCCGAGGTGATTTCGAACCTCGACAAGATTATCCTCAACGAAGGTTATGGCTGCAGCGCCGAGATCACCGTCGGTGACACGGTTCCGACCATCACCTCGATGGCCGAGAAAGGCGAGCCGGACATCGCGCCGGAAGCCTGGGTCGATCTACTGCCTGATGTCGTCAAGAAAGGCACCGAAGAGGGCCGCATCATCAAGGTCGGCTCGCCTTTGCCCGACGGCGGCGTCCAGGGCTGGTGGATCCCCAAATATCTCGCCGACGCCCATCCCGACATCAAGACCATTCCCGACATGCTGAAGCATCCCGAACTCTTCCCCGATACGGAGGATAGCTCCAAGGGCGCGATCTACAACGGTCCTCAAGGCTGGGGTGGCACGGTGGTGACTGCGCAGCTCTACAAGGCGTTCGAGGGCGAGAAGGCCGGCTTCAACCTGATCGACACGGGGTCTGCCGCCGGTCTCGACGGCTCGATCGCCAAGGCCTACGAGCGCAAGCAAGGCTGGGTCGGCTATTACTGGGCACCGACGGCCCTTCTCGGCAAGTACGAGATGGTCCGCCTCGACTATGGCGTCGAGAACGATCCGGCCGAGTGGAAGCGCTGCAACACGGTGGCCGACTGCGCCGATCCGAAGCCGAACGCCTGGCCTGTCGATACGATCGTGACGCTGGTCGCCAAACCCTTCTCCGAGAAGGCCGGTCCAGAGGTGATGGACTATCTGAAGAAACGCTCCTGGAGCAACCAGACGCTCGGCCAGCTGATGTCCTGGATGACCGACAACCAGGCAAGCGGCGAGGATGGCGCCAAGCATTTCCTCGAAGAGAACAAGGATGTCTGGAAGGCCTGGGTCACGCCGGCAGCCGCCGAGAAGATCGAGGCATCGCTCTAAGCCGGCATTCAGCCCATGCCGGTCTGCAAATGGCGCTTTCCCGCGCTTCCCGTGCTCACGTATTTAAGTACGCTGCGCTTCGGATCGCGGGAAATCACCATGTTCTACTCGGCCTGAACTGAATGCTGACGTTGCAACGTCGCATGCGGTGCGTCGCGTGGCGCACCGCATCATGATCACCGCCGATAGAATGATAAAAAACGGATCGGCTCTTTCGACAAGGGGAACGAAGTGGACTGGTTTTTTAAATTCCCGCATATGGACGACGACAGCCTGCGCAATCTCAAGAAGGCGATCGACGAGGGCTTTCGCGGCTTCACCCGCGCCTATGGAGACATGATCGAAGGGCTCTTCTACCCGCTGCAGCAGTTCCTGATCTATGCCGAACGCTTCATGCTGAAGACGCCCTGGCCGATCATCACGCTGATCGTCCTCGCCATCGCCTTTGCCGCAACGCGCAGCCTGCGCATCGTCGCAGGCTGTCTCGTCACCCTGCTGCTCATCGGCTATTTCGACATGTGGGACGACACCATGCGGACGATCTCGATGATCTTCGTCTGCACCGTCATGTCGATCGCCATCGGCCTGCCGATCGGCATCCTGATGTCCCGTTCCGACCGCGTCCAGCGCACGATCAGCCCGATCCTCGACGTCATGCAGACCATGCCGAGTTTCGTCTACCTCATCCCCGTCGTCATGCTGCTTGGCATCGGCAAGGTGCCGGGCCTGATCGCCGTCGTCATTTATGCCATCCCGCCGATGATCAGGCTGACCGATCTCGGCATCCGGCTGGTCGATCGCGACGTCTTGGAAGCCGCCGATGCCTTCGGCGCCGACGGCCGCCAGAAACTGTTCAAGGTGCAGCTGCCCTTGGCGCTGCCGACCATCATGGCCGGCATCAACCAGACCATCATGATGGCGCTCGCCATGGTCGTCATCGCCTCGATGATCGGTGTGCAGGGGCTCGGCCAACCCGTCCTCAAGGCCATCGCCAACCAGTATTTTACCCTCGGCATCTTCAACGGGCTTGCCATCGTCGGCATCGCCATCATGTTCGACCGCGTCAGCCAGGCCTATGGCAAGCGCCTGCAGAAGCACAGGGAAGTCGTCCATGGCTGATACCACCGAACACGCCTTTGGTGGCATCCAGATCCGCCATCTCTACAAGATCTTCGGACCCAATGCCGCCGCCCATGTCGAGGCGGTCAAGGCGGGCCTCACCAAGGCCGAGCTCAACGAGAAGCATGGCCATGTTCTGGGTCTCCGCGACATCAATATCGAGATGCCGTCCGGCTCGATCCAGGTGATCATGGGGCTGTCCGGCTCTGGCAAGTCGACGCTGATCCGCCATATCAACCGGCTGATTGACCCGACCGCCGGCGAGGTGCTGGTCGATGGCGTCGATGTCTGCCGGATGAACGAGACGGACCTGCGCGCGTTCCGCCGCCACCAGACCGCCATGGTGTTCCAGAAGTTCGCGCTGCTTCCCCATCGCAGCGTGCTCGACAACACCATCTTCGGACTGGAGATCCAGGGCATATCCCGCCAGAGAAGCCTCGACACCGCCATGCGCTGGCTGGAACGGGTCGGTCTCAAGGGCTTCGAGCAGAAATATCCCAACCAGCTGTCGGGCGGCATGCAGCAGCGGGTCGGTCTTGCCCGGGCGCTTGCCAACGACGCGCCGGTCCTCCTGATGGACGAGGCCTATTCGGCGCTCGATCCGCTCATCCGCATGGACATGCAGAGCGTGCTGCTCGACCTGCAGAGGGAGATCAAAAAGACCGTCGTCTTCATCACCCACGATCTCGACGAGGCGCTTCGTCTCGGCGACCAGATCGCCATCCTGCGCGACGGCGAGATCATCCAGCAGGGCACAAGCCAGGACATCGTGCTGCGCCCCGCCGACGACTACGTCGCCAATTTCGTCCGCGAGGTCAACCGAGGCCGCGTCATCCATGTCGAAGCCGTCATGGACCCGATCGACCAAGCCACAACAGGCCAAGCCACACTCGGCCCGACGATGCCCGCCGACACCACCATCGAGGACGCCGTCCGAACACTCTCCGCAGCAAACGCAACAACCGCAATCGTCACGGACCAGGCCGGAAAAACTGTCGGGACAGCGCGTTTCCAAAAACTCGTCAATGCGATGGTCACACCAAGGCACTGAACCTCCCTTCGGAGAATGGAATGTCTGAAACGGTCGAACTCGGCCAAGCCGAGGCGGAAGAGCTGGCCATGAAGGCCTGCCTTCACGCCGGAGCCAATCGGCCCAGCGCCCGCTCGCTCGTCGATGCCACCCTGTCGGCGGCGCGCTTCGGGCCGCCGACGCTCGGTTTTCCGCATATGGTGGATTACCTCAACAGCTTTCGCGAGGGGCGGATCAACGGCAACCCGCAGCCTAAGCTCGACCGCCCCTTTCCGGCCTATCTCTCCTGCGATGCGGATCGGGGCGTCGCGCAGCTCGGCTTCGATCTCGCCTTCGAGGACTTGGTCGCGGCCGCCGGCACGTTCGGCATCGCCATCTTCACCCAGACCAACAGCTATACGGCCGGCGAACTCGGTTATTTCGTGCGCCGTCTCGCCGACCGGGGGCTGGTCGGACTGGCGGCGACGAACGCCAATCCCATGGTCGTCGCCAAGCCCGGCGGCCCGAAGGTCTATAGCACCAATCCGCTCGCCTTCGGCTTCCCCCTCGGCGACGACTTGCCGCCGATGATCATCGACCAGGCATCGAGCGCGACGGCTTTCGTCAACATCGTCGCGGCCGCATCGGAGGGGCGCCCCATTCCCGAGGGCTGCGCCGTGGATTCCGAAGGCGTCGATACGCTCGATGCGCACAAGGCGCTGGCAGGCTCCCTCCTTCCCTTCGGCGGCCGCAAGGGCGCCAATGTTGCGCTGATGGTGGAAATGCTCTCGGCCGGCCTGTCCGGTGGCCCTTGGTCGCTCGACGTGGCCGATTTCCGCTCCGGTGACCGGTCGCCCGGGATCGGCCTGACGGTGCTGGCGATGATGCCCGGCACCATCGAAGAGGGCCGCATCGAGCGCGCCCGCGAACAGGCAGAGCGCCTGAAGGATCTCGGCGTCTACATTCCTGGCATGAGCAGAGGCGAACTTGCAGGGCTAAGGTCCAGGACGTTCAAGATGCCGCGCAGCATCTATGACGCCGTCTGCTTCTTTGCGTCGGGAAGCGGCACCGCCGGGAACGCTCCGCTCACCCCTCCGCGCTGATCCGCATGCCTTCGGGCGTGGCATGCATGATGGTGCTCAATGGCGATCGGTCGATCGCCCAGATCGCCTATGAATGCGGCTTTACCGACAGCGCCCATCTGGTGAACTGGTTCAAGCGCACCTATCACGTCAGCCCGGCCAAGATGCGCCGTTCGCATCGGGAATTTGGCCTGCGCTAACGCCCGCTTTTCCGGTCGACAGTTTCAGGTGGTCCAGCCGGCTGCCGATCACGTGGGCATTGCAGGGCGGCTTTGCGAGATGTCTTGATGGACCGCCCGGTCGTAAATCCCCAGCACGATATCCACCGCTGCGATCAGGATATCCTCGACGGATCGTCCGCTGAGGTCGCGCGCATCAAACTGCGGGAAGTATTGATGAATCAATGTTTCCGGGATTGGCGCATTCTCAAGCGCGCGAAACAGTGAATCGACGGCGGCGAGCGCCTCCGGCCTGTTCCAGTAGTAACGAATGCGATCGCTATAGCTGTAATGGCGCTGCAGCCGCAGGGCCGCCTCGTCGCCGTGGTAGTGACCTTGCCAGTCCTGCGGATGCCCGGTCATCAGCGCTTCCATCGCCTTGTGCAGCGAACGTTCCCCATAACCGGGGACCAGGTCACCGGCCAGCATGTCAAGAGCATAGAGCGCTTCCCGATAGGCGAAGGTGACGCCGGGGCCGACCTTCAGGATCGGAAAACCGTCCCGCACCAAGCTGGCGAGCGCCGTCTCGGGCTGGTAATCGGTCGAATGAGCCTCGAAGACCAGATTGTCGTAATTATCGAGTACCGCCGCCAGCAGCGCGGCCTTGGGCGGATCGTAGGCGATGACATTGTCGCTGCCGAACTCGACGCCCGGCTGGACGACGAAGGCGATGGTGCGGGTAAACGCATCCTGCAGGCCGGCGGCTTCGAAGATGTCGCGGTGGATGGCGATCGTCGATATCGCTGCATCCGGCGATGTCGGCTCCACCATATCGAGGACATGATCGGCGCCACCGGGAACCGGAACCTCGGTTCCGAGGACATAAACCGGAAGCGGACGCGCGCTTGTCCGTGCTGCAGCCTCCGCCACCTGACAGAGGGCCGCCGCTCGCCCGGCGATCGTCCGGTCGTCAAGCGCGGCGGGATCGCCGGCGCAGGCCATCGATGCGTCGAGGTGGATCTTGCCGAAACCCGCCGCGACATAGGCCTCGACCATCGTCTTGGCCTTTTCCATGGCGATGTCGGGTGCTTCGTTGCGCCACGGATTCGGGCCGAGATGATCGCCGCCGAAGATCAGCAGGTTGCGATCCAGCCCCTCCTCCCTGGCGATCGTCTCGACCAGACTGACGAAATCGACCGGCGTCATGCCGGTATAGCCGCCGAGATGATTGACCTGATTGCAGGTCGCCTCGATGAGCACCGGACGCTGTGTCGCGGACGCACGGCGGATGGCGGCGCGCAGCACGGTCGGATGGGCGGAGCAGACCGAGGCAATGCCGAAGGGCCGGCCTGCGCACCTGGCCTTGGTCAGATCCAAAAGAAGCGTGCTCATAACGAAACCTCCGATCGGGTCGTTGCGATGAAGTGATCGAGTTCGAAAAAGGATGACGTGCCTTCCATCGGTCCCTGCTTCGTGACATTGCGCGCGCCGGCCGCATTGGCGTAGCGCAGGGCTTGTTCCGGTGAATGCCCCTTGCGGCGGCAGGTGAGATAGGTGGCGCCGAAACAGTCGCCGGCGCCGGTCGGATCGATCTCTTCGACAGTGAAGGCCGGTGCATGAAGCGCGCCATGAGTTCGGCTGTAATGCGACGAGCCTTCGCGTCCCCGCTTCAGGACGATTTCCGAAATGCCGCGCGACAGGAGGCTGTCGATCGCCCCGGCTTCGCCGTCGATACCGGCGGCCAACGAAAGCTCCTCGCCGGAGGGCAGCAACAGGTCGGTCACCGCAAGCATGTCCTCAAGCTGCCTTTTGCCCTCCCCGCCCATCAGTTCCTTGCGAATATTGGGATCGAAGGAGACTGATCCGCCGCGCGCCTTCACGATCGAAACGGCATCGAGCAGGATCGGCGCGATACCGGGAATGGCGAAGGCAGAGCCCATGACATGCACATGCCCTGCCCGCGCGATCAGGACGCGGGCGGCCTCCGTCATGGTCGTGCAGCCTGAGGCGGACTTGGCGATGTTGAAGACGAAGTCGCGGGCGCCGTCCGGCCGGTAGCGGACGAAGGCGCTGCCGGTCGGCATGTCCGGCAACACGGCGATCGCGGAGACATCGACCCCGTCGCGCTCGAGCCGCTCGACATTCAGGCGGCCGAAATCATCGTCGCCGACGGCCGAGACGATCCCGCAGGCGCCACCGAGCCTGGCGACCTGATCGATGAAGATGGCCGGCGCGCCGCTCGGGAATGGCCCGATCAGCGACTGGGCCTCGCGGAACCCGTCGCCGACCGTTGTCGCCATGATTTCCACCAGAATCTCGCCGATCGTGATCGTCGGCCCAAAGGATTCCGGCGCGAGCGTGTGACGACTGTTCATCCATTCCTCCGAAACCACCCTGATATGAACGACGGAATTATCGCCGGCAACAAACGATGTCAATCGTTGAATTTACGCGCGTAAATTTTCTGGAAAACCGTTGGCGCATATCGCAATGCTGAAGATACGCACTTGTGGACTATGTCGAGCTAAATCGCCTTAAGTTTCAGCACGCTGCACCTTAGGCGGCAGATCGGCAACTTCGTCGCTTGACAAAGGAGCAGGCTTTTAGGATAAAAAGTTTACTCATGTAATAAAATGCGGGAACATTTGAAAAGGAGGAGATTTTCATGAGTAAATATGCACGTATGCTCTCGTCGTCCGTCCTCGGTGTCGGCCTGCTGGCCGGCATGGCCCAGGCGGAGGAGATCAATGTCGCGACCGTGAACAACGGCGACATGATCATCATGCAGAAGCTGTCGGCGGCCTGGGAGAAGGAAACCGGAAACAAGATCAACTGGATCGTGCTCGAGGAAAACGTCCTGCGCGAACGCGTCACGACGGATATCGCCACCAAGGGCGGCCAGTTCGATGTCCTGACGATCGGCGGTTATGAAGCGCCAATCTGGGGCAAGGCCGGCTGGCTGACGCCGGTGGATGATCTCGGCGACGACTACGACTACGCCGACCTGCTTGACCCGATCAAGGCCGGCCTGACGGTCGACGGCAAGCTCTATGCCGTGCCCTTCTATACCGAAAGCTCGTTCACGCTGTACCGCAAGGACCTGTTCGAGGCGGCCGGCCTGACAATGCCGGAACAGCCGAGCTACGACCAGATCAAGGAATTCGCGGCCAAATTGACGGATAAGGCCAACCAGCAATACGGCATCTGCCTTCGCGGCAAGCCGGGCTGGGGCGAAAACATGGCCTTCCTCGGCACCATGGTCAACAGCTATGGCGGCCGCTGGTTCGACATGGACTGGAAGCCGCAGCTGAATTCCGAGCCCTGGAAGAAGGCCGTGACCGACTACGTCCATATCCTCAACGAATATGGCCCTCCGGGCGCAACGGCCAACGGCTTCAACGAGAACCAGACGCTGTTTGCCACCGGCAAATGCGCCATGTGGATCGACGCCACCTCGGCTGCCGGACGCGTCTTCGATCCGAAGCAGAGCGAGGTCGCCGACAAGATCGCCTTCACGCGCGCCCCGGTCGCGGTCACCCCGAACGGCTCCTCCTGGTCCTGGTCGTGGGATCTCGCAATCCCCGCGACGTCGCAAAAGACCGAAGTCGCGAAGTCGTTCCTCAAATGGGCGACGTCCAAGGACTACGTGAAGATGGTCGGCGAATCCGAAGGATGGGTCGCGGTTCCCCCGGGCACCCGCAAGTCCACCTACGCCCTGCCGGAATACCAGAAGGCCGCTCCGTTCGCGGCAACGGTCCTCGATGCCATCATGTCGGCCGATCCGTCCAAGCCGACCAAGGATCCGGTTCCGTACACCGGCGTGCAGTTCGTCGCCATTCCGGAATTCCAGGCGATCGGCACCTTCGTCGGCCAGCAGGTCAGCGCTGCCCTGTCGGGCCAGCAGTCCGTCGACAATGCACTCAATGCAGCGCAGACGCAGACTGAACGCGACATGACCCGCGCCGGCTACATCAAGTGAACCAAATGTCCACGCCTTGAGCGTGGACCCTCCCGGGGGAGTCCGGCCATTGCGCCGGGCTCCTCGCGCATCCGCCAGATCCAATATATCATGCGGCGGCAAAGGCCCCGGCCGCGAAGGAACCCACCATGAGATTGCAGAACAAGACCGCCCTGATCACCGGTGGCGCGCGCGGGATCGGCCTGGGCTTTGCAGAAGCCTTTGTCGCCGAGGGCGCCAAGGTCGTGATCGCCGACATCAACATCGACCGCGCCGCCAAGGCCGCTGCGTCGATCGGCCCCTCCGTCACGGCCGTCCGGCTGGACGTCACCGATCTTTCCAGCATCGACGCGACCGTCGCCCAGGTAGACAAGGATTTTGGCGGTATCGACATTCTCGTCAACAATGCCGCCATCTTCGACATGGCGCCGATCAACGACATTACCGAAGACAGCTATGATCGCGTTTTCAACGTCAATCTGAAGGGTCCGCTGTTCATGATGAAGGCGGTCTCCAACGTGATGATCGCGCGCGGTCGCGGCGGCAAGATCATCAACATGGCAAGCCAGGCCGGCCGCCGCGGCGAGGCTCTTGTGACGTTGTACTGCGCTTCCAAAGCGGCAATCATCTCGGCCACCCAATCGGCCGCTCTCGCTCTGGTCAAGCACGGCATCAATGTCAACGCGATTGCGCCCGGCGTGGTCGACGGCGAACACTGGGACATCGTCGATGCCGAATTCGCCAAATGGGAAGGCCTGGCACCGGGCGAAAAGAAGGCGCAGGTCGCGAGATCCGTGCCGATCGGCCGCTTCGCCACGCCTGACGACATCAAGGGCCTGGCCGTATTCCTCGCCTCCGCCGACAGCGACTACATTCTGGCCCAGACCTACAATGTCGATGGCGGCAACTGGATGAACTGAGGGACACCGGCATGAAGGCGATCCAATTCGTTGAAAAGGGCAAGGCGACGATCGGCGAGGTTCCCGTCGGCGCCCTGCCGCCCGGCCATGCGCTCATCCGCGTGAAGGCAGCGGGCCTTTGCCATACCGATATCGACGTGCTGCACGCCCGCTATGGCGCCGGTGCCTTCCCCCTCGTTCCCGGCCACGAGTTCGCCGGCGAAGTGATCGAGCTCGCGTCCGACGTTAAAGACCTTAAGACGGGAAGCCGCGTTGCCGTCGATCCGAACCTGCCCTGCGGCACCTGCCCATCCTGCCGCAAGGGCCTGACCAATCTGTGCCGCGACCTCAAGGCCTATGGCGTTTCCCATAATGGCGGCTTTTCCGAGTTCAGCGTCGTGCGGGTCGACCACCTGCACGATATCGGCGACATGCCCTATGATCTGGCGGCGCTCGCCGAACCGCTTGCCTGCGTCCTCAATGGCCTTGGCGCCGCCGGTGTCGCCGGTCCTTCGACCGCGCCGTCCAATGGCCTGATCTTCGGCGCGGGCCCGATCGGTCTCCTGCTCGGCCTCGCGCTGAAATCCGCAGGCGTGGGACAGGTTGCCTTCGCCGATATCAACGAGGGACGGCTGGCATTCGCCGAGAGCCTCGGCTTCATGCCGATCGTCTCCGGGTCGCGGGAACTGCTTGCCAGCGAACGGGCCTATGATTTCGTGGCCGACGCGACAGGTATTCCCGGCGTCGTCGAGGGCATGCCGGATCTCGTCGCCGATGGCGGCACAGCACTTCTGTTCGGTGTGTGCGCGCCGGATGCGCGGGTTTCCATTTCGCCGTTCCAGATTTTCCGGCGCCAGTTGAAACTGGTCGGCTCCCACTCCCTCAACCGCAACATTCCCGAAGCCCTATCCGTCCTGTCCGGCGACAGGGAGCGGATGTCGCGGCTGGTCACCCACCGGCTGCCGCTTGAAGAGATGGTGCCTTATTTCCTGTCCAAGCCAAGCGATCCCGCAACCATGAAAGTGCAGTACTTCGACAACTGACGGCGAACGGCGGACAAGACCATCATTCCGGCTTTTCTAATAGAGACCGAACGTCTAAGACGTTGACAAGAAATTCGACGGAGCATGTGGATTGGCCAAGACGATAAAGACGATGGAGGACTTTTCGGGTTTCGTCGGCCTGTCGCGGCCAACCGTCTCCAAATACTTCAACGATCCTGCCTCTGTTCGCAAGAAGACGCGTGATACGATCGAGGAAGCGCTGAAAAAGTCCGGCTTCCGGCCGAACATGTTCGCGGTGAACCTCAACCGCCGCCGCAGCAACATTATCGGCATCGTCATTCCCAACACGCTCGATCCGTTCTTCATGGCGCTGACGCGGCGGATCGAGATTATCGCCAATGAAGCGGGCTTCCTCGCCTTCGTCCTGTCGTCGGACGGAAAGCCGGACATCGAGGAGGAGGCAATCAAGACCTTCCGGTCGATGAATGTCGCCGGTGCCATCATTGCCCCGATCGGACGGGAAACCGGAAGCTCGACGCTGGAACAGCTTGGGCGCGACATTCCGCTTGTCTACGTCGATACCCCGGCCGATGGCGGAGCCTCGTATGTCGGCACCGACAACCGCCAGAGCTTCGGCCTCATCGTCGATTACCTCTGCCGGTCGGGCGAGCCGCCCTGCTATTTCGGCATGCCCGAGGTCAACATCAACGCGGTCGAGCGGCGCAATGCCTATGTCGAGGCGATGACGGGCTTCGGCCTGACGCCGGAGCTGATCCCGTTGTCCGCCGTCGCCACCTGGGATTTCGAGCGTTTTGCCATGGACGAGGCCTCGCGCCTGTTCGGTACGCTTTCACGACTGCCGACCCGCACGATCGTCTGCGCCAACGATCGCCTCGCCTTTGGCGTGATAGCGGCCGCTTGGGCGAAGGGCCTGAAGGTCGGCCATGGTCCAGGCTACGACATCCGCGTCGCCGGCCATGACGATCATCCCCTGTCGCAATATACCTGTCCGCCGATCACCACCGTTGCCCAGAATTACAGCGAAATCGGTCGCCTCGCCATCGGCCTGCTGTTCAGGAAACTCGGCGAGGAAACGCAAGGCGACGATATGCTGCTGACGCAGAATCGCATCCTGCTCAAGGCGGAACTGATGCTACGGAAATCCGCCTAGGCGTTTGCCGACAGACGCTGCCGATCCGTCTTTGGAACCAAAGGCCCCGCTCTCCGTTGACTCCCATATTCAACCGGTCCGTTCCGGGCCGTGCCTCAGGAGGGTCAGATGCAAGTTATCGGCAAGCAGGTGCATGACGAGAAATCGGCTGTCATCGTCGAATTCGTCGGAGAAGGCGGCGACGTCGTGTCTGTCCACTTGCAGAAGGACGACGAGGGACGCCTGAACCGGATGAATGCCGAGGAAAAGGCGAAGGCTGTGATGATGCAGATCGCCACCTTCGAAAGCAATGTCGGGCGAGATTCCGCAGCTGGATGGAGTTCCTCCCAGGACCAAACCAGTTCTGTCGACATGGAAATACCAGCGAAAACGGAAAGCAGCGAGTCGGCCGCCGTGACATCGCTCAAAAGCGCGCGTGCCGCACAGGATACCGATACACTGGAAGAGCAGCTTGAAGAGGGTCTGGAAGGCTCGTTCCCCGCGAGCGATCCGGTGGCGGCGACCGTCAGCACAATTCCGAGCGGTCACCCGGGTACGAAGAACTGAGCGGGTGCGCTGCGGTCAGCGCGCGCTGACAGTATTCAGGCAACCGCCGGCACTGTGGCCGGATCGGTCGGCAGAAGCCGCGCGATCGCGCTCAACAGGTCCGTCTGCGAAATCAGGCCGTGGATGCGGTGGTCGGCATCGACGATGATGACCGCATGAGTGCGCCCGTCCGTCAGGATCGGAAGCAGCGACAAGGCCGGATCGGAAGCCGATGCAATCGCGGGTTTTGACAATACGGGCCGGATCCGCTCCGTCGCCTCGAACAGTTCCCGAAGACCGACGGTGCCGATCAGGCGGCCCCCGTCATCGGTGACCGGCAGGGTGCGGATATTGTGTTTCAGCAGAAGACGGCGGGCATGGTCCGGGCTATCGTCCTCATTGATGCCAATGACATCCCGCGACATGATATCGGCGCAGTCGATGCCGGCATTGGCACGGATGATCGCGTGCAACTCGACCTGCCGCAGCAGCCGGCTGAGGTCGCCCCGGTCGATATCGAAGGTCTCTTGGGCCGCCTCGAGGGCCGCATCGATGTCTTCCTCGCTGAAGCCGACGCGCTGCGACGACGGCGGGTCGATCGTCTGGTGCGTGTTTTCCACGGGCTTGGGCGCGACATGCGGATAGTTGCGCCGGGACAGCTTATGGAAGACCAGGCCAAGCCCGACAAGAATGCAGGAATTCAGGCCCACCGGCACGAACGGAAACAGGAAACCCCAGGACGCGACCACCGGGCCGCCGAGAACGGCCGTCAGCGCGGCGGCGCCGCCGGGCGGATGCAGGCAACGCGTGAACGACATGGCGCCGATCGCCAGCGAAACACCGACGCCGATCGCGATGATCGGATCGGGAATGAAATAGGCCGCGACAATCCCCATCAGCGCCGAGATCGTATTGCCGCCGATGATCGACCAGGGCTGTGCCAGCGGGCTGGCCGGCACAGCGAAGAGAAGCACCGCTGAAGCGCCCATCGGCGCCACGATCAGCGGAAGATACGGCCCCTGCCCGAACAGGTAACCACTGATGAGGCCGGTGAGGCCGATACTGACCAAGGCGCCGATACAGGCGACCAGGCGTTCGCGCAGGGTAGCGCCGGCAAGAATGGGCGAAAACAGGCGGAAGCGATGGGCAGGTTTGGAGCCCGCCTTGGAGGACACAGGAGACTGCATGATGAACCGATTGCTGGATGAAATGTTTCGGGGCGAAGCGGACGGTGACGGCTACTGCATATTTAAAGTGTTACAGTGACCTTTGCGCGTCATGTTTGACGCGCGGCGCTGTGGTGTGTCATCGCTTTGGCAGCCCCGTTCCTGGTGGTGTTGAGAACCTCGCGAAACGCCGCAAATGCGCTGGAGCGGCTATCCTTGCGGGAGACGAGCAGCGTCTCGACGGAGCCAACCTGATGCGTCTCGACATTCGTCGGCCAGTGCATGAGGTCGAGAACCGATTTCGGCATCACGCCGGCCGCCTCGCCCGTCGCCACGCTGGCGAGGATCGCGTGATAGGACCCGAACTCTCTGGTGTCGGGACCGCTTGACTGCCTCGCCCAATGTTCGGCAATCCGGCGATAGGTGCAGCCCGGCTCAAGGGCGGCCAGCGATCCCACGTGAAGATCGGCAGCGGAGTTGATATGCGGATGTCCCGATGGCAGGACGATCAGCAGGTCCTCGACGAACACCGTCTCGGTATCCAGAAGATCGAGTTCCGTGTCGAACTGCTCGTCCTGTTCCAACAGAGGGCGCGGCGGACGGGCGATCAAGGCGCAGTCGAGCGCATCGGTCAGCACATCATGCGTCAAGCTGCGGGAAGCGCCCATGGTCAGGCGAAGCGAGACATCCGGCCACATCCGGTTGAATTGCGTCAGCGCCGCCGGCAGGCGGCTGGCCGCCGTGCTTTCCATCGTGCCGACCCGCAAGGTGCCGGTCGGGGCGAGCGGCTTTACCGCCTGGCGCGCCTCCAGCGCCAGTGCGACCAGTCGCTGGCCGTAGGAGAGAAAGGTCTCGCCCTCGCGCGTCAGTGTCATCTTCTTGCCATCACGGCAGAACAGGACGACGCCCAGATTTTCTTCCAGTTGCCGGATGCGCGTCGTCACATTCGATGGCACGCGCCCGATGGCCCTTGCCGCCTTGGTGACACTGCGGTCGCGTGCCACGGCAAGGAATATGTCAATCGACGAAAGGTCCAACGAAAGTATCTCGATTTCTGAATGATGACGTCATTTCGTTCTCCATACAGAAATCAAGATCCTGGCTCAAGCGGCTTTCGGTAGTGTCACCAGCCTGCGACAATCCGCCCGAATGACAACCGCCATCGACCGGTAGCGACACGCCTGTGATGAATGGGCTGCGGGTTAAGCGAGAAACAGAGCGGCCTGGTCTTTTCGCCGTCCATGATACCTGAGCATGAAAAACGCGGCCGGAATTTCGCTACAGGAAATCATCCCGACGTGGCGTGAACGTGTCGATCAGCAGCCCCTCCTCCAGCGCCACGACGCCATGGACAAGGTTGGGAGCGACGATGAAGCTGCTGCCCGTGGGCAGGGTCGTCGTCACGCCATCGACGGTGACCTCGAAGCTCCCTTTGGCCACATAACTGACCTGCGTATGCGGGTGGGAATGCAGCGCACCAATCGCGCCCTTGTCGAAGCTGAAGGCGACCAGCATCATTTCCGGACGCTGCGACAGCACGGCGCGGCGGTTGCCGGGCGATGTTTCCGTCCAGGTCAGGCCTTCGGGAAGGCTATAGAAATCAGGCATCATAACTCCTCTATCGTGCCAGCCATCCGCCATCGACGGGCAGGATCGTACCATGCACATAATCGGATGCGCGGGATGCAAGGAAGACGGCGGCACCCGCCATATCGTCCGCGCGTGCCCAGCGCCCGGCCGGAATACGTTTCAGGATATCGGCATTGCGCTCGGTATCCGCCCTCAGCGCCGTGGTGTTGTTGGTTTCGACATAGCCGGGAGCGATTGCGTTGACATTGATGCCACGCGCTGCCCATTCATTGGCCATCAGCCGCGTCAGCCCGGCCAAACCGCTCTTGGCCGCCGTATAGGACGGCACGCGGATGCCGCCCTGGAAGGACAGGAGCGAGGCGATGTTGATGATCTTGGCGGGCATCTGCTCCGCGATCGCCATCTTCGCGAAGGACTGGCAGAGAAAAAACGCCGCTTTCAGATTGGTATCCATGACGGCGTCCCAATCCTCCTCGGTGAAATCGATGGTGTCGGCACGGCGGATGATCCCGGCATTGTTGACCAGGATATCCGGGTGCGACCGGATGGAGGAGGCACGCTCGATGACGGCGCGCACCTCCTCCATCCGCGAGAGATCGGCCTGAAGCGAATGGAAGGTTCGGCCCGTTGCCGCCACCTGGCCAGCCGTTTCGTCCATCGATGAGCGGCCGACACCGATGATATCGGCGCCTGCAACCGCGAGACCGACCGCGATCGCCTGACCGATGCCGGTATTGGCGCCGGTGACGATGGCGCAGCGGCCGGAAAGATCGAAAAGGCTCATCGCAGACTGTCCATCGGCACCTTGTCCATGTCGGTAAAGCTCATGTTGTCGCCGGCCATCGCCCAGATGAAGGAGTACCGACCGGTGCCGGCACCGGAGTGGATGGACCAGCCAGGCGACAGCACCGCATCATGGCTTTTCAGCACGAGATGCCGCGTTTCATGCGGCTCCCCCATGAAATGGAAGATCCGCGTCGATTCTTCCATGCCAAAATAGAGATAAACCTCCATGCGCCGGTCGTGGACATGCGCCGGCATGGTGTTCCAGACGGAGCCCGGCTCGAACATGGTCAATCCCACCAGAAGCTGGCAGCTTTCGCAGACATCCGGATGGACATACTGGTTGATCGTGCGGGCATTGGCCTCCTCGGCCGAACCGGTGCGCACCTTCTTGGCCATATCCAGCGTAATGAGCACGGTCGGGCAGGAGCGATGGGCGGGCGCGCTCAGCACATAGAATTCCGCCGGCTTGCCGGGGTCGTCGCTTCGGAAGATCAGATCCCCCTCGCCCATACCGACATAGAGCGCCTCCTGGAAACCGAGGGCATATTCGGTTTGGCCGACGAGAACCTTGCCGCTGCCGCCGATATTGAGGATTGCTGCCTCGCGCCTTTCGAGAAACCGGTCGGTGCCGGTTTCCTTGACCTGGCCGATCGTCAGGTCCTCGCCCGCCGGAACGACGCCACCAACGATCATCCGATCGAGATGGCTGTAGGTGAGATTGACACGACCCTTTGAGAACAGCCCCTCGATCAGGAACCCGTCGCGCAGGCCGTTGGTATCGCGCTTCGCAGCATCTTCGGGGCCAACGACCTGGCGCACATTTACGGAAATTGTCACGGATTTGCCTCTTGGCGTTTGATGGGATTGTCAGGTGAGGACGACGTATTCAGTCAACTGACTGATCGTCGTATCGGCCTTCTTCACGTCGAAAACCTTGGTTCCATGGCTCATGATCACGAACCGGTCGCAGACCTGGTAGGCGTGATAGAGATTGTGCGTGACGAGCACGCTGGAGACGCCCTCTGCCTTGAGTTTCAGCACCTGCGACAGCAGCGCCTCGGTTTCGCGGACGGAGAGAGCGGATGTCGGTTCGTCGAGCAGCAGCACCCGCCGCTTGAAGAAGACCGCGCGCGCGATGGCGACCGCCTGCTTCTGCCCGCCGGAAAGATCGCCCACCAGCTTGTCGGGGGAGTCGATGCCGGAAATATGGACGGCCTTCTCCAGCACTTCCATGGCGATGTCGCGCATTTCCGCCTGTTTCAGGAAACCGAAGGCATTGGTGCGCTCGCGTCCCATGAAGATGTTGCGGGTGATCGACAGCGAATCCACCAGAGCGGTGTTCTGGTAGATGGTCTCGATGCCTGCATCGGCGGAGTCGGACCGGCAGGTGAACAATGTCTTCTGCCCATCGACACTGAGGTGGCCGGATGTCGGCTTATGGATGCCGGAGATCAGGTTGACCGTGGTCGACTTGCCGGCGCCGTTGTCGCCGAGAAGGCCGACAACCTCGCTTGGGCCGACGTGAAAGGAGAGATCCCGCAGCGCCGTCAATGCGCCGAAGCTTTTCGAGATATTGTGCAGTTCCAGAAGATTGGGTGCGGACATCATGCAGCCCCCCGGCGTTCGATGAGATGATTGAAGGCGGCGGCGACCACGATGAGAGTTGCTATGAACATGTCAAGGTAGAAGCCCGGGGCTCGAAGCAGCAGAAGCACGTCGGTGATGGTGTGGATCAGCATGACGCCGAGGAAGATGCCAATGATCGAGCCGCGGCCACCACGGAGCGACAGCCCGCCGATGACGCAGGCGGCGATCGCCTGCAGTTCGAGACCGGCGCCTTGCCCCGGCTGGACACTGCCGACACGGGCCGTGGCGATGATGCCGGCGACAGCGGCCATGCCGCCAGCGATGGCAAACGCGATCATCTTGACGCGGTCGGTGTTGATGCCGATCGCGGTTGCCGCCGCGGGATTGCCGCCCGTAGCGAAGACATGGTTGCCGAACTTGTGACGGTGCAGCAGCAGATAAAAGCCGATAACGAACAGGACAATCCAGATGAAGGCAGCGTTGATGCCGAACAGCGTGCCGGCAAACAGGCCGGAAAAGGCAGGCTCCGGATCGAACCGCACCTGGACGGCGCCGTTGTAGAGCAGCACGGCACCCCGCCAGAACAAAAGACCGCCGAGCGTCACGATAAAGGACGGCAGGCCGAAGCGCAGCGTGATCGTGCCATTGAGCAGGCCGATCATCACGCCCAGCAGAATGCCGAGCGGCGCGGCGATGAAGGCGCTCAGGCCGCCATCGACAAGGCTCGCCATCAGCACGGCCGTCAGGGTGTAGACGGAGCCAATCGACAGATCGAACTCACCGGCGATCATCAGCACGCCGGCGCCGAGCGCCAGGCAGCCGAGCACCGGAATGGCCTTCATCAGAATCGTCAGGTTCTGTGGCGAAAGATAGCGGAAATCGTCGGGATAGGCGAGCGCACCGGCGATGCAGACGATCTGCAAGGTGGCGAAAACCAGGAGAATGGCCCCGGCCGGCATGGTCATGATCTGCTTCAGCAGCGATTGTTTTTTCGTGCGCGATTTCGGCACGGCACTGTCGGTCATGGCGTAGGTCACTGTCGTTACTCTGTTCAGGGGATCGCGGGGACCTTCCGGCAAAATGCCGGAAGGTCTTCAGGCGTCACGCTTACCGGTAGCTGCCGATCAGCGGCTTGACGGAGCTGATGCGCGATTTGTCGAGAAACGCGCCCTGACCGGTATCGACGTCCGTCGGTGTCAGGCCGTATTTCTTTGACAGAGCGATCTGGGCGATCGGATAGTAACCCTGCAGATAAGGCTGCTGGTCCATCGTCGCGAACATGGCACCGGATTCCACCGCGTTGACGATCTCGACCGCGAGGTCGAAGCCACCGAACGGAATGTTGACGCCGGCATCCTTGATGGCGCCCGCACCGACCGTCGAGGTGACGGAGCCGGTGCCGAAAAGAGCCTTGGTGGTGGGGTTGGCGATGAGGAACTGAGCAAGAATATTCTGCGCTTCGGCCGGATCGAGACCGGACTTGACCGTCTCCACCTTGATGCCATGTTCCTTCATCGCCTTTTCGATGCCGCCGCCACGCGCGACGGCGAAGCTGGCTTCCGGAATTTCGCGCGGGTTGAAGACCATGTCGCCTTCCTTCAGACCGAACTGCTCGATCATGCGATTGCCGAGTTCGTAGCCCGAGGCGAATTCGTCCATGCCGACATAGGCCTGGCGGCAATTGCCCTTGGCGCCTTCCAGGTCGTCATTGTTGAAGCCGATGACGATGATGCCGGCCTTGACCGCCTTGCAGATGCTGTCGTCGAAAGCGTCCGACGAGGAAATGGCAACGGCGATGCCGTCAACACCCGTTGCAGTGGCGCTCTCGATCAGGTCGTTCTGGCGCACCGGATCGTTGTTGGCATATTGCACGTCGAGATCGACGCCGAACTGTGCCGCGGCATCTTGTGCGCCTTTGACGACGGGGTTAAAGAACTGGACACTCGGATCAAGGTAGATGATCATCGTCGCCTTGACATCGGCCGCTACGGCGGATGATGTGAAAGCCATAGCTGCGCACGCCGCAAGCATTGCGGTTTTCAGTCTGGTCAATTTCATTTTGCGTATCCTCCCTTTGGATGTGCAATGCGGGGTCGAAAGACCCATGTCTCGGCTGGCGAGCTCCGACCAAAGATCGCGCCAGCCGAGATTTTCCTCCTCTGCCTCAGTCTCCGGTGAGCACCCTCACCCGAACCAAGGATCCGGCCGGCCCAAGGTCACGTGGATGCCCTTGAACTGCGAATATTCATCAAAGCCGTAGCGGCCGAGTTCACGCCCGAGACCGCTCTTCTTGTAGCCGCCGATCGGCAATTCCGGCGCACCATCGATCACGCTGTTGATCCAGCAGCGCCCGGCCCGGATGCGGCGGATGCTCTGCAGCGCGTTTTCGAGATTGCTGGACCAGACGCTGGCCGACAGGCCGTATTCCGAGGCGTTTGCCATCGCGACCGCCTCGTCGGCCGTCTTGAAGGTCAGGGTCGACAGGACCGGGCCAAAAATTTCCTCCCGGGCGATCGACATGTCGGCGGTGACGCCGGAAAAGACGGTGGGCGCATAATAGAGCCCTGAGCCCTCGCCGACCCGCGATCCGCCGAGCAGCAGTTCGGCCCCGGCCGACTGTCCTGCCTCGACATAGGAATGCACCTTGGCGGCATGCGCCTCCGAGATCATCGCGCCGATCTTCGTGCGCTCGTTCAGTGGATCGCCGAACGTGACCTTGCGGGAAATGTCGAGCAGGCGCTCGAGCAGCGCGTCTCGGATACCCTCCTGCACCAGCAGCCGGCTGCCGGAAATGCAGCACTGGCCGGCATTGTGATAGACACCATAGGCGATGCCGTCGGCGGCCGCTTCGAGGTCCGCGTCGGCAAAGACGATCTGCGGACCCTTGCCGCCAAGCTCGAGACCGACGCGCTTGACGCTGCGGGCGGCGATTTCACCGAGCTTGACGCCGACACGGCCCGAACCGGTAAAGGCGATCATGTCCGTACCCGGATCCTCCGCCAGGACCTGTCCTGCCGGGTCGCCGTAGCCGGTGACGACATTGAAGACGCCATCGGGAATGCCTGCTTCGCGGGCCAGTTCCGCCATGCGGATCGATGTACCTGAGGTGAACTCGGATGGCTTCAGCACCACCGTACAGCCAGCACCGATCGCCCACGGCACCCGCTCGGATGCGATGATGAAGGGGAAGTTCCAGGGCGTGATGATGCCGACGACGCCGACGGGCTCGCGCAGGACGAGGCCGAGACGGTTGTCACCGATATTGTTGTGGGTCTGGCCTTCGAGCGCGCGGGCCTGTCCGGCCGCATAGGACCAGAGATCTGCGCAGAAGGTGATTTCACCGCGCGCCTGGGCGATCGGCTTGCCGACCTCCAGACTTTCGATCAGGGCGATTTCCTCGACATTGGCGAGAATGAGCTCGGCTGTCTTGAACATCAGCCGGGAGCGCTCGGCGCCCGACATGCGCGGCCAGGGGCCGGTATCGAAGGCGCGGCGGGCGGCGGCAATCGCAAGGCGCACGTCGTCGGCAGACGCGTCGGGCCAGGTTCCGACGACCACACCGGCATGGCCCGGACTGACGCGGTCGATTGTTTTTCCCGATGCCGCATCGACAGACTTGCCATCGACCAGCATCTTGTAGCGGGATTTACTCTGCAGACGCGGATCACTAGAATCCGGGCTTATGAAATTGGAATGTATCGTCATCAACTGACCGGGATTTCACGTCCCGGCTCCTCCATCCTGGCTTGGCGTTTGACCGCCGCGCTTGTGCTGTCGTCAAGTTGTATGGTACTGTATGGTGGTTATAAACAAATGTCAACGAGACCGTGGCGGCGAAAAGCATGAACCTTGAAACTTTGAAGATCGACCCGTTGAAGATCGAGACCGGGGAAACGACGGCGGCCCAGGTCGAGCGTGACCTGCGCGAGGCGATCATTCGCCTCGAACTGGCGCCCGGCTCTCGCCTGTCGGAGCAGGAAATCGCCTCCCGTCTCGGCGTTTCCCGCCAGCCGGTCCGCGAGGCTTTGATCGCGCTTGGAAAATCAAAGCTCGTTGAAATCCGCCCCAATCGTGGAACGGTCGTGGTCCGCATCTCGGCGCGCCAGATGATGGAAGCCCGCTTCGTGCGCGAAGCGATCGAGGTGGCGGTCGCACGGCGCGCCAGCGAAAGCTTCGATACCTGGACGCGACGCAAGATCGACGACATCCTCGGCCGGCAGCGGGCCGCCGCGAACCAGCACGATCACAATGCCTTTCGACGGGAAGACGAGCAGTTCCACATCGCCATTGCCGAAGGCGCCGGCTGCGGTCTCGCCTGGAATGCGATCTCGGACATCAAGGCGCATATGGATCGGGTCTGCAACCTGCAACTCCGCAATCCCACCTCGATGAACAATCTCATCGAGCAGCACGAAAAGATCGTCACCGCCATCGATTCACGAAACGCCGATGCGGCGGCCGATGCCATGCGGGCGCATCTCAACGGCATTCTGAACGACCTGCCGCAGATCGAATCGGACAATCGCGACCTGTTCGAATAGCAGCGGCACGTCTTCGAACTTGGTGGCGGAGACGCAAAAAGGTCTGTCCATGGGTTGACTTTGAGGACGCTGGCCCGAGCCCCATGGGTAATTGGCCACATTGCCAATTGGAAAGAGGTGCGAGACCCGCGCCAAACAGCAGGTCACAATAAGCTTAAATAAGTCTTGAACCCGCCATCCCCAAATTATCCTCGCTGGCGCACGGCCGAATGCCTTGCTCCTTGGGCTTTCGGCCACATCGTTAACGGAAACTTTTCCATGCCGGGCGATGGTATCCGCACCGTTCGGCCGGTTTTCAGTTTGTGCCGGGGGAGGACTTGTTTGAGTAGCGCCTGGTATGAACTTCTCGCCAATCTGGCGATCCTGTCGATGCTCGTGCTGATCTGGAGCAACGCGCGGCTGCCGCACATCGATTGCCCGCAGATCATCCGCCAGTTCGCCTTCGGATTGCTGCTTGGGCTGGGCGCCATTATCGTCATGATGCGTCCTTTCGAGATCGGAAAAGGCGTATTCATCGACTCGCGGGCGACGCTGGTTGCGGTCTCTGGCCTGTTCGGCGGCCCAGTTGCCTTGATCGTCACCGCCTTCTGCGCCACGGCTTTCCGGGTCTATCTCGGAGGCGCAGGCGTCGTTGCGGGACTGACGGGGATCGGTATTGCCGCTGTCGTCGGTGTTCTCGGCCATGCGCTCAAGAAGAACGAGCGCCCCTCCACATTCGGCATCATCATATTCTCCGCCTGTGTCGCCGCGGGCGGCCCCTTGAGCTTTCTCGTTATGCCGCAGGCGAGCCTGTCGACGCTCCTGTCCAGCACGATCGCGCCAATCGCCATAATCGCCTTTGCGGCGACGCTACTCGTCTCGCTCGCCGTCGCCAATGAGATACGTCGGCGTGACGCGGTCATGAGGAACCACGTCTACAAGACGGTCATCGACAGCCTTCCCGATTGCCTGAACGTCAAGGACATGGAAGGCCGGTTCATTGTCGCCAATCCGGCCACCGCCATGCTGATGAAGGTAGCGAACCCCGACGCCCTGCTCGGCAAGACCGATTTCGATTTCTACCCGTTCGATATCGCCGAGGGTTTCCGGGCAGATGAACAAAACACCCTGCTGCACGGAACGTCCGAAGTGATCGAACAGCAGGTGACACACCGCGACGGTTCGACCGCGACCCTCTCCACGCTCAAATCGCCGGTTCGCGACAGTTCAGGCCGTGTGACTGGCCTCATCACCCACAATCGCGATGTCACCGCCAAGGTCAAACTGGAGGCAGCGCTCGCCGAAAGCGAGCGTGTCGTCACGGCCGCCCTGACGAACATGGCCGATGGCCTCATCATGTTCGACAAGGATCTCCGCGTCGTCTTCTGCAATGAACAATATCGCACGATGTTTCCGCTGACGGCGGACTTGCGCGTGCCCGGAACACCTGCCGCATCGATCCTCTATGCCTCGATCGCGCGTGGCGAACTGATCAACATTCCCACTGACAACGTCACTGACTGGGTGAATGCCGCCTGTTCGAGATTGCGCCAACCCGGCACCGTCCAGTTTCCACTTTACGACGGGCGCTGGATCGAATCCCGCACCAGCCCGGCGGCCGATGGCACCTGCTTCGTTGTTTGTTCCGACATCACCAAAGGCAAGCAGAGCGAACAGGCCCTGCGCGATCTGAATATGCGTCTTGCGGAATTGGCCGAAACCGATGGACTGACCGGTCTTCTCAACCGGCGCGCCTTCGATGCCGCGCTGACGGAAGAAGTAGCGCGCGTCGGACGCGGCGAAGGCGCGCTGAGCCTTCTCCTGCTTGACGTCGATCGCTTCAAGGCCTTCAACGATACCTATGGCCATACGGCCGGCGACGATTGCCTGCGGGCCATCGCCGAATGCATGCGCGCCGTGGCACGGCGTTCCGGTGACCGCGCCGCCCGCTATGGCGGCGAGGAAATGGTGCTGATCCTGCCCAATACGCCGGAGGAAGGGGCGGTCGCCTTGGCACATGAACTGCGCAACCGCATCCGCACGCTCCAGATCGCCCATACTGGCAGCGAAAAAGGCATCGTCACGGCCAGCATAGGCGTCGCGACGCTTGCCAATCATACGATGGGACCGGATGCCGGGCGACTGGTTGTCCGCGCCGACGAGGCGCTTTATCTTGCCAAGGCGTCCGGCCGCGATCTCGTGCGAACCTGGGAACCTGCCAAACCGAAACTGGTCAGCGGAAAATCCGGCGGCTGAAGAAAAACTCAGCCGCCGCCCCTGTAGCACTTTAAATATGCTGTATAATTTTAGCCTTGAACCGATTCCGATTTAAGGAATTACGCAGTAGCAACCAGGTCAAGCAGAAACTGCGCCGATCCAAGACACAGGGTCCAGCCCAGCGTGCCATGGCCAAGATTGAGATAGAGCCCCTTCATCCGGCCCGGACGGATGATCGGTCGCGACGACGGCGTGCAGGGCCTCGCGCCGGACCATGCGCCGATTTCACCGACCTTGTGCTCGAAAGCACCGCCGAAGGCCTCGATCGACGCGGATCGGAACATGTCGAACCGCTCGTCCGAAAAACGCGGGCGCGCCGCGCCGATATCCGCAAGACCGGCAATCCGCACGTCGTCGCCGAGTCTGGCAAAGACGAGCTTGCGCTTGAGGTCGGTGATCGAAACCCGCATCGCGGCCGGACTGGCCGCCGCGGTCATCGAATATCCCTGCACCGGCCAGATGCCGCCAACCGGACGATCCGTCCATGGCAATATGTCGAGCGCGGCTCCGGTCGTCGCGACAACAAGATCGCAATCAAGCTGCTCGCACGTGGAAAAGGACAGGCCGGTCACCCGCCCCTTGCAGCTTTGGATGCCACGCACCTCCTCACCAAACAGGGTCCGCAAGCCGTAGCGCCGGACAAGCCCGTCGACCAAACCGGTACAGAACCGGTCGGGTCGGCCGGCCGCATCGTCGGGACTGTAGACGACCCGGTCGATGGAATCGGGATAAAGCGTCAGCGCCGGTTCGATCGCCGTCGCTTCGGAACGATCCAGAACCTCCTGTCGGATCCCCATCGATTGTTTTAGCCGATGTACAGCCGCCCCGGCCGCAAAGGCTTTTGCCGTCGAATAGAGGATCATCTTGCCCGAGACCTGATAATCGAACGACAAGTCGAACTCGACGAGCACATCCTCCAGCAGCCTGCGCGTGGCGAAGGCAAGCTTGAGCAAATGTTGCGTATTGGCAAGCGAGCGCGTCGGCAGGCATTCGGCGAGGAACCGCAGGCCCCAGATCAGAAACTCCGGATCGGTCTGCAGTTGGACGCGGTAGGCCGGATCGCGCCGCAACAGGATATGAGGCAGATGCCGCAGCAATGACGGCGACCCGAGTGCGTCGCCATAGGCATAACTGAGCTGGGCGCCGTTGGCACGGCTCGCACCCAGGGCAGGGCCCTGGTTCCTGTCGACCAGCGTGACGGCATAGCCTGCCCGGCAGAGCAGATAGGCGCTCGCCACCCCGGCGACACCCGCCCCGACGACGGCAACGCGCTTCATCTCAGCACCCCCCCGCGATGGTCGCCGACAATTCGATTTCCACCGGCACGCCACGCGGCAGGGACGACACGCCGACGGCCACCCGCGCATGCATCCAGCGATCCGGGAAGAGATCGCGAAGCAGTTCCGAAGCGGCATCGACCACCTGGCCGTGACGGGTGAAATCCGGGGCCGCACTGACATAGCCGGCCAGCCGAACAAAGCCGGTAACGCGATCCAGCCCGCCCGCAATCTTTTCCAACTGAACCAAGCCGTTCAGGAGAGCCCAGCGGGCGCTGTCGCGTGCCTCGTCGATCGAGACCGCGCCACCCACCTGCCCCGTGCAGACGACCTTGCCGTCGCGCAGCGGCACTTGCCCCGATACGGAGACGACATTGCCGGTCCGGATCGCCCCGACAAAGGCACCCGGGGGCGTAGAAGCTTCCGGGAGGGCCAGCCCGAGTTCACTGAGGCGTGCCTCGATCAATGAATTGCGGCTCGGGCGCTGCGGTCCCGATCGGCGCTCCGCGCATTTCGCCACAAATCCCTTGAATATCTGGCGATCGAGCGCCGTCAGCCCGTATTCCGGATGCCATTGCACGCCGAGGCAGAAGGTGTCGCCCGGGGCCTCGAACGCTTCCGTCACCCCGTCGGGTGCGATCGCAAGTACGTCGAACCGGCCAGTACCCGTCAACGCATGACGATGCAGGCTGTTGACCCTGGCGGTGGTTCCACCCTGCCATGTCGCAAGCAGGCTGCCGGGCGTGAGGACAATCTCGTGCGCAAGACGATCCGGCACCACATGCGGCAGGTGCGCCGTCGTCTCGCCGGCAAGGTCAGGCAGGTCCTTCGCGAATGACCCACCGAGATATTCGCCGATCAGCTGCATTCCATGGCAGATCCCCAGCAGCGGTTTTCCCGCCGCCAGGGCCTCATGCACCAGCGTCCGTTCAAAGGTGCTGCGTCTGGCGGGAACCTCCGCGCCCGGTTGCGTACCCGTCACGAGGATGCCGTCGCACAGGGCAAGCGCGTCGGCGATCTGTTCACTGTGATACGGCAGGATCAATGCAAGCCCGCCAGCCTCGCTGATCGCCTCGGCATAGTTTGTGCGCACGGCATATTCATGCTCGGTCTCGGCCTTGTCATTCGGCAAGAAATCCGGGGTAATCAAGATTACCGGCGGGCGTGAAGGGTCGGTATCGGCAAGGGGATGGGCGCGGCTTTCACCGCCACCTTTCGGTTGCGTATCCATGTCTATGACTTTCTTTTGAAGGGTCAGCGGGCGGCGGGCGCGGCGAGGCGCCGGGAGAGAATGGAAAATGGCCAGCCGATCATGAAGTAGCAGAGACCCACCGCGACATAGATCTGCAACGGCAGGAAATATTCGGTTGCCATCGCCCGCCCGGTCAGCACCAGTTCGTTGACGGTGATCAGCGAGGCAAGGGATGAGTCCTTCAGGAGCGAGACGAAGGTCACGATCATCGGCGAGAGGATGACCCGCACCACCTGCGGCAGGATGATGAAGGTGAAGCTCTGGGCAGGCGTGAATCCGGCCGCCATCGCCGCCTCCCTTTGCCCCTTCGGGATCGCTTTCAGTCCTGCCCGCAACAGCTCCGAGACCTGGGCGGCAAAGCAGAGCGAAAGCCCGAGCACCGCCGCCGTGAAGGCATCGAAGGTGATGCCGACACCCGGCAGGCCGAAATAGAGCAGAAACAGGACGGCCAGCAGCGGCACGCCGCGCACAGCGGTCACATAGACCGCGGCAAAGCCGCGCAGCGCTCTCGAACCGGAGGTCTGGCAGAGGAGCAAGGCGAGGCCGAACACCACTGACAAGGCAAAGCCGGCGATCGAAAGCAGCGCGGTATTGAGCATCGCCTCTGCGAGCAGCGGCCACCACTCGCCACCATAATCGACATAGGGCTGTAGAAATCCGGTCATCCCTTGAGCTTTCCATAATGGCTTTCCAGGACACGCACGCCTTGCATCAGCGGCAGGCTCAGCACCAGGTAGAGGCCTGCAGCCGTTGCGTAGATCAGCGTCGTCTGGAACGATGAGGTAACCATGGAGCGGGCAAAGAACATGATTTCGGGCGCGGCGATGGCCGACACGACCGATGTGTCCTTGACAAGCTGCACGGCGTAATTGCCCAGGCCCGGAATCGCGATGCGCATGGCCTGCGGCGTGAGGATGGAGAAGATCGTCTGGCTCGGTTTCAGCCCGACGGCGAGCGCTGCCTCTATTTGCCCCTTCGGCAGCGACCGAAAGCCAGCCCGGAAGATGTCGCAGGTCACGGCTGCGCCGATCAGCCCGAGGCCGAGGATGGCGGCTGTGATCGAGGACAACCGGAGACCGAGGCTGGCAAGGCCGAAATAAAGGATGAACAGATGCGTCAGCGCCGGAATGTTGCGCAGCAGCTCGACATAGGCGTCAATGGCGAAATGCACCGCCTTTATCCGGGTAAATTCCCTGAGGAGACACAGGCAAAAACCGAGGACAAGGCCGATGACGAGTGCCGCGACTGCCACCAGCACGGTTACGCCCAGCCCCGCGAAAAGGCCTTCGAGAACGAGGCGAAAGGTTGAAAGATCGGGCATCGTCGATCCTCAATGCCTGATCTGCTTGAGGAAGCCACGGGTCCGCTCCTCACGCGGCGTGTTGATCACCGCGCCTGCAGGCCCCTCCTCGACGATCACGCCGCCATCGAGAAACATCACCCGGTCGGCAACGTCCCGTGCAAAAGCGATCTCGTGGGTGACGAGCAGCATCGTGCGCCCCTCGTCCGCCAGTTCCTCGATCACGGTCAGCACTTCGCGCACCAGTTCCGGATCGAGCGCCGATGTCGGCTCGTCGAACAGCATCAGCCTCGGTTTCTGGGCCAGTGCCCGGGCAATCGCGACACGCTGCTGCTGGCCGCCGGACAGCTCCAGCGGTGAGGCATCGGCACGGTGCGCCATATGCACCTTGGCGAGCATCTCCAGCGCCAGGTCGCGGGCTTCCTTCGCCGGGAGCCCCCGCACCTTGCGTACGGCAATCGCGACGTTCTCGGCAACGGTCAGATGCGGCCAGAGATTGAACAGTTGGAAGACCATGCCCATCTCGGCGCGTTGCGGCGCCAGTTGCCGGTCGTTCATCAGTCGTCCGTCACGCATGCCGATCCGCTCGCCATCGAGCCGGATCTCGCCTGCTGTCGGCGTTTCGAGAAAATTCATGCAACGCAGGCAGGTCGATTTTCCTGATCCCGAAGGACCGATCAAAGCGATCTTCTCTCCAGCCTTGACGGAGAAATCGATCCCCTTCAGCACCTCGACCGACCCATAGCTCTTGCGCAGGCCCGCGACACTCAAAAGTGCGTCCATCAGCATTCCCCGTCTTTTCGTTTGTCGGATAGAAGGAGGACTGCCGATCGGCAGCCCTCGCGATGCCGCGGATCAGCCCCCGGCCGCGCAGGACGGCAGCTTGTAGTCGGCGGGGCGATCAACGCCCGCCCGGAAGTTTCCTCCGGCCGGCTGGTACCAGACATCGGCGGAAAGGCCGTAGCGCTCGCCGATCGCCTTCATCTCGCAGGTCTTCCACATGTCGGCGATAACAGCGTCCATCTTCTGGCGCAGGTCGTCGTTCTTCCTGTTGAGGCCGTAGACCACCTGGCCGAGGCCGGTCAGCAGCGGAAACTGCGGATTGGTGTCGGTGAAGGCGAGGAACTGCATGTTCCAGTCCGGGTTCTGCTTGATGGCAAAAGATACCACCGGCGGATCGCCGATCACGGCATCGATACGGCCGGCGATCAGGTCACGAACAGCGGCGTCGGAAGTATCATAAAGCGAAAGCTGCAGATCCTTGATCGCCTTCAGTTCCGGTACGAAGGAAAACCCGGTGATCGTGCCGACCTTCTTGCCTTCGAGATCAGAAAGCTTGTCCCAACTGGTCTTGGTCGATTGCATGATGCCGTTCTTGAAGTAATGGATCGGCTCGGACAGGCTCATGATCTTGGTGCGCTTCTCGGTCCAGCCCATGGTGCCGAGCATGACATCGACGCGGCCGGCCTCGATGGAGGCGATCGTGCCCGACCATTCCATCAGCGCCGGTTCGATCTTGAGACCGAGCTTGTCGGCGATGCGCTGCATGATCTCGCCGTCATAACCGGTCATCTTGCCGTCCTGCCAGCCGGAGCCAGGCATGTCGCCGGTAAAGGCGACGGTCAGCGTGTTTTCCTGGGCAAGCTCGAAGGCGCCGGCCGGCGAAAATGCTGTCAGGCCCGTTGCCGCCGCCAAAAGGGCGTGCATCACCAGCCTTCTCGAAAGAGAAAGTTTCATCGTTCATATCCCTGTTTCTGGTTCCCCGATCCGGAGTTTCGCCGCCGGACTGTCGTGTTCGACAGGACAAACTGTGGCAGCAAAAGCGCTGGCTGAATTTTAAAAATCGGACATAATCTTTGAAAAATCGACGCGCGACGTCGTGCGGTCGTATGGGAGACGCCGATGGGGCAGGAAACAGAAGTGCCGAAGGAAGGCGGCGATGATTATGTCCACTGGCTGGATGGGCTGTGGAAGGAACGCTTGCTGACGGCGCGCGACCGCAAGCCGGATCTCTCCATCGGCATTCTTCTCTGGCCAACCTTCCCGATGATGTCGCTGACCGGCATCGTCGAGCCCTTGCGTCACGCAGCCGATTTCGCCGACAATTCACGTCCGCTCTATTGCCGCTGGTCGATCATGGGTGAACCCGGCCAAAGCGCGGTGGCAAGCTGCGGCATTCGCGTCCAGGCCGATGCCGCCTACACCAACCCCAACGACTTCGATTATATCGTGGTGATCGGCGGGCTCCTGCCGCATCTGCGGGCAGCGCCTGCCCGACACCGTGCCTATCTGCGCGTCGCCGCCTCGGCCGGCGTGCCGATCATCGGTGTCTGCACCGGGGTCTTCGTGCTGGCCCAGGAAGGACTGCTGGCGGGTCACAAGGCCACCGTCCATCCCTTCCACGGCGAAGACTTTCGCATGGCTTTTCCCCGGCTTGCCTTTTCGACACGCGACGACTTCCTGATTGACAAGGCGCGGATCACGGTGCCGGGCGGAATTTCGGTCCTGTCGCTGATGACCGACCTGATCCGTACGCATTGCGGACCGGACCGGGCCGCCAAGGTGGTGCACCAACTGTCCCTGACCGAACAGAAGACCATGAGCGCCTTCGATCAGGAACGGGCGACGGTCTACCGCAATTTCAGCGACACCCGCATCCAGCGCGCCGTGGTGCTGATCGAGAGCCGGAAGGGCCGCGACGTTTCGCCGGAACAGGCCGCCCAGGCCGTCGGCCTGTCGCCGCGCCAGTTCGCCCGCCTGTTTCAACAACACATCAACATGACGCCGAAGCGCTTCATTCTGGAAACCCGGCTGCGTTATGCCCGTTTCCTGGTGGAGAACACGACTATGCCGATGACCTCGATCGCCTTCGAGACCGGATTTTCCGATTCCGCCCATTTCGCCACGGCCTTTCGGACGCGCTATGGGGTAACACCCAGTACCTTGCGCTGAAATCACCGTCGCGCTGCCGATTCAGGCCGGCGCCGCCATATTTCTACAAGAATAATAGAAATTGACATCGCCAAGTCAGCGGTTATTTTTTGTCCGGATTACAAGACGATGCCGGAAATACCCGCCCGTGATCCTGGCATCGGCAACACAAAGTGGATGGAATTATGAGCCTTCGCATCAATGACATCGCCCCGGATTTTACCGCCGACACGACGATCGGCAAGGTCAGCTTCCACGACTGGATCGGCAATGGCTGGGCCGTGCTGTTCTCGCATCCGAAGAACTTCACACCGGTCTGCACGACCGAACTCGGCGCCATGGCGGGGCTTGAACAGGAATTCCTGAAGCGCGGCGCCAAGGTCATCGGCATTTCAGTCGATCCGGTCGAAAGCCATAGCAAGTGGAAGCAGGACATCAAGGTCGCCACCGGCTTCGACGTCAACTATCCGCTGATCGGCGACAAGGAACTGAAGGTCGCCAAGCTCTATGACATGCTGCCCGCCGCCGCCGGCGACACGTCGGAAGGCCGCACACCCGCCGACAATGCGACGGTTCGCTCCGTCTTCGTCATCGGACCCGACAAGAAGATCAAGCTGATCCTCACCTATCCGATGACGACCGGCCGCAACTTCGCGGAAATCCTGCGCGCGATCGATTCCATCCAGCTGACGAGCAAGCACCAGGTGGCGACGCCGGCCGACTGGCAGCAGGGCGACGATGTGATCATCACCGCCGCCGTCTCGAACGAGGACGCCATCACCCGCTTCGGCGCTTACGAGACCGTGCTGCCCTACCTGCGCAAGACCAGGCAGCCGGCCGCCTGAGCGGCTTGACCGCATCGCGGCATTGAACATGCCGACGGGAAATACTTTCCCGTCATTTCAATCCGGTCATCGCCATGCCCGACACGAACTGCTTCTGCGCCATGAAGAAGGCGATCACCACCGGTGCCATCGAGATGACGGAGGCGGCCATCATCAGGGTCCAGTGACCGGAATATTGCTGCTGGAACAGCGTCAGCCCGACAGTCAGCGTCGTCTTGTCGACATCCGACGGCAGATAGATCAGCGCCGAGAACAGGTCGTTCCAGGAGACCATGAAGGCGATGATGGCGAAGGCTGCAAGTGCGGGCTTGGCGAGCGGCAGGTAGATCGTGAAGAAGATCCGCGCCAGCGACGCGCCGTCCATCCGCGCCGCCTCCGCCAGTTCGAGCGGAATGGTGCGGAAATACTGCCGCATCAGGAAGGTGCCGAAAGCGCCGCCGAGGAAGGACGGAATATAGAGCGGCGCCTGCGTGCCATAGAGGCCGAGCGTCTTGAAAATGATGAATTGCGGGATCGCCGTCACCTGCGCGGGCACCATCAGTGTCACGATCAGCAGCACGAACAGCAGATTGCGCCCCGGAAAACGGACGATGGCGAACATGAACGCCGCCATGGAGCAGGTCAGCAGTTGGCCGAGCGTCGAGATCAACGATATCTTCAGGCTGTTCCAGATCATCAGGTGAAACGGCATGATCTCGAACAGCCGCGTATAGTTGCCGAGCGTCGGCTCTAGCGGCAGAAGCCGCATGTCGAATTGTTCGGCCATCGGTTTCAGGCTGGTCGAGAGCAGCCAGATGAATGGCCCGAACATGGCGATCGCGCCCAGACAAAGCGCCAGGAACATTGCCCAGTCGCTGCGGCGGGTGCGCGTCATTGCTCTCCCCATTTCTTCTCGATGCGGAAATAGATGAGGGTCAAAAGCAGGATCATCGCCGTCAGCAGGATGGCCTGTGCCGCGGCATCGCCCATACGGAAGAATCGGAAGCCGTTGCGATAGATGGAAAAAACCAGCGTCGGCATGGTGGAATTGCCGTTGCCGCTGCGCGTCAACACGAAGATGTAGTCGAAGGCCTGGAAGGCGTTGATGGTCGTCAGCACGCTTTGGAAGAAGATGCTCGGCGCGAGCGCCGGCAGCGTCACGAACCGGAGCCGCTGCCAGATGGTGGCGCCATCAATCCGCGTTACCTCGTAGAACTCTTTCGGAATCGCCTGCAGCCCGGCCAGGAAGATGATCATGCCGCTGCCGATCGCACCCCAGACATTGACGATGACGACCGAATAGAGCGCCATGCGGGTCCCAAGCCAATTGACCGGTTCGGCGCCGATCATCGACAGTCCGGCATTCAAGACGCCGCTGTCCGGCGCATAGATCCATTGCCACAAAAGCCCGGTCGCGGTCGGCGAGCAGACGGCAGGAAGGAAGTACATCACCCGGAACCAGCCGATGCTGGCAATGCGGCGGTTGAGCCCCATCGCCACCAGCATCGACAACAGAACCGTCAGCGGCACGTAGAGACCGGCAAAGGCCAGCGTGTTCCAGAGCGACTTCATGAACAGGCGGTCGGAGGGCAGGTTCGCGTAGTTGCTCAGACCCGCCTTTACCGGCGGCGTCAGGAGATCCCAGTCCGTGAAGCTGAGGCCCAGCGTTGCCAGGATCGAGCCGAAACTCGCCAGCAGGAGGCCGGCGAGCGTCGGTGCGAGGAACGCCAGCACCCACCAGCGTTCCGCTCCCATCGGCCTCAGCGCCCCCATCCTACTTGTTCCGGGCGAGCACGTCGTCGCCGTTGGCGACCGCCTCGGCAAGCCCGTCGGCAACCTCCATCTCGCCCGACCAGATCATCGTCAGCGCGTCGCCGACTGCGCTCGACCATTCCTCGTATCCCTTGAAGACGGGCTTCGGCTTGGCATAGTCGAGCGCCTTGACGAACAGCGAATGGTCGATCCTGGTCGCCTGCTGCAAATAAGCTGGGCTTTCGGCGATCGCCTGGCGCACCGGGATCGCCAGCCCGATTTTGGCAAGCTCCGTCTGGCCCTTTTCACCGAAGGCGTATTTGGCGAAGGCCCAGGCCTCGTCTGGATGTTTGCTGTCCTTGGCAATCACGAAACCCGCCGAATTGACCGATGTCGTGCGGCCCGCCGGCCCCTTCGGCATCGGCGCGATATCCCATTTGAAGGCGAGCGGACGGTAGTCCGGCACGGTCCAGTGACCGGAAACCCCCATGGCCGCAATTCCGGCATAAAAGCCATCGGTGCCATATTGCTGAAGCTGCAACTGCGTCGGCAGGGACTTGTCGGTCAGCCACATGTCGGAGAGGAACTGGAAGGCAGCTGTCGCTTCCGGCGAGGAAATCAGCGTCTTGCCGGCTGAGGGATCGACGACGTCGCCGCCGAAAGCCCAGACGAGCGCGCCCCAGAGCGGTTCCATGTCATAGGCTTCGGCCCAGAAACCCCATTGGTCGGTCTTGCCATCGCCGTTCTTGTCGAGCGTCAGCTTGGCGGCGTTGGCCCGCAGGTCGTCCCAGGTCCAGCTCTCGGTCGGATAGGCGACGCCGGCGGCGTCGAACATGTCCTTGTTGTAGTAGAGCACGATGGTCTGGAAATCGCGCGGCAGGCCGAAATAACCCTCGGGCGTCTCGTAGGCTTTCAGGGTGACTGGATAGACACCATCGAGAATCCCCGGTTCCTTGTCGAGATAGGGCTGAAGGTTGAGCAGGACGTCGCGTGACTGCCAGTCCTTGAAGAGCGGCGCATCCATGGCGAAGACATCCGGCGGGGTGCCGCCTGCCATCTTGACCTTGAGCTTTTCCCAGTAGCTGTCCCAGTCGGAGGCCTCGACATTGACCTTGATGCCGGGATGTTCGGCTTCGAAGGAACGGGCGACGGCATTCCAGGCCTCCACCTCCTGGGGGCTGCCCCAGAACTGATAGGTGATCTCGGTATCGGCCCAGCTCGCGGGCGCCGATAACAATAGGGAAAGAACAGTTCCATACAATAATTTCATTGCGTTACCCTCCTTCTGGTTCCGAGCGACAACCCTTTTCCTCTGGGCTGCAGCCGGGATGTTTATCGTTCCTGTGCTCCTGCCGGTTTGCCTGTTTTTTCTGGCTTGAACCCGCGATTTCGTTTCAGTCGATGCGGACGCCGCGTTCCGCCTCGAAAAGATGCTGTTTGTCCAGGCGCGGCTTGAGGTGGATGACATCGCCCCGGACGAGGTTTGGCCGGTCCGTGAACAGCGCGGTCATGGCGACCCCGTCGGCCTCGCCCATCACGAAGGTCGCATGGCCGGTGCTTTCGACGGCGGCCACCCGAAGGTCAATGGCGCCCGGAGCTTCTGCCGGGACGAGGTCGAGATGTTCCGGGCGCACGCCCCAGATGACCGGACCTGTCGCCGCGACCGGCGACGGCACCGAAAGGTTTGGCGAGAGCCGGATCGAACCATTGGCCGCCTCGCCCTTGATCAGGTTCATCGCCGGCGAGCCGATGAAGCCGGCAACGAAGGCATTGGCCGGTCTGTCGTACAGCTCCAGCGGCGCGCCGGCCTGCTCCAGTCGTCCCGACCTCAAAACCACGATCCGGTCGGCCATGGTCATGGCTTCCACCTGATCATGCGTGACGAAGATCGACGTCGAGCCGAGCCGGTCATGCAGCGCCCTGATTTCCGCCCGCATCTGCACCCGCAGCGATGCATCGAGATTCGACAGCGGTTCATCGAACAGGAAGACGGCGGGCTGGCGCACGATTGCGCGGCCCATGGCGACACGCTGGCGCTGGCCACCCGAAAGTTGCTTGGGCATCCGGTCGAGATAATCGACAAGGCCGAGAATGCCGGCCGCCTCCCGAACGCGCGTTTCGATCTCTGCCTTAGGCGCGTTGCGCAGTTTCAGCGAGAAACCCATATTGTCGCGGACCGTCATGTGCGGATAGAGCGCGTAGTTCTGGAACACCATCGCCAGATTGCGCTCCTTCGGCTCCACGTCATTGACGACCCGCCCGGCGATGGAAATCGTCCCGCCGGTAATGTCCTCCAGCCCCGCGATCATCCGCAGGAGGGTAGACTTGCCGCAGCCGGACGGGCCGACCAGCGCGACGAACTCGCCATCGGCAACATCGAAGCTGACGCCGTGCATCACCTGCACGGTGGCATAAGCCTTGACCAGATTGTCTAGCGATACCTGAGCCATGGTTTTTCCTTAGTGATAGGCTGGCAAGTAATTGCCGTGGGCGGCAATCAGCTTGTCGCAGAGGGAGCGAATTTCATCGAGGGAGAGCTCCGCCCCGGTGTGCGGATCGAGGGCGGCGGCGTGATAGATGTGGTCGCGCCGGCCGGTGAGCGCCGCCTGCACCGTCAGTTCCTGAACGTTGAGCGACATCCGCATGATGCCGGCAAGCTGCGGCGGCACCGCGCCAACGCGAACCGGCTGGATGCCGTTGCGATCGACATGGCAGGGCACCTCGACGGCGGCATTGGCCGGCAGGTTGTCGATCAGGCCATTGTTTCGGACATTGCCGTAGATCAGATAATTCGTCCCCGTGACCATGCCGTGGATGATCGCCGAGGCGTATTCGTTGGAGCGGCAGACCTCGAGCGGCTTGCCGGCGTCCTCCAGTTCCTTGCGCAAGACATGCCAGTCGGCGATCTGCTCTTCGCAGCGGGTGATGTATTCGTCCAGCGGCAGCTGATATTCTGCCAGCAGGTCCTCGCGGCCGCGCTTGATGAACCAGGGCGTATATTCGCTGAAATGGATCGAGCTTTCGGTGACGAAATGGCCGAAATGCTTCATCGTTTCCCAGCGAACGGCCTCGTCCCTGTCGTAATCGCCGCTTTCCGCCTTGGCCCGCAGGCGCGGATAGAGGTCCTCGCGGCGGCCATCCTTGTGACGCTTCTCGAACCTGGTGAAAAAAGCCACATGGTTGAGGCCGGCGCAGCGGAAATCGATATCGGCGATATCCTCGCCGAGCGAGCGGGCGAGATAGGCCGATGTATCCTGCACCGAATGGCAAAGGCCGACATAGCGAATGTCAGGGAAAGCCTCAGCCATCGCCCAGGAGTTCATTGCCATCGGGTTGACGTAGTTCATCATCAGCGCGTCCGGGCAAACCTCGCGCATGTCGCGGGCAATGTCGAAGATCACCGGAATGGTGCGCAACGCCCGGAAGATGCCGCCGATGCCGAGCGTGTCGGCGATCGTCTGGCGCAGGCCGAACGCTTTCGGGATCTCGAAATCCGTCACCGTCGCCGGCTTGTAGCCGCCGACCTGCATCATCAGGATGACGAAATCAGCACCCTTCATCGCCGCGCGGCGATCAGTGAAGGAGGCGATCCGCAGGTTCTTCAACCCGAGCGCATCGCCGATCCGCCGGGCCATGATCTCCGATGTCGACAGCCGCTCGGCGTCGATATCCATCAGGGAAATCTCGCTGTCGGCGAGATCGGGATTCGACAGGACATCGGACAGGATGTTCTGGGCGAAAACGGTGCTGCCGGCACCGATCAGGCAGATCTTGGCCATGGATCAGTTCCTCTCTACTGGAGAACGACGACTTTGCTGAGGTTGCGCGGCTGGGCCGTATCCATGCTCTTCTGGTTGGCAACGCGCTCGCCGATGATCTGCAGCGCCGGCAGCAGTTCGAGCGCCCGCGCCGGACCGGTCTGCGTGAGCGGGATCGACAGGTCGCCGGGGCCGCCAAGACCGATGACATGCGCGCCCATGGCCTGCACTTCGCGGGCAACCTTGCCTTCGTCGTCCAGCGTCTCGGGCGAATAAAGAATGACGACCACCGACTGGCCGTCGATCAGGCTGATCGGGCCATGACGATATTCAAGCGGGTGGAAGGCCTGGCTATACGTGATCGACATTTCCTGCAGCTTCAGGCATCCCTCGGTCGCCATGCCATAGAGCGGCCCGGCGCCGAGATAGACGAAATGGGTGCGATCCTTGATCAGCGGAACAGCGGCTTCGGCGGCCGCAAGGGCCGCTTCAGCCTCCGCGACCGAACCAAGCGTGACGCCGGCCATGCGCAGCCCGGCAAGCAGCATCAGCGAGGCCGACACCGTCATGACGATACCCTCCTCGCCATGAGTCGGCAGGTAGACGGCAATGTCGGCGGCCTTGAGGATCGTCGTGTCCGGTTCGCAGGAAATGGCGATCGTCTTCATGCCGGCCTTGCGCGACGCCTCGATCGCCTGGACTGTTTCCGTCGTGGTGCCAGAGCGGGAAATGCCGATGACGCAGACGTCCGAGCGATCCACGAGATAGTCGCCGGGGCGCACCGCCCATTCGGCGCCAGGCACTGCGATGGCCGGACGGCCATTCTGGTTGAAGGCGACGGCGATCGTCTGGGCGAGATAGAAGGAGGTGCCGCAACCCGTCACGACGACGGTCTTGCCGGGCACATCCGGCAGCGATTGTGTCCGCGCCTTTTCCCAGAAGGGGAATTGTTCCTTGATGACTTTTTCGGTCAGATTCATGTCTGCAGTCCTTTATTTGCTCGCACCGGCCATCAGGCCCTGCACGAGGAAGCGATTGAGAAAGAGCACCAGCAGGGCGGGCGGCACGATCGCCACGATCCCGGCCGCGTTCATGAGGCCGTAGTCCACGTAGTTGCGGGTGACGAATTCGGGGATGAGCACCGTCAGCGGCTTGGTGCTCAGCGTCGGCGAAAAGACCAGCGGCACCATGAACTGGCCCCAGGCCGACAGGAAAGTGAGGATGGCGGTCGCCATCAGGCCCGGTCCGGCAAGCGGCAGGACGATGCGCACCAGCGTGTAGAGCTTCGACGCGCCATCGAGCCAGGCCGCCTCTTCCAGCGACAAAGGCATGGCCTGATAGACACTGCGCATCAGCCACAGCGCCAGCGGCAGGAAGGCGGAGACATAGATCAGCGTCACGCCGAGATAGGTATCCACCAGCCCTGCCCCGATCATGATCCGGTAGAGCGGGATCATCACCGTATAGGCAGGCACGCCGAGCGTTGCGACGATCAGCACGAACATCGTGTCGCGACCGGGAAAGCGAAGGCGCACGAAAGCCCAGGCGCCGAAGGCAGCGATCACCACCGTCACCACGGTGGCCAGCAGCGAGGTCAGCACACTGTTGAGCAGAGCGCGCGAAAACTGCGGCCAGACGGACTGGACTTCATTGCCCTGGCTGGTCGACGTCGCGCCGAACAGCTTGCCGTAATGTTCAAGCGTGATCTGCTGCGGCCAGAGCCGCAGGTGATCGCTGACCAGCGCGTTCGGCGGCGTCAGCGACGTCACCAGCGACCAGTAGACCGGACCGAGCGACCAGAGGATCAGGAGAGTGCAACCGAGATAGAAACCAAGCCGCCGCATCAATCGAACCTCGTCTCTTTGTAGACGCGCAGCACATAGAGTGCCGATACCGCCAGCGATGCGATCATCGCCAGGATCGACAGCGCCATGCCGAGCGAGAATTTCAGGTTCTGGAAGGCCATCATGTAGACTTGAACCATGATGCTGCGGGTATCCATCGAGCTGCCGTTCAAGATCCACGCCTCGTCGAACAGATTGAAGGCAAAGACGGTGGACTGGCTGAGCGCGATGGCGAGGCCACCGGAAATCAGCGGCAGGGTGATCAGCGAGAACTGCCGCCACGCCGTCGCGCCATCGAGCCTTGCGGCCTCGTAAAGGGTTGCCGGAATGGACTGCAGCGCGGCGAGCAGGATGATCGCGGTCAGCGGCATCATGCGCCAGGCATGCACGACCGAGACCAGCACCAGTCCCGTGAAGCGGTCGTTGAACCAGACCTGGTTTTCCGAGATCAGCCCGACGGACTGCAGGAGACCGTTGAGCAGGCCGTAGCTCGGATTGTAGATCCACAGCCAGATGATGGCGTTGACGACCGGCGGCAGGCACCAGGGCAGGATGACGATGGCGAGCAGCCAGCGGCGCGCGCTGCCGGAGCTGTTGAGCAGCAGGGCTGCAGCGAGACCGCCGAGCGTTTCGATTGTGACGGAAATCACCACATAGACCAGCGTATTGGTCCAACTCTGCAGCACGTTCGGATCGGTCATCAGGGTGAAGTAGTTTTTCAACCCGACGAACGGCGTTCCCATCTTCATCGGCTCGACGCGGAAGAAACTGTCGATGACGGTGACGATCAGGGGCAGGATAACCAGCCCGCCCATGATCAGGATGATGGGGGCGGAAAGCCACAGCCCCAGCCGCGCCTCCCGTCCCAGGAAGGCGCGCTTCGATACGAAGCTGGATGTCATTACTGCTGCGCCTCTTCCGCCGCGGCGGCGATCGCCTTGACGGCGTCACCCACGGAGGTCTGGCCCTTGGCAGCGGCATTCAGGTTGGTCGCGACGGCGCCGGAGAATTCCGGGTACCAGCCGGGCGTGCCACCAGCAAACAGCGGCTCGACGACACCGGCCTGCTCGATCAGCACGTCACCCTGCTTGAGCTTGCCTTCGTCGTTGAGCTGCTTGAGCACCGACAGGCGCGTCGGCAGATTGCCGAGCTTGACGTAATTGTCGATCATCGTGTCGGCATCCAGCATCCAGTTGATGAAGGCATGCGCCGTTTCCTTGTCGCTGGCCGAAACCGGCACGCCGAGCGCGCCCGGCAGGCCGATGGTCCGCGACTTAGGCCCGACATGCGGAACCAGCGCTGCGGCAGCATCCGCCGAGACCTGCGACTTGGCGGCGTCCGTATAGACGGCGAGATTGCCCGCCCATCCGGCGACATCGAAAGAGATCTTGCCGGACTTGAACAGTTCCTGGATCTCGACGTCCTTGAGCGAGGTCGAAGCCGGGTCGATCAGGCCGTCCTTGAGGGCGGCAACCTCGAACGCCATTGCCTTGTAGCCGGCACTTTCGGGATCGACGAACAGCGGCTTGAGATCGGCATCGAACAGGTCGCCGCCAAAGGCCTTGGTCAGCAGGTACCAGGCGGTCGCCGAGCCTTCGGTGGCCGAAAGCGGCAGGCCGATCGGATGTTCGGCAATGCCCTTTTCCTTGACCGCCTTGGCGGCCGCCAACAGTTCATCCGGCGTCGTCGGCACGCTCGCAATGCCAGCCTTGGCCAGATGATCCTTGTTGTAGATCATGACGCGAAAATCATTGTTATAGGGGACACCGATCAGCTTGCCGTCAAAGGTGAAGATCGAGGTAGTCGGCAGGTCTGCCTTCATCTCATCCGTCAGGACGCCCGAAAGATCGTCATACCAGCCGGCGCTGCCGAACTGGCCGACCCAGGACCAGTCCATTTCCGTCGCCGAAGCGGGTGCCTTGCTCGCCATCATCGAGGTAACGATCTTGGTCCGGATCTCGTCCCAGCCGAGTGTCTGGATATCGAGCGCGCCGCCGGTCTTGGCGGTGTATTTGTCGGTCATCTCCTTCGGGAGCGTGACCCATGGCGGCAGGAGGACGGGGAGCGCGTCCGCGGCAACGGCCATGACGGGGGTGAATGCGGTCGTGAGGCCGAGCGCAAGCGCGGCGGAAAGCAATGTGCGACGTTTCATTTCAGCTGTTCTCCTGTTTTGGTTGTTTGTTTTCCAAGCCTGCGGCAATTGATCCGGTGAAGCGGGAATTGGCCGGCCAGCCGGCCAATGCGGCCGCCCGCCAGAGCGCTCCCCCCACGGGTGGCAGTTTCGGCGCTGCCGGCGGTCCAAGCCGTCGTTCCAGTTCGTCCCGGATCAACCGCGAGCGAAAGACGCTGCCGGCATGGGACCAGGCGAGCGACGGCTGGCCAAAGGTATGCCGGGCGGCAAGGCCGAGGTCCGCCAGGAAACGTGCCGCCTCCGTCAGGATTTCAATGGCCGTCGCGTCGTCGGCATCGGCCAGCGCATCGACCGTGCGCGCCAGATCGGCAAATCCCGCTCGCGCATTGTCCTGGCCATAGGCCCAGGCGATCAATTGCCCCTGTTCGATGCCGCAAGCGGCAAGGATCGCGGCCGCAAATTCTGGCGCATCGCGGCGCCCATCCAGCGCCTGCGTCGCCATCGACAGGGCCTGCCGGCCGATCCAGTACGCCGATCCTTCATCCCCGAAGGCATCGCCCCAGCCGCCGCTGCGGAAACTCTTGCCGCCGACCTTCGCCCAGGCCATGCTGCCGGTTCCGGCAAGCACGAGCACGCCATCTTCCCCGGCAAAGGCGCCGTCACAGGCGACCTCGACATCGTTGAGCACCAGCTGCGGGCATTCGAAAACCGAGGCAGCCACGGCACGCTGCCGTTCGCTGATGGCCTCGACCTCGCCATGCAAGGGCAGCCCCAGAACCACGGCGGCGACCGACTGCCCCTCACCCAGAACGTCTGCGACAGTGCGCAGATGCTCGACCCACTGGTCGCCAGCCATCGGATCGAAACCGGGGCCAGTCCACTGCCGGAGCAACTGCCCGCTCTGATCCGCGATCGCGGCCAGCGTCTTGGTGCCACCGGAATCGAGTCCCAGAACGACGCTCATCGCACTGCAGCTCCATTCGGCTGCTCGGCCCGGCGTACCGAAACACCCATCGTCTCGATCCGCTCCATCCATTCCGGCGACATGTCGTCATCGCTAACAACGGTGTGCAAGTCGCTGAGCGGCGCGACGCGGTAGGTCAGTCGCTGGCCGAACTTGCTGCAATCGGCAAGCAGGATGCGCTGTTCGGAGCGCGCCAGCATCACCGAATTGAGGCGCGCCTCGTTCTCGTCGAGTGAACTGAGATAACCGTCCTCGGCGATGGCGCCGGCGCCGAGAAACAGCTGGCGGAACCAGAGGTGCTGCAGCATTTCCTCCGCCAGTGGCCCGACCATCGAGGAGTTTTCCTTGCGCAACTGCCCACCCAGCACCGTCACCTTGACGCCCTCGACATCGATCAGCATCTGCGCCGCCGGCAGGCAATTGGTGAAGACATTCAGGGGGATCGGGTTGACGCGGATGCGCCGCGCCAGCTGCAGCACGGTCGTGCCGGAATCGAGGAAGATCGAGGACCCCGGCTGCAGCATTTCATAGGCGAGATCGCCGATGGCGCGCTTTGCGGAAAGCGACTGCGCTTCGCGCTGCTCGAACGCCACTTCAACCTGGAATTCCTCGGCCAGCCGGGCGCCGCCATGAGTGCGAAGGATGACACCCTGCTCTTCCAGCATCGCCAGATCCCGCCGCAACGTCGGCACCGAGGCACCGACCGCCTGGGCGATCGTCGCGATCGGCGAGGAGCCGTTGGAAAACAGATATTGGCGGATGGCCTGAGCGCGATCGTTCTTCATGTCGGGCACTCTCTTCGTTCAACTTATCACGAAGATTGCCGACATAATAATCATTGTCAATCATATTTTTGATCGTTATTGATCGTTTTAATGATCACTTCGGGAGAGTCTGATGTCCACCCAACTGCTTCGGTCCCTGTCCACCCTGTATCGCGACGGAGCCTCCATCGGCATCACCTCGGTCTGCTCTGCCCATCCGGAGGTCATCCGCGCGGCGCTGTCGCTGGGACGCGACATGGGACAGTCGGTGCTGATCGAAGCGACCTGCAACCAGGTCAACCAGGACGGCGGCTATACCGGCATGACGCCAGCCGATTTCCGCACATTCGTCGAAGGGATCGCTGACGAAACCGGCTTCGACCGGTCCGGCCTGATCCTCGGCGGCGATCATCTCGGCCCCAATCCATGGAAGAACCTGCCGGCCGAACAGGCCCTCGAAAAGGCGCGCCAGATGGTCGCCGCCTATGCGCAGGCGGGTTTCGAGAAGATCCACCTCGATTGCTCGATGGGCTGCAAGGGCGAACCGCTGGCGCTGGACGACGAGGCAACCGCCTCCCGTGCCGCCGATCTCTGCAGCATCGCCGACGCCCATTGCCCGGGGGAACCGGTCTACATCATCGGCACCGAAGTTCCGGTTCCCGGCGGCGCGCTCGAAGAAGTGGAGCACCTGCAGGTCACCTCACCGGAGGCGGCCCTGACGACAGTCGAAATCCACCAGCGCGCCTTTGCCGCTCGAAACCTGCAGGCTGCCTTCGACCGTGTCGTCGGGCTCGTCGTGCAACCGGGCGTCGAATTCGGCAACCAGAATGTCGTCGGTTATGTGCCGGAAGCCGCCCGGTCACTCTCGGCAAGCCTGGCACGGATGCCCAATCTTGTCTTCGAGGCCCATTCAACCGATTACCAGACGCTGGGTGCGCTCGGCGCTCTCGTGCGCGATGGCTTCTCTATCCTGAAAGTCGGCCCGGGACTGACATTTGCCCTGCGCGAGGCGCTCTACGGGCTGGACCTGATCGCCGCCGAGCTCGACAACACTGCCCCGCAACTGAAGTCGGCTATGGAAGCGCTGATGCAGGCGGAGCCGGGTTACTGGGCGAACTACTATCCCGGCACACCGGACGAGCAACGCATCCAGCGGCATTTCAGCTATTCCGACCGTATCCGCTACTACTGGACCCATCCGATCGCGCAGCAAGCCGTGAGCGAACTTTTCGCCCGGCTCGGCAACAGACCATTGCCGGAAACGTTGATCAGCCAGCATCTCGCCGCCGCGTGGCCAGAAGTGATGGCTGGCGTCACCCGGCCCAGCGCAACGGCGCTCGCACAGGCTGCCGTCACGAGGATGCTAAGGACCTATGCGCTCGCTTGCGGCCCCGATGCGGCTGGTTGAAGCTGCGTCCTATTTTCGTCGCGCCTGGAGAATGCCGCAAAGGACGATCGCGCCGCCGATGGCCTGCAGGACGGTGACGTCTTCATTGAGCACGATCACTCCAAGGAAGGCGGCGACAACGGGCTGCAGAAGCAGGGTCAGGGAAGAGAACGCGGTCGGCAGATAGGCGAGCGCATAGGTGATCGCCACCTGCCCGCCCGCATGGCTGATCAGCGCCAGTCCGAGCAACATGGTCCAGCCAAAGATCGTGACCGGAAAGAACTGGGTCTCGGTGACCAGCACGACAGGCAAAAGGCAGAGTGCGGCCGACAGCGTGCTCCACACCATGACGCGCACCGTGTCGAAGCGCCCGCGCAGCCGCGCGACGCTCAGCATGTAACCGGCGTAGAAGAGGGCGGCGAGAACAGCCAGCGCATCGCCCGACCGGTCTCCAGCCGCAAGGCCGCTCACCCCACCCTTCAACACGACGATACCGGCAATCGCGACGGACAGGCCAACCAGGAAGGCGCGTGTGATCGACGCGCCGAAGAACATCCAGGCGGCCGCGGTCACGAAGACCGGTGCCAGGTTGGCGAGAAGCGTCGCATTGGCGACTGTCGTCACGTGGATCGAGGCATGCCAGGCGATCAGATCCGCCGCCAGGAACACACCCGGCAAAGTCAGGGCGAGCATATCGCGCAGACCCTCGGGCCTTTTCGCCTGATCCTGCCTGGTCGCACGGAAAACGATGAACAGCGGAAGGAAGGCCAGCGCCACCCGCCAGAAGGCGGTCGCCATTGGCCCGACCTCCGAAAGCCTGACGAAGATCGGCGAACCGCCAATGGCGATCCCGCCCAAAAGCAGCGCAGTCAAGGCGAGCCTGTTGCGGGAGGCGGATGCCGTGGCGGGAAAAATGGGCTGCGGCACGGCACTGTCCAACTGGCTGCGGATCGGGGTGGCGAAGCGTTAGACTTTAATCGCCAGCATCGCAAGATGGTCCAGCGCTATCTGAACCCGGTGAGGAAGGACGTCAGGTTGGCGCTCAGCTCATCGCAGAGATAGCCGCCTTCCTGGACGATCACCGCCGGCGGGCCCAGTCTCGCGATCGCTTCGCCGATCCGGGCAAAACCCGGCGTCGAGACGGACAGCCCGCCGAAGGGATCGCCCTCGAAGGCATCGAGACCCAGCGCCACGACGATCGCATCCGGCGCATAGGCTTCGATCCGGCCGCAGGCGATTTCCAGGGCCTCGAGAAATCCCGCATCCGCCGTCTTGCGCGGCAGCGGCAGGTTGAAATTATAGCCAAGCCCTGCCCCTTCGCCGCGCTCGTCGGCATGCCCCCAGAAGAACGGATAGAAACGCACGGGATCGGCATGCAGCGATACGGTCAGCACGTCGCTGCGGCCGTAGAAGATACCCTGCGTGCCGTTGCCGTGGTGCAGATCGACATCGAGGATCGCCACCCGCTTCGAGTGACCGAGCAGGTGCTGGGCGGCAATGGCGGAATTGTTGAGAAAGCAGAAGCCGCCGGCGACATCGGCAAAGGCGTGGTGGCCGGGCGGACGGCAGAGCGCATAGGCCGACCGTTCGCCGGCCAGCACCGCCTCGGCCGCCTCGACCGCGCTCCAGGCGCTCCAGCAGGCGCTTCCCCAAGTATCGGCGGAGATCGGGCAGGCGGTATCGGCCATGTGATAGCCGGCCTGGCCGACGGCTGACGCCGGATAGCGGCCGGTGCGCGCCAGCGGATGGATATTGGGGATGACCTCGGCTGAGGCGCCCTCGATCCGCTGCCAGCGCAGGAAGATGCTTTGCAGGAACTCGATATATTCCGGCGAATGCACGGCGGCGATCGGCCTCAGCCCATGATCACGCGGCCGGACGATCTCGCTACCCGCCGCCTTGGCGCCGGCGAGAAGCCGCTCGACCCGTTCCGGCTTTTCCGGATTGGGCTGCTGGGCACCGCTGGACAGGAACATGGTGGGATCATGTTTCCGCTGCTCGTCGGCAAAGAATGTCTTCATCGCTCAAACCCCGCCTTCGTGTTGTCCTGCCAGCGACTGGAACGCATCCCCATAGGCGGCGTGAATGCGCTCGTCCCTCGACCAGGCAAGCCCCATCCG
>NZ_DATJDJ010000065.1:0-4526 GCF_035497515.1 Pararhizobium sp. | reverse complement strand
CGCGATCGTCAGGCTCGGCAAGGCCAGATGCCACAGTTTCTCGGTGAATGTTCTGCCATAGCCGGAGACGGGAAAGAGATCGAGATGTACGCTGAAAAAGATGATCAGCATCAGCCCGAGCCAGAACGGCGGAAAGCCGATACCCATGGTCGAGACGACCCGCACGGCATGATCGGGCAAGCGGCCCTGCCGGCGAGCGGCGATCGCCGATAGCGGCAGCGCAATCACGAGCGATAGGAGGACGCTGACAAGCACGAGCATCAAGGTCGGCTCGACGCGCGTGGCGATCAGGCGCAGGACATCGATCTTGTACAGGATCGACTTGCCCATTTCACCGTGCCCGATGTTCTCGATAAAGTAGAAATATTGCAGCCAGATCGGTTCATCGAGGCCATATTGTTCGCGGATACGCGCAAGCGCCGTCGGCGTCGCCCGCGTTCCGAGGATCACGCGCGCCGGATCGCCCGGAATGAGGCGTACCAGCACGAAGGTGATGATGCTGATGCCCAGGAGGACCGGCAGCAGTTGCAGCGGCCGGTAGAGTACGAACTTATAGCGATGCATTGGCTCGGCGGTCGCCCCTCTCTTGCAGTTTACGATGCCGCTCGGTCACCATCACGACGACCTGTGCAGGGCCAGGAAATCTGTCAATGCAGCATAATAGGCTTCGGGGTTTTCATAAAACGGCATATGGCTGGCATTGCGGAAAACGTGCAATTTAGCGTCCGGAAGCGCGTTCTTCATGCGCATTGCACAGGCGGGCGTCAGTTCATCGTGCTCGCCGACGGTGATCAGCACCGGCAGATCGAGGCCAGGCAGCTCCGGAATGCGATTCCAGTCCTTCAGGTTTCCGGTATAGAGAAACTCGTTCGGCCCCTGCATGGTCACGTATGGCCCCATGTTCCAGTCGTCGAGCGAACGGCGCACCGGCGCCGGCCAATCCGGCAACCGGCAGACATGGCGATAATTCAGGATCGTGATGGCCGCCAGATATTCGGGATGATCGATCGTTCCCGCCGCCTCATGCTTCTGCATCATGGCAACGGTCTCCGATCCGAGTGCCGCGCGCAGCCGCTCCAGCTCCGAAACCAGATGCGGCATGTCGGCGACTGTGTCTTCGAGGATGAGCGACTTGAGATTGTCGCGATATTTCAACGCATAGTCGATCGCCAGCCATCCACCCCAGGAATGGCCAAGCAGATGGACCTTGCCGAGACCAAGTTTCCGGCGGACAGTCTCCGTTTCCTCCACATAACGGTCGATCGTCCAGAGACCGGCATCCGTCGGCCGATCCGACGCACCGGTTCCAAGCTGGTCGAAGGCGACGACGCGATATCCCTTGTCGATCAGGCACGAATGCGCGTCGCGCAGATAATCGCAGGGCAGGCCAGGACCACCGTTGAGACAGAATATCGTCTCTTCCCCCTCGCCGAAACTATAGGCGACGACCTTGAAACCATCGACTTCCACCTCGATTTTTTTGTCCGGAGCGATCTCACGCCACATGCTGCGCCATACCTTCGAATTGACCTGATCATTTTTTGAGCACGGCGAATTTTATCGCATCGCACCCTGCGCACCAGCTATAAGAAGTGATAGGGTGCCCGCGCGACCGACACATCGGAGTGCTGGGGAGAGTGCTGGCATGCTTGACGAACTAAGTGTGATAGCGGAGCGTTTCTCTGCCCGGGAAACGCTCGACGGCAGGATCGACGAAGCCTTTGGCGCGATGCGTTCAATGGGCTTCGAAGCGCTGATCTACGATTACACGCCAAGGGCCTGCATCATCGACGGCGAGGTCGAAATTCCTTCCCTGCTCAAGCTGCGCAACGTGTCCGGCGACATGCACGACCACTGGTGCAACCGCGAATATTTCCGCATCGATCCCGTGCAGCGCCTGGCGATGCGAACCTCCGTGCCCTTCTTCTGGAATTACGATCCGGGTGCAAAGACCAGGATCAGCCGTTTCATGACGGACGACACCAAGCCCGTATGCGACTACCTGCGCGAGCATGACATGCTGGCTGGAGTTACCGTTCCGGTACATATGCCGCGCGGCGACTATGCGACCGTCACAGGCGTGCGCTATGGCGCCCGGCGGGAATTCGAGCGTGACGCCATGCATGTCATTGCCGACTTCGCCCTCCTCGCCCAGGTCTTCAACGAGGCGGCTTACGAACTCTTCGACGACGCGGTGCGCAACATGTCGGGCGTGCGCCTGACCGAGCGGGAGCGGCAATGCCTTTCCTACTCCTCGCAGGGGCTCTCCGCCAAGGAGATCTCCCGCATCATCGACCGCTCCGTGCCGACCGTCGTCCTGCATATCAAGTCCGCCACCCGCAAGCTCGGCGCCAAGAACAGGACACAGGCCGTCGTCCGAGCCGCACAATGCCGCCTCCTCGAGGGCGCCCTACCCTATTAGTCTTGATAGCTGCCCCGCTCTGCCGCGCCTCGTTATTGTCGCCCCGAATGCAGCAGGGCAAGGAGATTGGGCATGGTCGATATTGCGTCCCGTGAAGGATATCTTTCGTTTCTCGGCTACCGGACATGGTACCGGATTACAGGTTCGCTGTCCTCCGGACGCCTGCCACTCGTCGTCGCCCATGGCGGACCGGGCTGCACCCACGATTATGTCGATTCGTTCAAGGATATCGCAGCGCTCGACGGCCGCGCCATCATTCACTACGACCAGCTCGGCAACGGAAATTCGACCCGCCTTCCGGACAAGGGCCAGGATTTCTGGACCGTGTCCCTCTTCCTTGACGAGCTCGACGCCCTCCTGGTTCATCTGGGAATTCAGAGCCGCTACGCGTTTCTCGGCCAGTCCTGGGGCGGCATGCTGGGCGCCGAACATGCCGTGCGCCAGCCGCCCGGTCTGAAAGCGCTGGTGATCGCCAACTCCCCAGCCAATATGCGCACCTGGGTCGCCGAGGCGAACCGGCTGAGGGCTGACCTGCCGGCCGACGTGCAGGCGACGCTTCTGCGCCACGAGGAGGCCGGAACCCTGACCGACCCGGAATACATCGCCGCCTCGATGGTTTTCTACGAACGGCACGTCTGCCGCACCGTGCCATGGCCGCCGGAGGTGGCGCGCACCTTCGCCATCATGGACGAGGACAACACCGTCTATCGCAACATGAACGGACCGACCGAGTTCCATGTCATCGGCACGATGAAGGATTGGACGATCGAGGAGCGCCTGCGCAACATCGTTGCACCGACGCTCCTGATTTCCGGCCGCTACGATGAGGCCACGCCACTGGTCGTGCGGCCCTATGTCGAAAACGTGCCGGGCTGCCGCTGGGTCGTCTTCGAGGAATCGAGCCACATGCCGCATGTCGAGGAAAAGCAGCTCTGCCTGAAAACGGTCTCCGATTTCCTCGCCGAATTCGACTGAACTGGCACGTCGAGATCGCTATCGATATGGGAAATCAAGGTCGGCACGACATCGGTGACACGCCGGATCTCAGCTTGCGAGTCCGCGCTCTCCTGAGCGCTACGGTCCGAAACGCCGCATATTAGCAACAGTGATTTTTTCTTGGTTGTCGTGCGTGCGCCATGACTGTTTCATCGCATGGAATATGATATTTCATCGTTCTTCGAGCAGTGCGAGACTATGAGCCTTTTGTAGTCCGGAATTGGGGCTCTCCATATGAATTTTATTTCGGCCATTTAGCACGATTGGGGACTCCATGACGATCAAGTCCTTCCTGCTTACTTCGATTGCTTCCTTCTCAGCCTTTCACGGCGTCAACGCGGCAGATGCCATTGTCGCCGCCGAACCGGAACCGCTGGAATATGTTCGCGTCTGCGACGCCTTCGGCAAGGGATATTTCTATATACCCGGCACCGAGACCTGCTTGAAACTGAGCGGCTATGTCCGTTTCGACAACATACTGGGCGAGAGCCCTTATACCGGCATCGATGATGGATGGGTTGGCCGCACCCGGGCAACGCTGCGGTACGACGCCGCCTCCGACACGGAATATGGCACGCTGCGCTCCTTTATCGAGCATCGCTGGGATGTGACGGACGGCGTTGAAAAATTCACTCTGGTCAGTTCCTATATCGAACTTGGCGGCTTCCGGGCGGGCTACACGGACTCGCGGTTCGATAAATGGCTCGATTCGGCCGGCAATATCGTCAATGACGATGTCATAGACTTCTCGCCGAACCGCACGGCACAGCTGAGCTATGTTTACAAGACAAACAACGGTTTCGAACTTCTGATCGGTCTCGAAGAGGGTAATGGCACCTACAGTGCCGGTGGCCAGACCGTTGCCTACAAGGACGAAGATTGGCCGAACCCGCTGGCCGGGTTCAAATACAAACAGGATTGGGGCGGCATCTCGGCCATCATTGGCTATGATGCACAGTCAGAAGAAATGGCCGCCAAAGCGCGCCTCGATCTGGCCCTCAACGATATCTTCTCGATCTTCATCATGGGCGGATACCAGTCGGATTGGGATAATGACGAAGGCCCGGCAGGTTCGCGACGTCGAAACTTCTTCGGTTCGTGGAACGGC
>NZ_DATJDJ010000064.1:0-25407 GCF_035497515.1 Pararhizobium sp. | reverse complement strand
ATTTTGACGGAGAATCCGAATGCAGCGCACATGTCTTGCGATCATCCTGGCAGCAGGAGAAAGCACACGGATGAAGTCATCCATGTCGAAGGTTCTGCATCCGGTCGCAGGCCGCCCGATGATCGCCCATGTGGTGGAATCGCTGGTCAAAGCGTCGATCTCTTCTGCCGCGCTGGTTCTCGGCCGCGATGCCGATCTGGTGAAATCGGCGGCTGCGCGCAACGATATCGACCTGTCGGCCTTCATCCAGACCGAACGGCTCGGCACCGGCCATGCCGTTCTGGCGGCGAAGGAAGCGATCGCCAGGGGCTATGACGATATCCTCGTCGTGTTCGGCGACACGCCGCTGATCACTGCGGCGCCCCTGACGGCGGCCCGACAGGGGTTAGCGGACGGGAATGATGTCGTCGTCATCGGATTCAAGACGGCCGACCCGACGGGATACGGCCGCCTGATCGTGGAGAACGACGAACTTCTTGCGATCCGCGAGCAGAAGGATGCCTCCGAAGCGGAGCAGAAGATCACCTATTGCAATGGCGGGCTGATGGCGATCAACGGCGCCAAGGCGCTGGAGTTGCTCAGCAGGATCGGCAATGCCAATGTGAAGGGTGAATATTATCTGACGGATATCGTCGAGATCTTGCGTGCCCAGGGCGGCAAGGCGATCGCCGTCGAAGCGCCGGAAACCGAGCTGACCGGCTGCAACAACCGCGCCGAACTCGCCGCGATCGAGGCCATCTGGCAGAAGCGCCGTCGCCACGAACTGATGGTCTCCGGCGTCTCGATGCTCGCGCCGGAAACGGTCTTCCTGTCCTTCGATACCGAGCTTGGCCAGGATGTGCTGATCGAGCCGAATGTCGTGTTCGGCCCCGGCGTGACGGTCGAAAGCGGTGCGATCATCCACGCATTTTCGCATCTGGAAGGCGCCCATGTCAGCGCCGGCGCGACCGTTGGTCCCTATGCGCGGCTGCGGCCCGGCGCCAATCTCGGTCCGGATTCGAAGGTCGGCAATTTCTGCGAGGTCAAGAAGGCGGAGATCGGCGCCGGCGCCAAGGTCAATCATCTCACCTATATCGGCGATGCTTTCGTCGGTGAAAAGACCAATATTGGCGCGGGAACGATCACCTGCAACTACGATGGCGTCAACAAGCACGTCACCCGCATCGGCGCGAACGCCTTCATCGGCTCCAACTCCTCGCTGGTGGCGCCTGTTTCGGTGGGCAATGGCGCGCTGGTGGCATCCGGCAGCGTCATCACGCGGGACGTGCCTGACGATGCCCTCGCTTTCGGCCGGGCTCGTCAGGAAATCAAGCCGGGGCGGGCAAAGATGCTGCGTGACCGCTACCGGGCGGAAAAAGCGGCGAAGCAGAAGACTTAATCCGTTATGCGCTCAGGTTAAAAGCTGAAACCGAAAGTGAGGTTCCGGCTGATTGCGCATTCTGGGGAATTCGCTACCAAGACGGCATCTGAAAAATGAACTTTGAGCGGCATTCGCCTCACCGCGATGCCCTGTTTCAACAACGAATTGCGGAGAAGAACAGATATGTGCGGCATCGTTGGTATCGTTGGAAATCAGCCCGTCTCGGAGCGTCTTGTCGATGCGCTGAAACGGCTGGAATATCGCGGCTACGATTCCGCCGGTGTCGCGACGATCCACGATGGCGTACTGGAACGCCGCCGCGCCGAGGGCAAGCTGGTCAATCTTGAGGCCAAGCTGCGCGGCGAACCGCTCGCCGGCCGGACAGGCATTGCCCATACGCGCTGGGCAACCCATGGCGCGCCGACTGAAAACAATGCGCATCCGCATTTCACCGATGGCGTCGCCGTCGTCCACAACGGGATCATCGAGAATTTTTCCGAGATCAAGGACGAACTGAGTGCGCAAGGGGCCGTCTTCAAGACGCAGACCGACACGGAAGTCGTGGCCCAGCTTCTCGCCGGGCTGATCCGCGAAGGTCTGAGCCAGCGCGATGCCATGCAGGCCATGCTGCGCCGTGTCACCGGCGCCTATGCGTTGGCCGTCCTCTTCCAGGATGCGCCCGATACGATCATGGCGGCGCGCAGCGGCCCGCCGCTTGCTGTCGGTTTCGGCAAGGGTGAAATGTTCCTGGGCTCCGACGCGATCGCGCTGTCGCCGTTCACCAATGAAATCACCTACCTGATCGACGGCGACTGGGCTGTCCTGACCGCCGATGGTATCGAGATCCTCGATCATGACGGCAAGCCCGTCCACCGTCCGCGCCAGGTTTCGGTGGCCGCCGCCTATATGGTCGACAAGGGCAACCACCGCCATTTCATGGAAAAGGAAATCTACGAGCAGCCGGAAGTCATTTCCCACGCGCTCGGACACTACATCGACTTCATCGGCAACCGGGTCAATCCGACGGCATCGGCCATCGATTTCGCCAGTGTGCCGAGCCTGGCGATCTCTGCCTGCGGCACCGCCTATCTCGCCGGTCTCGTCGGCAAATACTGGTTCGAACGGTATGCGCGGCTGCCGGTCGAAATCGATGTGGCGTCGGAATTCCGCTATCGCGACATTCCGCTGTCATCGGAGTCTGCTGCGCTGTTCATCTCGCAGTCTGGCGAAACAGCCGATACGCTGGCATCGCTGCGCTATTGCAAGGAAAACGGCCTGAAGATCGGCGCCGTCGTCAACGTCAAGGAATCGACGATCGCGCGGGAATCGGATGCGATCTTCCCGATCCTGGCCGGCCCGGAAATCGGTGTCGCCTCGACCAAGGCCTTCACCTGCCAGCTCTCGGTGCTGGCATCGCTCGCCATCGGCGCCGGTCGCGCGCGCGGTACGGTATCGGAGGCCGAGGAAAAGGAACTGGTCGGCCATCTCGTCGAAATGCCGCGCATCATGGGCAAGGTGCTGAACAGCATTCAACCGGCGATCGAAAGCCTGTCGCGCGAACTGTCCAAGTGCAAAGACGTGCTCTATCTCGGCCGCGGCACCAGCTATCCGCTGGCCATGGAAGGCGCGCTGAAGCTCAAGGAAATCTCCTATATCCATGTGAAGGCTATGCTGCCGGCGAATTGAAGCACGGTCCGATCGCGCTGATCGACGAGAACATGCCGGTCATCGTCATCGCGCCTCATGATCGCTTCTTCGAAAAGACCGTTTCCAACATGCAGGAAGTCGCGGCACGCGGCGGACGCATCATCTTCATCACCGACGAGAAGGGGGCTGCCGCGTCCAGGCTGGAAACGATGAGCACCATCGTCCTGCCGAATGTCGACGAAATCATCGCGCCGATGATCTTCTCGCTGCCGATCCAGTTGCTTGCCTATCACACCGCCGTCTTCATGGGCACCGATGTCGATCAGCCGCGCAATCTGGCGAAATCGGTGACCGTGGAGTGATCATCCGTCCGGAGACGGCGGGCGATATCATCCCGATTCGCGCCCTGACCACCATTGCCTTCGCCGGCATGCCCTATAGTGATGGCACGGAAGCGGCGATTATCGACCGGCTTCGTGCCGACGGCGCGCTGGTAATTTCCTTGGTGGCTGAAATCGACGATGTGGTCGTTGGCCATGTTGCCTTTTCACCGGTTGAGGTCGCGGATGGCGCAGACGACTGGTTCGGACTTGGACCGGTTTCCGTCGATCCCGACCGACAGAAGGGTGGAATCGGCATGGCGTTGATCAAGACCGGGCTCGACCGGTTGCGCGAGATCGGTGCGGCGGGCTGCGTACTTCTTGGGGACCCCGGATACTACGAGCGCTTCGGCTTTCGGCATTACGACGCTTTGCGTTTTCCCGGACCGCCGCCCGAGTATTTCCTGGCACTGACCTTGCGTGGCTCCGTGGCATCCGGCATTGTGCAGTACCACAAGGCGTTTTACGGCGCTGCAGCATAAGCGGACGACCGAATGAACGACAGCCCAGAAAAAATATCGTTCGCCGGGCGCGTTCGAAACAACTTCCTCACCGGCCTCATCATCTGCGCGCCGCTCGCCATCACGATCTGGCTGACCTTCACCTTCATCGACTGGGCCGATAGCTGGGTGACGCCCTATGTTCCGCAGCGCTACAACCCGGAATCTTATTTCAACATTGCCATTCCGGGCACCGGCCTCCTGATCGCTGTCGTGTTCATCACGCTGGTGGGTTTCCTCGGCCGGAACCTGATCGGGCGTTCCGTCGTCAGTTTCGGCGAATCCATCCTGCAGCGCATGCCGCTGGTGCGGACGATCTACAAAAGCCTGAAGCAGATTTTCGAAACCGTGCTGCGCGAGCAATCCACATCGTTCAAGAAGTGCGGGTTGATCGAGTTTCCGAGCCCCGGAAGCTGGGCTCTGGTCTTCATCGCCGGCGATGCGCAGGGCGAGATTGCCGCGAAACTCAACAAGGACGGCGAAGAAATGGTTGCCGTCTTCCTGCCGCCGACGCCGGTGCCGACCGCCGGATTCCTGATGTTCGTCCCGCGCAGCAAGATCGTTCCGCTCGACATGACGCCGGAGGAAGGCGCCAAACTCTTGATCTCCGGCGGTCTGATTTCGCCCGATTACAAGCCAAAACAGATCGAGGGGCCGGAGACTGCAATCTCCAACGCAACTGAACAACCGGCCGTCAGCCAGCCCTGAGAAACCGGATCGCCTCATCCCGGCGATGAAGGTAAAGCAACGTTCTCAGCGCCTCGCCACGCGGCGATGTCAGGTCCGGATCGCGGTCGATGACATAGGCCGCATCCTTGCGGGCGATTTCGAGGAGATCGCCATGCGCCTCAAGCGAGGCGATGCGAAAACCGGGCGTGCCGGATTGCCGCGTCCCCAGCAGTTCACCTTCGCCGCGCAGTTTCAGATCCTCCTCGGCGATCAGGAAGCCGTCCTCCGTATCCCGAAGGATCGATAGGCGCGCGCGTCCGTTTTCGCTGAGCGGTCCCTTGTAGAGCAGGATGCAGGTGGATGCCTCGTCGCCACGCCCGACGCGACCGCGCAGCTGGTGCAACTGCGCAAGCCCGAACCGCTCGGCATGCTCGATGACCATGATCGTCGCATCCGGCACGTCGACACCGACTTCGACGACGGTGGTGGCGACCAGAAGGCGGATTTCGCCGTTCTTGAAGGCGAGCATCACGGCGTCTTTTTCCGCCCCGTTCATGCGGCCGTGAACGAGCCCGACATTGAGGCCGAACTCCTTGACCAAGACCTGGAAGCGCTCGTCCACCGACATCAGGTCGGAGGCTTCCGATTCCTCCACCAGCGGGCAGATCCAGTAGGCTTTCTTGCCATCGGCAAGCGCCGTGCGCAGCCGTGCGACGATTTCACCGGTGCGCTCTGTCGAAATTGCCACGGTCTGGATCGGCTTGCGGCCAGCCGGCTTCTCGGTGAGCTTCGACACGTCCATGTCGCCGAAGGCCGCGAGCACCAGCGTGCGCGGGATCGGCGTTGCCGTCATCACCAGCATGTGCGGAGAAATGCCCTTCGCGGTCAGCCGCAGGCGCTGATGAACGCCGAACCGATGCTGTTCGTCGACCACTGCCAGGAGGAGATTGTTGTAGACGACCGTATCCTGGAACAGCGCATGCGTGCCGATGACGATCCGGGTTTCACCGGATGCGATCCGTTCGAGGATCGCGTCCCGTTCGCGGCCCTTCGTACGCCCGGTCAAAACATCGATGGTGATGCCGGCGGGAGCCGCCATCTTCGACAGCGTGGCGAAATGCTGCCGGGCAAGGATTTCCGTCGGCGCCATCAGCACCGCCTGGCCGCCGGCCTCGACGGCCGCAAGCATCGACATCAACGCCACCGCCGTCTTGCCCGAACCGACGTCACCCTGCAGCAACCGCAGCATGCGCTCGGTCCCCGCCATATCCTTTAGGACATCGGCGATCGCCATCGTCTGGCTGCCGGTCAGCGAAAAGGGCAGGGCGGCGAGGACCGGTCCGCTCAGTTTGCCCGTCGCATGGACCGGCGTGCCGGCGACCTTGCGCAGGCGCTGGCGAACCAGCGAGAGCGATAGCTGGCCCGCCAGGAATTCGTCATAGGCAAGCCGTCGCCGCGCCGGCGCCTGCGGATCGATATCGGTCTCGTCGCGCGGATCGTGCAACGCAAGAAAGCAGTCATGGACGGATGCAAACCCCTGTTTCAGCATCAGGGCTTCATCGATCCATTCAGGGAACTCCGGCACACGCGTCAGAGCCGCCTCGACAGCCTTGCGCAGGATGCGCGCCGACAGGCCCGCCGTCAGCGGATAGACCGGTTCAACCAGCGGCAGGTTTTCACCTTCCGCGGCGCGCACCATGTAGTCCGGATGGACCATCGACGGGCGGCCGTTGAACCAGTCGACCTTGCCGCTGACGGTTACGGTTTCATCGACCGGAAGCGCCTTTTCCAGCCAGTTGCCCTTGACCCTGAAAAACGTCAGCGCCAGCTCCCCGGTGTCGTCATGCAGGAAGACGCGGTAGGGCTGGTTGGTGCGCGGCGGTGGTGGCTGGTGCCGGTCCACCCGGCCGGTGATCGTGACGATGACACCCTGCGGCGCACGCGCGATCACCGGCTGGTGGCGGCGGTCGACAATGGAATGCGGCGCATGGAAGATGAGATCGATCACCCGGCAATCGTCGATGCTTTCGCGGCCGAGCAGCCGCGCATAAAGGTCGCCCGCCTTCGGGCCGATACCGGGAAGCGAGTTGAGCGGAGCGAAAAGCGGATCGAGAAGGGCGGGGCGCATGCGCGCAGACTGAAACGAGGATTAGGTCTTTGGCAAGGCTGACAATACGCTTTCCAGCGTTTATAGAGCCATGGCAACGCGCCGCCTTCACCGATGCGGCGACAGGAAGGACTGCTGATGACGGGCATCACACGCACGAGCGCCGATCTCGACCCGCGCCGCCGACGAATTCTGTTTCGTGCCTGGCACCGTGGCGTCCGCGAGATGGACCTGGTGTTCGGCCAGTTCGCCGACAACGAGCTTGCAGACCTGCCAGAGACCGATCTTGATGAACTCGAGACCATCATGGGCGAGGAAGACACCGACCTGTTGACATGGATTTTGGGGTCGCAGCCCGCGCCCGAGCGCTATCGCACACCGCTGTTCGACCGTATCGTCTCCTATCGCCCGGATTTTGATGTTTCGTTCCTCGACAAGGACAAGAGTGCCCGATGATATCAGGCTTTGATCCCAAGGCGGTCGCCCGCGCCACCCGCGAGATGACGATCGGTCCCGTGCCGGCCGGTGTCGAGCCGCTGATTCTCGCCGAACTCGCACGCGCCAACGGCCCGGTCGCCTATATCCTGTCCGACGGCCAGCGCATTGCAGATATCGAGCAGATGCTGGGTTTCGTCGCGCCGGATATTCCGGTCCTGACGCTGCCGGGCTGGGATTGCCTTCCCTATGACCGAGTTTCCCCAAGTGCTGACACTTCAGCGCGGCGTCTCTCGACCCTGAGCGGCCTGATCGCGCATGCGAAAAAGCCGCATCCGGCGATCGTGCTGGTCACTGTCAATGCAGCGCTCCAGAAGATCGCGCCGCAGGAGGTCATCGAAAGCCTGGCATTTTCGGCCCGTCCGGGCGCGGTCATCCGCATGGACGACGTCGCGGCGCGCCTCGGCCGCAACGGCTTCGAGCGCGTGGCAACCGTCCGCGAGGTCGGCGAATATGCGGTGCGCGGCGGTATCCTCGATGTCTTCGTTCCCGGCAGCGAAGAGCCGGTTCGCCTCGATTTCTTCGGTGATACGCTCGAAAGCATCCGCTCGTTCGATCCGGCAAGCCAGCGCACCACCGGTCAGGCGCGCTCGCTCGATCTCAACCCGATGAGCGAAGTGTCGCTGACGCCGGAAACGATCAGCCATTTCCGCACGCAATATCTCTCGATGTTCGGCGCGGCGACCCGGGACGACGCGCTCTATCAGGCGGTGTCCGAAGGACGGCGTTATGCCGGCATGGAACACTGGCTGCCGCTGTTCTATGACCGGCTCGACACGATCTTCGATTATCTCGCCGGCTTCCATATCGTCACCGACCATGTCGCTCGCGAGGCCGCTGCCGAGCGTGCCAAGTTGGTCGACGACTATTACGAGGCCCGCCAATCCTCCGCCTCGCCGGGAAAATCGCAGATATCGCAGGGCACACCCTACAAGCCGGTCCCGCCGGACAGACTCTATTTGAACGCGGAAGGCTTCAGTGCGGCCCTAGCTGCGCGCCATGCGGTGCGCCTGTCGCCGTTCAGCGAGCATGAGGGCGAAGCGCGTCAGGTCATCCCGATCGACGCGCGACTCGGCGTGCGCTGGGCGAAGAATACGACCGATGCGACCAGCGATGCCGAGCGGGTCAACGTCTTCGATCTTGCCGTCAAATACATCGCCGACCGCCGTTCAAAGGGCGCCAAGGTGTTGATCTCAGCCTGGTCGGAAGGGTCTCTCGATCGCCTGCTGCAGGTGCTCACCGAACACGGGCTCGGCAATATCAAGCCGGTAAAAACCCTTGCCGAGGTCCAGAACCTGAAAGCCGGAGAGGCGGCCTCCGGTGTTCTCAGCCTCGAAAGCGGCTTCGAGATGGGCAATCTCGTCGTCATCGGCGAACAGGACATTCTCGGCGACCGCATGGTGCGCCGCGCCAAGCGCCGCAAGCGTGGGGCCGACTTCATCGCCGAGGTTGCCGGCCTCGACGAGGGCAGCATCGTCGTCCATGCCGAGCATGGCATCGGCCGGTTCATCGGCCTGCGCACGATCGAGGCGGCCGGCGCGCCGCACGCCTGCCTCGAACTGGTCTATGCCGACGAAGCGAAGCTCTTCCTGCCGGTGGAGAATATCGAGCTTCTGTCGCGCTACGGCTCCGAGGGCAGCGACGCGGTTCTCGACAAGCTCGGTGGTGTCGCCTGGCAGGCGCGCAAGGCAAAGCTCAAGAAACGCCTGCTCGACATGGCCGGCGGCCTGATCCGGATCGCGGCCGAGCGCCTGACCCGGCATGCCCCGGTACTGACCACGCCCGAAGGCCTCTATGACGAATTCGCGGCCCGTTTCCCCTATGACGAGACCGAGGACCAGCTGACCTCGATCGAATCCGTGCGGGACGATCTCGGTGCCGGCCGGCCGATGGATCGGCTCGTCTGCGGCGACGTCGGCTTCGGCAAGACGGAAGTGGCTTTGCGCGCGGCCTTTATCGCTGCGATGAACGGCGTCCAGGTGGCCGTCGTGGTGCCGACGACGCTGCTCGCCCGCCAGCATTTCAAGTCCTTCACCGAGCGTTTTCGGGGCCTGCCGATCCGCATCGCCCAGGCATCGCGCCTTGTCGGCTCCAAGGAGCTGGCACTGACCAAGAAGGAAGTAGCCGAAGGCAAGACCGACATCGTCGTCGGGACGCATGCGCTTCTCGGCGCATCGATCAACTTCGCCAATCTAGGCCTGCTGATCATTGATGAGGAGCAGCATTTCGGCGTCAAGCACAAGGAGCGGCTGAAGGAGCTGAAATCCGACGTGCACGTGCTGACGCTGTCGGCGACACCGATCCCGCGTACATTGCAGCTGGCACTGACCGGCGTGCGCGAACTGTCGTTGATCACGACGGCGCCGGTTGATCGCATGGCGGTGCGTACCTTCATTTCGCCCTTCGATGCGCTGGTCATCCGCGAAACGCTGATGCGCGAGCATTATCGCGGCGGCCAGAGTTTTTACGTCTGCCCGCGCCTTGCCGACCTTTCGGAAATTCATGATTTCCTCAAGTCCGACGTGCCGGAGCTGAAAGTCGCCGTCGCGCACGGCCAGATGCCGGCGACAGAGCTCGAAGACATCATGAATGCTTTCTACGAGGGTCGTTACGACGTGCTGCTCTCGACGACGATCGTCGAATCCGGCCTCGACGTACCGACCGCCAACACGCTGATCGTTCACCGCGCCGACATGTTCGGCCTGGCACAGCTCTACCAGTTGCGCGGACGCGTCGGCCGCTCGAAGGTCCGCGCCTTCGCGCTGTTCACGCTGCCGGTCAACCGGACTCTGACGGGCATGGCCGAGCGCCGCCTGAAGGTGCTGCAATCGCTTGATACACTGGGTGCCGGTTTCCAGCTCGCCAGCCACGATCTCGATATCCGCGGCGCCGGCAACCTGCTCGGCGACGAACAGTCCGGCCATATCAAGGAGGTCGGTTTCGAACTCTACCAGCAGATGCTCGAAGAGGCGGTGGCCGAACTGAAGGGCGACGAGGAAATCACTGACAGCGGCTGGTCGCCGCAGATTTCCGTCGGCACGCCGGTGATGATCCCCGACGACTATGTTCCGGATTTGCACCTGCGGCTCGGCCTTTACCGCCGGCTCGGGGAAATCACCGAGCTTGGCGATATCGACGCCTTCGGCGCCGAGCTGATCGATCGGTTCGGCCCGCTGCCGCTCGAAGTCCAGCACCTGCTGAAGATCGTCTATATCAAGTCGCTCTGCCGCACCGCCAATGTCGAAAAGCTCGATGCCGGCCCGAAGGGCGTTGTGGTGCAGTTCCGCAACCGCGAATTTCCCAATCCGGGCGCACTTGTCGGCTTTATCGCCAAGCAAGGCATCATGGCGAAGATCCGGCCGGATCACAGCATCTTCTTCCAGCGGGATTTTCCGACGCCGGAAAAACGCCTGGCTGGCTCCGCCGTGGTCATGACCCAGCTTGCTGGCCTGGCGAAGCAGACATGAAAAGGCCGCGCGGGTGAGGCGCGGCCTTTTCATGTAAAATCACGGGCCGTCAATTGATCTGCGCCGAATCCTTCATCTTGGCGATGTCGCGCAGTGCGTCGGTCAGGGCCTCGACGGATTGCGCGCCCATGACGGCATATTTGCTGTCGATGATGAAGCAGGGAACGCCGGTGACGCCCATGCCGCGTGCCATCTCGATTTCCTCCGAAACAGCATCCTTGTCGGCATCCGAGGCAAGCAGGGCAGCGATGACGGCGCGGTCGAGCCCCGCCTTATGGGCAATGTCCAGCAGGACAGCGTGATCGCCGACATTGCGGCCTTCCTCGAAGTTCGCCTTGAACAAAAGCGTGGCGACGGTGCTCTGCGCGTCCGGACCTTCGGTCAGCGCCCAACGGACCAGGCGATGGGCGTCTAGCGTGTTCGGGCTGACCTTGACCGCTGCGAAATCGAAGGTGATGCCATCCTCTCTGCCAAGGCCGGTCAGCATCTCATGCGCGCGATCGACGGCAGCCTCACCGCCGAGCTTGGCGGCGAGATGCGCCTTGTGATCGACGCCTTCCGGCGGCAGGTCGGGATTGAGCTGATACGGGCGCCAGTTCACCGTCACATGGATATCGCCGGCGACATTGGCGATCGCCTGGTCGAGCCGAACCTTGCCGAGATAGCACCAGGGGCAGACGACGTCCGAAACGACGTCGATATTGACATGGTCCATGCGCTTGCTCCTTGCGCTGAGGGGTGGTTGCCCAGCGACATAAGCGCAGCCGATTCCGGTTTCAATGCGTTACCGAAAGTATACCGGCCCCAAATCGGCATTACTGCGCAGATTCATCCCACCATGCCGGCAACTGGTAGCCGTAAAGCGGTACGGTGTCCGGGCGGCCGATATGCTTGTGACGGGCAACCCATTGCGCAGAGATGTGGTAGAGAGGAACGAGATAGAAATTCGACACCAGCATGCGGTCGTGAGCGCGAACCGCAGCTGTGAAATCCTCGACTGTTCTTGCCTGCAGAATGTTGTTGACCAGTGTGTCAACATCTTTATCAGCCACGCCGGCGAAGCTGTCCCTATCCGGACGATCACGGGCCGCGGACGTCCAACGGCCAACCTGTTCGATGCCGGGTGAGAGGGACGAAGGAAAGGATTTGACGATTACGTCATAGTCGCGGGATTGGGTGCGCAGCTGATATTGCGAATCGTCGACCGTCCGCACGGATACGGTAATGCCAAGCGCGGCGAGGAAGCGTTGGTAGGCGAGCGCTAGTTTTTCCTGCCCTTCGTTCTGAGTCATGATTTCGAACGACAACGCTGTGCCTTTGGCGTCGAGCATCTTGCCATCCTTGATGGAATAGCCGGCCTCACGCAGCAGTGTCACCGCCTCGCGCAGAACATTGCGGTCGCGACCTGTCGCATCCGTTACCGGTAGGCGATAGCTGCCGTCGAGCACCTTGGGATTGATGCGGTTGCGGATATCTCCCAGCAGGCTCAGTTCGCGATCGTCGGCGGGCATGTCGAGATAGGAGAGGTTGGAGTTCTGCCAGAAACTCTGGGTGCGGGTATAGGCATTGTCGAACAGGTTCTTGTTCACCCATTCGAAATCGAAGGCCATGGCGAGCCCCTGCCGCAATTTCGCATCGGCAAAGATCGGCTTGCGGGTATTAAAGACGAAACCGAGCATGCCTGATGGCGTTTTCGGGGTGAATTGATCTTTGATCACCGCCCCGGACTGAACGGCCGGGAAGTTATAGCTGCGCGCCCATTTGGTGGGGCTGCCTTCCGGGTAGATATCGACCTCACCTTTCTTGAAGGCCTCGAACAGCGAATTGTCCTGGAGGAAATATTCGACCGAGATCTGATCGTAATTGTCGAACCCGACTTTCGTCGGCAGGTCTTTCGCCCAATAGTCGGGGTTTCGCTTGTAGACGATACGTTCGCTTGGCTTGACATCGGCAACCTGGTAAGGGCCGGAACCGAGCGGGAGTTTCAGCGATGTCTGGTCGAATGTTGATACATCCGTCGCGTGTTTCGGCAGGATCGGCGTCATCGCGATCAGCAATGGAAACTCGCGGTCGGCCTTGTCGTTGAAGGTGAAGCGTACGCTGCGGTCGCCAACTTTCTCAAGCTTCGCTACCATCTCCAATCGCGTGCTGAAAGGGGCGCGAGCCTTGTCGCGGAAGAGTTCGAAGGTGAAGATCACATCTTCCGGCGTCACCGGTTGTCCATCGGCCCATTTGGCCTTCGGGTTCAGGTTGAACTGGATGAACGTGCGATCTTCGTCCCATTCGACAGTTTCGGCGAGCAGCGGATAGAGCGAAAATGCCTCATCGCGCGAACGCTGCATCAGCGAATCATAGACGAGATTGCCGTATTCCGGGTCGAGCATGCCGCGCGCCGTGGTGCGCATGCTTTTCAGGATGAACGGGTTGAGGCTGTCGAACGTACCCACCACGCCATAGGCGACCTTGCCGCCCTTCTTCACATTCGGATTGACGTAAGGGAAGTTCTTGAAATCGGCGGGCAGGGCGGGTTGGCCGTGCATGGCGATGCCGTGAACCGGCTCGGCCTGTGCGACAGCTCCCGCGCTGAGCGTGCCGAGCAGCGAAATCAGACCTAAAAACAATGAGCGCAAGCTCGCCTCCCGCTTCCCTGACCATATGAATCACGGCAAATTATCACGTTGACCGGCATTTCCAACCAAGAGATACTTTAAAAAGCCGATACTGGCTCAAGAGTTGATCGCAAAAAAAATACGGAAAGACTGGATATCCGTGGCCGCGCACTGTAACAGGTGTTCCCGGAGACGAGGGTCATGCAATTGCCTTATTTGCCCAACAGGAGAGCGGGCAGCTGACCATTGATGACGAGCGGCCTAAGACAGCTCAGACACCGGAATTCAGGAGACGGATATCGTTATGATCTTCAAGTCGAACTTCACCAAGAAGGCTGCCCTCGCGGCGTTTGCCGGCGCTTTCGCCGCCACCGCGATGCCCGTTGCTTCCTTCGCGCAGGATGCGGCCGGCCGCCCGCCGCAGGGCTGGTTCAAGGTCTGCACCAAGCAGGAAGACAACGATGTCTGCATCGTGCAGAACCTCTTGACCGCCAGCAACGGCCAGTTGATCACGGCCGTCGGCCTGATCAGCGTTCAGGGCAAGGTCAACCGCAGGGTTCTGCAGGTGTCGGTTCCGTCCGCCCGCCTCGTCCCTCCGGGCATCCAGATGCAGATCGACGGCGGCAAGGGCGCCAAGCTCGATTACGCTATCTGCATGCCGGACAAGTGCGTTGCCGAAGTTCCGCTTTCCGACGCGGTTCTGGCAAGCCTGAAGAAGGGTGGCGAGGTCGTCTTCACCTCCGTCAATTTCCAGCGCGCGCCGAACCCGATCAAGATTTCGCTCAACGGCTTTACCGGCGTATTTGACGGCGAACCGATCGAACAGTCGAAGCTGCAGGAGCGCCAGCGTCTTCTGCAGGAAGAAATGCAGAAGAAGGCGGACGACGCTCGCAAGAAGCTGGAAGACGCTCAGAAGGCTGCCAAGGCGAACTGATCGTCTGACGACTGAAACACAAAGGCCCGGATTTCACTCCGGGCCTTTTCCGTTTTGGAGGAGCCGCTACAGCGCCGCGCGTCAAACGCGTGTCAAATATGACGCGCAAAGGTCGCTGTAACACTTTAAATCTGCTGCATGACTTTCTCCTTAAATCGATTCCGATTTAAGGAATTATGCAGCAGCGGCTCAGTGCTGGACAACGGCCTTCGGCCTGTACTGGCCGACCGTCTCCGGATCGAAGAATGCTGTCACCTGCGAGTGACGCATCGGCATTCCGCTATCGTCGGAGATCAGGTTCTGCTCGGACACATAGGCCACATATTCGGTTTCATCACTTTCCGCGAGCAGGTGATAGAACGGCTGGTCCTTGGTCGGGCGGACCTCGGCGGGAATGGCATTCCACCATTCGTCCGTGTTGGCATATTCCGGATCGACGTCGAAGATCACGCCGCGGAACGGAAACACGCGATGGCGAACAACCTGTCCAATCTGAAATTTTGCGTCTCTCTGTTTCATCATGTTAGGTTCCTTTCACCATGATATGTGGTGGTTTTTTACGAGACATCAAGGTCTTGCGTAAGCGCATGCACATGGTGCAAATGCCTGCGACGGCGTTCGGATGCTGTTGCTTGCCTCGCTTGAGAATTCGTCGTACCTCCTGTGCAGAGGATTTTTCCATGGCGGGCCATGAATGAACAACCAATGGGGCCGGAACAATCAGGTAACGCGCGGCAGCGGTGGTTCGTCGTCCGCCTTGCTTCTGGCGGCGGTGTTGTGCCTGGGCGTGGCAGGCGGCGGCACCTATTTTTGGTTCGTCCGCCAGTCGATGCAGGCTGAAATCACGAAACTGAAGACGCAGGCGAGCTCGCTGAACGAAGAGGTAACGAAAATCACGGCCGAGCGCGATACGTTGAACAAGAGCCTGGTCGAGCTCAAGAAGAATTCCGGCAACTGGGCGGAAGAGCTGGAAAAGGATTATGCCGACCTGAAGCTCAACGAAGTGCCGAAACTCAACCGCCTGCTCGACAAACGCGATGGCGATATCGCGGCGCTTGAAAAGCTGCTGTCGACGGAGAAAACGGCGTCGAAATCCGCAGCCGACGATTTTACGGCGACGATCGGCAGGTTGAACGACCAGCTTGCCGCCGCAAAGTCCGATGCTGGCGATGCCTGGAAACAAGCCGAGAATCTCGGCAATGCCAAGCGCGCTCTGGACAAGCAGGTTACCAGTCTGAAGACGTCGCTCGAAAAGGCGGCTGCGGATGCCGTGGCCGCCCGCAAGGCTCTTGAGCAAAAAACCGCCGAGGCGGAGAACAAGGCGCCGACCTTCAAGTCAGCCCTCGACCTGGCGCGCGACGTGCAGATCAAGACGCTACAGGGGAATCTGGCCGAGGAGCGGAGCCGTGTAGAGCAGCTTGAAAAACAGCTTGCCGACCAGACCGCAAAAAACGCGGCGACGCCAAAGACCGACACGCCCCAGGTGACGGACACCCCTGTGAAGAGCGAAGTGGATGGCAAGGTCGAGGAACCCGCAACGGATGGTGGGCTTGTTCCGCGCGACCCGGCACTGGTGGAGAGCGTGCTGAATTCGACCCGTGGAATCAGCGTTCTGGATGACGACAAGGCCCGCATCCTCAAGGACAAGCTGTCGTCGGGTGCTTGCGTCACGGATGCGCTGGAAAGCGTGTTCGACAGGGTGCCGCTGATCGTGATGCGCAACCTGATGCGTGATTTCAAAAGTGATTGCTGACATCCGGATGCCAGGCGCATCGCGGTTTTCTGGAGGAGAGATGATGTTTCGAAAGGCTTTCGCCATCGCCACGACACTGGCGGCACTCTCGTTCCATCCGGTTGCCGCTGCCGAGTTCGAAAAGAACATCATGACCGGCGGGCCGCAGGGCACCTATATCCAGATCGGGCGGGATGTCGCCGCACTCAGCAGGAACTGCGGTCAGACGCTCAATGTGGTGGAATCGGCGGGATCGCTTGAAAATTTCGTCGGTGTGCGCAACCGCCGCAGCACCCAGTTCGGCATCGTCCAGAGCGATGTGCTGGAATATCTGAAGACCTTCGAGGCCAATGATCCGGAGGTGCAACAGGCAGTGCGCGGCGTGCGCATCATGTATCCGCTCTACAACGAGGAAATCCACGTTCTCGCCAAGTCGGACATAACCGGCATGAAGGATCTTGCCGGCAGGAAGGTGGCCGTTGGCGTCAAGGATAGCGGCACCTATCTGACATCCTCGCTGATCCTGGACATTCTGCAGGTCAAGACCGGCGAACGCGTGCCGCTCAACCCGGATGCGGCGCTGCCCAAGCTGCTGTCCGGCGAGATCGACGCCTTCTTCTATGTGGCGGGCGCACCGGCGGCGCTGTTCAAGAACAATCCGATCGATGGCGCCAGGTTCCATCTCGTGCCGATCACCGAGGCGCCGCTGCTGGCAACCTACACCGCTTCGCGCATTGATGCCGGCACCTATGCCTTCCAGAAGGACCCGGTCGATCTGATCGCCGTCAAGGCGGTGATGATGACCTATGACTATGACGTCAAGCGCAATGCCTACCAGCGCGAAAGCTGCAAGGCCGTGTCCGACTTTTCGAGCCTGATCCTCAACAATCTCGACACCTTGCAGGCGACGGGTCACCCGAAATGGAAGGATGTCGACCTGACCGCGCTGCCGCCGGGATGGCAGGTTGGCGTTTGCGTCAAGGCCGGCATGGCGCTCGGTTACAAACCGACATGCAAGGCGCCCGAAGCCGTGAGCCAGCCCGACGGCAACGAGGAATATCTCAACCTGTTGAAGCAGCGGCTGAAGAAACAATAATCGAGGTATTGCTCTCACAAAAAGGCCGGCTTCGGAGGAAGCCGGCCTTTTCGCTGTGGTTGATGGCGAGACCTGAAATCCCGCCCTGGCTGATCAGGCCGAATAGTACATGTCGAATTCGACCGGATGCGGGGTCATTTCGTAGCGCATGACTTCGACCATCTTCAGTTCGATATAGGCATCGATCTGGTCGTCGTCGAAGACGCCGCCGGCGGTCAGGAACTTGCGGTCGCGATCGAGGTTTTCGAGCGCTTCGCGCAGCGAGGCGGAGACGGTCGGGATCTTCTTCAGTTCCTTCGGCGGCAGGTCGTAAAGATCCTTGTCCATGGCCTTGCCGGGATGGATCTTGTTCTTGATGCCGTCGAGGCCGGCCATCAGCATTGACGCAAAGCCGAGATACGGATTGCCGAGCGGATCGGGAAAGCGGATTTCGACGCGCTTGGACTTCGGACCCGTGCCGAACGGAATGCGGCAGGAGGCTGAACGGTTGCGCGCGGAGTAGGCGAGCAGAACCGGCGCTTCATAGCCCGGGACGAGACGCTTGTAGGAGTTCGTCGTCGGATTGGTGAAGGCGTTGATCGCCTTGGCATGCTTGATGATGCCGCCGATGAAGTACAGGCAGCTTTCCGACAGGCCGGCATATTCGTCGCCGGCGAATTGCGGCTTGCTATCCTTCCAGATCGACAGGTGGACGTGCATGCCCGAACCGTTGTCGCCGAAGATCGGTTTCGGCATGAAGGTTGCCGTCTTGCCATAGGCATTGGCAACCTGATGCACGACATACTTGTAGATCTGCACCTTGTCGGCGCTGCGCACCAGCGTATCGAACTTGACGCCGAGTTCGTGCTGGGCGGCCGCCACTTCATGGTGCTGCTTTTCGACGGTGACGCCCATTTCGGTCAGGACCGTCAGCATTTCGGACCGCATGTCCTGGCAGCTGTCGACCGGCGGAACCGGGAAATAGCCGCCCTTGACGCGCGGACGATGGCCAAGGTTGCCGGTCTCGTAATCGGTGTCGTCGTTCGACGGCAGTTCCGACGAATCCAGCTTGAAGCCCGTATTGTACGGGTCAGCCTTGTACTTGACGTCGTCGAAGACGAAGAATTCCGGCTCCGGGCCCGCATAGACCGTGTCGCCGATACCGGACGCCTTGAGATAGGCTTCGGCTTTCTTGGCCGTGCCGCGCGGGTCGCGGTTATAGGCTTCGCCGGAAACCGGATCAAGGATGTCGCAGACGATGACCATCGTGGACTGCGCGAAGAACGGATCCATGTGGACTGTTGCCGTGTCGGGCATCAGCACCATGTCGGATTCGTTGATCGCCTTCCAACCGCCGATCGAGGAGCCGTCGAACATGACGCCGTCCGCGAACATGTCTTCGTCGACAACACCAACGTCCATCGTCACATGATGCAGCTTGCCCTTCGGATCGGTGAAGCGCAGATCGACGAACTTGACGTCGTTTTCCTTGATCTGCTTGAGGATATCGTTTGCAGTCGTCATTTTTTGAAAGTTCCTCTTTAAGATGACGAGGTAGAACCCGAGCCGACGGCCGGGCGAATTAGATGGCGTCGATACCGGTCTCGCCGGTACGGATGCGAATGACCTCTTCGATATTGGACACGAAAATCTTTCCGTCCCCGATACGTCCGGTCTGGGCGGCATTGCGGATAGCCTCGATCACGGCTTCCGCATTTTCGTCCGCCAGCACGACCTCGACTTTCACCTTCGGGAGAAAATCGACAACGTATTCCGCCCCACGGTAGAGTTCCGTGTGGCCCTTCTGGCGTCCGAAGCCCTTCGCTTCGGTGACGGTGATCCCCTGCAGGCCAACTTCCTGAAGGGCTTCCTTCACTTCGTCAAGCTTGAAAGGCTTAATGATCGCTTCGATCTTTTTCATGAGAAAATGTCTCTCCGCTTCTCCCGTTATGGCAGGCTTATGCCCGCTCGCCCTCAATATGCATTTTGCATGCCAGATATGGAAAATGCGATGCCGTTTTGGATGAAAACTCATCCACCGGCAGTGATCATAGCCGTTTATTCGGAATAAACAGCGCCTTCTGCCTATTTTTTATGAAATTTTACGCGTTGGTGGCAGTTGTCCGCATCTTGTTGTGCGTAAGACTTTATTAAGCGTGAAAATTGAGCGTCAAATATGTGCAAATGCATAAAAAATGCACAACATTGGCTTTCATTTTGGGCTTGTCGCCCTCTGAACGGCAAGGCATTTTGAGCCATGCGCTTCGACCGACATCATTCCATCGTCACGCCCCGGGAAATGGCCGCAGTCGACCGCGATGCGGCGCGGTCGGGCATCGACAGTTTTGCATTGATGACGGCGGCCGGGACGGCCGTGTCAGCAACGGCTTTGCGGCTCTATCCGCAAGCTCTTCGGTTCGTTGTTCTCTGCGGGCCGGGCAACAATGGCGGCGACGGCTACGTCGCGGCGACGGCCCTTCGCGGCAGTGGTGCCGGTGTTGTCGTCCATACGCTTGGCAATTCCTCGAGCCTGAAGGGCGATGCGGCGCACGCCTTTTCGCTCTGGCCTGGCGGCGTCTTGCCGATTGGCGATTACGCGCCGCAAGCCGGGGACATCATCCTTGACGCCCTGTTCGGCGCCGGTCTGACGCGTGCCGTTCCCGAAAATGTCGCAACACTCATGCGGACAGTTTCGGGCCTGCACCTTCCGGTCATCGCCGTTGACCTGCCATCCGGCGTCGACGGGAGAACGGGGCAGGTCTTGGGCGAGAGTTTTCGCGCCAGCCACACGGTCACCTTCATGGCCCGCAAGCCGGGACATCTGCTGATTCCGGGGCGGATGCTTTGCGGCGGCCTCGATGTCATCGACATCGGCATTCCCGAGCGCCTCCTGCGCAGCCATTGGGGCGGTCTTGGCGAAAACGGCCCGCATCTTTGGAGCGACCATGCAGCGGTGCTCGATCCTTCCGCGCACAAGTTCAAGCGCGGCCATCTCGCCGTTTTCTCCGGCGGCCCCTTGTCGACAGGCGCCGCCCGGCTTTCGGCGGCGGCAGGACTGAAGGCGGGCGCCGGTCTGGTGACGCTGGCCTCCGGTGCCGCGGCGCTTGCCGCCAATGCCTCGCATCTGACGGCAGTCATGCTCAGGCACATAGAGGGTGCGGCTGACCTGAAGGCCTGGGTGGACGACAGGCGGGTCAGCGCTTTCGTGCTCGGTCCCGGTTTCGGCGATCTGGAAAAGATCCGCCACTATGTGGCGCTGTTGCACGAGCGGGCGCTGGTTCTCGATGCGGATGGCATCACGGCCTTCAAGGACGACCCGTCGCAGTTGTTTTCGGCCTTTTCCTCAGGCTCCACCCGCTTTGTCATGACGCCGCACGAGGGTGAATTCGCGCGGTTGTTTCCGGATATCGAAGCGGACGAGACGCTGTCCAAGGTGGATCGGGCGCTGGCCGCCGCGAAGCGCAGCCATGCCATTATCGTCTACAAGGGCGCCGATACGGTCATCGCGTCTCCCGATGGCCGCGCTGTTATCAACACCAATGCGCCGTCTTGGCTGGCGACGGCCGGATCCGGCGATACGCTCGGCGGCATCATCGGCGCCCATCTGGCGCAGGGCATGCCGGCCTTCGAGGCCGCTACTGCCGGTGTCTGGCGCCATGGCCGGGCAGGGATGAAGGCGGGCGAGGGGTTGACGGCGGAAGATCTTGCCGCCGCGATCGAACCGCTGTCCACCTGATCAATCAACCCGCTTCTGCAGCGCCCGCGCGCCGTTCGGCGCATTGACCTTGCCCTCGGTGATGAAGAAAGCAAAGACGTCGCGTGGTTTCTTTTCCGGCTTTTGATCGGGATCGGCGTGGTCAAGATCAACGATATCTCCTCCCGAAGCCCATGTTTTCAGTCGATCGGACCACAGATCCAGACGCTTTTCATCGTAGCAGGTCTCGACATCGTCGCTGCCGGTCTGCAGGCGGGCATAGACGAAGTCGCCGGTGACATCGGCGATCATCGGATATTCGAAATGATCGGCGCAGACGACCGTAACCTTGTGCTTTGCCAGCAAGGCTACGAATTCCGGCGTGCGAAAGGAATCGTGGCGAACCTCGACCACATGCCGCAACGTCAGGCCATCCTGCTTTTCCGGCAAGAGTGCCAGGAAAGCACCAAAATCATCGGCGTCGAATTTCTTGGTCGGCATGAACTGCCAGAGGATCGGCCCGAGATGGTCGCCGAGTTCGCTCAAGCCCTGGCCGAGAAATTTCTCGATCGAATCCCCGGCGTCCGCCAGCACCTTCTTGTTGGTGGCAAACCGGCTTGCCTTGAGCGAGAAGAGGAAGCCATCCGGCACTTCAGAAGCCCATTTTGCGAAGGTTTCCGGCTTCTGCGAGCCGTAATAGGTGCCGTTGACCTCGATGACCTTCAACTGGCTGCTGGCGTATTCAAGCTGCCGCTTCTTCGACAGTTTCTCCGGATAAAATGTCCCCTCCCAGGGATCGAACGTCCAGCCGCCAATGCCGCAGCGGATCGTGCCTGAATTGCTCATTTTCCGTCTCCCCATCCCGAAACTTATTCTGCCGCGACAGCCTTGCGGATCGGTCGCCGTTCCAGCAGTTCCTTCAGGAACGCGCCGGTATGGGACCGCTTCTCCTTGACGATATCCTCCGGCGTTCCCGCCGCGATCACTTCGCCACCGCCGTCGCCGCCTTCCGGGCCGAAATCGATCACCCAGTCGGCGGTCTTGATGACCTCGAGATTGTGCTCGATGACGACGACGGAATTGCCCTGGTCGACCAGTTCGTGCAGCACTTCCAGAAGCTTGGCGACATCGTGGAAATGCAGGCCGGTGGTCGGCTCGTCGAGAATATATAGCGTGCGGCCGGTCGAGCGCTTCGACAGTTCCTTGGCAAGCTTGACACGCTGCGCCTCGCCACCCGAAAGCGTGTTCGCCTGCTGTCCGACTTTGATATAGCCGAGGCCGACGCCCTGCAGCGCTTGCAGTTTGTCGCGCACGGCCGGAACCGCGGCGAAGAACTCGACGCCTTCCTCGACCGTCATGTCGAGCACGTCGGCGATCGATTTGCCCTTGAAATGAACATCAAGCGTTTCGCGGTTGTAGCGCTTGCCGTGGCAGACGTCGCAGGACATACACGTCGGGCAGGAAGTGCATCTCGATCTTGATGACGCCGTCGCCCTGGCAGGCCTCGCAGCGGCCGCCCTTGACGTTGAAGGAGAAGCGGCCCGGCTGATAGCCGCGCGTCTTGGCCTCCGGCAGGCCGGCGAACCAGTCGCGGATCGGCGTGAAGGCACCGGTATAGGTCGCAGGATTGGAACGCGGCGTCCGGCCGATCGGTGACTGGTCGATGTCGATGACCTTGTCAATATGTTCGAAACCGTCGATCCGGTCGTGTTCAGCCGGGATTTCTCGGGCGCCCATGATGCGGCGTGCGGCCGATTTGTAGAGCGTCTCGATCAGGAAAGTCGATTTGCCGCCGCCCGAGACGCCGGTCACGGCCGTGAAGATGCCGAGTGGAATGGACGCCGTCACATTCTTCAGATTGTTGGCGCGCGCACCGACGACGGTGATTTCCTTTTTCTTCTTCGGCTTGCGGCGCTCGGCCGGGATGGCGACCGCCATCTCGCCGGAAAGATATTTGCCGGTCAGCGAATTCGGATTATCGATGACCTGTTGCGGCGTGCCCTCCGCCACCACCTGGCCGCCATGGATGCCGGCGGCCGGGCCGATATCGACGACATAGTCCGAGGTGAGGATGGCATCCTCGTCATGCTCGACGACGATGACCGTGTTGCCGATATCGCGCAGATGGCGCAGCGTATCGAGCAGCCTTGCATTGTCGCGCTGGTGCAGGCCGATCGACGGTTCGTCGAGGACATAGAGAACCCCGGTCAACCCCGAGCCGATCTGCGAGGCAAGCCGGATGCGCTGGCTTTCGCCGCCCGATAGCGTGCCGGAATTGCGCGACAGGCTGAGATATTCGAGACCGACATCGTTGAGGAACCGCAGCCGCTCGCGAATTTCCTTGAGGATGCGCACCGCGATCTCGTTCTGCTTGGCATTCATATGCTGCGGCAGGACGTCGAACCAGTCGCGCGCGACGCGGATCGACATCTGCGTGACTTCGCCGATATGCAGCTTGTCGATCTTGACGGCCAGCGCCTCCGGCTTCAGGCGAAAACCGTTGCAGGCCGGGCAGGGGGCCGCCGACATATAGCGTTCGATTTCCTCGCGCGCCCAGGCACTGTCGGTTTCTTTCCAGCGGCGCTCCAGGTTGGGGACGATGCCCTCGAAGGTCTTGGTCGTATTATAGGAGCGGGCGCCGTCCTCGTAGTGGAAGCTGATCTTTTCTTCCGTGCCCTGCAGGATCGCGTGCCTGGCCGCGTCCGAAAGGTCGGTCCACTTGCTCGACAGCTTGAAGCCGAAGGCCTTGCCCAATGCTTCGAGCGTCTGATTGTAATAGGGCGACGAGGATTTCGCCCAGGGCGCGATGGCGCCGTTCTTCAGGGTCCGTTCAGGCTCCGGAACGATCAGCGCTTCGTCGATCTTCTGCTGGCTGCCGAGACCGTCGCAGGTCGGACAGGCGCCGAAAGGATTGTTGAACGAGAACAGCCGCGGCTCGATTTCGGAAATGGTGAAACCGGAGACGGGACAGGCGAATTTCTCCGAAAAGAGGACGCGCTCATGCGTTTCGTTCAACGACTTGTTGGCAGAGCCGCCCGCCGAGGTCTCCTCGAGCGGAAGCGGCTTGTCGGCGAATTCGGCGATGGCGAGGCCATCGGCAAGCGTCAGGCAGGTCTCCAGGCTGTCGGCAAGCCGCGTCGTCAGGTCGGAGCGCACAACGATGCGGTCGACCACGACATCGATATCATGCTTGTATTTCTTGTCGAGCGCCGGTGCGTCGGCGATCTCGTAGAACTGGCCGTCGATCTTGACTCGTTGAAAGCCCTTTTTCATCAGTTCGGCGAGTTCCTTCTTGTACTCGCCCTTGCGACCGCGCACGATCGGCGCGAGGATATAAAGGCGGGTGCCTTCGCCGAACTCGATGACCCGGTCGACTATCTGGCTGACGGTCTGGCTTTCGATCGGCAGGCCGGTCGCCGGCGAATAGGGAATGCCGACGCGCGCAAACAGCAGGCGCATATAGTCGTAGATTTCGGTAACGGTGCCGACCGTGGAGCGCGGATTGCGCGACGTGGTCTTCTGCTCGATCGAGATCGCCGGCGACAGGCCGTCGATCTGGTCGACATCCGGCTTCTGCATCATCTCGAGAAACTGGCGCGCATAGGCCGACAGGCTTTCGACATAGCGTCTTTGGCCTTCCGCATAGATGGTATCAAAAGCAAGCGACGATTTCCCGGAGCCGGAAAGGCCGGTCATGACGATCAGCTTGTTGCGAGGCAGATCAAGGTCGATGCCTTTCAGATTGTGTTCGCGCGCACCGCGAATGGAAATGGTTTCGAGTTTGCTCATCGTGCCCAGCTTTTGATCTGCAGTGGAAAGCTCCTATTTAAGGACGCCGAAGCCCATGTCGAGGCATCTGGCGAAAAACAGGTCGCTTTCCGAGTCGGTTGACAGGATAATAGGGATTTATTAGAACAAATAAAGAACGAATATTGCAATTGAACTGTGGATTGTTCGCCAAGGCGGGGCGTAACGGTGGGCTCAAGCCGTTAGGATGTCCGCTCAGAATTTCATGGGCCGGGCACTTTCGTCCGGACGGTAACGGGAAGAAGCGAGATGGCTGGTAGCGTCAACAAGGTGATTTTGATCGGGAACCTCGGGGCTGACCCGGAAATCCGCCGCACGCAGGACGGCCGTCCGATCGCCAACCTCAACATTGCGACCTCGGAAACCTGGCGCGACCGCAATTCCGGCGAGCGCAAGGAAAAGACTGAATGGCACCGCGTGGTGATCTTCAACGAAGGTCTCTGCAAGGTCGCCGAGCAGTATCTGAAGAAGGGCGCGACGGTCTATGTCGAAGGCCAGTTGCAGACCCGCAAATGGCAGGACAAGGACGGCCAGGATCGCTACTCGACCGAAGTCGTGCTGCAGGGTTTCAACTCGACGCTGACCATGCTCGGCGGTCGTGGCGATGGACAGGGCGCTGGCGGCGGTCGCGGCGGTGCGGATTACGGCGGCGGCAATACGGGTGGCGACTATGGCGGCGATTACGATCGCCCGTCCCCGGCGCCATCAGGCCGTTCCAGCGGCGGCGGTGGCGGCGGAAACTTTTCGCGCGACATGGACGACGATATTCCGTTCTAAAAAAGAGCGCAAATTTTTTTGTAAACTAACGCTCACTAAACGATTGAATACAAAGCGTATTCTAGTTGAAGAATCAGCTTCGCCCGTCTGCTTTGCGAAAAGTTTAGGGCGGAGCACCAAATTTTCTCAACGAACGCTGGCAATCCTTATCGCA
>NZ_DATJDJ010000063.1:0-43176 GCF_035497515.1 Pararhizobium sp. | reverse complement strand
GCAACCGTCGTGCGAAGGCCGTTCTTTTTCAGATAGCTCGACACCAGTTCGCGAATTTCGCGGTCGTCATCGACAATCAAAATGTGATCGACATGGTCCATCTGTGGCCTTTCAAACTTCCGCACTCAGGCGACAATAGTTTCCGTGTCGGCTGCCGCGAGTAAAGCGGTTTCTCGCGGCAGCCCTGCCGTCAGAGTTTTGCGACATCAATGATGGCCTGAGCGAATGCCTCTGGCGCTTCCTGAGGCAAATTATGCCCGATAGCTGCTATATCTCGATGCTCGTATTTTCCGGAGAACTTCTTCGCATAGACTGAAGGTTGCGGATGGGGCGCACCATTGGCATCGCCTTCCATGGTGATCGTTGGAGTGGTTATGACCGGACCCGTTGCGAGCTGCCTCTCGAAGGCATCGTATTTCTCCTCGCCTTCGGCAAGTCCGAGCCGCCAGCGATAATTGTGGATCGTTATATCCACATGATCAGGGTTGTCGAGGGCGGCGGCCGAACGATTGAACGTCGCATCGTCGAACGCCCAGGTGGGCGACGCCGTCCGCCAGACCAGCTTCGCAAAATCGTGCGTGTTGGCAGTATAGCCTAGCCGCCCCCGCTCGGTCGCAAAATAGAACTGGTACCACCAGGAGAGTTCCGCGGCCGGCGGGAGTGGCTTGCTGTTGGCCGCCTGGCTGCCGATCAAATAGCCGCTGACGGAAACCATCGCCTGGCAGCGATCCGGCCAGAGAGCCGCCATGATGTTGACGGTGCGCGCACCCCAGTCATATCCGCCCAGGATCGCCTTTTCGACGCCCAGTGCATCCATGAAGGCGATCAGATCAACTGCCAGAGCAGCCTGTTGGCCGTTGCGCGGAGTCTCGCTTGAAAGGAAACGTGTCGTCCCGTAGCCACGCAGATAGGGAATGAGCACGCGGTAGCCTGCATCGGCCAGGATCGGCGCAACATCGACATAGCTATAAATGTCATACGGCCAACCGTGAACAAGCAGAACAACGGGACCATCGGCCGGACCGGCTTCTGCATATCCGACATCAAGCACCCCTGCCTTGATCTGCTTGAGCGCTGCGAACGAAGTATGCTCTCCAGCCTTGATTGCCGCCGATGCCATGGGTGACGCGGCATTGGCGATTGTGGTCACGCCGAATTCGGCGGCAGCAATGGTCATGGCGGCGATACCGAAGAAGCGGCGGCGCTGGTGGTCGAATTGCGGGGACATCGTTCTCTCCATCTCGATTGATCGTGATGAGAAGAAAGCCGACTGCACGTATCCCGCATGTGTCCCGTCAAGCCCGAATTTGAATGCGGATGTAGCATCCGGCCCCCTCCGATACAGTCTGATACAATTCACACCATCTGCTGAGCGGGCTTGCCAACGATTTGTATCACTCTGTCGTGGATGGGCAGCGTCCTACACTGCGGTACATTCCCGCTGAAAGCCCGACACATCCGGGATACGTCGCTTCGACCAGATTGGTGTCGTTGCTGGTCGTGCCCCATCGCCGTCCAGAACCCGACAAACTGGTTTCAAGGAAACGACGATGACACTTCTCATCATTGCCTATCTCGGAGGAGCGCTGACGATCCTCAGCCCGTGCATCCTTCCCATCCTCCCTTTCGTGTTTGCCCGGGCCGGACAGCCCTTCATCAAGAGCACCCTTCCCATGCTGATTGGCATGAGTGCCACGTTCGCAATTGTCGCGACGCTTGCCTCGATCGGCGGGAGCTGGGCGATCCACGCCAATGAATACGGTCGTCTCGCTGCGATAACGCTGCTCGCTATTTTCGGGGTCGGTCTGTTGTCGCCACGCACTGCGAGCATCATCACGCAACCGGTCGTCGATTTGGGCAACAGGTTGCTGAATGCGTCTGGCAGACCTGGATCCGTGCCGACTGCAGCGAGTTCCTTCATTCTAGGCGTCGCCACCGGCCTGCTCTGGGCGCCCTGCGCCGGCCCGATCCTCGGCCTTCTGCTGACGGGTGCGGCTCTGAATGGCGCTAATCTCCAGACGACATTTCTGCTCGCGGCCTATGCCGCAGGTGCCGCGACATCGCTTGCCATTGCCCTTCTCGTAGGCGGCAGGGTCTTCGCCGGCATGAAGCAGTCGCTCGGCGTCAGCGAGCGTATTCGCCAGGTGCTGGGTGCTGCGGTTCTCGCCGGCGTCGCCGTTATTGCGCTCGGTCTGGACACCGGTCTCCTGGCGCGGCTCTCCTATACCAGTACGTCCAAACTCGAGCAGGTCGTCCTTGACCAACTGCGCGACAACGATGCAAACGCCCCTCTGTCCGAGGTCGCTAGCAACGGAGCGATGCCGGCTGCAGTGGATCGAACACAGCCGTTCCGCAGCAATCTGCCAGTCGAGGGCGCGGCTCCCTCGTTGAATGGTGCTGTCGAATGGCTGAACTCGCCGCCGCTGACGACAGAAGAACTGCGCGGCAAGGTCGTGCTCATCGATTTCTGGACATATTCCTGCATCAATTGCATCCGAACCGTTCCCTACGTCCGCGCCTGGGCTGAAAAATACAAGGACCAAGGTCTGGTCGTCATTGGCGTGCATGCCCCGGAATTTGCGTTCGAGAAGAAGATCGACAATGTCAGAAAGGCGATCAAGGATTTCAAAATCGGTTATCCGGTAGCGATCGACAACGACTACAAGATCTGGCGTGCGTTCGAGAACAGCTACTGGCCAGCACACTACCTGATCGATGCCAAAGGCCAGATACGCTACCATCACTTCGGCGAAGGCAATTACCGCCAGACAGAGCAGGCGATCCAGGACCTGCTGCGTGAAGCCGGCAGCGAGATGTTGACGACTACGCCCGTGACTCCCGATGCCAAAGGAGCCGAGGCAAGCCCTGACCTCAAGAACATCCGCTCCGGCGAGAGCTATCTCGGCTACAAGCGCGCCGTCGGGTTCGTCTCTCCGGAAAGGCTGCGTGCCGACGCTGCCAGCGTATATTCTGTCTCGCAACCACGCCTGAATGAATGGGCCCTCTCCGGTACCTGGATAATCGGCGCTGAACGGGCGGTGCTGGACCGGCCGGATGGCAGCATCGTCTACCGCTTCAGCGCGCGAGACCTTCATCTGGTACTGGGACCGGGTGCCACCGGCAAACCTGTTCGCTTCCAGGTGACGATCGACGGCAAGGCGCCCGGTTCCAGCCATGGTGCAGACACCGATGCTGCCGGCCACGGTACCATATCCTCCACCAAGCTTTACCAACTCGTTCGCCAGTCCGGCGAGGTGGAGGAACGGACATTTGAGATCCGTTTCCTCGATCCAGGTGTCGAAGCCTACGCCTTCACCTTCGGCTGACACCCCATCCTTCGCATCAACCTTCCACGACAACAGGAGTAAAACGCATGAACCGACATTCTATCTCGATCCTCGCACTCGCCTTCGCCACCAGCGTCATCGCTTATTCGGCGCAGGCCGCCGAGGTCAAAAACATCGTCATCGTCCATGGCGCACTTGCCGATGGTTCGGGCTGGCGCAAGGCATCCGATATCCTTGTCCAGCGAGGTTTCAATGTCACGATCGTGCAGCAGCCGATTACGTCGCTCGCCGACGATATCGCCGCCACCAACAGGGTGCTCGATTTGCAGGACGGCCCGACGCTTCTCGTCGGGCATAGCTATGGCGGCATGGTGATCACTGAAGCAGGCAATAACTCAGTCGTCGCAGGCCTCGTATACGTCGCAGCTTTCCAGCCGGACAAGGGTGAAAGCCTGCTCAGCCTCGCGAGTTCAAAGCCAGCCGGCGGCATGAATATCCGCGAGACGAAGGACGGAAAGTATCTCTATCTCGACCCCGCTGCCTTTGCGAACGACTTCGCCGCAGACCTGCCGAAAGACGACGCAGCGTTTCTGGCAAGGTCGCAGGCCTTCGCCTCGAAAGAAGCGTTCTCCGCCAAGGTCGGGGATCCCGCCTGGAAGACGAAAAAGAGCTGGTCCATTGTCGCGACTGAAGACCGATCCATCAATCCTGAACTGGAACGAGAGATGGCAAGGCGTGCCGGCAGCACGGTGACTGAGATCAAATCCAGCCACGCTGTCTTCGCCTCTCAGCCCGAAAAGGTTGCTGACGTCATTGAAGCAGCGGTGAAAGCACTCTAACGCTGACATAAGGTGGCGATCCGGCAACATGGATCGCCACTGCAACTGGTTTCGCCTTGAGCGGATTGGACTGCCGACAGGTCTGGAAGAGCTGCTAAATACATGAATTTATGGGAATAGCTGTGTAGGTCGTGCGCCGCCGACCGGGCGTCAGGCGACGGTCTGAACGAGACATCGATGCCGCGCTCGGCAAGCACGTCCTCGACATCAGGCAGGCTCAGCGGATACCGATAATTTACCCACACAGCGTGGGCGATGGCCTCAGCTGGAAAACGATGGCGTCGGTAACGGGTTGCGGCTCGCCGAGCCTCGTCGTCTCATTTCGGGCGTCACAATCTGTTAAGGCGACGCCACCTGCTCGTGAGTGGATTTCTCGACGCCAGAGTTAGCGCCAATCTTCCCTTCCTACAAAACCTTGGACGTGTGGACTCAGGCCAGACCCGCTCCTACCGCATCCCGCCAATATTGTACCCGCCATCGACGAGAATGCTCTGCCCAGTGACAAACGCGGCTTCGGCGCTTGGAAGCCACGTCACCGCCCCGGCAATATCGTCGGGCTCGCCGATCCGCCCGAGTGCGGCATGCGCGCCGACCGCCGTGACCGATTCCGGCGGCAAGAGGCTTGTCATCGGCGTATTGATCACTCCGGGACTGCACACGTCTTACAACGACTACGAGATCGTTGCGGCGAACTTGCTCGATGGCGCAGACCGAAAGGTCAGCGACCGAATCCCTGCCTATGCCCTTTACATCGATCCACCGCTCGGGCGGGTCGGGTTGACGGAACGGCAGGCAAGGGAAACCGGCCGCCCGGTGCTGGTCTCGACGCGGCCGATGACACGCGTTGGACGCGCTGTTGAACGGGGCGAAACACAGGGTTTCATGAAGATCGTTGCCGATGCAGAAACCCGGCAGATTCTCGGAGCAGCCATCCTTGGTATCGAGGGCGACGAAGCAATCCACGGCATCATCGACGCCATGAACGCCAAAACCCCCTATCCGGCCCTTCAGTGGTCTGTCCCGATCCATCCGACCGTATCGGAACTCATTCCGACGCTGATCGGAGATCTCAAGCCTGCGTCCTAGCGTCTGCCTATAATCAGACATCTGCACCAGCCTCTTGGTTTGAACCAGTGTGGACCTCGACGGCGGTTGGAGGGGGCTGACCTTATCTGAACTATCAGCTACGCAATTCTGTCCGAACGCCACTCTATTTTTCTCCGAATTTTGCCACATATGGCAGTTTATGCCCCGACGAATGCCGGCTGGCGTGGGAGAAATTGTAAATAGTTTCAAGGGAGGACCCAACCGTGCGTACCAACACAATATTCATCGCCGGCGCCTTTGCCGTGTTCATGTCGGCGGCGGCAGCAAATGCCCAGGTCGTCGTCTCGTCGAAGATCGACACAGAGGGCGGCGTGCTCGGCAATATCATCCTGGCGGTGCTGAATGCCAACAAGATCGAGACGACCGATCGCGTGCAACTCGGTGCGACACCGGTAGTGCGCAAGGCAATTGCCGCCGGCGAGATCGACATTTATCCCGAATATACTGGCAATGCCGCCTTCTTCTTCGAAAAAGCCGACGATCCGGTCTGGAAGGATGCGGCCAAGGGTTACGAAGCAGCGCAAAAGCTCGATTACGACGCCAACAAGATCGTCTGGCTGACGCCGTCGCCAGCCAACAACACCTGGGCAGTGGCCGTGCGCAAGGATCTCGCCGATGCCAACGGCCTGAAGACGTTCAGCGATTTCGGAAAATACGTCGCCGGCGGCGGCACTGTCGTGTTGGCGGCTTCTTCCGAATTCGTCAACTCCGCGGCTGCCTTGCCGGCGTTCCAGACGACCTATGGTTTCGCGCTGAAATCGGACCAGTTGATCACGCTTTCGGGCGGCGATACGGCGGCGACGATCGGCGCTGCGGCCAACCAGACCAACGGCGCCAATGCCGCCATGGTCTACGGCACAGATGGCGGTATCGCGCCGTCCGGCCTTGTCGTTCTGGAGGACGACAAGGCGGTGCAGCCGGTCTACCAGCCGGCCCCGATCATCCGCGAGGCGGTCCTGAAGGAGCATCCGGAGATCGAGACGCTGCTGAAGCCCGTTTTCGAAAAGCTTGACCTGGTAACGCTGCAGGATTTGAACGGCCGAGTTCAAGTCGGCGGGGAGCCTGCCAAGGCGGTCGCCGAAGATTTCCTGAAGAAGAACGGTTTTCTGAAATAAACTGCTTTTCCTCTTTGTCTGGGATACCTTTGTGAACCTTCGATTGGATAAGCTCGGCGTGATCATCGCGCTGCTGATTGCCTACGGCGCGCTGGTCGCGCCGTTTGCGACCTTTCGCGCCAATCGTATCGTCCCAGGCGACGCAAAGCCGATCCTCGAGGCCTTGCCGAGCGGCATGGGCATCATATTCTTGAGTCTGATGCTCGCTGCAGCCGCCCTCATTCTCCTGAAGACACCGGCGCTGCTGCGACTCCTGGCTTCATCGTTCGGCGTAGTCGCCGTCGTTCTTTTCATCGGCATGACGGTAACGTACCTGACGCCGGCGGAAAACACCTATGCGCGTGTCTCGCCAGCGTCCGGTTTCTGGATATTGCTGTTTGCCTATGCGCTTCTGGCCGCCGATTCGATCACCCGGCTCAAGCCAAGGCCGATCGTGCGCGTTCTGTTGCTTGCGATCACGCTGGGTGGAGCAGCTGTCGTCCTGATGTCGGGGCTTTGGGATGGCCTGTCGATCCTCAAGGAATATGCCGGCCGTGCCGACGTGTTCTGGACGGAGGCGAGCAGGCACGTGGCGCTGGCGCTCGGTTCGCTGCTTGGCTCGGTCGTTGCCGGCCTGCCGCTCGGCATCTTCTGCCACCGGGTTGCGCCGCTGCGGGCCGGTGTTCTGAATACGCTGAACCTCATCCAGACGATCCCGTCCATCGCGCTGTTCGGCATCCTCATCGCGCCGCTCGGCTGGATCGCCGCCAACGTGCCGGGCGCGGCGGCGATCGGCATTCGCGGTGTCGGGGCAGCGCCCGCCTTCGTCGCTCTGTTTCTTTATTCGTTGTTGCCGGTCGTTGCCAACACGGTGGTGGGGCTTGCCGGTGTGCCGCGCGAGGCCAACGAGGCGGCGCGGGGGATCGGCATGACGGATCGCCAAAGGCTGTTTCGCGTCGAACTGCCGCTCGCCCTGCCGGTCATCCTCACCGGCATCCGTATCGTTCTCGTCCAGAATATCGGGCTTGCGACAATCGCGGCGCTGATCGGCGGTGGCGGTTTTGGCGTCTTCGTCTTCCAGGGTATTGGGCAGACGGCGACGGATCTGGTGCTGCTGGGGGCAGTGCCGACGGTGGTGCTGGCTTTTGCCGCCGCCATCGTTCTCGATGCCCTCATCGAAATGAATGCTCCGTTGCAAAACAGAGGCAGGACCGCATGATCGAAATCAACGGGGTCACCAAGCGCTATGATGGCAATACCGTCGTCGATCATGTGACGATGACGATCGAGCCGCGCACGGTAACGGTCATCGTCGGCACTTCCGGCTCGGGCAAGACGACGCTTCTGCGGATGATCAACCGGCTGGTCGAGCCGACGGAGGGCACGATCCGGATGGACGGCGAGGACAACCGGGCCATGCCGGGCCACGAACTGCGCCGGCGCATCGGTTATGCCATCCAGGGACACGGCCTTTTTCCGCATCGCACCGTCAGCCAGAATATCGCCACGGTGCCGGTGCTGCTCGGCTGGGACAAGGCGCGGATCGATGCCAAGGTGGCCGAGCTTCTGGCGCTGTTCCAGCTCGATCCCGCCATCTTTGCCGGGCGGTTTCCACACGAGCTTTCCGGTGGTCAGCAGCAGCGCGTCGGCGTGGCGCGGGCACTGGCGGCGGAACCGAACATCCTTTTGATGGACGAACCGTACGGGGCGCTCGATCCGATCATCCGGGCAAAGGCGCAGGCCGATCTTCTCGATATCCAGAAGGTGCTGAAAACCACGATCGTTCTGGTGACCCACGATATGGATGAAGCCTTTCACCTCGCCGACAAGATTGTGGTGATGGACAAGGGCAAACTCGTTCAATACGGCAGACCCGCCGAACTGGTCAAAAACCCGGCGACCGAATTCGTCCAGACCTTGATCGGCGCCAGCGAACGGCCATTCCGGCTTCTGTCGATCGAAACGGCTGGAGAGGCGGTGGAGCTGGGCATGGCCAGCGGGGAACCGGTCGCGGCGGCAATGAGCCAGCGAGACGCGCTGTCGGAAATGCTCTGGACCGGCCGAAACGCCCTGCCGGTGGCTGATGCCGATGGCACGATCCTTGGACGGGTGACACTGGAAGCGCTGGCCCGGCGCGCGGCCAAACCGCAATGACGGCCTGGATACCGCATATCCTGCGTGGCCTGTTGCTGGCGGCACTCATCGCCTTCCTCGTCTCGCCCGACTGGTTCGATCCGTTGCTGAAGCCGCTGGTGCAGGACAATGCCCCGGCGATCTACAATCAGGGCAGTTTGCTGACACTGACCCTCCTGCATTTGCGCACGGTGGCGATCGCGACCGTCGGCGCCATCATTGTCGCCGTTACACTCGCTATTCTGGTGACGCGGCCGTTCGGTGTGGAGTTCCTGCCGCTGTCGCGCAGCCTGGTGAGTATCGGCCAGACTTTTCCGCCCGTGGCCGTGCTGGCGCTTGCCGTCCCGATCTTAGGTTTTGGTGAAAAGCCCACGCTGATGGCGCTGTTTCTCTACGGCCTGCTACCGATCTTCGAGAACACGCTGACGGGGCTGACCACCGTGTCGGCCTCTGTGATGGAGGCGGCGCGCGGCTCCGGCATGACGGACAGGCAACGCCTGTTCAAGGTCGAGCTGCCGCTGGCGATGCCGGTTATCCTCGCCGGCATCCGGCTCTCGGTGGTGATCAGCCTTGCCACCGCGACGATCGGCTCGACGGTTGCGGCAAAAACGCTCGGCGAGGTTATCATCGCGGGGCTGCAATCCAACAATATCGCCTTTGTGTTGCAGGGCGGCCTCATCGTCGGCGCACTGGCCGTACTGATTTATGACAGCCTTTCAGCGATCGAACGGTTATTGGCGCGCCGCGCGGGACAATCGGCGCGAAAATAAGCGGTGGATTTTCATTGATTTGCTCCGATCGACGGCCACTTCGAAGTCCGCGACGGCCTCACCGATGCGGTATATGTCCGTGAGCAATGCCTTCCTATCGACCTTGCCCGAATTGATAAGGGCGACCGCTGTCCCGAATTTTCATGGAACACCAAGTTCATCCTCCACATAAATGCGAATGATCTCAGCCATGGTGCTTTCCGCTCGAAAGCCCATCGATAGCGCCAGCGCCGGTGCATAGTCGAAAGCCCAGCCGTCAACGATCATCTTGATGCGTTCGTCCGGCACACGGCGAATGAGCGTGATGGCATTTTCGCCCGCCACGTCGCGAAGCGCTTCGATCTGGTCCGCGACCGTCGCGGAAAGACCCGGCATGATCAGGTTTCGCCGCACGCCAAGGCCGGACAGATCGATGGATGCGCCGTGCAGAAGGAAGCCGACGGCGGAGCGCGGGCTGGCGAACCAGTGGCGAACCGTATCCGCGACCGGCAGTATCGCCTCCTGACCGACCAGCGGCTCGCGCAGGATGTTGGAGAAGAACCCGGATGCCGCCGCATTGGGCTTTCCGGGCCGGATGCAGATCGTCGGCAGGCGGATGCCGACGCCGTCGAAGATGCCGCGACGACTGTAGTCGGCCAGCAGCATCTCGGTGATGGCTTTCTGCGTTCCATAGCTTGTTGTCGGCGCCGTCAGGAATTCGTCGGTGATCGGTGAGGCGAAGGGCGGGCCGAAAACGGCAAGCGACGAACAGAAGACCAGCCGCGGAAAATAGCCGTTCGCTTCGCTCTCTGCCCGGATCGCTTCAAACAGCAGCCGGCTTCCGTCGAGATTGATCCTGTAACCCTTGGCGAAATCGATCTCCGCTTCGCCTGAAACGATGGCCGCAAGATGGAAAATGACATCCGGCCGCTGAGCGATCAAAGTTTTGGCGCGTCCGGCCTCGGAAAGGTCAACGATCTCGGTCGTGACCTCGCCCAAAAATCCGGCGGGAATACCCGGTGGAAAGATATCGGCCAAGGTCAGCTTGTCGACCGGTTGGTCCGACAGCTTACCATCCGCAGCAATACGGGCGGCAAGCTTGCGGCCGATCATCCCGGCCGCTCCAATGATCAGCACATGCATCCTATTCACCTTTCGTTTCGAAAGCACGACCGATGCCGGGTCCGTAGCAGAATGCTGGCCCGTGCCACCGGAAGGCCTTGCTCATCGCGCCAGCCAGCCGCCATCTACCGGCAGCACGGTACCATGCACGTAATCCGATGCGGAAGATGCCAGGAAAACAGCGGCACCACCGATATCCGCCGGACTTCCCCAGCGGCCTGCCGGGATACGGGCGAGGATGCTGCTGTTGCGCTCCGGATCTTCCCGCAACGCCATCGTGTTGTTGGTGACGAAATAGCCGGGGGCGATGGCATTGACGTTGACACCCTTAACCGCCCATTCGCAGGCCAGAAGCTTGGTCAGCCCGGCAATGCCGCTCTTCGAGGCCGTGTAGGACGGAATCCGGATGCCGCCCTGGAAGGACAGCATCGAGGCGATGTTGATAACCTTGCCCCTGCCCTTTTCAAGCATGTTGTGCGCGGCGGCCTGGGTCAGGAAGAACGCAGTCTTCAGGTTGATGCTCATCACAGCGTCCCAGTCTTCCTCGGTAAAATCGATCGCGTCGGCGCGACGGACGATACCGGCATTGTTGACCAGGATATCGATGCTTCCAAATGTCTTGAGGGTTTCGGCGACGATCGGCTTGACCGGATCGATGGAACCGAGATCGGCAGCTATCGCGTGGAATTCGGCGCCGGCCTGGCGCACCAGCGCTCCGGTTTCGTCCATCGAAGAGCGGCCGACGGCGACGATGGTGGCGCCCGCCTGTGCCAGTGCCACCGCGATACCCTGGCCGATGCCGGTATTGGCCCCGGTCACGACGGCGGTGCGGCCGGAGAGATCGAAAGGATTTGCCATGCTGGTTACCTCAACTCGCCGATTGCGACATGGTCCATGTCGGTGAAATTCTTGTTGTCGCCGGCCATGGCCCAGATGAAGCTGTAATTGCTGGTCCCGGCACCGGAATGGATCGACCAGGGCGGCGAAATGACTGCCTGCTCGTTGCCCACCAGCAGATGCCGTGTCTGCGTCGGTTCGCCCATGTAGTGGAAAATCCGCTGGTCCGCGGGAACATCGAAGTAGAGATAGGCTTCCATGCGACGGTCATGCGTATGGGAAGGCATGGTGTTCCAGACGCTGCCCGGCTCTAGCATCGTGAAGCCCATGGTCAGCTGGCAGGACTGGCAGACCTCCGGGTGGATGAACTGGAAGATCGAACGCCTGTTGGCCGTCTCCAGCGCCCCGACCTTCATCCGGCGAGCCTTCTCGGGCGTCAGATGCACGGTCGGGTGGATCGCATGGGCGGGCGCCGAGACGAGGTAGAATTTTGCCGGATTTTTCGGATCGGCACTTTCGAACAGGACTTCGGTGATGCCCTTGCCGATGTAGAGGCAATCGAGCCGGGCGAGATCGTAGATCGTTCCATCGAGACGAATGCGGCCCGGGCCGCCGATATTGAGCGCGCCGAGTTCACGTTCGGCAAGGAAGGTCTCCTGGCCGAGGGATTTTGGCGCGGACAGGGCGAGAGGTGTGGCAAGCGGTGTCGCACCGCCCAGCACCATGCGATCATAGTGGGAATAGGTGAGGACGATTTCACCCGGCTCGAAGATCGTTTCGACGAGAAACTGTTCCCTGAGCATTTCGGTATCGAAGGCCCGGACCGCCTCCGGGTGCGAGGCGTGCCGTACGTCAATTTTCATCGTTTCCATCCCTTTTTATCAAGGCGATCCGCTCGGAGATTCCGGTCGCCCCGTTCGATAGGTGCGGTGCCGGAGGCGCCACACGCGCATCGTCGCTTCACTCTATCATCCTCTTACCTTGTTGTACGACAAGTTTTATGTCAATGTCTTTATACGGCCTTGGCGTCGGGCCGCATAAGGACATTGATCGAACATGGCTGCCCGCGGAGACGAGGGTACAGGGAGTTGAAATGAAGAAAATTCTGTCGAGGGCCGTGACGGACGGCTTGAGCGTCACCACGATGGGGCTGGGAGGAACCGGGCTCGGCAACATGTATCGTTCCACCGACCCGCAGGATGCCTATGCGACCGTGCATGCGGCTTATGAGAACGGTATCCGCTATTTCGACACGGCCCCGGTCTATGGTTTCGGCCTGGCGGAAAGCCGCCTGGGCGAGGCGATCAAGTCGCTGCCGCGCAACGAGATCGTCATCTCATCCAAGGTCGGATACGATCTCGTTCCCATTCCGCCGTCCGAGATGACGCCGCAATTATGGGACGAAGCGCCACCGTTCCGGGCGGATTTCGACTATTCCCGCGACGGCGTCCTGCGCTCGATCGAAAGCACGCTGAAACGGCTCGGTACCGACTATATCGACATGCTGGCGATCCACGACCCCGACGAGGCCATTCATTTCGCGCCGGGCGAAGACCCCTATGCCCGCAGCCGTTTTCGCGAGGCGATGGACGGTGCCTATGTCGTGCTAGACGAGCTTCGGTCGCAGGGAGTGATCAAGGCGGTCGGCGTCGGCATCAACCAGTGGCAGATGCTGTCGGATTTCGTCGTTGCCGGCCATTTCGACTATTTCCTGCTGGCCGGGCGCTACACCCTGTTGGAACAGGAGCCGCTATCGGTTCTCTTCCCGGTCTGCGAAGAGCGCGGCACCAAGATCGTCATCGGCGGCCCCTATAATTCCGGAATTCTTGCCACCGGCGCCAGAGACGGCGCCACCTTCAACACGCGCGCGGCGCCTGCCTATGTGCTCGACCGTGTCCGGCGGATCGAGGCCGTGTGCGACCGCCACGGTGTTCCCCTGCCCGCAGCGGCGCTGCAGTTTCCGCTCGGCCATCCGGCCGTCGTCAGCGTCATCCCGGGTGCGCGATCGGTCGCCGAACTGACCCAGAATCTGGATTACATGCGGGTCAACATTCCGGCTGCCCTTTGGGGCGACCTGATGGCCGAAGGCCTTGTCGAATCCGGCTCGCCGCTGCCGTTGGGTGCCGCGGCCTGAAACGACGACACCCCGCCGGACGGAAATCCGGCAGCGTGTCATTAAAGGCAGGCTGGATTTAGCGAAGACCGTCGATGTCGGTCCAGAATGCATCCGGTATCGCGTATTTCGACCATTCCAGGTTCTGCGCGATCCGCTCCGGCCTGCTCATCCCGAGAACCGCTGCCGATACCAGCCTGTTGCGGAATGGAAACTGGATGGCGGCGGCCTGCAGAGGCACGTCGTGCTTTCCGCAGATACGCTCGATCCGTTGCGCCCGTGCCGTGATCTCCGCCGGCGGCGCGCCGTAGTCGTAGGTTGCAGTTCTCTTGTCCGACCCCGTTGCCAGGATGCCGGAGTTGAACACGCCGGCCACGACGATTTCCGTGCCGGCCTTTTCGGCGGCAGGAAAAAGATCATCGGCAGCACTATGATCCAGCAAGGTATAGCGCCCGGCGATCATCACCGCATCGAACTGCCCCGCCTCGACAAACCGCGTCGCAACGTCGCTTTCGTTGACGCCGACGCCGATCGCCTTGACATGGCCGGCCTTGCGCAGCTCGTCGAGCGCCCGGTGGGCGCCCTCCATGGCCTCGCCGAAACGCCGATCGTAGGCCTCGCCATGGGTGAACCGGTCGACGTCGTGGATATAGACGAGATCGAAATCCGGAAAGCCGAGGCGGTTGGCAGACTGCTCCAGCGAACGCATCGTCCCGTCATAGCTGTAGTCGAACACAGGTTTCAGCCGCAACGGAGAGGTCCAGAGCCCGTAATCCACCGCCTCCCCGCGCGGCGGCAGCATGTACCGGCCGACCTTCGTCGAGACGGTGATGCTGTCGCGCGGCACGGTGCGCAGATATTGACCGAGCCGGAGTTCGCTCAGGCCGTGGCCATAGAGCGGTGCAGTATCGAAATAGCGCAGGCCCGCGTCATAGGCCGTCGCCAGAACCTGCCGCGCAGCCTCCTCCGGGACGTCCCGATAGAGCGTGCCGATGCCGCTGGCGCCGAAACCGAGCCGGGACGCAAAGCCGATGCGGCGATGATCATCGTTTGCCATGATCGATCACCCGTCCTGCCGGAATGAGAAACCCGGCAGCCGATAGGCCTCGATGGCATTTGCCCCGAAGATCTTGTCGAGATCGCTTTCGCCGAGATCCTCCAGGCATTCCCGCAGGGCGTCAACCACGCGGTCGTAGCTTCCGGCGACGAGGCAGACCGGCCAATCGGTTCCGAACATGCAGCGATCGGCGCCGAAAATATCCAGCACTTCCATGACATAGGGTTTGAGGTCTTCCGGCGTCCAGTTCTGCCAATCCGCTTCCGTGACCATGCCGGAGAGTTTGCACCAGACATGATCCCGTTCGGCGCGAAAACCACGCATGAGCCGTGACCAGCCATCGAAATCCCGCTCTCGGATATTCGGTTTGGAAATGTGGTCGAGCACGAAGCGCATGTTCGGAAACGCTTCGACGGTGCGCACGCAGGAGGCAAGCTGCGGCAGGTTGGGGACGAGATCATAAACCAGCCCGGCATTTTCGACGGCGCGCAACCCGTGCAGCGCGTCGTTGCGCAAAAGCCAGTTGGGATCGCTTTCCGTCTGGATGAGATGGCGGACGCCCACAAGCCACTTGCCGTTCGGGCTTGCCTTCAGTTGGGCCAGCGTCTGACCGACATCCGGGTCGGTCAGATCGACCCAGCCGACGACACCGGCGACGAAATCCGTCTCTGCCGCCGTGCCAATGAAATCCCATGTCTCACCCAGGTCGTTCCAAGTCTGCACGAGGACCGTGCCGGAAACCGCGTTGGCCTCAAGCGACGGGCGAAGATCGGCCGGCTCGAAAACGCGGTCGATCGGCTCGAAGAGACCACTAAGCCAGCCATAATCTCCGCCGCTCTTAGGGTCCCAGAAGTGATGATGTGAATCGATGATGGGCATGATGATGTCCGTTGATCTCGTGTTGATAGCCGGGCCTGTCTCACCACTTCTGGTGGACGTGTTTGCGGATTTCTTCGTCATAGATCTGGACGATCTTCTCCATCACATCCTTCGACAGCGCCGGCAGGGCAGCCGCTTCGGCGTTGGACTGGGCCTGGGCCGGATTGCGGGCACCGGGAATGGCGACGGTGACGGCATCGAACATCAGGATCCAGCGCAGGGCGAACTTGGCCATCGTCGTATCGCCGGAGACCAGCGGACGGATACGCTCCACTGCATCGAGGCCGACTTCATAGGGCACGCCGGAGAAGGTCTCGCCGACGTCGAAGGCTTCTCCATTACGGTTGAACAGGCGGTGGTCCGTCGTTTCGAACTTGGTGTCGCGCTTGAACTTGCCGGAGAGCAGGCCGCTGGCCAGTGGCACGCGGGCGATGATCGCGACGTTCTTTTCCTGCGCCAGTGCGAAAAACCGCTCGGCGGGACGCTGGCGGAAGGCGTTGAAGATGATCTGCACGCTGACGACGCCGGGATATTCGATCGCCTTCAGCGCCTCCTCGACGCGTTCGACGCTGACACCGTAATTGCGGATCTTGCCCTGCTCGACGAGCCGGTCGAGCCGCTCGAACACTTCGGGATGGTAATAGAGGTCGGTGAGCGGGCAATGCAATTGCACCAGGTCGAGTGTATCGGTTTCAAGATTCTTCAGGCTGCGCTCGACATAGGACGTAAGGTTGTCGGCGCTGTAGCCGGCAACGGTCTGCTCCGACAAGCGACGCCCGGCCTTGGTGGCGATGAACGGCCGCTCGCCGCCGCGCTCCTTCATGGCCTTGGCGATCAGCCGCTCGGAATGACCGTCGCCATAGACATCGGCCGTGTCGATGAAGGTGACGCCGCTGTCCAGCGCGGCATGCAGCGCCTTGATGGCGTCATCGTCGTTGATCTCGCCCCAGGCGGCACCGATCGCCCAGGCGCCGAAGCCGATTTCGCTGACGTTGCGGCCTGTCCGGCCAAATGGTCTGGATCGCATGGTGTTCTCCCTCGCTGCTTTAGCCGGCTTTCTGCCGGGTGGGGCGCAAGCCGCAGTCGCTTGACATCCTCTGTTTCCAGTATTATCAGAAAACAGGGTTGTACGACAACCCTGCAAGACTGCAAAATTCATCGGGAGGATGAAAACCGTGAAAAGCAATCTAGTGAGGAGCGCCGCACTGGCGCTGTGCCTTGGCGCGTCCGGACTTCCAGCGCTTGCCCAGGACACAGGAGATACAATCAAGATCGGCGTCGTCGCCGCTGAATCCGGCGCCTTCGTTTCCGCCGGCCACACACTTCCGGCCGGCGTCGGCCTGGCCGTCAAGCAGATCAACGATGCCGGCGGCATCAATGTCGGCGGTAAGAATTACAAGCTCGAAATGGTCAAGCGCGACGACCGAACGGATATCGCGACAGCGATCGCGGCAACGCAGGAACTGGTGCGCGACGAAAAGGTTGCGGCGATCTTCGGATCGGAATCCCACGATTTCACACTGGCCATGGCGAAAATCACCCAACCTGCCAAGGTCATGCATTTCGCCGGAAATTCGACGCTCGGCAAGGTCCTGACCCCGGAAGCCGTCAAGGCCGGCGGCGCAAACCATTACCTCTTCCAGTCGGAACCGCAGGAATTCCAGCGTTCGGGATCGACGGCACGCGGTGTTCTCAACCTGCTTGAGCCCCTGCTCGGCGCCAAGCCGAAGAAGTCGGTCGTCATTGCCGGCAATGATGCAACCGGCCAATTCCTGTCATCCTTCTACATCACGGCGCTGAAGGCGGAAGGCCAGGAGGTTCCGGACATCATCTTCTATCCGCCGGAAACGACGGATTTCTCGCCCTTCCTGACCAAGGCCAAGAGCTACGATCCTGACATCATACACTTCTGGTATAACGGCGACTCGACGCTGACGGCGCTGCCGCAGGCCCTCGAGCTTGGCGCGGCGAAGAGCTACTTCATGTTCGGCGTGGACCCCGGCATCTGGAAGGAACGCGGCCTGACCGCCGACGTTCCGGTGGCGATGAGCTGCGTGCCGATCTGCTGGGGCGCATCGTCCAACCCTGGTTCGAAGCCGTATTTCGACGCCTATTTCGCGGCTGGCGCACCGCATGGCGTCACCTCGTCAGTCTCGCTGCTCTATCATGATTACGTCCACTTCCTCGCCAAGGCCTGGGAAAAGGCTGGCTCCTTCGATCCGGACAAGACTGTCGATGCACTGATGTCGATGAAATATTCCGGCGTGGTGTCAGACAGCATCGCCTTCAACGAGACGCACCAGGTCACCCATGCGACCGAAGTCTGCGCCGCGGCACCGGGCGGCGATATCACCTGCTCGATGCAGCAGCCTCCGGAAAAGGCTCCGCAATAAGGTCTCTCCCAGAGAAGGCGACGACACTCCTTGAGCGTCACCTTCCGTCTGCCGGACGTCCGCGCCCGGCAGACAACCGCCTGAAACAAAGGCTGCGCAGCTTTCAGGGGCAGCATGGAACATGACGGAAGAGCAACCGTGGATATTCTCCTTCAGCAGATCCTCAATGGCTTGTCGATCGCCAGCGTCATCACGCTGATCGCAATCGGCGTCACCCTCATCTTCGGGCTGACCGGCATCATCAACTTTGCCCATGGCGAATTCCTGATGGTCGGCAGCATCGTCACCTGGCTTGCCGTCAGCAACGGTCTTCCCTTCCCGGCAGCCCTCGTCCTTGGTGTGATTGCCGTGGCTCTCATGGGCTTCGTGCTGGAGCGCGTCATCTTCCGCTTCACGCTGGAACGGCCGACGAACGGTTTCATCGTCTCGCTCGGCCTGATCGTCGTCCTCCAGCACATCGTCATCCTGTTCTGGAATGCCAACCAGAAGAGCATTCCACGTCCGGTGACGACCGTGTGGGAAATCGGCGGCGTGCGCATCGCTTCCGTCCGGGTGATGGTCATCCTGATGACGATCGCGGTCGTTGCCATGACCTATGTCATGATCACCCGCAGTCGCTATGGCCGGGCGCTGCGCGCCAGCGTCGAGGATCGCGATACGGCAGCGCTGATGGGCATTCCCGTGCGCCGCTACATTACCGGCGTCTTCGTGCTTGGCAGCGCGCTGGCCGGCCTTGGCGGCGGCCTGCTGATTGCGCTTTTCCCGATCACGCCGTTCACCGGTGGCACCATGGTGATGAAGGGTTTTGCCGTCGCATTGATCGGGGGACTCGGCAATCTGTCGGGCGCTGTCGCAGCCGGATTGATCCTCGGCATCGTCGAAGGCTTGAGCGCCGGCTACGGCTTTTCCGAATGGACCGACGCCTATTCCTTCGGCCTGATGATCCTCGTCCTGCTGTTCCGTCCGCATGGTCTCTTCGGGGGAACCAGCGGCCCGAAAATGGCCTGATGGAGGGCTAATGAACATGATCGGTCAGACACAATGATCAAATCCGTCTCTTCCCTGCGCTCGCTTGCACCGGTCCTCATCGTGCTGTTACTGCTGGCGCTCGTTCCGCTGTTCTCCCCGAGCAACCGCTTTCTGTCACTCGCCATCTCGGCCGGCATCAACATCATCGCGCTCTATGGCCTTTCCGTGCTGTTCGGCCAGACCGGCATCCTGTCGATGGGCCATGCGGCGCTGGTCGGCGTCGGCGCCTATACGGCGGCCCTTCTTGCGCGCGATTTCGACATCGACTTCTGGGTGTCCATTCCGGTCGCCGGCGTCATGGCCGCCATTGTCGCGGCGATCATCGGCATTCCGTCGCTGCGCGTCAGCGGCCACCACTTCGTCATCATGACCTTCGCCTTCGGACAATTGCTGACGATCGTCCTCACCAACGGCGGCGATTATACCGGCGCTGCCAGCGGCCTCGACATGGGCAAGCCAGTGACGATGTTCGGCGCCGACCTCGATACCCTGCCGCACTTCTACCTGCTCGTTGTCGCCTTCGTGACGATCAGCGCGGTCGCAAGCTGGGCGATCATCAATTCGTCCTATGGCCGCACCTTGCGCGCCGTCCGCGAAAACGAGAAACTGGCGGCTGCACTGGGCATCAATGTCGGCCGCCACAAGATCGGCGCCTTCATCGTCAGCGGCGTCTTTGCCGGCGTTTCCGGCGTGCTGCTCGCCTATTTCCTGCGTCATATCTCGCCCGGCCAGTTCGCCTCCTTCCCGAGTATCTATCTGGCGCTGATGGTCATGATCGGCGGTGCCCGCCTGCTGCTCGGCCCACTCGCCGGCGGCATCCTTGTCTCCTTCCTGCCGGAAGTCCTGAACCTCGATCCGGTCCAGTCCCGAATTCTGTACGGTGTCTGCCTGATCGCGGTCATTCTTTTCCTGCCCAACGGCTTGATCGCCGGCATTGCCGATGGCTGGACCTGGCTCGTCAAGATGTCGAAGCGCACGCCGGCAGCGGGCAATGTTTCGGAGGTCGGCCGATGAATGCCATTCTCGATATCAGGGGGCTGCGCAAGCAGTTTGGCGGCGTCACCGCGCTGTCCGGCGTCGATCTTACGATCAACGAAGGCGAAATCCTGGGGGTGGTCGGTCCGAATGGCTCCGGCAAGACGACGCTCTTCAACGTCGTCACCGGCGTCCACAAGCCAACCGCCGGCACCGTGACCTGGAAGGGCAAGGACATTACCGGCATCCCCGCCAACCAGATCTCGCGCAACGGCATCGGCTATACCTTCCAGCAGGCCATGGCCTTTCCGGGGTTGACCGTGCTGGAAAACGTCCAGATCGCCACCGAGCATTCCGCCGCGTCCGCGCGCGCAAACTTCGCCTGGCCAACACCGATATCGCTGCTGGAGTTCGTCGGCATACCCGGCCTTGCCGGCGAGAAAGCCGGCATCCTGCCCTTCGGCAGCCTACGCCTGCTTGGACTTGCGCTTGCGCTTGCGACCCGGCCATCGCTGCTTTTGCTCGACGAACCCGCGGCGGGTCTCAACGATCGCGAGACAGCGGCACTGGTGGGTCTCGTCCAGCAATTTCCGGCGCACGGCATCAGCGTCTGCGTCATCGATCACGATATGAAGCTGATGCAGATGCTCTGCAAGCGGCTCGCCGTACTCGATTTCGGCTCAAAGATTGCCGATGGGCCTACGGCCGACGTGCTGCACGACCCGAAGGTACTCGAAGTCTACCTTGGAGGTGAACTGTGACCCTGCTTTCCGTGTCCAACGTCACCACCGGTTATGGTCCGACAATCGTCAATCGCGATGCATCGCTGACGCTCGAAAAGAACGAGATCATCACCATTCTAGGTCCCAATGGCGCCGGCAAATCGACACTGCTGCGCACCATCGCCGGGCTGGTAAAACCCCGCGCCGGCCTGATCACCTTCGACGGTGAGACCGTCACCGGCCAACCGCCGGACGTGATGGCCAAACGCGGCGTCGTGCTCGTGCCGGAAGGGCGGCGCATCTTTGCGGACATGACGGTCGAGGAAAACCTGCGGCTCGGCGCCTATACCCGCCGCGACGCCGACGGCATCAATGCCGATGTGAAGACGATGGAATCCTTCTTTCCGATCCTTGCCGCCAAACGCAACGACAAGGGTGGATCGCTGAGCGGCGGCCAGCAACAGATGCTGGCAATCGCACGCGGCCTGATGGCAAGGCCGAAGGTGCTTCTGCTCGACGAGCCTTCGCTCGGCCTCTCGCCGCTTCTCGTCAAGGAGATCAAGGCGATCATCCTCAACATCGGCGAACGCTTCGGCGCGTCGGTGCTGCTGGTCGAACAAAATGCCGGGCTTGCCCTTTCCGTCGCTGCGCGTGGGTATCTGATGCAAAATGGCCGGATCGCCATCTCCGGGCCAATCGAAGAGCTGAGGGATATGTCGCTGATGCGCGAACTCTATCTTGGCGGGATCAAGGAGACGGCCTGATGCAAAACGACACGATTGCGGTTTCCTATGGACGTGGTCACCTGAGCGTGCACATGCCCGAAGGTGCCGAACCGACGATCATCCGCAAGCAGCCTTTGCCAAAGATCGGCGATCCGAAGGCGGTCGTGATCGAGGCGCTCGAAAACCCGATCGCTGCCGCGCCTCTGTCGCAGCTTGTCACGGGTCGCAACAGCGCCTGCATCCTGATCTGCGATATCACCCGCCCTGTCCCGAACCATCTCTTTTTGCGCCCGATGATCGAGACCATGCTTTCTGGCGGCATCCCGCGAGAAAACATCTCCGTGCTGGTGGCGACCGGGCTGCATCGCCCCAATCTCGGCGAGGAACTGGCGGAACTGGTCGGCGATCCGTGGGTTCTCGAAACCGTGCGCGTCGAAAACCACTATGCCCGCAACGAAGAGGACCATATCGACCTCGGCTTCACGCCGACACGGCATACGCCGGTCAAGCTCGACAAGCTGTTCGTCGAAGCCGATCTTCGCATTGCCACCGGGCTGGTCGAGCCGCATTTCATGGCCGGCTGGTCTGGTGGCCGCAAAGTCATCGCGCCAGGCGTCGCCCATCACGAGACAATCCGCACCTTTCACTCCGCCCGCTTCATGGAAGATCCCCTCGCCGTCCAGTGCAACCTGATCGGCAATCCGCTGCATGAGGAGCAGCTAGAAATCGTCAAGCTGCTGGGCGAGGTCTACGCGCTGAACACCGTTCTCGACGAGGAGCGCGACCTCGTCTGCGTCACCTTCGGCGAAATCATCGCCAGCCACGCGGCGGCCGTCGATTTCGTCAGCGACGCAACGCGCATCGGCCTGCCCAGAAAATACGGCACCGTCGTCACCTCGTCCGCCGGCTACCCGCTCGACAAGACCTACTATCAGACGATCAAGGGCATGGTAACGCCGCTCGACATTCTCAAGCCCGGCGGCACGCTGATCATGGTTTCCGAGTGTTCGGAAGGGTTCGGTTCGCATGAATTTCGCGAGGCGCAGGCGCGCCTGGTCGAACTCGGGCCTGAACGATTCCTGGCGACGCTGACCGCAAAATCACTTGCCGAGATCGACGAATGGCAGACGGAGATGCAACTGAAGCCGATGCGGGTCGGCCGCATCGAACTCTACACCACGGGTCTTGCAGGAGAGGATAGGACGCTAACCGGCGTGACCATGATCGGCGACCTCACCGAGGCGATAGCAAAGAGCATGGAGCGCAGCGGCGACCGTCAGGTGGCCGTCATCCCGGAGGGCCCGTATGTCATTCCGCAGTTCTCAATTTGACCGTTCAGGCCGTCGGCTGGCCGGTATGATCACGAAGTTCCGCGAACCGGGCGGCGCTTCGCGCCAGATGGCTGCGAAGCGTCTTTCGAGCTGCGTTCTCATCACGGTCGCGGATGGCCGCGAAGATGGCGCCGTGTTCGCGGCGCATGCGAGCCATGTGCTTTTGACGCTCGGCCGGCCCCATTGTGTCGAACCTTGCCCATTGCCGCGGGATCATCAGGTTGCCGAACGTATCGAACAGCCGGGCATAGTAGGAGTTCTGCGTCGCCACCAGGATCGCTCGATGGAAGGCGAAATCCTCGGCAGCTCCCGAACCACCGGCAAGAATGGACGCATCGAGTGCATCGAGCCTCGCCTGCATGCGTTCCAGATCTTCATCCGTGCGCCTGAGCGCTGCGAACCCGGCCGCCTCGACCTCGATGCCGATACGCAGTTCCAGTACGCTGATGACTTCCTCGATCGATTCGAGATCGTTGGGAACGATGGAGAAGGACCGTGGGTTGGGATCGTTGGAGACAAAGGCGCCAAGCCCCTGACGCGTCGTGATCAATCCCTTGGCGCGCAGCGATGCCAGCGCCTCGCGCACGACCGTGCGGCTGACGCCGGTCGCCGTCATGATCGCCTGTTCGGTCGGCAAGCGCTGACCGGGCGCAAGATCGCCGGACTCGATCTGCGCGATCAGCGTATCGACCAGTCCGCTGCGCAGGTTGGGCGTATGCTGGATGGCGTTGAAAAACGCCCCTTCCTTTTCCGTCATCGTCTCAGTGACCCTTCCACGCGAGCCCTTTCCGCGAAATCCATTTCACTCCTGCTATCCGATGGCAGCAAAAAAAGCAAAAGAGGCTCGCAAACGCAGGGCCGAACCAACCGGGAGAAGACGTCATGAACGAACGGATCGGATTTATCGGCATCGGTGCCATGGGCTCCGGAATGGCGGCTAACCTCCTGACCAAAGGGTTTCCGCTGACAGTGCTTGCCCATCGCCGCCGGGAAGCAGTTGACGATCTTGTCGCCAAGGGCGCCGCCGAGGCAAGGACTGGCAGGGAACTGGCAGAGGCGAGCGACATCGTCGTGCTCTGCGTCACCGGATCGCCACAGGTAGAGCAGGCGATCAAGGGACCGGATGGCCTTGCCTCCGCCGGCAAGCCGCTGCTGATCATCGATTGCTCGACATCCAATCCCTCGACGACCGTTACGCTCGCCGCCGATCTGGCCACAACAGGCATTATCCTGATCGACGCCCCCCTCGCCCGCACGCCAAAAGAGGCCGCGGAAGGCAAACTTGACGTGATGTCGGGTGGTGCGTCGGAGGTTTTCGCTCGGGCGAAACCGGTTCTCGATGCCTTTGCGGCACGCGTCATCCATACCGGTCCGACCGGCAGTGGCCACACGATGAAGCTTCTCAACAACTTCATCTCCATGGGCTATTCGGCGATCTATTCCGAGGCGCTGACCCTCGGCGTCAAGGCGGGGCTGACGCCGCAGGTCTTCGACAGCGTCATTCGCGGCAGCCGCATGGACTGCTCCTTCTATCAGGCCTTCTTCGATTTCGTGCTGAACCGCAACGAGAATGCCCAGCGTTTCGCAATGGTCAACGCCTTGAAGGACATGTCCTATCTGGCCTCCTTCGCCCAATCCGCTGATGTCGCCAACCCGATCGGCGCAGCCGTACGCAACAGCTTTGCCACCGCCGTTGCAACCGGTCATGGCGAGGCTTTCGTTCCGGCACTTTCGGACGTGATTGCCGGACTGAACGGCGTGTCGCTGACAAATCCGCTTCCAATACGCTAGGACAGGCAAAGACGAATGAAGTCATTTCACCTCGACCCCGTCGGCGGCATTGCCGGCGACATGTTCATTGCCGCAATCCTCGACATACGGCCGGACCTCGAAGCCGGCCTGCGTGAAACGTTGTCACGGTGCCCGCTGATCGATGATGTTTCCGTCGCGGTCGTCGAACACAATGACGGTGTATTAGCGGGGCGGCGGTTTCTGGTCGACCGCGCCGATGATCGCCCAGAAACTCCGCCGCATCGCCATCCCCACGGGCATCATGACGATCATCACCGCCACGATCACGCCGAAGATGAAACTCACCACCGCGCCCATGATCACGTCGCATGGCGGGACATCCGATCGGCGCTGGAGACCGCACAGATCGATGCCGCCGTCATCCGGCACGCGATTGGCATTTTCGCGCTGTTGGCTGAGGCGGAGGCGAAGGTGCATGGAACCGCGCCAGACGAGATCAGCTTCCACGAAGTCGGCGCCTGGGACTCGATTGCCGATATTGTTGGCGCGGCCTGTCTGATCGCACAGCTGGATGCTGCAACATGGACGGTGGGTCCCCTGCCGCTCGGCTCCGGTCGGGTGCGGACCGCACATGGGCTGTTGCCGGTCCCTGCTCCCGCGACAGCGCTGCTGATGCAGGATTTCGCGACCATCGACGACGGTATCGGCGGCGAGCGGGTTACCCCGACGGGCGCGGCGATCCTTCGCTATCTGTGCAGGGAACCCGCTCCGCCCTCGCCCCGCACCCTCGTCACGTCCGGCCACGGTTTCGGGACGCGCACGTTGCCGGGTATCAGCAACTGCCTGCGCATTCTCTGCTTCGAAACGATGGAGGATGTTGTCACGACAGAAACGATCGCCGTGATCGAGTTCGAGACCGACGACCAGACCGGTGAGGATCTTGCCCATGGGATTGACCACCTGCGGGCGCAGGACGGCGTGCTCGACGTGGTGCAGGCGCCGGTGTTCGGCAAGAAGGGGCGAATGATGGCGCATGTGCGTGTTCTAACGCGAGCGAATGCGTTGCAGGCCGTTGCGCGGCGGGTTTTCGAGGAAACCAGCACGATCGGCATCCGGCATTCACTGGTCCAACGCCTGATGCTGCCGCGCGAGGCAGGGGAAATTCAAAGAGACGGCAAGTCATTCCGCACCAAGACGGCGATACGGCCCGGCGGCCCGACCATGAAAATCGAAGCCGATGACCTTGCCGATATTACCGGCAAGAGCGCGCGTGACACGATCCGCAGGACGGTAGAAATGGGTGACAAGACGGAGGACGCAGGATGATCGACGCACTGCGCGATATTCTCCGCGACATCGGTCCAACAACGGTTGCCGTCAGCGGCGGCGTCGATTCTATGACGCTCGCGGTTCTCGCGAACCGCATGCTTGGCCGCGATCAGGTGACGATGATGCATGCCGCGTCCGCCGCCGTTCCACCCGAGGCGACGCAGCGCGTCAGGCACTGGGCCTTGATCGAAGGATGGGATCTGTGCGTGATCGACGCCGGCGAACTGGCGGACGAGAAATATCGCAGCAATCCGCTCAACCGCTGCTTTTTCTGCAAGGGCAATCTCTACGGCACGATCGCCGACCTGACCGACCGGCAGATTCTGTCCGGCGCGAACACGGACGATCTCGGCGAATACCGGCCTGGATTGGATGCCGCCCGGCGATATTCCGTTCGTCATCCCTATCTCGAAGCCCGGATCGACAAGAGCGGGGTGCGGGCGCTTGCCCGCAGTCTCGGTCTCGGTGACCTCTCCGAACTCCCCGCCTCGCCCTGTCTATCGAGCCGGGTCGAAACACTGATCCGGATCGAGCCGGAGACGCTGCAAGCCATCCATGCGGTGGAACTGCTCGTTGCGGAGAGGCTCTCTCCCCGAACCGTGCGCTGCCGCGTCCGGCAAGCCGGGATCGTCGTTGAACTCGATGCATTGAGCCTCGATACTGCAAGCCCATCCAAGCGTTCGGCCCTTGCCGCGTTGATCGGCAGCCTCCTGCCAGATGCCTTGGCAAATAAGCCCATCGCCTTTGCCGCCTATCGCAACGGCAGCGCATTCATCGGTGCAAAACCATGAGCGGCAACGACATTGTCTTCGATTTCGGTCGCGCCGAGCGGATCGGCCTCGACGAGGCAGTCTTCTGCCAGATGAAATCGCCCGCGCAGATCGATGCCATTCTGGACGGCGCGGCGCAAAGACATGCCGGTCTGCTTCTCACGCGTCTCGACATGGACAAGCTGGCCGCACTTTCACCCGCGCATCGGGAACGGGCCGACTATTGCCCGGTCTCGCAGACCGCTTTTTTCGGCCCGCTGCGGCCTGTCGCATCAAGCGGCACCGTCGCCATCGTCGCGGCCGGGACATCCGATGCTTCGGTTGCTCGCGAGGCGACGCGTACCCTGCGCCATGCCGGCATCGAAGCCTCACTGATCGTCGATGTCGGAGTGGCCGGCCTTTGGCGACTGACCGAGCGGCTGGACGACATCCGCCGGCATCCGGTGGTGATCGCCGTCGCCGGCATGGATGCCGCGCTGGCCAGCGTGCTCGGCGGCCTTGTCTCGTCGGCGATGATCTGCGTGCCGACATCGGTCGGCTACGGGGCTGCGGAGAGTGGGCGAACGGCGCTCAACGCCATGCTGGTCAGTTGTGCGCCGGGGATCACCGTCTGCAATATCGACAACGGCTACGGAGCGGCCTGCGCCGCCCTGCGTATTCTGGCAAGCGCCGCAAGGATGCGCGATCCCGGTTGACAGGCGTCGTCGGCCTGCTTTTGCACCACGAGCGTTCTTCCGCACTCCGTCATCCTCGGCCCTGAGCCCAGGACCCCTCAGCGCCTGCCAAAACCGCAGATGGTCGGGTCAAGCCCGACCATGACGACGGAGTTGAGGGGCGAACCGCGACTCTTTCGAGAAGGTCAGGCCGCATCGACCGTCAGTTGCTGCTGCTCGCCGAGACCCTCGATGCCGAGCTTAATGGTCTGGCCGGCATGCAGGAAGATCGGGTCCGGCTTGATGCCGAGCCCGACGCCGGGAGGCGTGCCCGTGGAGATGATGTCCCCCGGCTGCAGGCTCATGAATTGCGAGATGTAGTGCACGAGAAATGGCACGGTGAAGATCATCGTCTTGCTCGATCCGTTCTGGCGCGACACGCCATCGACCGTCAGCCACATCTTCAGGTTCTGCGGATCGGCGATCTCGTCACGCGTCACAACCCAGGGGCCGATCGGGCCGAAGCTGTCGGCCGATTTGCCCTTCGTCCACTGTCCACCACGCTCCGACTGGAATGCGCGCTCGGATACGTCGTTGATCAGGCAATAGCCGGCAACATGGTTCATCGCGTCGGCTTCGGTCACGTAGCGCGCCTCGTCGCCGATGACGACGCCAAGCTCGACTTCCCAATCGGTTTTCTTCGAGTTGCGCGGGATGATAACATTGTCGTTCGGGCCGGTGATCGCGCTGGTCGCCTTCATGAACAGGATCGGCTCTTCCGGGATCTTGGCGCCGGTCTCGGCGGCATGGTCGGCATAGTTCAGGCCGACGCAGATGAACTTGCCGACGCGCGACACGCAGGGGCCGAGCCGGCCGGGGTTTTCGACCAGCGGCAGGCTTTTAGGATCAATCGCGGCGATCGCGGCAATGCCTTCGTTCGTCAGAGCCGCGCCGGTGATATCGCCGACATGTCCCGAGAGATCGCGGACATTACCGTCAGCATCGAGAAGTGCGGGCTTTTCGGCGCCCGGCTGGCCATAACGAAGAAGTTTCATGATGATGTCCTATAAAAAATGAAATGATGATCAGGCGTTCGACCAACCGCCGTCAACGACAATGGCATTGCCGGTCATGAAGGCCGATTCATTGCTGGCGAGGAAAACGACAAGTTCGGCGACTTCCTCCGCCGTGCCAAGCCGGCCCATCGGCTGGCGGCCGATGAAAGCAGCACGCGCGGCATCGTAATCGCCGGTAGCCCGCATGCGGTCCTGCAGCGACGGGCTTTCGACCGTACCGGGGCAGATCGCATTGGCGCGGATTCCCTTGCCGACGTAATCGAGCGCCACCGACTTGGTCATGCCGATGACGGCTGCCTTGGTGGTGCCGTAGATGAAGCGGTTGGGGGCGGCGATCACTGTCGAGGCAACCGAGGCCATGTTGACGATGGAGGCGCCGCCATTGTCGATCATGCCGGGCAGGAACGCGCGGATCATGCGGTACATCGCCCGCACATTGAGGTTCACCGAGAAATCGAACGCGTCCTCGTCGCACTCCAGGATGGAGCCGTTATGGACATAGCCTGCACAATTGAAGAGGATATCGGGCGCCTTGATATCACCGGCGAAATCGGTGATCGCCTTTGGGTTCAGCACATCGAGCGCCCGCGTCGTGACGCCGCGCAGTCCCTCGAGTGACTGCAATTTCGATGCGTCGATATCGGTGGCGATCGTCGTTGCGCCTTCGCGTGAAAAGGCCAGAACGGCCGCACGGCCCATGCCTTGGCCAGCGGCCGTGACGACCGCTGTCTTTCCTTCAAGTCTGCCTGTCATTTCTGGGTATCCTTGGACGTTTCCTGAATGGCCGCGCTCAGCGAGCCCGGTTTGATATCTGCCGGATCATCTGCCAGAGACAGTCCGACACGCTGTGCGGCACCCGCCAGATGCAGATGCATGGCCCGCTGCGCAGCCTCCGGATCACCGGCCTCGATGGCATCGAGGATCTGCTGGTGTTCGCCGAGCGTGATGCTGGCCAGATCGTCGGAGCGCTGCTGGTTGCCGGAGGCTAGAATGCTGTCGCGCACCCGCTCGGAGGCGAACATCAGGAACGGCACCATGTAGGTGTTCTGCGTTGCCGCGGCGACCGTCTTGTGGAATTCCAGATCGGTCTTCAGCCAGGTTACGCTGCCATAGGGGGCAGCGGCCATCGTCGCCAAGGCCTCGCGCATGGCGGCAAGATCGGCTTCCGTGCGGCGCTTGGCTGCCAGTGCCGCGACCTGGACTTCCAGGATGCCGCGGATTTCGAAGAGATTCCCGAAGGCATCGGCCTGCTGCAGCGAATCGTGATCGATGGTGAGAACGGTGGAATTCGGCACATCGGCAACGAAGGCGCCGCGGCCCTGCTGTGACCAGATGCGCCCTTCGGAGCGCAGGCGCGCGATGGCTTCGCGCACCACGTTGCGGCTGACACCGAAGGTCTGCGCCAGGGCCTGTTCGGTCGGCAGCTGATCGCCCGGGCTCAGCCGCCCTTGGGCGATCTCGCGCGAAATGGAGCTGGCGACGAGCGTGGAGAGGTGCGGGCCGCGATTGACCTTGTCGAGTTTCAGCGTCATCGCTCACCTGCTTTCCTACTATGTGCACGCGGCAGAAAAATTCTTCCCCGGCTCATGATACCCGTTGGATCCAGCGCATCCTTGATCCGGCCTGCAAGATCAAGCGAAACTTCATCGATGCGCTTCAGGAAAGCCTCCTGCTTGACCTTGCCGATGCCATGTTCCGCACTCAGCGATCCACCATAGCGATCCACGACATCGAAAATCACTTCCTCGGTTTCATGGAAGAGCGTTTCGATTGCATCCGCGTCCATGTCGACCGGCGGCACGACGTTGAGATGGATATTGCCGTCGCCAACGTGACCATAGGTCACCGCCAGTGCATGTGGATGGCTTTTTTCGAGCGCGGCCAACGTGTCTTCGACGAAACCGGCGAGCATCGAGATCGGTACGGAGACGTCGGTGCGCAGGTAACGGCCGCCGCGTCCCTGGGCTTCCACCATCAGTTCCCGCAGTAGCCAGAGCTGGTCGCCCTGCGCCCGGCTGGCTGCAACGACGCCGTCGACGATGAGATCGTCGACGCTGATCAAGAAATCCTGCAGGATAGCGCGCAGATCGACACGGCCGCCGGCGGAGGCCTCGATCAGCACATAGACGGGGCAGACTTCCGACAGCGGATCCCGCAGACCGGGGCGCGCGCCGAGCGCGATATCGATGCCGCCGCGCAGGATCAGCTCGAAGGCCGTCAGAAGATCGCTGCATTCGCGCCGCCCGCGCGCATAGAGCGCCATCGCGTCCTCGACCGAGCGAAGGCCGACCAGCGCCGTCTCCACCTGCGTCGGCTTCGGAAACAGCTTCAGCGATACGGCTGTGACGATACCAAGCGTACCTTCGCTGCCGATGAAGAGTTGCTTCAGGTCGTAGCCGCGATTGTCCTTGCGCAGAAGCTTCAGCCCGTTCCAGACCCGCCCGTCGGCAAGCACGACCTCCAGCCCGAGCACGAGATCGCGGGTCATGCCATAACGCAGCACATTAAAGCCGCCGGCATTAGTGGCGACATTGCCGCCGACGCGGCAGCTGCCCTGCGCGCCGAAGGTGATCGGCAGGATGCAGTCCTCGGCTTCCGCATGGCGCTTGGCCTCTTCCAGAATACAGCCGGCCTCGACCACCATGGCGAAATCGATGGCGCTGATGGAACGCAGCTTGTTCAACCGCTCCAGCGATATGACCACCTCGCCGCCGCCGGGGGCGGCAACAGCGGCGCCAACGAGGCCCGTCAGCCCGCCCTGCGGCACCACCGGAATGGCGTTGGCGCTGCAGCAGCGCATAAGCTGAGAGACTTCATCAACCGAGCGGGGGCGCGCGACGGCAAGCGGCATGCCGAAATGATCGCCGGACCAGTCGCGTGTATAGCGCTCGATATCATCCTTGGCGCTTAGCAGAATACCGGCGGGAAGGGCTGTCTTGAGCGTCGCAAGCAGCATTTCGCGGGGTATCGTAACGGCGTCCATCAAGCGGCCTCCACGTCAGGTCGAAAACAACTGGACAATGACGTCAGTTGCATGGTTATCATACAACACTGATAATGAACATCAAGAGCGCCGTGCCTTCGCGCACTGCTCTTATGTCGAAAATCAGAATGAAAACCATATCTTATTAAAGGAAGAGGACGATGAGCGCTGCAAGCGGCTTTCGCAACATGCACACAATGATCCGGGTTTCCGACCTTGATGCCTCGATCAAATTCTACACCGAGCTTCTCGGCATGACGCTTCTGCGTCGCGACGACTATCCGGGCGGAAAATTCACCAACGCTTTCGTCGGCTATGGCCCGGAGGAGACCGATACGGTCATCGAGCTCACCTTTAACTGGCGCCGCGAGGACAGTTATGACCTCGGCACGGCGTTCGGACATCTGGCTCTTGGCGTTCGCGATATCTACGCCGTGTGCGCAGAACTGGAAAAGCAGGGCGCGCGCATTCCTCGCCCTCCGGGGCCGATGCTGCATGGTACGACGCATATCGCCTTCATCGAAGATCCGGACGGCTACAAGATCGAATTGATCGACCTCGATACGATGTCCTGAGCGGGCGTTTTCGGAACCGCGCCCGATGGCGCGGTTCCTTTCCCGACCGTGGGACGCTTTCCTGGGAGGAAATTGCGTACTCATTTGATGACCGGGATTTTCGAGCGGTCGATGGTGATGGCCACCGCGATGATCAGCACAGCCCCGAAGACCACGTTTTCCGCAAAGATGTTGACGCCGATGAAGGTCATGCCGATGCGTACGATCGAGATGATCAGCGCCCCGACTGCCGTGCGTGCCACGCCGCCGAGACCGCCGGTAATGGCCGTGCCGCCGACGATAACGGCGGCGATGGCGGGCAGCAGCAGCTGGTTGGCAAGGCTCGGCGAACCGCTGGAAAGCCTTGCAGCCAGAATGACGCCGGCGATCGCCGCCAGTGTGCCGGAAATGGCAAAGGCGATGATCTTAGTACGATCGACATTGACGCCTGCGGCCAGCGCCGCCGGCTCACCGGCCCCGACCGCCAGGCTGTAGCGGCCAAAGCGCGTGTAGCGCAGCACCATGAAACTGATGATGCCGACGATGGCGGCGAGCATGGCCACGACCGGAATACCGGCAACGGCGCCATTGATCCAGGTGGTGCTGAGGCGGCCGCCTTCCTCGATGGTGATCGCCCGCCCCTGCGCAAACCAGAGCGCCATGCCGGCAACGACGCCGCCGGTCGCAAGCGTCGCGACGAAGGAAGGAACACGCAGGCGCACATGGACGAAGCCACTGAGAATGCCGACGATGAGCCCGGATCCGACCGCCACCGGGAAAGCCAATGCACCCATGGAAGGCAGCAACTGCGCGAGAATGACGCTTGCAAGCGACGCCACGGCTTGGATCGACAGATCGATGCCGCCGATGAGGATAACGAAGGTGACGCCGGTCGCGAGAATGAACAGAACGGCGGTATTGCCGAGCAGAAGCCCTAGAGTTTCACCGGTCAGGAAGCCTGGCGAGCCGATCTCGACGATGGCGATCAGCAGCACCAGAAGCGCCGGAGGAATGGCGCCCTGGACCCAGCCCTGCGCGAAGATATCGGATAGTTTCTTCATGGCCGTTTCCTCACACCATTTCCCGCACGAGATCGACCTGGTCCGGCTTGTTGCCGGCAGCAGCATCGAAACGCGCCGTGACTTCGCCATCCCGCATGACGAGAACCCTGTGGGAAAGCCCGATGGTTTCTTCCAGCGTGTCCGACAGGAGCAGGATGGCGATGCCCTGTGCGGAGAGATCGCGGACGAGTTCATAGACCTCTTCCTTGGCGCCGACATCCAGGCCGCGGGTGGGATGATCGAGGATCAAAACACGCGACCCGGCCGTCATCCAGCGGGCCAGCACCACCTTCTGCTGGTTGCCACCGGAAAGCTTGCGACAGGCAATCTCCGGGCCCGGTGCCTTGATGCGCAGCTTGCGGATCCAGTCAGTGGCGAGCTTCCGCTCTGCCCCATAATCGATCTTGCCGTTCTTCATGACGCTGGACAGATCGGCAAGCGTGATGTTCTCGGCGATCGACAGGAACATCACCAGCCCCTCGATCCGGCGTTCGCGCGGCACATAGCCGATACTCTTGCGCACCGCCTGTTCCGGCGAGGTGAAGCGCACAGCCTCGCCTCGAATTTTCAGCGACCCTTCAGTCTGCGGCAGGAAGCCGCCGAGCGTGCGGGTGATCTCCTCGCGTCCGGAGCCGACGACGCCGGCAATACCGACGATCTCGCCCGCATGGATCTTGAAATCGACGCCGTGGAAGGCACCTTTGACGCCCAAGCCGTTGGCTTCGAGAATAACGTCAGGCCCAGGCGCCATCTGGCGCGGCTCCTTGTAGTATTCGGTCTGCAGACCGCGGCCAACCATAATCTCGTGCAGTTCCGGCCCCGTCACCTGGCTTGCCTGATGCTCGGCAACAACTTCGCCGTCCTTCATGGTGTAAACCCGGTCGGAAATACGCAGGACCTCGTCGAGGCGGTGCGAGACGAATACGAAACTCGCCCGCTTCTTCAGGGAGCGGATGCGCTCGAACAGCACGTCGATGTCGGACGATGTCAGAACCGACGTCGGCTCGTCGAGAAGAATGACCAGCGGTCGTGATACGCTTTCCTCCAGCGTCAGTGCCTTGGCGAGTTCGACCATCTGGCGGGCGGCAAAGGTGAGTTCGGAGGTGCGTGTCGTCACGTCGATATCGACGCCGATCTTGCCGAGCTGGCGTCGCGCCGCTTCCCGCATCGCCTTCCAGTTGACAATGCCGAGGCGGGTGAACTGATGCTCCTGCCCGAGGTAGATATTTTCTGCGACCGACATGTTGAGAAGCAGCGATTGCTCCTGGAACACCATGCCGATGCCATGAACGGCGGCGTCACGTGTACTGCGCAAACGCAGCCGCTCGCCATCCAGCGTCATCGTGCCGGAGTCCGGCTGCAGCGTGCCCGCGAGCGTGCGCATGAGCGTCGATTTACCGGCGCCATTTTCACCGATCAGGCCGATGACTTCATTCGGCCGGATTTCCAGCGAGACGTTCTTCAGCGCCTTGACGCCCATGAAGGATTTCGAGATTCCGTTGACTGACAACATAGCCGTTCACTTCACGATCTTGAGACGGAGACGATCGAGCGACAGCGCGACGGCGGCGATGATCATCAGGCCTTGCACCGTCTGCTGCACGTATGGGGAGATGCCCAGAAGCACCATGCCATTGGCAAGCACTGTGACGATCAGCACGCCGACCAGCGTATTGACCACGCCGCCTTCGCCGCCCGTTAGCGCCGTTCCACCGACGACGACGGCCGTGACGGCTGCAAACAGGCGGCCGTCGGCGATCACGGCATTCGACTGGCCGAGTTGTGCGGCGGCCAGAACTCCGGCGATGCCGAAGAAGAAACCGGCGACGCCGAAAGCGGTAATGCGGACACGCTTGAGATTGACGCCGGACAGTTCGGCCACGTCCTCGCCGCCACCGATCGCCAAGATATGCCGGCCGAGGCGCGTGTGGTATTGAATGACAATCGCCAGCAGAAAGGCCGCGGTTGCGACCCATACCGCCAGCGGCAGGCCGAGAAAGCGTTCCAGCGCCAGCGAGCGGACGGAATTGTCCATCAACCGGATGGCCGAGCCGCCGAGCATGAAAACCGAAAGGCCGAGGCCGATAAACCAGATACCGAGCGTCGCCATGAACGACGGAATCCGCAAGACTGTCTGGATGATCCCATTCAGCAGGCCCATCGCCGTGCTGGCTGCGATTGCCGCGATAACGGCAAGCCAGCCGTAATCATTGTCGTTGGCGTCATTGCTTGCGAGCAACACCAGCACCATGGCGGCGACGGAAAGCGCGCCTTCCACGGACAGGTCGATGCTGCCCATCAGGATGATGAACGTCATGCCCATGGCGAGCGTGAGTGGCACCGCCGACGAATTGGCGATCCGCACGAGATTGCGTATTTCGATGAAATTCGGGTTTGCGATGGAGATCAGCACGCACAGCACGACAAGCACGATTAGCGGTGCGAATGTGCGCAGGCGGCGCGCCCCTTGGCCGCGAAAGAACCGCGCAAAAACAGCATCCATGGCTGATGTCCGCTCCAGGTTGGTGACGGGCTTCATGGTTTCAGAATTGATCGTCAAAAGATATACTCCGCATCCGGGCTGAAACGCCGGCAACGGAAACGTTCCGCTGCCGGCTATACACGACGGCCAATGGCGCGCCGGGCATCTGTTGAGATGCTTACGTTCTGATCTGGCCGACGACGCGGCCCCACAGATCGGTCCAGTCGAGGCTCGGCTGAGCTTCGATGTTGGTCTTGTAATATTCCTCGACATTGTCCTTGGTGATCGAAACCACCTTGCCGTAGAACTCGCGGTGCTCCGCCGGCTCGGCGGCCGGATCGAACTTCTTCGTCAGGGCATTGTAGCCGAGCGCCAGGCCGATACCGCCCTGCCAGAACGGATCGGATGTGATTGTGGCAGCGAATTCGCCCGTGCGAACCGCGTCGATGGCGGACTTGATGCCATCGATGCCGACGACCGGAACCTTGCCGGCGAGGCCTTCCGCACGAAGCGCTTCGAGCGCGCCTGTGCCCATGTCGTCGTTGGCGGCCCAAATACCCTTGATTTCGTCGCCAAACCGGGTGAGCAGGTTGCCGGTAAGGTCGAAGGCTTCGGTGGACTTCCAGTTGGCGACCTGGAAATCAAGCAGCTTGATATTCGGGTTGGCAGCGAGGGCCGCATCGAGGCCTTTCTTGCGTTCGATGGCCGCCGTGTTCGAGATCTGGCCACCGAGCGCGATGATGCCACCCGAGCCGCCGATCGCCTTGAACAGGATTTCGGCGATCTCCTTGCCGCTGGAAATCCCGTCGAATTCGATATGCGAAACATAGTTCGGATTGAAGTCCACCGGATGAAGATCGGCCGGCTTGTTCCACTGGGTGACGACATAGGCGCCGGCCGCCTTGCAGGCCTCGACGATCGGACGCGCATCCGGGGTATCGTTCGGGTCGGAATTGAGAACCATGTTGCCGCCGGTCTTGGCCAGCATCGCCTTGATGTCGGCAATGCCCTTTTCGCTGTTGCCTTCGGATACCAGCGTCACGTGCTCCAGCCCGGCAAATTTGGCAAAGGCTTCAGCACCGGTTTTCCACACCGCATGATACGGATTGGACAGCGACCGGATCGAGGTCACCAATGTCGGCGCTCCCTGCGCGAACAGGCGCTTCGGCATGGCCGAAACAGCAAGACCGGTGGCCGCGCCAATTATCAGCGTTCGGCGGTTGATCTCGCCGAAATTCATCAAAATCTTTCCATCTTTCATTCTCAATCCTCCCGTTGAAATTCTGCAAACTGCGGTTCAGCAACTTTGTGCGGATGCATTAAACTGGTCCGAAAGCTTGTCGCGCCCTCCAATATTTGTACGACAACCCTTCAACACGATAACCATACCCTTTCTCTTGACGCCGCACAAGAGACTTGAGATGGTGCGCGTCGAAGAGATGCAAAGCTGATGAAAAACCGGCAGAAAATCTCAAGCGGAGGAATGGAATGCCCGACTATATCATCATCGGTGGCGGCTCTGCGGGATGCGTTCTCGCGGCGCGACTGACCGAAGATTCTGCCGTTACGGTTACCCTGCTCGAGGCGGGTCCGCGCGACACGAACTTCTACATCCATCTTCCGGTGGGCTTCTTCAAGATGACGGCAGGCCCGCTGATCTGGGGTTATGAAACTGCACCCGGTCGCGAAATCGGCGGACGTCGGATGGTCTATCCGCAGGCCCGCGTGCTTGGCGGCGGCAGTTCCATCAATGCGCAGGTCTTCACCCGTGGCTGCCCCGAGGACTACGACGCCTGGGCGCATGAGGAAGGTTGCGATGGCTGGTCCTACACGGATGTGCTGCCCTATTTCCGGCGCTCCGAAGGCAACGACTCGCTCGGCGGCCCGCATCACGGCACCGAAGGCCCGCTTGGTGTCACCTCGACGACACCCCATCCGCTCACCCGCGTCTTCGTGCGCGCCGCACAGGAAGCAGGTCTCCCCTACAATGGCGATTTCAACAGCGTCAGCCAGCAGGGTACCGGCTTCTATCAGGCTACGACGAAGAACGGCAAGCGCAGCAGCACCGCTACCGGCTATCTGAAACCGGCCCTTGCTCGCACGAACCTGACGCTGCGTACCGACGTCATGGTCAACCGGATCGTCATCGAGAACGGCAGGGCCATCGGAGTCGAAATCATCGAGAACGGACGGCCTGTGACTCTGCGGGCGGACCGGGAGGTCATCGTCACATCAGGCGCCATCGGCTCGCCGAAACTGCTGATGCTATCGGGCATCGGTCCGGCCGAACATCTGCGGTCTGTCGGCATTGACGCGCTTCACGACCTCAGCGGAGTCGGCCAGAATCTTCAGGACCATATGGATGTCGATGTTCTTGCCGAACTGTCGGGCTCCTACGGCATCGACCGCTACAAGAAGCTGCATTGGCAAGCGATGGCCGGGCTTGAATATATGTTGTTCGGCAAGGGACCGGTCGCCTCCAACATCGTCGAAGCGGGCGCCTTCTGGTGGGGCGACAGGACGGAAAAGACGCCCGACATCCAGTTTCACTTTCTCCCCGGCGCCGGCGTCGAGGAGGGGGTCGGATCCGTCCCCGGCGGCAACGGCTGTACGCTCAATTCCTATCCCGTACGCCCGCGCTCGCGCGGCAGCGTGACGCTACGCACCGCAAATGCGACGGATGCTCCGATCATCGACCCGAACCCGTATGCCGAGCCCTACGACTTGGAGCGCGCTGCCGACGGCATTCTAATCAGCCGGGACATCCTGGCCCAGGAGGCCTTCAAACCTTACATCAAGCGCGAGCATCTTCCCGGCACGCAGGTCACCAACCGGCAACAGGCCATGGCCTTCGCCCGCGAGCACGGGCGCTCGGCCTACCACCCCGTCGGCACCTGCCGCATGGGCGCGGCCGACAACGCCGACGCGGTGGTCGATCCACAATTGCGCGTCCGTGGCATCGAGGGGCTGCGCGTCTGCGACAGTTCCATCATGCCACGCCTGATCTCTTCCAATACGAATGCGGCAACGGTCATGATTGCCGAAAAAGCAGCCGATCTCATCCGGGCCGGGCACTGAACCAAGGACCTTCCATGCAGTCCCTCGACCCACGCCGCTTCCTGCGCGCGACCTTCGATGCGGCCGTCAGGGCCGCCGACCCGGTCCACGGCATTCGCCAGCACCTGCCTGAAAAGCCGAAGGGCCGCACCATTATCATCGGTGCCGGAAAGGCGTCGGCACTAATGGCCGCCGCATTCGAGACCCTCTGGGACGGGCCGATGGAGGGTGTGGTCGTCACCCGTTACGGTTTTTCAGTGCCCTGCAAGCATATCGAGATCATCGAAGCATCCCATCCCGTTCCCGACGAGGCGGGCCTCACCGCATCGCGGCGCCTGCTTCGAGCCGTGGAAGGACTGACCAAAGACGATCTCGTCATCGCGCTCATCTCCGGTGGTGGTTCTGCCCTTCTACCGTCTCCCGCGCAGGGCCTGACGCTTGCCGACGAAATTGCCGTCAACCAAGTCCTTCTGGCGTCCGGCGCGCCAATCTCGGCCATGAACACAATCCGCAAGCACATCTCCACCATCAAGGGCGGACGCCTTGCGGCCGCTGCCCATCCGGCCAGGGTCGTCTCCTTCGTCGTCTCCGATATTCCCGGCGACAATCCCGCGCTGGTTGCCTCCGGCCCGACGGTGCCAGATGTCGGAAACCGGCAGGATGCGCTCGCCTTGATCGATGCTTACCGCATGAACCTTCCCGAAGCCGTCATGGCGCATCTTGAATCTTCGGCAGCAGACGGGCTGGGGCCTGATGATTCGCGGTTTACGCGCAACGAAGTCCATGTCGTCGCCTCGGCCGCGGTCTCGCTTGAAGCTGCTGCCGAAGAAGCGCGCAGGCACGGCATCGAAGCTCGGATTCTCTCGGATTCGGTTGAAGGAGAATCCCGTGACGTGGCGAGCATGCATGCGGCAATCGCCCGCGAGATCGCAACATGTGACAGGCCTTTCGCCAGACCCGTCCTGCTGCTTTCCGGCGGCGAAACGACCGTGACGCTGCGCGCGAAGGGCAAGGGCGGACGCAACAGCGAGTTTCTCCTATCCTTCGCACTCGGCATCAACGGCACCGACGGCATTCATGCGCTTGCAGCCGATACGGATGGCATCGACGGTTCCGAGGACAATGCCGGCGCCTTTGCCGATGGTCATACCGTCGAGCGCATGCGCAAAGCCGGCGTCGATGCCAAGTCGATGCTGATGCAGAACAACGCCTGGACGGCCTTTCACGCGACCGGCGACCTGCTCGTCACCGGCCCGACCGGGACCAACGTCAATGATTTTCGGGCGATTCTGGTTCGAAAGCCCGGTTCGGATCGCGGATAGCGTCTTCCGTATCGTCATTCGAACTACAGCGGCGAAGCGTCAGACCGCTATCGCCAGGACCGCGATGCAATCTCCGGCTTTGACGAGCCCGGAGAAATGCCGGGCGCTGAGCATGCCGTCCATTTTCGCATGAACCTCGCAGGGCGCGACACCGGTGCGCCCGATCGGATAGATGCGCGCAATCACCTGGCCGTTGACGACAGTGTCTCCCAAATCGACGAGCGGCTCGATCAACCCGCCCTCTTCCGCAAAGGCAAAGCAGTCGCCGTCCGGCATATCCAGCCATTGCGTTGATGACACGGCGGCCTTGCCTTTGACGATGCCCGCCTGGCGCAGCACGTTGATCACGCCCCGCTTGGCGATCCCTGCCGTCTTGGCTGTCGAAGTGCCGCCGCCGCCGAGCTCGGTGGTGATGAACACCTTGCCCATCTCTTCCGCCGCCGTGTCGTACATGCCGACGGCGTCGATCTCGAGCATCTTCATCGAATAGGGCGCGGAAAAGGCTTCAACCAGGTCGAACGCGTGCGCCTCCTGCGCCTTGCCCGGCAGGATGTGGGCGGCGCAGAAGGGCAAAAAATCGAGCGTCTTGCCGCCCGAGTGGAAGTCAAGAACGATATCGGCAAGCGGCAGAAGCACGCGCTGGAAATAGTCCGCTATCTTCGGCGTCACCGTACCGTCCGGCCTGCCCGGAAAGCTGCGGTTCATGTTGCCCTTGTCGATCGGTGACGTGCGGGTACCGGCGACGAAAGCAGGATAGTTCATGGCGGGGATAATGATGACCCGGCCGGAAACATCCTCCGTCTTCAAGGTTCGAGCGAGGTCGAACAGGGCGATCGGCCCCTCGTATTCGTCGCCGTGATTGCCGCCGGTGAGAAGGGCCGTCGGCCCCTCCCCGTTCCTGACGACGGTGATCGGGATCATCACAGAGCCCCAGGCGGAATCGTCGCGGCTATAGGGCAGCCGGAGAAAACCATGCTGGATGCCGTCAGCCGAAAAATCGACGGTCGGCGTGATGGGTGAGGCGCGCAGTCCGGTGTCGCTCATGGCAGGCTCAATCCTTGACGAACAGCTTGCGCGGCACATTGGCCAGGCATTCGACCCCGGTCTCGGTGATCAGGATGCTTTCGGTGATCTCCAGGCCCATGGTCTCGAGCCAGAGGCCGGTCATGAAATGGAAGGTCATGCCGGGCTTCAGCTCGGTGCGGTCGCCGGGACGCAGGCTCATCGTGCGCTCGCCCCAGTCCGGCGGATAGGAGATACCGATGCCGTAGCCGGTGCGGTTGTCCTTGACGATGCCGTATTTCTTCAGGACGCCGAAGAAGCCGTTTGCGATATCCTCGCAGGTATTGCCGGGCTTGGCGGCGGCAAGACCGGCGTCCATGCCTTCCAGCGTCGCCTTCTCGGCATCGAGGAATTCCTGCGTCGGATTGCCGAGGAAGACGGTGCGCGACAAAGGCACGTGATAGCGGTTGTAGCAGCCGGCGATCTCGAAGAACGTGCCTTCGCCGCTCTTCATCGGCCGGTCGTCCCAGGTCAGATGCGGTGCGGAGGCATCGACGCCGGATGGCAGGAGCGGAACGATCGCCGGATAATCACCGCCGATCTTGCCATCCGGCCCGTCCGTGCCGCGAATGCCGGCGTCGTAGATTTCCGCGACCAGGTCGCATTTGCGCATGCCCACTTCGATCGTGTCGAAGATGCGCTGGTGCATGCCCTCCACGATGCGGGCGGCATTGCGCATATATTTGATCTCGGTCTCGCTTTTCACCGCACGCTGCCAGTTGACCAGCGCGGTGACGTCGACGAAGCGCGCATTCGGCAGATGTTTCATCAGCGAGGCGAAGGCGGCGGCCGAGAACCAGTAATTGTCCATCTCGACGCCGATCGTCAGCTTGTCGAGACCGCGCTCGGCAAGCTTTGCGGCGAGATAGTCCATCGGATGCCGCTCGGTCGACTGAACGTAATGATCCGGATAGCCGATGATGTTCTCGTGCTTCAGATAGGCGGTGAGCTTGGCGCCGTTGGCATCCTGGCCGCGGCCATACCAGATCGGCTCGCCGGTCGGCGGTACGATGACCGCCTGGTGCACATAGAAGGACCAGCCGTCATAGCCGGTGAGCCAGGCCATGTTGGAGGGATCGCTGACGATCAAAAGATCGACGCCTTTCTTCTCCATGGCTTGCCGCGTCTTTTTCAGGCGCGCTTCATATTCCCCCAAGGAGAATTTGAGATTCGGTTGGGTCATGTCACTCCCTCATTCTCCGGCAGGTGCCGGTCTCAACTTTCAAATGCGGTGCCAGCGCCTGCCGAACCGGCACGCGTAAAGGCAAGCGTTGCGATGGCGGTGTCCTGGATACCGGTTCCGGTCAGGTCCGCGATGGTGATCTGGTCTGCGCCGGTGCGCCCTGGCCTCTGCCCGGCGACGATCTGCCCGAGTTCGGGGAAATCCACCTCGGCCTCTGCGAGGCCGGCGGCGATCGCGTGGTGCAATTCGCCGAGGCGACGCGTCTGCCCGACGCTGTCGGCCACGTAGTAGCCGTTGACGACGGTGGCCGGCTCGATCTCGTTCTTGTGCTCGGCATCCGACCCCATGGCCGTAATGTGCTGGCCGGGCTGCAGCCACTCATCCTTCAGGATCGGGATGTCCGAGGGCGTGGTGGTGACGATGATATCGGCACCGGTGACGGCCTGTTTCGCATCCGCATGGGCGACGACTGGAATACCGAGCGCTGCCGCAAGCTCGGCCGCGACCAGCCGCGCCTTTGCACCATCCCGCGCCCAGATCCGCGCTTCACGGATCGGCCGCACCAGCATCAGCGCTTGCAGCTGCAGCCGCGCCTGCATACCCCCACCGAAGATCGCGGCCACGCCTGAATCCTCCCGCGACAGATGCTTGGCCGCGACCGCGCCGGCGGCGGCGGTGCGGATATCGGTAAGGTAGCCATTGTCGAGCAGCAGCGCCTGGACGAGGCCGGTTTTTGCCGAAAGCAGTACCATCATACCGTTGGTGCTCGGCAGGCCGATCTTCGGATTGTCGAAGAAACCGGGGCTGATCTTGATGGCAAAACCGTCGAGCCCCGGCACATAGGCCGTCTTTACATCGACTTCACCGCGATGTTCTGGAATATCCAGCCGCAGGATCGGCGGCATGGCGACGGCTTTGGTCGCCAAGGCATGAAACGCGTCCTCGATACAGCCGACGATCTCGCGGTCCAGCGTTACGATGGCTCTCAACTCGGCTTCTGTGAGAATGATCATCCGGCTCATGCGGCCTCCTCCGTGGCGAGGGACACGGCGCCGTTGATGATCCGGCGGTGCAATTCCATATCGACATTGCAGCCGGACAGGATGACGACGACCGGTCCTGGCAGTCGGATGCGGTCGAAAAGCAGGGCGGCCATGCCCACGGCACCGGCACCTTCGACGATCTCGCGCTCCACCGCATAGGCATGGCGCATGCCGGCGGCGATCTCTTCTTCGGAGAGCAGGACGACCTCGTCGAGCAGGTCGCGGCACATGGCGAAGGTCAGCCGGTTATCGAGCCCGATGCCGCCTCCGAGCGAATCGGCAAGGCTCGGCAATTCCTCGACCTGCACCGGACGGCCGGCATCGAGGCTCGCCTTCATGGCCGCCCCCCGCTCCATCGTCAGGCCGATCACTTTCGTGCCGGGGTTCATCCCCTTGACGGCGGCAGCCACGCCGGCTGCCAGGCCGCCGCCCGACAGGGGCACGAGCACGGTTGCGG
>NZ_DATJDJ010000062.1:0-10289 GCF_035497515.1 Pararhizobium sp. | reverse complement strand
GGGGCGGATTTCTGCTTGTCAGCAATCACCCGACCGGGATTGCCGACGGCATCGCCATGTTCGACCTGATGAAGACGCGTCGCCCGGACATGATGTTCTTCGCCAATCGTGATGCCATCCGGGTCAATCCGCGGTTCGCCGAGATGATCATTCCGGTCGAATGGCGCGAGGAGCACAAGAGCAAACTGAAGACGCGCGAGACGCTTCACCTCACGAACCGGGCATTTGCCGAGGGAAAGGCCGCCATTCTCTTTCCCTCCGGCCGTATCGCCTATTGGGGCGACGGTCGGTTGAACGAGCGGCCCTGGAAGATCTCGGCCGTGTCGCTGGCGCGCAAGTACGACCTGCCGATCCTGCCGGTGCACATGTCGGCGCGCAATTCCGGCCTGTTCTACTGGCTGGCCAAATGGTCGACCGAACTGCGCGACATGACCGTCTTCCACGAGCTTCTGAACAAGAAGGGCGACGTCTTCGATTTCACCATCGGCAACATGATCCAGCCCGACGCGCTGGACGGCGATCCGGTCGAGGTGACGCGGGGGCTGGAGCGGCACACGGTCCACGACCTCGCCGGCGATGCGGATGCCGACTTCCGCAACCCGGTTTCGTCCCCGGAGACGATCGGATAGGCTGCATGATGCAGATTCGATCGATGTTCGCCGCCAATTACCGTTCGCTGAAATCCATTCGCATGGACATGGGCAGCGTCAACCTGTTCATCGGCGAAAACGGCGTCGGCAAATCCAATCTCTACCGCGCCTTGCAACTGGTACAGGCGGCCGTGCGCGGCCGGCTGGCATACGAGATCGCCCGCGAGGGCGGCATGGCCTCCGCGCTATGGAGCGGCACGCGCCGAAGCGGTGATCCCGTGAGGGTCAAGCTCGAGGTCGAGCTTCTGGATGAGGAGCGCGCCGCGACCTTCTTCTACCGGATCGAATGCGGCCTGCGCCCACCGCTGATGGCCGGCTTTGTCTTCGAGCCGCAGATCAAGGAGGAGGAACTCAGCGTTGATGCCGGGCGGCGTCCCGCCGTCATGATGAAGCGGAAAGGCCCGCTGATTCAGGTGCGCAACGAAACGGGCCGCATGAACGACTATCCCGAGCAAGCGCTGACATCGGACACCGCCATCGGCCTGCTCGGCGATGCCGGTCACTATCCTGAGGTCGGGACGCTGCGGCGGGTGATCGATGGCTGGCGTTTCTTTCACGGGTTCCGCACCGACCGCGACTCGCCGCTGCGCTCGCCCTGCCTTGCCGTCACGGCGCCGATGCTGGACGAGGATGGCTCCAACCTGGCGGCGGTCTTTGCGACGCTGCGCCATACTCGCGGGGATACGGTCGATCTTGATCGCGCGATTGGCGATGCTTTTGGCGGCGCCCGGCTCGTCATTCCCGAACCGATGGAATTCGCCGAATTCTCGCTGGTGTTTCCAGACTTTCCGAAGCGCCAGTTTTCGCCGCGTGAACTGTCGGACGGGCAGATGCGTTTTCTCGCCCTTGCCGGCGCGTTGCTCTCCTATCGCCGGCCACGCTTCATCGCCCTCAACGAGCCGGAGACGAGCCTGCATCCCGACATGCTGCCGGCGCTTGCCGCCATGATCGCCACCGCTTCCACCGACAGCCAGATCTGGATCGTCACCCATTCGGAGGCGCTGGCTTCAGAGATCGAAGCGCGCTGCGGCACCCGCCGCAAACGCGTCATCCGCACCGACGGCGCGACCTGGATCGAGGGCATGCGACTGACGGGGATGATGGATGACGAGGAGTGATATTCCGCTTTTTGGATCAAAACCTCCAACCCACGGTAACGGCAGCACAAACCGCTAATACAGTTAATCACAGCGTAATAATTATATTATAATTTAACCAACCATCAGGAGGGTGCTGGTCTGCTCGTCGAGAGACGGCCGGTTGCATGATGCTGGACGCTCCGCGCCGGTCGAGATCCGGGGTTTTTCAGGCTTGCACCGATGATTGTCCCGCGCCCGCTGGAGACCTCTTCGTGCGAGGACTTTTGGCTGGAGGGATTGCATGAAGTTTACCATTGCCCGCGGACTGCTTATTTTCGGTGCCATCGTGATTGGCGGCCTTGTCCTGTCGATCGGCATCAAGACCCATGCCTTCAACAAGTTGCGGGTCAACGGCCCGGTCTATACCCAGATCATCTACGGCAAGGACCTGATCGCCGACATCCTGCCACCGCCGCTCTATACCGTCGAATCCTACATGCTGGCGATGGAGGCGGTTTCCAATCCGGAATTCGCCAAGGCCAATCTCGACAAGATCGCCGTCCTGAAACAAGCCTTCGAGGATCGCCGGGTCTACTGGAAAGCATCGACTGCTCCGGCCACGCTGATGGCCAAGCTGGAAAACGACGTTCTGGCGCGTGGCGATCTCTATTGGGAGGTCATGGACAAGAAGTTTCTCGCGCCCTTTCAAGCAAATGACCTGGCGGCCGCTGAGCGCGCGCTCAGTGACCTGAAGACAAGTTTTCATCACCACGAAACCGCCGTCAACGAACTCGTCGCCATGGCCGATACCTTCCTGAAGGAGCAGGAAACCGCCGCTGCCGCCGACACAGGCACGCTGTCCGCAGCCGCGTTCATCAGCTCGGTCGCCTCGGTCTGCCTGCTGCTTGCCGGCCTCTGGTTCTTCCGCCGCCGTGCCGTCCAGCCGCTGGCCGCCATGTCGTCCTACATGAAGACGCTGACCTCTGGCGATTATGATCAGGACGTGCCCTATGCCGGTCGATCCGACGAGATCGGGGATGTCGCGAAATCCGTCTCCATCTTCCGGGAAGCCGCGATCGAACGGCGCAATGCCCGCCAGCGCACCGAGGACAACCGGCAGAGGCAGAGTGAGCGCGACATGGCCTTGAGCCAGCAGAAGGCGGCCGAGGAGGCCGGGCGGCTGCAGGTCATCGAGGCCTTGACCCACGGACTGGAGCAGCTGTCGAATGGCGATCTGTCAATCCGGATCCGCCAGTCCTTCGCCGCGGAATACGAGGCGCTGCGCACGGAGTTCAACGGCAGCGTCGAACGGCTGGCCGAGACGATTTCGACCGTTCTTCATACATCGGCGCGCCTCAGGACCAATTCACTGGAAATCGCCGGTGCCACCGACGATCTCGCCAAGCGCACCGAAATGCAGGCGGCTTCGCTGGAGCAGACCACTTCCGCCTTCGATGAAATCACCGTGACGGTGAAAAATTCCGCCGAGCGGGCACGAGAAGCCAGCGCGGTGATGGAGGCGACAAAGCGGGGGGCGGAAAAGTCCGCGATCGTCGTCCGTGACGCGGTTGCTGCCATGGAGCGTATTGCCGATTCGTCGGCGCAAATCCGCCAGATCATCACCGTCATCGACCAGATCGCGTTCCAGACCAACCTCCTCGCCTTGAATGCCGGTGTCGAGGCGGCGCGCGCCGGGGATGCCGGCAAGGGTTTCGCGGTCGTGGCCCAGGAAGTGCGTGAACTGGCCGGACGCTCGGCAAAGGCCGCACGCGAGATCACCGCGCTGATCGAGGCATCCACGCAGGAAGTGGCCGGCGGCGTGCATCTCGTCAACGAAACCGGTTCGGCGCTGATCGGCATCGAGCAGCATGTCCGGCAGGTGAACGGCCTGATCGGCGGCATCGTGACTGCCGCAGGCGAACAGACGGCGGCTCTGTCGGAGATCAACGCAGCGCTGCACCAGATGGACCAGATGACCCAGCAGAATGCCGCGATGGTCGAAGAGACCAATGCCGCCTGCCGTGAACTCAGCGACGAAGTGCAGGATTTGAACAACGCGGCCGGACGTTTCCAGGTTTCCGGCACGACGGAGGGCCGCCTAAGAAAAGCGGCCTGAAGCACCATTCACGAAAAAGGCCTCGCGAATCGTTTCGCGAGGCCTTTGCGTTTTCAACTGAAATCGGGATCGATCAGGCGATCTTCTGGCCGGTCTTTGCCCAGTCGGCGAGGAAGGTGGCAAGGCCTGCTTCGGTCAGCGGGTGCTTGACCAGTGCCTTCAGCGTTGCCGGCGGTGCGGTAACGACGTCGGCGCCGATCAGGGCTGCTTCCTTGATGTGGTTGACCGTGCGGGCGGATGCCGCGAGGATCTCGGTCTCGAAGCCGTAATTGTCGAAGATCTGGCGGATTTCGCGGATCAGGTCCATGCCGTCGAGCGCGATATCGTCGAGGCGGCCGATGAAGGGCGAAACGAAGGTTGCGCCGGCCTTGGCGGCGAGCAGCGCCTGGTTGGCCGAAAAGCACAGCGTCACGTTGGTCAGGTGACCGTCGGACGACAGGTTCTTGCAGGCCTTGAGGCCATCGAGCGTCAGCGGCACCTTGATGCAGATATTGTCGGCGATCTTCGAAATGACGGCCGCTTCCTTCATGATCGATTCGTAGTCGGTGGCGGCGACTTCCGCCGAAACCGGGCCTTCGACGATGCCGCAGATTTCCTTGGTGACTTCAAGGATATCGCGGCCGGACTTCAGGATGAGCGAGGGGTTGGTCGTCACGCCGTCGACGAGACCCAGGTCGTTCAGTTCCCGGATTTCTTTTACATCGGCTGTATCGACAAAAAACTTCATGGAATTCTCCCTTGGGACACGCGGCTGTGCTGTTGTTTCGGGGTTTCCTTTAACGCAAACCGAGGGCAAGGTCACGGCCGATGACTGAAGATTCGACCGATTTGTTTGACGACCTGTTTGCCCGCCGGGTCGTGCCCGTTCTGGTGCCCATGCCGGCCCCCAAAGCATACTCCTATGTGGTGCCGGAGGGAATGGCGGTGGAGCCGGGCTCCATCGTGCAGGTGCCGCTTGGCCCCCGCCAGGTACTGGGCGTCGTCTGGGATGGCGCCGAGGACGACGCGGTCGATCCGAAGAAGCTGAAGGCGATCACCCGGGCGTTCGATTGCCCGCCGCTCGCCAGGGATATGCGCGCCTTCCTCGATTGGGTCGCGACCTATACCGTGTCGCCGCCCGGGCTCGTTGCCCGCATGGCGCTCCGCGCGCCGGCCGCCTTCGATCCCGAGCCGATGGTCGAGGGATTGCGGCTGACGGATATGCGGCCCGAGCGGCTGACCTCGGCGCGCGAGCGGGTGATCGCGGTCGCCGACAATGGTTTTACCTGGACGCGCTCAGGGCTTGCCCATGCGGCGGGCACGTCATCGAGCGTGATCGACGGGCTGACGGCGCAGGGTGTGTTCGAGACCGTGTTCATGCCGCCGCCGCCTGTTGTTGCCGCCCCCGATCCGGATTATGCCGAGCCGCGGCTCGAAGGGCCGCAGAAACAGGCGGCGCTCGATCTGCTCGAAAGCGTCGAAACGGGCGGCTTTTCCGTGGCGCTGATCGACGGCATCACCGGTTCCGGCAAGACGGAAGTCTATTTCGAGGCGATCGCCGCGACGCTGAAGGCGGGAAAGCAGGTTCTGATCCTGCTGCCGGAAATCGCGCTGACGGCAAGTTTCCTCGAACGTTTCCAGGATCGCTTCGGCTCCAAGCCGGCCGAATGGCATTCCGACCTCGCGCCGAAAACCCGCGAAAAGGTCTGGCGGCAGGTGACTGAAGGCGGCGTGCGGGTCGTTGCCGGCGCCCGTTCGGCGCTGTTCCTGCCGTTCGAGAATCTTGGCCTGATCATTGTCGACGAGGAACACGACCCGGCCTACAAGCAGGAAGACCGTGTCTTTTACAATGCGCGCGACATGGCGGTGGTGCGGGCCCGAATCGGCGAGTTTCCCGTCGTCCTGGTCTCGGCGACGCCCTCGGTCGAAAGCCGCGTGAACGGTGATCTCGGCCGCTACAAGCCGATCCATCTGCCGACCCGGTTTGGCGATGCGGCGCTGCCGGATCTCGGTCTTGTGGATATGCGAAAACATCCGCCGGAGCGCGGCGGTTTCCTATCGCCGGTGATGCTACGCTATATCGGCAAGGCGGTGGAGCGTGGCGAGCAGGCGCTTTTGTTTCTCAACCGGCGCGGCTATGCGCCGCTGACGCTCTGCCGTGTCTGCGGCCACCGGTTCCAATGCCCGGATTGCTCCAGCTGGCTGGTGGAACACCGGTTTCGCGGCCAGATCCAGTGCCACCATTGCGGTTATGCAGAAAAGACCCCGGAAGCCTGCCCGGAATGCGGGACGTTCGATCATCTCGTGGCCTGCGGCCCCGGTGTCGAGCGCATCGCCGAAGAGGTGGACCGGCATTTTCCCGATGCCCGTACCATCGTGCTTTCCTCCGACCTGATGGGCGTCAAGCGGCTGCGGCTGGAACTGGAGGCGATTGCCAAGGGCGAGGCGGACATTGTCGTCGGTACGCAACTGGTGGCCAAGGGCCACAATTTCCCGATGATGACCTTCGTCGGTATCGTCGATGCCGATATCGGCCTTGCCAATGGCGACCCGCGTGCGGCCGAGCGCACATTCCAGCTGTTGAGCCAGGTGACCGGTCGGGCCGGGCGAACCGGATTGAAGAGCCTCGGCCTGTTGCAGACCTACCAGCCGCAGCATCCGGTGATGCAGGCGATTGTCTCGGGCGATTCGGAAGCATTCTACGAGCGCGAGATCAATGAGCGGGAAAAGGCATTGCTACCGCCCTTCGGCCGGCTGGCCTCGGTGATTGTTGCGGCGGATACGCGCGCCGACGCCGAAGGTCATGCACGCGGTCTGCGGCAGGCGGCGCCCCGCGTCGGCGGCATCAGCATTCTTGGCCCGGCCGAAGCGCCGCTGGCGCTGATCCGCGGCCGTCATCGTTTCCGGCTTCTGGTCCACGGCCGCCGCAATAGCGACATGCAGGCCTTCGTCAAGACCATGCTCGCCAACGGCCCGAAAATGCGCGGCTCGGTGAGTGTGCAACTGGATATCGATCCGCAGAGCTTTTTGTGACGGCCTGCATGCCGGTTTTAGACGTCGCATTATCCCGTTTCGCTCCACTTTTCTCGGAAAAGGGATATTGCCTTGAATTTCAGTTGGATGAGGAAATGGGATCGCCTTTCCGGACGAATCCGTCTGTGCGATAATCGAATCGGCGGCGGAGCGCGAAGGGGCATATATGGAACTCTATATTCCAACAGAAACGGGTGAGTTCCTGGCATTCTGCGCAGCCGTGGCGACATCGCTGATCGGGCTCGTCTTTCTCTTTGCACCGGGCCTCGCGTTTCGCGCGCTCGGGCTCGACATTCGCGAGGGGCGGCGGGGCGGTTATGCCGAGGCGCGCTCGACGCTCGGTGGTTTTCCGCTGGGGATCGGCATTGCTGCAATCCTTCTTGCGCAGCCGATGGTGTATCTGGCGCTGGGGGCAGCCTTCGCACTCGCAGCCTTCGGGCGCATCCTGTCGATGGTATCGGATGGCGGTAATACGGTTGTGAACTGGGTGTTCCTAATCGTGCAGATCGTGTTGTCGGGCTTACCGCTGGCTTATGTCTTCGGTTTCGTTTGAAACCGCAAAACGAGGCTTTTAGCCCTGACCTCGTCAGTTCATACCCCATTTTTGTCAAAATTCGGCCAAACCGGCCAAACTTGAGCGCATTCGTGTGGTTCCCGTGTTGCGAGTCCAGATATCCTATGCTAGACGAACCGCGACTTGTGGGGGAAACAAGCCGCCCGGCTTGCAGAACCCTAAAAATATAGCAACAAATTCAAGGTGTTGGGTTTACGGTTCTCCGCAGACATCGCCGTTGAATTAAAATAAGAGAAGCTTGTGCCCGTGGCAGACACATCCCAGCTTATTTCCGGTGTTGCAGAAAGGTATGCGTCTTCGCTTTTCGATCTCGCACTTGAAGCGGGATCGGTGGAGAGCGTCGGGGCGGATCTGGACAAGTTCCAGTCGCTGATCAACGAGAGCGCTGATCTCAAGCGCCTTATCGTCAGCCCGATCTTTTCTGCCGACGACCAGTTCAAGGCCATTTCCGCGCTTATCGCGAAGGCCGGCATCACGGGTCTCGTTGGTAATTTCCTGAAGGTGGTTGCTCGCAATCGCCGCCTGTTTGCAGTGCCTGGCATCGTCAAGTCCTATCGCGAAACCGCCGCCCGTCATCGTGGCGAAGTTTCTGCCGACGTGACTTCGGCGCATGTCCTGACGGCAGCGCAGCAGACTGAATTGAAGGCGGCGCTCAAGGGCGTCACCGGCAAAGACGTGACGCTCAACGTCACGGTTGAACCCTCTATTCTCGGTGGTCTGATCGTCAAGGTCGGGTCCCGCCAGATTGACACTTCCCTTCGCACAAAGCTTTCTAGCCTTAAGCTTGCACTGAAAGAGGTCGGCTGATGGATATCCGCGCCGCGGAAATTTCCGCAATTCTTAAAGATCAAATCAAAAACTTTGGCCAGGAGGCAGAAGTCTCCGAGGTTGGCCAGGTGCTTTCCGTCGGTGACGGTATTGCCCGCGTCTACGGTCTGGACAATGTCCAGGCAGGTGAGATGGTCGAATTCCCGGGTGGAATTCGCGGCATGGCACTGAACCTTGAAGCCGACAATGTCGGTGTGGTTATCTTCGGTGCCGACCGTGGCATCAAGGAAGGCGACACTGTCAAGCGGACCGGCGCCATCGTGGACGTTCCGGTTGGTCCGGAACTGCTCGGCCGCGTCGTGGACGCGCTCGGCAATCCGATCGACGGCAAGGGCCCGATCAATGCCAAGCAGCGCTCGCGCGTTGACGTCAAGGCGCCGGGCATCATCCCGCGCAAGTCGGTTCATGAGCCGATGTCGACCGGCCTCAAGGCCATCGACGCTCTGATCCCGGTCGGCCGCGGCCAGCGCGAGCTGGTCATCGGCGACCGCCAGACCGGCAAGACCGCCATCATTCTGGACACGATCCTCAACCAGAAGGCCATTCACGATAATGGCCCGGAAGCTGAAAAGCTGTACTGCGTTTACGTCGCTATCGGCCAGAAGCGTTCGACGGTTGCCCAGTTCGTCAAGGTGCTCGAAGAGCGCGGCGCACTGAAATATTCGATCATCGTTGCCGCGACGGCTTCCGATCCTGCTCCGATGCAGTATCTTGCACCGTTTGCCGGCGCCGCAATGGGCGAATATTTCCGCGACAACAGCATGCATGCGCTGATCGGTTATGACGATCTGTCCAAGCAGGCCGTTGCCTATCGTCAGATGTCGCTGCTGCTGCGCCGCCCGCCGGGCCGCGAAGCTTACCCGGGCGACGTTTTCTATCTGCATTCGCGTCTGCTTGAGCGTGCTGCAAAGCTTTCCGATGAAAAGGGCGCCGGTTCGCTGACCGCTCTGCCGGTCATCGAAACCCAGGGTAACGACGTTTCGGCGTTCATCCCGACCAACGTGATCTCGATCACCGACGGCCAGATCTTCCTTGAAACGGACCTGTTCTACCAGGGTATCCGTCCGGCCGTTAACGTCGGCCTGTCGGTTTCGCGCGTCGGTTCGGCCGCTCAGATCAAGGCGATGAAGCAGGTCGCCGGCTCGATCAAGGGCGAGCTTGCCCAGTATCGCGAAATGGCCGCCTTCGCCCAGTTCGGTTCCGACCTCGATGCCGCGACGCAGCGTCTGCTGAACCGCGGTGCGCGCCTGACCGAACTCCTGAAGCAGCCGCAGTTCTCGCCGCTGAAGACGGAAGAGCAGGTCGCGGTGATCTTCGCCGGCGTCAACGGTTACCTCGACAAGATCGCCGTCAACAAGGTCGGTGCTTTCGAGCAGGGCCTCCTGTCCTACATGCGCTCCGAGGGCAAGGACATTCTCGATACGATCCGCAAGGACAAGGCCATCAGCGACGACGTCAAGGGCAAGCTCAAGGCTGCCATCGACACTTTCGCGAAATCCTTCGCCTGATCGGGTAGCAGTTAGGACGGAAACGGATGCCTTCACTTAAGGATCTGAAGAACCGGATCGCCTCCGTCAAGGCGACGCAGAAGATCACCAAGGCGATGAAAATGGTCGCCGCGGCGAAGCTTCGGCGTGCGCAGGAGGCGGCCGAAGCGGCTCGCCCGTATTCGCAGCGCATGAGCGCGGTTCTCTCGAACATCGCAGCCGCTGTCGGTTCTGACGACAGCGCGCCGCGTCTGATGACCGGAAACGGCCAGGACCAGACGCATCTGCTTGTCGTCTGCACGGCGGAACGCGGTCTTTGTGGCGGCTTCAACAGCCAGATCGCCCGCTTTGCCCGCGACCATGTTCGCCGGCTGCTCGCCGAAGGCAAGACGGTCAAGATCGTCTGCGTCGGCAAGAAGGGGTTCGATATCCTGCGCCGCGAATTCGCCTCGCTGATCATCGATCGTGTCGACCTGCGTGAAGTCAAGAAGATCGGCTTCGAAAATGCCGACCAGATCGGCAAGAAGATCATCGGCCTGTTCG
>NZ_DATJDJ010000061.1:0-3049 GCF_035497515.1 Pararhizobium sp. | reverse complement strand
CCCTCGCAGAGACCGTATCGACCTCCATATGAACTTCGGTGAAATCATCGTGAAGGCCGCGCCATGGGCGCAGCCTCTACAACCTATGGAGAGCAGGCTCCGGCTCGATTAAGCCGACGTTTGTTCCAACAGCCTGTTTGCCGCCGAGACGATGGCTTCCAGCGACGCGCCGACGATATTGGTGCTGATGCCGACGCCGAACAGCTTGCCGCCGGGATGCTCGACCTCGACATAGGCGATGGCCGCGGCATTGGACCCATGCTGGAGCGAATGCTCGGAATAGTCGGCGACCGACATCTCGATACCGATATACTGCGACAGGGCATTGATGAAGCCGTCGATCGGGCCGGTCCCCCTGCCCTCGATCTGCTTTGCCTCGCCATTATCGGTGATATCGGCGGTCACAAGCCGGACGCCCTTGTGTTCACCGAGCGGATAGGTGTGGTGATCGACGAAACGGATGCGCCCGCCCGGCTGATCGACATAGCGCTCGATGAAGCGCTCATGGATCGCCTTCGACGGCAGTTCCTTGCCCTCTTCGTCGGTGATGCGCTGGATGTCCTCGCGGAATTCCACCTGCAGGTTGCGCGGCAGGTTGATGCCGTAGTCCTGCTGCAGGATATAGGCGATGCCGCCCTTGCCGGATTGCGAGTTGATGCGGATGATCGCCTCGTAGGAACGGCCGACATCCTGCGGATCGATCGGCAGATAGGGCACCTCCCAAAGCGGCTTGTTGGCGACCTTGATCGCCTTCATGCCCTTGTTGATGGCATCCTGGTGCGAGCCGGAAAAGGCCGTATAGACCAGTTCGCCGACATAAGGATGACGCTCCGGGATGATCATCTGGTTGGAATATTCGAAGACATCCTTGATCCGCTGGATATCCGAGCAATCCAGTTGCGGATCGACCCCTTGCGTGAACATGTTGAGCGCCAGGGTGACGACATCGACATTGCCGGTACGCTCGCCATTGCCGAAGAGCGTGCCCTCGACACGGTCTGCGCCGGCCATCAGGGCGAGTTCGGTGGCGGCGATACCGGTGCCGCGGTCATTGTGCGGATGGACCGAGATGATCAGGCTCTCGCGATTGTCGAGATTGCGGCACATCCATTCGATCTGGTCGGCATAGACGTTGGGGGTGGCCATCTCGACGGTCGAGGGCAGATTGAGGATCAGCTTGTTGTCCGGGGTCGGCCGGATGATCTCGGTGACCGCGTTGCAGATGTCCAGCGCGACCTCCAGTTCGGTGCCGGTAAAGCTTTCCGGCGAATATTCGAAGCGGAAGCCGCCACCAGCCTTGGCCGCCATGTCGGCGATCATCTTGGCGGCATCCGTGGCGATCCGCTTGATGCCGGCCACATCCTTGGCGAAGACCACGCGGCGCTGCAATTCGCTGGTGGAATTGTAGAAGTGCACGATCGGCCGGGTGGCGCCCTCGAGCGCCTCGAAGGTGCGGGTGATCAGTTCGGGCCGGCACTGGACCAGGACCTGCAGGGACACGTCCGCCGGAACATTGCCTGCCTCGATGCACCAGCGCGCGAAGTCGAAATCCGTCTGCGAGGCGGAAGGAAAGCCGATCTCGATTTCCTTGAAGCCCATGTCGAGCAACAGCTGGAACATCCGTGCCTTGCGGTCGTGGCCCATCGGATCGACGAGCGACTGATTGCCGTCGCGCAGGTCCACCGAGCACCAGATCGGCGCCTTGGTGATCGTCTTGCCCGGCCATGTCCGGTCGGCGATATTGATCTGCGGATAGGGCTGGTACTTGACCGCTGCCTCGGGCATGCCCTGCTTGACGGTATGGGATTTCATGATCATCGCGGCTTCTCTTCGTCTGTGAGGCGCATGGCCCGCCTGCAATAACCGATCATCGGTCGCATGGCGATGGCAAATGCCGGCTCTCTGGTTCTTTTCGGTTCTGAAATTCAGGGAAGGCAAGGAGCTGGGGCCGGTGGGCTTTCGTCCACCGGGCGCTCCTTCAAAGAACCCGGCAACCGCGTGTAAGGCCGAGAAGAAGAAGCGAGGTAAAGGCGCGCGAACGTTCCGCAAAGGCGATTTGCCCGCGGGAAACCTGCTCGACGATGTTGGCGCCTGTCTTCGACATGGGACGTGTATAACCGCAGAAGAAACGAAGGGCAAGGCCGACATGAAAAAGGCGCCTGCCGAAGCAAGCGCCTTCAATTCTAATGCACCGGTGAACAAATCAGATATCAGCCTGCGACGTCACGATCCGCGAAACCAGGCCGTAGCTCTTGGCTTCCTCGGCAGAGAGCCAGTAGTCGCGGTCCGTATCCTTGGCGATCTTCTCGTAGGACTGACCGGTGGCTTCGGCGAAGATCCTGTTCAGGCGCTCGTTCATCTTGATGATTTCGCGTGCCTGGATCTCGATGTCCGAAGCCATGCCGCGGGTGCCGCCCGACGGTTGATGAAGCAGGAAGCGGGTGTTCGGCAGGCAGATACGCCGTTCCTTCGGAGCAGATACATAGATCAGCGCGCCGGCGGAGGCGACCCAACCGGTACCGATCATCCAGACCTTCGGCTTGATGAACTTGATCATGTCATGGACGGAATCGCCAGATTCGACGTGACCGCCGGGCGAGTTCACGTAGACGCGGATGTCTTCGTCGCTGGCTGCTGACAGCGCCACGAGTTGCGTGTTGACCTTCTGCGCCAGTTCCTGCGTGATCGGGCCATAGATGAAGATCGAACGCGACTTGAAAAGGTTCGCCTCCGTTTCCTTGCCGAGCGGCAGTTCCTTTGTCTTGTCGTCGTCTTCTTCGTTCATGCGAAGTCTCCCGCAAAATAAATCAAATGTCCTGCCGCTGTCAGATAAGGCGACTCGACTGTGAAAACAATGCAACAAAAGCGGATGCCGGCGAAAGGCCAAACACAGACGGTCTTGCGGCATGGTAAAGATCGCCAGCTTGCCTCAGCCGCGGCCGCGATAGGGCGCGACGCCCTGGTCCGGCAGCCACAGATCCTCGGGCGGTTTTCCCGTCTGCCAGAAGACATCGATCGGAATATCGCCGCGCGGATACCAGTAGGCACC
>NZ_DATJDJ010000060.1:0-2757 GCF_035497515.1 Pararhizobium sp. | reverse complement strand
CGGCCTTTGCCGCGGTGGCGGCTTCATCGCCGGTCTGAGGTCGGGCATCTGGCGGCTGGACGGGCAGGGCCGTAAACGTGCAAAGCTCGCCGACAACCCCGAGGGAACCGAGTTCAGCCGGTTCAATGATGGCCGCGTCGGACCGGACGGCCGTCTTTATGTGGGCACCGTCGATGAATCACGCCAACACAAAGCGAAGCTCTATCGCTACGATAGCGATGGGCTTGCTCCGCTGATGGATGGGTTGATGACATCAAATGGCCTGGCGTTCTCGCCGGATGGCGCAACGATGTATCACGTGGACTCGCCCGCCTCGAAAGTGACCGTGCAGGATTTCGACCGGTCGACCGGAAGCATAGCGGGTGCGCGCGTGCTGATCGACATACCCGACAATCCCGCCGCTCGCCCGGATGGCGCGACGATGGATGTCGAAGGCTGCTACTGGCTGGCGATCTTCGGGGCGGCAGTCGTCCGGCGGTTTTCACCACGAGGCGAGTTGATGGCTGAATATCCGGTTCCGGTGAAGTGCCCGACCATGCCGGCATTTGGGGGTGTCGATATGCGAACCCTCTATGTCACGACGGCCGGAAGCCGCAGGCCGGCCGAGGAGATGGAGCAGTTCCCGCATTCAGGCAGCTTGTTTGCGATGAGGGCGCCGGTGGCCGGCATGCCTGAACCGCTGTTCGACGAGGACATTTGAGGAAACAGAAGCCGGCCTCTGAGGGTCGGTTTTTGATCACTGTCAGCTTGCAAGACATGGAAGGGGCGGCCGGATCATCCGGCCGCCCTTTGTCGGTTATTCGAAGCCCATGATCTTGTGGGGTACGTAGTGCTCAGTCAGTTCCGTCAGGTCTTCCGGCGTCAGCCGGATGGACACGGCCTCGGCGGCATCGACGATCTGGCTTTCGCGGCTGACGCCGACGATCGGCGCGGCAACCGCCGGGTTGGACAGCAGCCAGGCGATGGCGATGCGGGCACGCGGCACGCCGTGACGCTTGGCAACATTGGCAACCGCGTTGATGACCCGTCCGTCCGCATCTTCCGTGTCGCCGTAAAGCACCGGACGCAGAAGGTCCGTACCCTTGCGAAGCGATTCATGTCCGTCTTCGCGTGCGAGCAATCCACGTGCAAGCGGGCTCCAGGGAATGAGGCCCACGCCTTCGGCTGCGCAGAGCGGCACCATTTCCCGCTCTTCCTCCCGGTTCAGCAGGTTGTAGTGGTTCTGCATGGAGATGAAGCGCGCCCATCCCTTGTGATCCGACAAGTAGAGCGCCTTGGCGAATTTCCAGGCATGCATGGAGGATGCGCCGATATAGCGGACCTTGCCGATCTTCACGAGATCGGAAAGCGCTTCGAGGGTTTCCTCGATCGGCGTCACCGGGTCCCAGCGGTGGATCTGATAGAGATCCACATAATCGGTGCCGAGCCGGCGCAGGCTGTGATCGATTTCCTGCATGATCGCCTTTCGCGACAGGCCCTTGGCATTGGGGCCGTCACGCAGCGGCGAGTTGATCTTGGTCGCGAGCACGATCTCGTCGCGCTTGGCGTAGTCCTTCAATGCACGCCCGACGATCTCTTCGCTCGTACCGTTGGAGTAGATATTGGCGGTATCGAAGAAGTTGACGCCAAGTTCGATCGCCTTCTTGATCAGCGGGCGGCTGTCCTCTTCCGTGAGAGTCCATTTGGGATTGCCGCGGTCCGGCTCGCCGAAGGTCATGCATCCCAAGCAGATGCGCGAGACCTCCAGCCCCGACTTGCCCAATTTTGTATATTCCATTGTCATAACTCCGAGTTACTTGCTTTCCTGGATGAGCTCGATGCGGTAACCGTCCGGATCATCGACAAAGGCGATGACGGTGGTTCCGAATTTCACAGGCCCGGGCTCGCGGATGATCTTGACGCCTTCCTTGCGCATGGTGTCGCAGGCCGCGTAGATATCCGGCACGCCGATGGCGAGATGCCCGAACCCGTTGCCTTTTTCATAGGTTTCGACGCCGTAATTGTAGGTCAGCTCGATCAGCGGATCGGTTTTCTCCTCGCCGTAGCCGATGAATACGTTGGTGTATTTACCTTCCGGCACGTCGATCGTGCGGATGACACTCATGCCGAAATGCGTCTGGTAGAAATCGATCGAGCGCTTGAGGTCGCCGACGCGGATCATGGCGTGCATGATTCTCGCGGCCTTGGCGGATGAGGCTACTGTGGCCATGGTTTTGTCTCCTTCCATGTGATGATCGCCATTGTTGGCGATCGTGAAAAACAAAAATCCATCGAAAACAAAAACTTAGACTGGAAATCAAAGTTTTGTTATGTAAAATCATCCAAAGATTGCGCATGAATATAACTGAATTTGGCGCACGTCTCGTGGTGGAGGATCGAATGGATTTGACAGGCAAAGTGGTGTTGGTGACGGGAGCCGGCTCCGGCATTGGAAAGGCGACTGCCATGATGATGGCGGCCAGTGGCGCGAAGGTTGCCGTCTTGAGCAGGACGCAGAGCGAAATACTCAAGGCGAAAGAGGAAATAGAAGGCAGTGGCGGCCAGGCGATGGCACTGACGGCCGATGTCAGCCTGGACGCCGACATGAAACGGGCTGTCGAACAGGTGATTGCGCATTGGGGACGGCTCGACTGCGTCATTGCCAATGCCGGCATCAACGGGGTATGGGCGCCGATCGACGATCTTCAGCCCGACGAGTGGGACAAGACCATCGCCGTCAACCTGCGCGGCACCTATCTGACGATCCATCACACGGTT
>NZ_DATJDJ010000059.1:0-24664 GCF_035497515.1 Pararhizobium sp. | reverse complement strand
CTCTTGCCGCCGGACTGACGCTCGGGCTTGCCGGACTTTCGAAATACCACGCTGCGCTTTTCGCTGTCGGCGCGACGGTCTTTATTCTCGCGACGCCCCACCGCCGTCGCCTCATTAACCCGGCACCCTGGCTGGCGGTAGCGATCGCCGGGCTCGTGGTATCGCCGGTCCTCATTTGGAACCTGCAGCATGATTGGATCTCATTCCTTTTCCAGTCGTCGCGCGGTGTCGGCTCGGGCGGTCCGAATTGGTCCGGGCTCGCTCGCTCGGTGTTCGGGCAGGCTGCCTATCTCGGTCCATGGACATTGATCGCTGCGCTCGCAGCAACGATCTCACTGCTTTGGGCGAGCAGTACCCGCGCAGGCCCGGTCGCATTCCTGGCAGCACTTGGCCTGCCTTCGATCATCCTCTTCACTGCGGTGCCGCTTTGGGGTGGTGATGCCCTGCCGCATTGGCAGATGCCGGGGTGGCTGTTCTTGCTGCCGATACTCGGCCACGCCATCGCCTCACTGGAGGCTCGTCATCACCCACCTCATCAGGCAGCCCAAAGCTTTGCTGTCACAGCGGCCGCAGTCCTTGCGTTCGCGATCTGTGCGGTAACGTTGATCCGATACACGCCACCGTCATCATCCCTCATCGCCCGCCTGGGTCTCAATACGTTTCTGGTGGAATCGTTGACCTGGCGCGGCCTCGCCGACAACCTCGTTGAGCGCGGTCTGTTGCCGACGCCTGTGACAACGCCGCAAGGCCATCCTTTAGTCCTCGCCTTCAGCTGGGTGGAAGCTTCCCGTCTCGCCGAGGCGCTTGGCCCACGGGCGACAGTTCTGGTGTTTGGCGATGACCCTCGCGGTTTCTCCTTCCTAGCAGACCCGGCAGCCTGGATCGGCCGCGATGTATTGTTCATCGGCCGCCCCAATACCTTTGCCCGTGGCCTGAAAACGGCTCGTCCGCATTTCAGCCGCATTGATCGCCAGGCCCCCGTTGTAGTCGAGATCGGCAATCAAATCTTATTTGAAGCGGAAGTCGCAATCGGACGCAACCTCATATCTCGCTATCCACTGCCGTACCCGCGACGTTAGCGGCAATTCCAGAATTCGTTTGCTGCGCAAGATGGATCGCTACGACCGATTACGCTCGAACCGGATCGGTCGCGCTTCGTTTTCCGCAAGTGCGCGTCTGGTCAGTGGCTGAACTACAGCGCTACGGCTTCCGTGGCGCCTTCCCTACCGAATTGTGCACCGCCCCCGGCCTCTTATTCGAGCGGACGAGACGGTCGGAAACGGCCTCTGAGAAAGCCCCAAGCCTCTTTGAAACGGTCGAAGCCACGCATCCAGCCATCCGGAAGCAGGACGGGCTTATACTGATGCGATATCATCTAACACCGGTGTCCCGGGTTAAATCCCCAAATTTGTGCCCAAACTAACGTACATTCAAATGCTGCGTCATCGCCATATTCAGCCCAGCGTGGACGCTTGCCGTATGCGCTTGGAGCCGTAAGGCCTGTGATGCTTTGGTCGTCCTGTAGCGGCTCCTAAAGATATCTTTCCAGGAGGAGGCTTTCCCCATCGTCCACGACCAGCACGAGAGAAGAAATCATCGTCAAATTCACTGATTTTGACATGCCCTTCCCCGGTTCTCCGTCAACACTTGACAATCCGGCGAGAGAACGTGGTCCTCAGCGAGGAACCACGGATGAACGTAACTCACCTCAACCAATCCGAAAAAACAACGTCAAAACCCGCGACTGACGAGACGAATGATTTCCTCTTACAGGCGTTCATACTTCTGGGCTTCGTTTCCATTATTTTTGCGGCAGTTCCGGAAGTGGATCTACTCGTAAGTCAATTTTTTTGGAATGCGGGCGCGGGCTTTGAATTGAACAACAACAGCGCCCTCATCGCATTTCGTGACGTCAATAGGTTTCTGCCTTGGGCCGTGATAGGGATTGCCGCGGTGCTGCTCATTCCAAATCCGTTCTCGAGAAGTTTCAAGCAACCATTTGCGCCGCACAAGTTATTGTTCGTAATAACATTTTTTGCGGCGGGACCGGGGCTGTCTGTTCACCTGATCAAGATGCTCGTTGCAAGAGCACGCCCAAGAGCTCTCCAAGAATTTGGCGGCAACGCGTTCTTCACACCCCCTTGGGAGTTCACTAACCAATGCGCCAGGAATTGTTCATTCATCTCGGGAGAATCGGCAAGTGCCTTTGCCCTGCTCACACTCGTCGTGTTTGTTAAGCCAAAATATTCGATTGTTTATCTCGTAGCGATCGGCGTTCTGGCAGCAGCCTTTTCGTTCACCAGAGTCTTACATGGGGCGCACTTCCTGTCAGATGTAATTATCGCATGGAATGTGATGTTGGTTTTGGCGGTCCTCTTATGGCGAATATTCTCGCGAAACGCACCGCAGATCGACGCTATATTCTCTGCCAAATAACTGAACGCAACGAAGTGGCCAGCTTCCGCGCAGTTGAAGGCCGATCAGCGAAGTGACAGCGCTATGAGAGACGAGACACAGCCACCCCGGTGGCAACGCGCGCGCTTCTTAACGAACTGAGGGGCGCAGTCCGCCCACCGGTTTCGGTCCGCGAGGCGCATACGGATCTTCCCGAGACAAGGCTGCGATGACCATCTTCGAGACATATATTCTGCGACGTGTATTCCAGATGTTCCTGACGGCGCTTTTGCCCGTTCTCGGCATCATCTGGACGACACAGGCGCTTCAGCGGATCAATCTTGTTACCGATACCGGCCAGTCGATGGGCGCCTTCCTGCAGCTGGCGACGCTCATCCTGCCGACAATCATCCCGCTTGTCCTGCCCTTTGCGCTGGTTATCGGTGTTACCCAGACCCTGACGACAATGAACAGCGATTCGGAACTGACCGTCATCGAAGCGGCTGGCGGATCGCGGTCGATCGTCGTCCGGCCGATCATGATGCTGTCCGTTGTGCTTGCCCTATTCTCCTTTGCCGTCGATGACTTTATAGAACCCATCGTACGGCAGGCGGCGCGCCAGATGATCGCAACCGCCCATGCCGACCTGCTGTCCTCTGTCGTCCAGGAAAACACTTTCCGCAAGGTTGCCGACGGGCTCTATGTGCAGGTTGCCTCAAGGCGCAACAATGGCGTGCTGGGCGGAATTTTCGTCGCCGATTCGCGCGATCCAGGTTACGAACTCATCTATTACGCCCGTGAAGGGGCCGTGGACGAAACCAGTTCGGCGCTGGTGATGCGCGACGGCGAAGTTCACCGCAAACTGCCGGACGGCGGCGTTTCGATCATCAAGTTCGATTCCTACGCTTTCGACCTTACGGACCTGACGAAGATGGCTGACGTCGTGACGATCCGCGCCCAGGACCGCAGCCTCGGCTATCTTCTGGCACCTGACGTCACGGAAGAAAATTACAAGAAGAATCCAGGCGCTTATGACGCGGAGCTGCATCGCCGTTTCACCGAGTGGACTTTCCCGATCCTGTTCGGGCTGATCGCGTTGGTGGTCAGTAGCGATGCCCGTTCGCATCGCGAGGCGCGGCTGCATCCGATGGCGCGCGCCCTCATGATCACGTTAGTAGTGCGCTGGGCAACGTTCTACGCCGCCAATAATGCCGAGGATTCGCGCGTCTTCATCCCGTTGATGTACATCATCCCGCTTGCCACAGGCATTATTACCATCCGGCAGCTGGCCGGTAATCGCCGACTGAGCATGCCGGTCAGCTCGAACGCCAAACTGACCGATCTGCTCGACCGCGTGCGCCACCCCTTGCGGCGGAAATCCTCCGGCGGGCGCGGCGCGCCGGATCCTTAAAGGGCAGTAGGTAGGGTGGATTTTCACAGTTGATGTGGTCCGGCTCACATTGTAGCTTCCACCCCGGGTGTTGTCACGTTAAGCGGGCTGGTGGGTTGCTGCCCAACGTGTTGCGCATAAATTTCGGCGATGCAGACACCAGATATTAGTTTCAAGCGTCACCGTTTTGCGCCGCGACTCATTTCTCACGCGGTCTGGCTTTACCTGCGGTTCAACCTGAGCCTGCGTGAAGTTGAGGAAATGCTCCTCGAGCGTGGGATAGACGTTTCATATGAGACGATCCGCCGTTGGATCGCCAAGTTCGGACCCCAGATCGCCCGCAACCTGCGGCGGCGGCAGGCGCGCCGGCGATGTTTGGCATCTGGACGAAGTCGTTGTGAAATGCGCCGCAGAGAAATTCTGGCTCTGGCGCGCAGTCGATCGGCATGGCGCCGTTCTCGAAGAAATATTACAGAAGCGGCGTGGCAGAAGGGCGGCCAAGCGCCTGCTGGTGGCATTGATGAAGCGCTGTGGCTTGTTCCCAAACGGATCATCACTGATAAGCTCCACTCCTACGGCGCGGCAAAGGCGGACGTGGCTCCCGGCCTTAACCATTGGTCGCACAAGGGCCTCAATAATCGGGCCGAGAACAGCCATCTGCCGTTTCGAAAACGAGAACGAACCCTACAGGGTCACCGATCGCCGGGAGCATTACAGCGGTTCGTCTCCATGCATTCCGCTACCCGCAATTGCTTTTCTGTTCCTTCCCGCCGCCGCGCCGCACAAACAATTCGCTACCATCGCCTCGAAGCATTCGAGGCATGGAAAATTGCGGCATGCCTCGCCTAAAATCCGAGAGCGTCAGCCCAATCTCGGCCTGCGCAACTTAATGTGACAACACCGGCGTGCGATTTCATTCCACATTTGCATGGCGACGGTTCTCAATTCCAACTTGCCGCCCGGAACGCCACGACGGCGACTTGTGAAAGGTGATCAGGCCGCTGAAGAAGGTTCAGTCGAAGAAAGCGGCATCCTCTTCGCTGAGATATTTCCCGGCCGCTTCGGCGTCGATATCAAGGCCTAGTCCCGGCGCTTCCAGCAGGTCGACCATGCTGTCCTTCACGATCTGCTTCGGCAGGCCGATGACTAGGTCCTCCCACCAGGGATCGGAGGCGCTCGGATATTCAAATGCGATATAATTTGCAGGCAAGGTGGCGCAGACATTGATCAACGCGCCGAGGCCCAGCAGGCCGTTGGCGGTGCCATGCGGCGCCATCAGGATCGAGTGCATGTAGGCGTGCTCGGCAACCCATTTGAGCTCGGCAATGCCGCCGATATCGGCCGGATCGGGGCCGATGACGCGCACCGCCTGCGTCTCGATCAGTTCCTTGAAATTGTGCCGCAGGTAGATCTGCTCGCCAGTATGGATCGGCGTCGAGGTGGAGGTGGTCAGCTCCCGATAGGCCTGCGGATTGACCCATGGCACATAATCGCCGGTCAGCATGTCCTCGAGCCACATCAGATTGTACTTCTCGACCGCACGCGCGAACTTGATCGCATCGGGCAGCATCCACCCGGGGCCGCAGTCGAGCGCCAGGCTGACTTTGTCGCCCAGCACTTCCTTCATCGCGATGACGCAGTCGAGCATGTGATTGAAACCGCGCTCGCTGATCACGCCCTGATCCATGGCACCGTGATAGCCGGCCTTGTTCTGCGTCACGCCGTAGTGGAAGCCCTCGATGGTGTCCTTCATGTTGGAATGGAACGAAATTCCTTGCTTGATCATGAAGAAGTTCTGCGGCTGCTCCATCATCCATTTGACGTCGGAGGCGTAATCCTCCGGCCGGTCGCCGGTGCGTTGCCGGCGGATCGAGCCGTTATAGACGCGCACCTGGTCGCGCACCTTGCCGCCGAGCAGCTTATAGACGGGCACGCCCGCGGCCTTGCCGGCAATATCCCACAGCGCATGCTCGATGGCGCTGACCGCCGCGCCGTAGGGCTTGAAGGAGCCGCGCTGGCGGATCTTCAGCATCACTCTCTCGACGTCCGTCGGGTCTTCGCCAATCAGCGCCTCGCGGAAGTGCAGCACCCAGGGCTTGTGGTAGGCCTTGGTGAACTCGACTTCACCAAGGCCATAGAGACCCTCGTCCGTGACGATACGGACAATGGGGTGCTTGCCGATGACGGCACAGCGGAGGTCGGTGATTTTCATGGCGTCCTCTATTTCACCGACGAGAAAGCGGTCGGCGCCAGCAATTGATTGATGACATTGGCAATGATCTGGCCATCAGCCTCGGATTCATCGCGGGCCTTTAGCCATGCCGGATCAGTGGTGAATGCCTTCCATTTCACCTCGCGCTCGGCCAGCGATTCCCAGGCCAGGAAATAGGTGAGGCGCTGGCTGTGTTCGCCGACGACCGTGGTGAAGAAACCGGCCTGGCGAATGCCATGCGTGTTCCACAGGGCCAGGGTGTGGTCGTTGAAGCGCTTGAGCAGTGCCGGCAGGCGGCCCGGCAGGCAATCATAGATACGAAGTTCGTAGATCATGGTCGCTCCTGAAGTTTGTTATGTTTTTCCAAGGCGCAGCCAGTCAGCTCCAGGTGCGATCCCAGGAATACTCATCGTTCCACTGATCCGTGGGCTGCCAGATGCCGGCGACGCCCGGCTGCAGATGCTGCGAGATCACCTCGTCGACGACGTCGTCGATCCCCAGGCCCGGCTTGTCCGGAACAGTGATAAAGCCGTCCTTCACGAGCGGCCCGGGGAGGCCGGTGACGATATCGTCCCACCAGTCGACATCGGCAGAGTGATATTCGAGCGCCATGAAGTTTTCGGTCGCGGTCGCGACATGTGCAGCGGCCATTGCGGCGATTGGACTTTCCGCCATGTGGATGGCCATGGCGACACCATGGTCCTGCGCCATGTCGCCGATCTTCTTGGTCTCCAGGATGCCGCCGCTGGTCAGCAGGTCCGGGTGGATGACGGAGACGCCGCGGCTCTTGAGCAGGGGCTCGAAACCCTCCTTGAGGTATATGTCCTCGCCGGTGCAGATCGGCACCGTGGTGGCGTCCTGCAATTGCCTATACTGCTCGGTGAGCTGCCAGGGGATCACATCCTCGAGCCAGGCCGGCACATATTTTTCAATTCGCCTGGCGAGGCGAATGCCGTTCTGCACCGAGATGTGGCCGATGTGGTCGATGGCGAGCGGAATATCCATGCCGATGACCTCGCGAACCTCGGCGATGTATTGCTCCAGGAAGTCGAGGCCCTTGTCCGAGAAGTGGAGGCCGGTGAAGGGGTGCGGAACGTTATGCAGATCGTAGGCGGCGTTGCGGGCGCGCCGCTCTTCCATGGTCTTGAGCGGACCACGGAGGGGGTCCTTGCGGTATCCTTCGAGTGAGCCGGCAGGAGACACGACCGCACCTGGCACGTCCGCGATCTGCATCAGCCCCAGATCCATCTTGAGGAAGGTGAAGCCGCGCTCCATGCGCTCCTTGAGGCGCTTGCCGGTCTCGATGCCGCTCGGCACGGTGGCGTCGGTGTCGCAGTAGACGCGCACCTTCTCCCGAAACCGGCCGCCGAGCATCTGGTAGACGGGAACGCCATAGGCCTTGCCGGCAAGATCCCACAACGCGATTTCGACCGCCGACACGCCGCCGCCTTGCCGGCCGTGCCCACCGAACTGCCTGATCCGGCGAAACAGGCGGTCGATGTCGCAGGGGTTCTCGCCCAGCAACCGGCTCTTCAGCATCAGGGCGTAGGTGGCGCTGGCGCCGTCGCGGACCTCGCCAAGCCCGACGATGCCCTGGTTGGTGTAAATCTTCAGCAGCACCGACTCGAACGGCGCGCCGACGATTTCGGCCACCCGCATGTCGGTGATGCGAAGGTCGGACGGCCTGGAATGCGGGTTCACCCGATTGAGCGCCTCGTCGGCTCCACCTGCGTCTGGCATGATTTATCCTCGTTCTGGTCGGCGGGTCTGTCGCTGCGCATGCCCGGGCGGCATGGAGCTTTGCTAGCCCACCTCTATCTCGTGGTGCTGAAGGTAGTCGCGGTTCATCTCGACGCCGAGACCGGGCTTCGACGTGAGCTTGAGGCTGCCGTTCGAAACATCGAGCGGCCTGTCGATGAGGTGATCGTACTTGCCCAGGTTCCATTCCGACGTTTCGAGCTTGTAGAAATTGGGAACGGTCATCATCACCTGCGCGCCCGCAACCACGTTGATCGGCCCTGCGGCGTCATGCGGCGAGACCGGGATGTAGTAGGCTTCGCAGAGAGCGGAAATCTTCTTGAGTTCGGTAATGCCACCGGTCCAGGTGACGTCGGGCATGATGTAGTCTGCGAGCTTGTTCTCGAGCACCGGCACGAAATCCCACTTGGTGTGGCCGCGCTCCCCCCACGAGATGGCGGCGCTGACCTTCTCACGAACCTGCTTGAGGGCGTTCAGGCTCTCGGGTGGACAGGGCTCCTCGAACCAATCGATCTGGCCGGCTTCCTCGAGGCTCCGGCAGAGGCGAATGGCGGTGGGAACGTCGAAGCGGCCATGGGCATCGATAAGAATGTCGACATCGGGGCCTGCCGTTTCGCGGATCAGAGCTGTGAGCTCGGCGGCTTCGCGCTCGTCCTTGCGGGTCATGCTGCCGTCGAGATAACCATCCCGCTGTTCGCGGGCCTGACCATCGGCGGTGCGGCCCTGTTGCGGAAAAGGATCGAACTTGAGCGCGGTGTGGCCGGACTCGACGATATCCCTGATCTCGCGGATCACAGCTTCCTTGCTGGTGAACTTGGCCTGGTTGGGGTGGGTGTAGAGCGAGATCTCTTCGCGGACCGGTCCGCCGAGCAGCTCATAAATCGGCTTGCCGAGGACTTTGCCCCTTATATCCCAGAGGGCGATGTCGATGGCGCTCACGCATTCGACCGCCGCGCCACGGCTCCCCATATAGGTGAAGCTGCGGAATATCTTGTGCCACAGATACTCGATGCGCGCCGGGTCCTCGCCTGTCACGGCGGCACCGATCTGCCGCAGGATCGTGCAGAGGGCGCGGTTGGCGAGCTTTGTCGTAGTGGTGATCTCCCCCCAGCCGCTCACGCTCTCGTCGGTCGTCACTTCGACGAACAGGAATTCTCCCCAATAAGAAGCATTTGACTTGATTAGCCACGGCCGAACGCTGGTGATTTTCATTTCAAACTGCCTTTGTCTGAATGTGTGGGGTAAAGAAATTCCTGGTCGCGTATTACCCTGCCCGTGCAGCGCTGCGCGCACGCATGTGTTCGAGGACATGCCGGCCGGAGCCCTCGACGTGACGCGCAATCAGTTCGGCTGCCTCGTCCGCATCTCCTGCCTTCACATGCGCGATGAGTTCGCGATGTTCGCTGATAATCGCGGCACGCCGTGCGAGCGTGAAGTTGAAACGACGGCTCACGGCGCGCAGCACTTCTCGATGCTTCCACCACAGCTCCGCGGCATGTCGGTTGTAGTGCCTTTGATACATGACGGTGTGAAAGGCGGTGTCGAGCTCGCTATGCCGGAGCGGGTCGGCGAAATTGTTTTCCTCGATCAAGGCCTGGATACGTTCAAGTTCGGCAATGTCCTCCACGGTGGCCATGCTCACGAACCATCGGGTCAGAGCCGGCTCGATCAGGACGCCGATTTCGTAGATGTCGCGAACGAAATCCTGATCGATGGGCCGGACACGGGCTCCGCGATTGGGAACGAATGTGACGAAGCCCTCCCCGCGCAACAGCTGCAGCGCCTCGCGCACCGGGTTGGTCGACGTGCCATGGCGCCGCGCAAGATCGGTAACCACAAGCCGTTCGTTAGCGGCGAGCCGGCCTTCGATGATGTCGTCCCTGATCAGTTTATAAAGCGAGGCACCCTCGTTGGACGCGCCGATGGCGTCGATCCCTTCGGGTGGTTCTGCCTTGAAATCACTCGTTTCGGACAATCCGTCCTCCAAATCAATACACATGCTGTTCGGATATCACGCAAAGTTCCGGCAAACAATGTACGATTTTACCCAGTTGACATATAATCTGTGATCTGAAAACGTATGAACTGCTCAAAGGGATACATTTATCAAACGGTCCCGCGGCCGGCGAGCAAAGCTGCTCACCTTGACGCAGAGCAAATGGGAGAGGATCTGGAGGAGACCCAATGACGAGGATTTCACTCGGCGCTGCCGTCCTGCGCGGCACTGTCTCTATTGCTTTGATGACATCACTGATGGCGGCGTCGGCGCGAGCCGAGCCACCGGTCGACTTGAGCAAATGGTCGCCAGAATATGTGCGCTCCATTGCCGGCACAAAGGATTTCGACACAGCCGCCGATTGCGGCAAGGTCACCCCGCTCGACTACAAGGGGCGACTGACATTCTGGTACCAGGGCGTGTTCGAGGGCGACCCCGACCTGCTGCGCCAGTATTACAAGGATTTCTTCGAGACTTTCCGCAAGACCTATCCGAACATCCAGCTCGAAGAGCAGGCTCTCACCTATAACGACCTGCTGGACAAGTTCCGCACCGCGCTCCTGGGCAATGCCGGCCCCATGGCGGTCCGCCTGCAAATCCTGGGTGGCACCGAATTCGCCGCGAAGGGCTATCTTCAGCCGCTCAAGCCCGAGGATATCGGATATCCGACCGAGGACTTCTGGCCAGGCGCGATGAAAGCTGTGAACTGGGACGGTGAGATCTATGGCGTTCCCACCAACAACGAGACGATGGCGTTCATCTGGAACGCCGATATCTTCAAGCGCGCGGGCCTCGATCCGGACAAGGCTCCGCAGACCTGGGACGACGTCGTCAAATATTCCAAGCAGATTCACGACAAGCTCGGCATAGCCGGTTACGGCCTTGTGGCGCGCAAGAATGCCGGCAATACGCCCTACCGCTTCATGCCGCAGCTTTGGGCCTATGGTGGCGGCGTCTTCGACGAAGCCACCGCGAACCCGACATACAAGGAGGTGGAGCTCAACAGCCCGCAGAGCAAGGCGGCGCTGCAGGCCTCTTACGACATGTATGTTCGCGACAAGTCGGTCCCGGTTTCGGCGCTGACCAACCAGCAGGCCGATAACCAGCCTCTCTTCCTGGCCGGCCAGCTTGCCATGATGGTCTCGCATCCGTCCGACTACAATGTCATGCTCGATCTGCAGAAGAAGGCGACGGGCACCGACAAGGACAAGGCGCAGACCGTCATCGACAACATGCGCTACGGGCTCATTCCGACCGGCCCGGACGGCAAACGCGCCGTGGTGTTCGGCGGCTCCAACATCCACATCCTGAAGCCCGAATATGTCGAGGGCGGCAAGGTGGACGAGCCGGCGGCAAAGGCTATCGCCTGCATGTGGGCGAGCCCGGAATGGTCGCTGAAAATGGCCTATGCCGGCTCGAATCCGGGCAATCTCAACGGCTTCAAGACCAAGTGGATGAAGGAACGACTTGATAACATCAAGTTCCTCGATGTCACGACGTCGATGCTGCCTTACGGCATCCCCTTCCCTGCCCTGCCCGAGACTCCCGAGATCATGAACATCATCATCCCGGACATGCTACAGAATACCCTGACAGGCGCCATGACCGTCGACCAGGCGGCCGATGACGCGGCCAAGAAGGTCAAGGAACTGACGGGCGGCGGGCTCTAGTCCAGTATGAACGCCATCGGCCGGCTGCGCGCAATCGCAGCCGGTTCATTCCGAAAAACAAGGGCACATCAACGTGACGATCTTGACCGACAAGGCTGAGGTTCGCCGACGACCGCAACCCGTTGGGTCTGGGGTACTGCGAAAGATCTGGGAGCACCGCGCCGACTATGCGTATGTGCTTCCCGCGATCGTCGTTATGCTCATCGTCATTGCATATCCGATCTACTACACGATCGATCTGTCATTCTTCAATACACCGCCCGGCCTGCAGCTCCGGGACAAGATTTTCGTCGGCTTCGACAATTACACCTCCATCCTCACAAGTCCGGTATTCTGGAAGGTCACGTCGAACACCTTGATCTGGACGGTGGGATCCACCTTCATCGCATTCGTGCTGGGGCTCGGTTGCGCTCTTGCACTCCATAATGACTTTGTCGGCCGGGGCCTGCTGCGCGCCATCCTGATCATTCCTTGGGTTATCAGCGCCGTCGCGGCATCCTATATCTGGAAATGGATATACCATTCGGACTTCGGGATCATCGGCGCGGTGCTGGTCGGCTTCGGACTGGCCGACCGACCGCCGAATTTCATCGACAGCGTCAGCACCGTGCTGCCCTCGCTGATCGTCGTCAATATCTGGCGCGAGTTTCCATTTGCGATGATCATGTTGATGGCCGGCTTGCAGACGGTCCCCGACCAGTTGCTGCGTGCGGCGAAAGTTGACGGAGCCAATGCCTGGCAGCGCTTCTGGCACGTTACATTCCCGCACTTAAGAAACGTCTCGACGGTGACGGTCCTGCTGCTGGCTGTCGCCAATTTCAATTCCTTCATCATCCCCTGGATCATGACCGGCGGCGGACCGTCGAACGCGTCGCATATCTGGATCACCCACATTTACGAGCTCGCCTTCGGCCGCCAGCGCTGGGGCGTGGCATCGGCCTATTCGGTGCTGCTGTTCCTGACCCTGATGTCGCTCGGCTACTTCTACGTCCGCGCACTGAGCAGCAACGAGCGGAAGGACGGCAGCGCATGAGCCCGGCTTTCCCAAGGCAGGTCCCCCGCCGTGCGCACATCGACGGATGGCGGTGGAGCGGACGCATCTTCCTCGTGTTCATGCTGCTCTACACTGCATTGCCGATGATCTGGATGCTGCTTACCTCGATCAAGTCCGGCTTCGCGGCCATGCAGTTGCCGCCGCAATGGTGGCCCGACGAGCCCACGCTGGCCAGCTATGAGAAACTGCTCGATCCGCAAAACAGCGTCGGCCAGGACTTCCTGCGCTTCTTCTGGAACAGCATTTTCGTCTCCACTGTCACGACGATCCTTTCGGTCGTGGTGGCGGTCCCCGCGGCCTATGCGTTTTCGCGCTTCACCTTCCCGGGACGGAATTTTCTGTTCTTCGCCGTCCTGCTGCGCAACATGTTTCCGGCGGTGATCTTCCTGGTACCGCTCTTCATCCTGATGCGCGCGATCGGGCTGGTGAACACGCATGGCTCGCTTGTTCTCACCTACCTCACATTCGGCCTGCCGCTGGCGATCTGGCTCCTCAAGGGCTTCTACGACAACATTCCGGTGCAGCTAGAACAGGCGGCGCGCATCGATGGGGCAACGCGTTTCCAGGCCTTTATCCTGATCGTGATGCCGCTCTCGGCGCCCGGAATCATCGCCACCGCGATCTATTCCTTCATCGGCGCATGGAACGAATACATCTATGCCTACACCTTCCTGAGCAAGAACGAGCAGCTCACGCTGCCGGTCGGCATCCAGCGCTTTTTCTCGGAAAACACGACGGACTTTCCGGGCCTGATGGCGGCCAGCTTCCTGATGAGCGTCCCCGTCGTGGTTCTGTTCCTCGTCCTGCAACGATACTTCGTACGCGCCCTTACCGAAGGCGCAGTCAAGCACTAGGGAGTTGCCGGTGGCGCATGTCGTCCTCAAAGATCTGGTCAAGGCCTATGGCAGCTTCAAAGCTGTCAACAATGTTTCGCTGACGATCAATGACGGTGAATTCGTCGCGCTCGTCGGCCCTTCGGGCTGCGGCAAGACAACGACGCTCAATCTTGTCGCGGGGCTGATCCCCATCACGTCGGGCGACATCGCGATCGGCGACCGGGTGGTCAACGACCTCGATCCCAAGGACCGGGACATCGCGATGGTGTTCCAGAACTACGCGCTCTATCCGCAAAAATCGGTCTATAAGAACCTGGCCTTCCCATTGCAGATGCGCAGACTACCAAAGGACGAAATCGACAGGAAGGTCCGGGAAGCAGCGCGCGTGCTCGATATGACGGAACTGCTCGAGCGCAAGCCGCGCGAACTTTCGGGCGGACAGCAGCAGCGCGTGGCACTGGGCCGCGCCCTTGTCCGGGATCCGGCGGTGTTCCTGATGGATGAACCGCTCTCCAATCTCGACGCGAAGCTGCGCGTGCAGATGCGCTCGGAGATCAAGCGCTTCCACCAGGACCTCAAGGCGACGATCATCTATGTGACGCATGACCAGCTCGAAGCCGTGACCATGGCCGACAGGATGGCCGTGATGAACGGCGGCTATCTCCAGCAATATGATTCACCGGCGCAGGTCTTCGCCCATCCGGTGAACATGTTCGTCGCCAGCTTCGTCGGCAGCCCGGCGATGAGCCTTGTGCCCCTGGAGGCGTCGACGGCCGGCGGCAAGACCACGTTGACCAGTGCGGAAGGCTGGCACCTCGAGCTCTCGCCACAGAACGTCCGGAAAGTCGGAAACGCAAGCAGCAGGAAAGTCGTCCTCGGCGCACGTCACTCGACAATCAAGATGCACAAGAATGCAGTGCCGGGAAGCGTTCCTGCCAAGGCCTATACGGTGGAGCCGACCGGAGACGTCACTTTCGTGCAGGCGATCCTGTCCGGCGCCATCGTCAATATCAGCGTATCGCCGAACACCGCCATCGCACCTGACGAGCAGGTCTGGCTCGAGTTCGACCAGGAGCGGATGCATCTGTTCGACGGCGAAACGGAAATGGCCCTCACGGCCGATTGAGACGGAGCATATGCGTATCGAACGAAAGCATGAACGGCCATGACGCTTAAGATCACCGCGATCAAGCCCTATCCGGTATGGGTGGGAATACGCAATCAGATGCTGGTCAAGGTCGAGACGGACAGCGGCATATTCGGCTGGGGCGAGAGCGGCTTGAGCGGCCGCGAGAAGGCGGTGACCGGCGCGGTCGAGCACTATCGCAACTTTCTCATCGGCAAAGACGCGATGCAGATCGGCCGGATCTGGCAGGAGGCCTATCGCAGCCAGTATTTCGAAGGCGGGCGCGTTCTGCAGGCGGCCCTTTCCGCCATCGACATCGCCCTTCACGACATCAAGGGCAAGGCGCTCGGCGTGCCGGTCTACGACCTGCTGGGCGGCAAGCAGCGCGCCCGCATTCCCACCTTCGCCTCGACGGGCGACGAGGCCGAGGGCGATGTCGCCATCGAACGCGCACGCGAACTGCGCGCGCAGGGGTGGCAGGCGATCCGCTTCTTCCCCGTGGGGCAGAGCAGCAGGGACATCTTCGAACCGCGCGAGTCGATCGGCCCTACCGCGAGAATGCTGAACAAGGCGCGCGAGGCGCTGGGCGACGATGTCGTTCTCGGCATAGACTATCACCACAGGCTGTCGGTGGCCGAGGCGGCGAGCTTCTGCAGCAAGCTCGGCCGCGGCGTGCTCGATTTTCTCGAGGAGCCTATCCGGGACGAGACGCCGGAGGCTTACGAATCCCTGCGCAGGATGACCGATATACCCTTCGCCATCGGCGAGGAATTTGCCAGCAAGTGGCAGTTCCTGCCCTATGTCGAGCGGGGCATCCATCAGTTCAACCGGCTGGATGTCTGCAATGTCGGCGGGCTCACCGAGGCGATGAAGGTCGCCGGCTGGAGTGAGGCGCATTACGTGGACCTGATGCCACACAATCCCCTCGGCCCGGTCTGCACGGCCGCAACGATCCATCTCGCCGCCGCGGTGCCGAATTTCGCCTGGCTGGAGACAAGGGCGCCCGAGGCACAGCTGGGTTTCGACAATTCCGACTTCTTCCCCGTGCAGCCGCGCCTCGACGGCGCCGACTATCCCGTCAGCGACCTGCCGGGCCTCGGCGTCGAGGTCAATGAAGAGGCGATCAAGGCGGAGAGCTTTCGTTTCTGGGAAGCGCCTCACCTGAGGCGCCGCGACGGTTCTGTCACGAACTGGTAGTTTCCAATCACCGGAGTCTCAAATGACGCATATACCCGACATCACGCGACCGCCCAAGGACCTGATCGACGCGCTGAAGGACATCGGCGCCGCGACGATTGCCGGCACGCTCGGCCATATGGGCTTCCGCAATCCGCACATGGTGGGCCCCGTGGCGCAGAATCGTGGCAAATCGATCGTCGGCCCGGCGCTGACGCTCCAGTTCATGCCGCAGCGGCCGGATCTCTTCACCGAGGGAGAATATGCCGATCCGGAGACGCAGTTGCATCGCCATGTGCTCTATCATGCGCAGGAGGGCGACGTGGTCGTGGTCGATGCGCGGGGCGACATGAGCTCGGGCGTCTTCGGCGACATGATGTCGACCTATTTCAAAGGCCGGGGCGGCGCCGGCATCGTCATCGACGGCTGCATGCGCGATCGGCCCAATGTCGAGAAGCTGGATCTTCCCCTATGGCTGCGCGGCTGGACGCCCAACTACCATGTGCAGACCAGCATCTATCCCAATGCCGTCAACGTTCCGATCGCCTGCGGCGGCGTCACGGTGATTCCCGGCGACATCATCATCGCCGACGACGACGGGGTGGTGGTGCTTCCGGTCTCGATGGCCGCGAAGGTTATCGACGAGTCGCAGAAGCACCACGATTGGGAGGAGTTCTCCCGAATGAAGCTTATGGGTGGCGGATCGTTGCAACGCTATTATCCGCTGCACGACGATGCGCGCGGCGAGTACGAGGATTGGCAAAAGGCGAACCAACGGCAGGGCGGAGGCTAGCGTATAGGTCGATTGCGCGTTCTGCGCTGATTGTTTCCGAGACCGATGCCATCGGGTTATCTGCTCTCGACGCGCTGGCACAGCTAGGCGATCACCTGTTCCTTCCTCGACGTTTCGAGAACTTGGCAAATCTCGCCCGAGTTCGACAACGCCGAGTGACCTAGTCTCCTCAAAAAGGCCTTGAAGGGAACTGGACCGCCCGTAAATGCTTAACTGCCCTACTTGATGAGGTCAGTTCAAAAACCGACGGGCTTCTTCGTTTAGAGCACGAAATCTCCCTTTACGAGATGAAGGATGCCGGCCAGTTCGATCTGGAAATCAGCACGCCCATCAAGATCGACGTCGCCATATACGATAGTCTTGTCGTTGGCGGTGCCGGTGAAATCGTAGATCCGGTAAATCAGATCGCCCGAGTTGCCCGAGAAACTTCCCGCGCCCTTCCAGACGAAAGCCTGATTGCCCGAGAGGGTCGTGTTCGCATCCATTGCCGAAACATCCAGAATATCCTCGCCATGCACGAAATCGGCGACAATGTCGCGTTTTCCATCGCCGGAAAGCGAATTCAGCGCTCCATTATTGACGAAACCGGAAAACCCCGGAGCAGAATCCTCTGTCGTCACAAACTTGAAAATATCGTGACCCGTACCGCCAAAGAGCGTGTCAATGCCTGTTCCGCCGATCAGCGTATCGTTGCCCGCGCCGCCGTTGATGATGTCATTGCCGCCCTTGCCATCGAGGGTGTCGTTGCCGTTTGTGCCTGTCAACGTGTTGTTGCCGGATGTACCCGATTCCGTTGTTCCGCTGACGGCCTTGACGGAAATCTTGAACGCTTCCGAAGACTCGTAGCTCGATCCGATCGAAGGATCGTCAAGAAGCACCGTCACGTCGAGCGAGGCGTTGGTTTTGTGGTCGAGCGCCGTGGCTGCTTTTAGCCAGAGCGCGCCGTTCTTGATCTCGAACAGCTTGGCATCCGCGCCCTTCAGCGAAAGCGTATTGGTGCCGCCGTCCGCATCGATGATTGCAAGTGTCGCGACTTTGCGTGCCGATGCCATCGAGGCATCTTCAGCGATCGACGTCAGGACCTGCGTCGCATTCAGAACCGGCGCATCGTTGACCGGGGTGACGGTGAAATTGAAGGTCTTGATGACCGGCGCGGACCCGTCCTCGTTGCCATCCTCGACGGAGACCTTGAAGCTCGCTGCCGTCGTTTCCGTTCCGTTGTGCAGGAAGGTGACCTTTCCGGCGGCAAGCTCGGCACCGGTGAAGCTGGTCGCGGCGACGCCATTGACCAGCACCTTGCCAGCCGCCTGGCTGGAGATCTTGAAGTGCACGCCGGAGGCGCTGTCGTCCACATCGGTGAAGTTGAGGTCTGTGGTGGTCAGCTTGTAGCTGCCACCCTCCTTGACGGTGGCCTTCAGATCACCGGTCAGAACCGGCGCATCGTTGACGCCCGTCACTGCGGCGGTCGCGGTGCTGGTTGCACTCTCGGTCGTACCCTGGCCGTCGGTATAGCTGACGACGACACGGACCGTGCCGCCGACATCGCCGTCGCCAAGCGTATAGGTGGTCTGATCGGTCCCGACATTGACATAACCGGAGCCGGTATCCCGCTGCCACTGATAGTGAAGCGTACCGAGACCGTCGCCGTCTGCCAGTGTGCTGGTGTCGGCCGTCAAAATCTGGTTTTCAGTTGCCGTGCCTGTGATCGATACGCCGCCTGTGGGGGCATCGTTGACATTGGTGATGGACGCAGTCGCTGCGCTGGTCGAGGATTCGGAAAACCCTTGACTATCCGTATAGCTGATGACGACGCGGACGATGCCGCCGACATCGCTGTCGCCGAGCGTATAGGTCGCCTGATCGGTCCCGACATTGACATAACCGGAGCCGGTGTCCCGCTGCCACTGATAGTGCAGCGCGCCGAGGCCGTCAGCATCCGCAAGTGTCGACACGGCTGTCAGCATCTGATTTTCGGTTGCCGTGCCGCTGATCGATACGCCGCCCGTATGGGGGTCGTTGACTGCGGCGATTGCGGACGTACCGCCGCTGGTGACGCTGTTGGAAAAACCCTGGCCGTCGGTGTAGCTGACGACGACACGGACCGTGCCACCGACATCGCCGTCGCCAAGCGTATAGGTGGTCTGATCGGTCCCGACATTGACATAACCGGAGCCGGTGTCGCGCTGCCACTGATAGTGAAGCGTACCGAGACCGTCGGCATCGGAAAGGGCGGCGGTGTTGGCTGTCAATACCTGGTTTTCGGTCGCCGTACCGGTGATCGAAACCCCGCCGGCCGGAGCATCGTTGGTCGCGGTGATAACAGCTGTCCCAGAGCTGGTCGCCGATTCCACCGTGCCGCCGGCACCGGTGTAATAGATGACCACACGAACCACGCCACCGATGTCGCCGTCGCCAAGCGTGTAGGTGGTCTGGTCGCTTCCGACATTGACGTAGCCTGAGCCGGTATCGCGCTGCCACTGATAGTGCAGCGTGCCGAGCCCGTCAGCGTCTGCCAGGGTCGAGACCGCGGTCAGCACCTGATCTTCCGCCGCTGTGCCGGTGACGCTGGCGCCGCCGCTATGGATATCGTTGACGGCGGTGATGTTGACCACCACAGAGCCGCCAGCCGTAGCGCTTCCGCCACTGCCCTGTCCATTGCCCGGCGCGCCGTCGTTCAGCGTATAGATGAGCGTGACACTGGAGGGTGGTGCATCGCTGGTGTTGGTATAGGTTATATGCTTGATAACGTCACTGACCAGGGCGGTTGTGGCCGCTGTCCCCGAACTAGTGAAGCTGACCGTCAGCACGCCGCCAGTATTGGTGAAGGTGGCGAATGTCAGTCCACCGAGCTGCAGATTGCTGCCGCTCACCGTGAACAACCCGCCCGAGGCAAAGCCGAAACTGTCCGCAGCATTGGCCGCAGCGCGCTGCACGGTGAAGCTCGCGTCGGCGTAGTTGCCGTTGCCGCTGTTGAGGGCGTCCAGTTCGATGTCGGAGACTGCAACAGAACCCAGAAGGGCCGCCGCTGTCTGTTCCGTGGCGCCGACGGTGGTTGCCGTTGATGGTACGGTTGGCGTGTCGTTGATGGCCGTCACGGAGTGATCGAGAACCACCGTTCCGGAACTATACGCCGTCGTGCCGCCGCTGGTGGTGACGTTGACGATTGTGCCGTTCGTCAGCGCGCCTCCCGAAGAATCGACGAGCTTCACGGTCAAGGACGGCGTTGCGCCGTTAAAGTCGGTGGCCGGCAGGAAGCGCAGCGCCGTGCTGGCGGCAATCGTCACCGCTGACGACGTGGAGGCCGTACCGATGTTCACCCAGGCCGAGCCATTGTAATACTGCCACTGGCCGGTACCGGTGGTTGAGCCGTTGGCGACCACGGCGATGCCGGCGAAGGCGGTCGGGAACGCATCAGCGCTGTCGTCGTATTGGCCGCCGAACAGGCTTGATACCGTGTTGGTCAAGGCCGCGTTGGCTGTGTCTTCGACTGTCGATGTCAGCGTCTCGGTTCCGTCGCCGCCGACGACCGGGGAAGTGTTGACCGCACCCGCGCCCACGGCAATATCGTCGATGAGGAAGTAGAAATCCCTAGTTCCGTTTTGCTGAACGATGCGAAATTCGTCGATGCCCCCCCATGCTGCACCACTAAACGTCACTGTAAGCACGCTGCCATCCGTCGGGAGCGAAAAATCCTGCGTCGCAGTGCCTATCACCGAGCCGTCCCGATAGCCGATCACACGGATGTCAGGATCCATGCTGTCGCTGCCGGCGAAATAAGCCGTGATTGCGAAGCTCTGGAGCGAAAACTCCTCACCGGATGTCCAGGCGAAACTTACCGCATCGCCCCCCAGACCGGGAGCATCGCCGATCACGCTAAGCGCATGGTCCGCCCCTGACGCAATTGGCGGTTCGTTGTTTTCGACGTAGATGTAATCGATCGACGAATTGTTCAGAAAGGAAACCGTCCATCCGCCTCCCTGCCAGATGCTAAGGCTGGCATTACCATCGTCCAGCTCTTCCAGACCGTCAAAATTGATGTTTGTCGGTGCGGCCATTTTCTTTGCTCCAGCAATTTCCGGTTGTTCATTTTCACCGCCACGGAGATCCTGCCGCAGCAAAAGGGTATTGGCGTTGAGGTTTGCCTTTCCGCCGTGACTGTTTCACGGCTGGCCGGCGTTCGCCTACATCCGCCACTTCAGCCCGATGCGGATCGTGTCGAAGGTCACGTCGTTTTCGAAGCGCGGGAAGGCCTCGGTCGGGAAGGTGGCCGCTCCGGTCGCGGTCACGCTGCCGAAATCATAGTGTAAATATTCGAGGCCGAGCGACCATCCGGGCTTGAAGCGCCATTCGACACCGCCGCCAGCCACCCAGCCGGTTTGCGTGCCCCCGCCGGAAATGTCCATAAGCCCGCTCGTTGGAGAACTCGACTGGTCGTAGGCGCGCGCATCGATATTGGCGATCGCCACGCCGCCAGTCGCGTAAAACAAGACATCAGAAGCGGCAGCGCCGACACGCAACCGCGCGCTTGCCGCCCAATCCATGTCGAATTGCGTGTGGGTATCGCCCACGATCGCCGAGGTGCCGGTGGCGCCGAGATCCGTCAATGCAAAATCGACCACGCCGCCGATCACGAAGGCGTGGTTGCCAAGATCGAACTGGCGGTCGCAGCCGGCTTCGACGCCGGCCGTCAGACCGTTGTCTTGAGAGCCGATGGTTTCATAGGCCGGATCGTTCCAGGAGATGCCGAGGCCTGCATAGGGGCCGTCGATAAACGGCATATCGGTCGCTTCGGCATCCGCACCGGCATAGCCCGCATTGGCGCCGACATAACAGCCGGACCATGTGCTCCTTGCGGGCGACGCCAGATCATTGGCCGCCGCCGGCTGAAGGCCAAACACAAGCCCCGCCGCCGCAGCCGCGCAAAAAAATCTGTTCTTCAAAACATGCCCCCCCGAGCCAACCCGCCGCCCCATGCGGGCCTCAAATCGCGCCCCGCAGAGTCGCAGCATAGAGGTCTTTTCGGTAATCGACCATCCCTTCTGAAGGCAAAGATTGCAATGTGATTTCCGATACAATTTCTATGGGCTGAAAATGAACGTTGGTGCACGGATCATTTAGCGATCGTGGTGTAGGCGAGCTGCAATCTCAATAACCGGTTTGCCGCAGCCATGCCATTCAAGCACAATTCTTCCCCCCGCCACCGTATAGGCAAGATGAAGTTCAATGTGGCGAACTGGCAGGAATATGAGGCGGGCCTGCGCCGACGTGGCAGCTTGACGCTGGGCCTGGTGTTCGGTCTACGATTGCGCCAGGCCGAAGGCTTGCTGGGATCTGTGCTGCAATTGATGGGGCTGGCGCTCGCCGGGAAGCTGCGACCTTGCTTCAGGACGAAGGCGACAAGTCCTGATGGAAAAAGGAGAGCGACTGTTTCGCAGCCGCTCCCTCTTCGATCTCCAACTCTCTCTATCCCGGAAGACCCATGGCCGTGGCCAGCGCGGCCATGGGGGATAGTTCCGGCGAGAGCACGTCATAGACGCAGGGCGCTGCGAAGACGGCAAGCGCGAGCATGACAACGATCAAACGTTTCATCGATCACTCCTGGGTATTGGCAACGTGTCAGGCAAGCTTCAGCTCAACCGCGATGTTGCCCCGTGTCGCCTTGGAATAGGGGCAGGTCTGGTGAGCATCGTCGATAAGAGCTCGTGCAAGGTCGGCATCGAGCCCCGGAAGGCTGACATTCAGCCGGGCCTGCAGCAGGTAGGCGCCGTCACTCATTCCGAGGTCGACTTCGGCTTTGACGGCCGTCGTCGCCGGTAGCGCCACCCTATGTTTGCCCGCGGCAATGCCCAGGGCACCGATGAAGCAAGCGGACCAGCCAGCAGCAAAGAGTTGCTCGGGATTTGTGCCGGGCTTACCGCTACCCGGAGGCGAAAGCTTGACGTCAAGCTGCGCATCGTCGCTGCGCGCCGCACCGTCGCGTCCGCCGGTGGTATGGGTCTTGGCAGTGTAGAGAACTTTTTCGATCTTGGTCATGAAACACTCCTTCGTTCGTTCGCATAGAGCGACGTGGTTGACGGACGTGTTTTGCCGCATCGACGTATCCGGCATGTTTTCGAAAAGGTCTAAATTGTATCGCATCGTAGACGCGACGCGTGGGGTCCGTCAGGGTAGCGATATTTCCGCAGCAAGCCCGCCGCCGTCGCGATTGTAGATCCGCACCGTCCCACCGATCGAGACGGCAAGTTGCTGGGCGATCGCCAATCCAAGCCCTGTGCCTCCCGTGTCCCGATTGCGGGACGTCTCGAGACGATAGAAGGGTTGCATGACGGACCCCAGCTTGTCGTCGGGAATGCCTGGTCCATGGTCCATGACTGCAATGACGATATTTCCCTCGCCCCGTCGCTCGACGCTGATCTCGGCAGCACCGGTAAACTTGAGAGCGTTGTCAATGAAATTGGTCAAAATACGCCGCAATGCGTGCGGTTTAGTCAGGGCAGTCCCCTGAACGATGCCGGTTACCGAAACCGCCTTGTCCGTATCCTGATAATCGTAGGCGATGCTGTCGATGAAGGATGCGAGATCGATGCGCGCGTTTTTTTCGCCATTGCCGTGCGAACTGCGCGCATAGGCAATTCCGTCCTGCACCAGGCGCTCGATTTCGCGCAGATCGTTTACCAGCTTGTCCTTTCCGGGACTTTCGTCCGCCATGTCGGCGCGCAGCCGCATGCGCGTGATCGGCGTCTGCAGGTCATGAGAGATTGCCGCGAGAATCTGCACACGTTCTTCCAGGTAATGGGCGATCCGGTCACGCATGGCATTGAAGGCGCGCGCGGCATGGGCGACCTCGCTTGGTCCACTCTCGTCCAGCGGAGAACCTTGTCTGCCGGGATCGAGTGCATCGGCTGCAGCGGCGAGCGCGCCAAGCGGACGAATGGCAAGGCGCACCGCAAACCACGTGCAGAGGATGAGCAGAACCATCTGGGCGGCGAAGACATAGGGCAGCCATTCAGCCAAGGGCATCACGCCGCGCGGTGTGACATCGATTGTCAGCGGCGAACCGTCCGACAGCGTCAGATGCCCCTGCAGCCGCATGTGGTCGCCGGGAATGGCTTCAACGCGGATCGCAAACCTGTTGCCAGCCGCCTGCCCTATCCGGTCAGCAATCTCGGCACCGCGCCCCGACAAATCCGGAACACCGGCAAGCCCTGGCCCCAGAACAAGGCGATAGCTGCCGCGGCTCAGGCGATCAAGCCAATCGGCCCGCTCGTTGGCTGGAAGACGGTCGAGAATTGCGATCGACGTCGCCAGATCGCTTTCCAAAGTCCCAAGCATCACGGCCTTGGCCGACATGTAACGTTCGGCAAAAAGAATGCTGAAGGACAGTCCATAGGCAACCGCCAGTCCGGCCAAAAGGATCAGGAACAATCGCGAACGCAATGACCTGGGCCAGCAGTTGAAACGGGACTTGCCTCTATCAGTCATGTCTTCGGTACCGAAATTTCAACGGGTACGGAGAACACATAGCCTTCGGCCCGCACCGTCTTGATATAGGTCGGCTCGCGCGCATCATCGCCAAGCCGCTGGCGCAGGCGACTGACCAGAAGGTCGATCGAGCGGTCAAACAGTTCGGCATCGCGGCCCTGCGTGAGGTTCAGGATCTGATCGCGATTGAGCACACGTTGCGGATGATCGATGAACACCCGCAACAGCCGGTATTCGGCGCCACTCAAGGCTATTTCCGTTCCCTCCCGGTCAAGAAGATGCCGACCGACGGTGTCAAGCCGCCAATCGCCGAAGGTCAGCAGTTGACCAGCCTCGCTGATCTGCAGGTTGGGCGGCAGCATACGCGTACGCCGCAGCACCGCCTTGATCCGGGCAAGGAGTTCTCGCGCCGCAAACGGCTTTGGCAAATAGTCATCGGCGCCCATTTCGAGCCCGATAATACGGTCCATCTCATCGTCGCGCGCCGTCAGCATGATCACCGGCGTCGCCTTCTGCTTGCCAGCGCGCAGTTCGCGGCACAGCACCAGGCCATCATCGCCCGGCATCATCACGTCGAGCACGATCAGGTCGACCGTACTTGCCTCCAGGAAACTGCGCATCTGCCGGCCGTCGGCAGCAACCGTCGTGCGAAGGCCGTTCTTTTTCAGATAGCTCGACACCAGTTCGCGAATTTCGCGGTCGTCATCGACAATCAAAATGTGATCGACATGGTCCATCTGTGGCCTTTCAAACTTCCGCACTCAGGCGACAATAGTT
>NZ_DATJDJ010000058.1:0-5163 GCF_035497515.1 Pararhizobium sp. | reverse complement strand
GTCGCCATCACCTTGCCGAAGGTGCCGGAGGCCTGCCCGCATGGCCTGGCGCCGACCACCTCGGCCATGCTGCAGCTGGCCATCGGCGATGCCCTGGCGATCGCCCTTCTCGAACGGCGGGGTTTTTCGGCGCAGGATTTCAAGGTTTTCCATCCGGGCGGCAAGCTTGGCTCGCAATTGCTGCTGGTCCAGGAATTGGCACACAGCGGCGAAGCCATGCCGCTCTTGCCCTTGGGCAGCGCCATGGGCGACGCGGTCATCCAGATGTCCTCCAAGGGCTTCGGCGTCGTCGGGGTCCTCGATGAAGAGGGCCGACTTGTTGGCGTCATCACCGACGGCGACCTGCGGCGGCATATGTCGCGCGACCTTCTCCTGGAAACGGTCGATGCGGTGATGTCACACAAGCCGAGGGTCATCACTGAGGGCATGCTGGCAAGCGCCGCGATGGAGCTCATGCAGGCGCAGAAGGTCACGGTCCTCTTCCTCGTCGATGATTCGGGCCTTCCGAGCGGCATATTGCACATCCACGACCTGCTTCGTGCCGGCGTCGCCTGAGCCCGGAACGGTATGCCGTTGATACGGACTAGGAACAGCGGTCTGGGAGCGGATATCCGTGCCTGAAGTGAACCATTCCGAAGGCAGTTCGCCAAAACACGTGTCGGCCGCACGTGATGGCATCGTGACCTTCGCTTTCCACATTCCCGGCTGGAAACAGCCGATCTTCAAACGCTATTTTCCAGAACGCTCGTTCATTTTCGTGCCCATGTACACAAGGGGGCGGGAATTCCTGCAGACATGGTCCGCGCGCATGGTGCGGGAAGAAAATCCTGAGATTTTCGTCTGGAGCCTGGAAGTGCCGGACGGTCTGCGCGCCTTTGCGGCACGGCACGGCATTCCGGTGACCTTCATCGAGGATGGCTTCATTCGCTCGGTGGAGGCCAATGCCAGCCGCACGCCGCCATTGTCGCTGGCGCTCGATCGGGGCACCGCCTATTTCGATTGTCGCGAGGCTTCCGATCTCGAACGGCTGTTGACCGAATATGATTTCGACGGGTCGCCGGACCTTCTGGCCCGGGCGGCGACCGGAATCGACACGCTTTTGAAGACCGGCATCAGCAAATACAATTCCGGTGCGGAAGCCGATGTCGCGACGCTCTACGGCCGGAAGACCGGCAAACGCGTGCTGGTCATCGGACAGGTGGAGGACGACGCCTCCATTCGCTTCGGTTGCCTCGCGCCGGTCACGAACAATGTTCTGGTCCGGCTGGCCGCCGCGGAAAATCCGGATGCGCAGATCATCTACAAGCCGCATCCCGATATCCTCAGCCGCGTCCGTTTCGCCCAATCGGACCCGCAGGACGTCGCGCATCTCTGCCTGGTCGTCACTCGGCCGCTGTCGATGGCGGAAGCCTTCGAGACCATTGATCATGTTTACACGATTACCTCGCTCGCCGGCTTCGAGGCGTTGCTCAGAGGAATAAAGGTCACGGTCTATGGATGCCCCTTCTATGCCGGCTGGGGGCTGACGGACGATCGCCAGCCGAATGCCAGGCGAAAGCGGCGGCTGTCCGTCGAGGCGCTGTTTGCCGCTGCCTATCTTCTCTATCCCCGCTATTTCGATCCGGCGACTGGCAAGCAGGTCTCGTTCGAGGAAACCATTGCTGCCGTAAAGCGGCACTTCTCGACAGGGACGGCAATGGAAGGCGCGCATCCGCAACCCGGCCCACGGTGGCAGGCCTGGGGGCCCTATGGCGTTCTCGGCTGGCGCCATCTGATGACACCGCTCATATCGCTGGCCATTGCCAGGATCGGCCATCAGCGCGATGCGGATAATTACAGGGAAGGCCCCATCCAGTTCTTCCGGGAGTTGACGGATCGGAAGTTCAGACTGATCGGCCGGCTGCTCTATCCCTTCGACGAATGATCGCCATATGGTACGTCTCCATCCAATCATGCATGGGGCTGATATCGTTGCGCCCAGGGTGCGTCAGGGCTACGATGCCATCGGCCTTGGTGCCCATAGTTTCGTATTTTTGACATTGTTTATTGGAATGGTATTGTTCACCGCTTCATCCGCACTGCTGAGAAATGAATGATCAGGCTTGAACAGGCCACCAAATTCGCGCGCACCAGAGGCATCAGCAAGCCGATCATCGATCGCGCCTCGCTGGTCCTGCAGCGGGGAAAGAGCATCGGTCTGCTGGGGCGCAATGGTGCCGGCAAATCCACTTTGCTTCGGCTGATCGCTGGAACAATCAGGCTGGACAGCGGCCGGATCATCCGGCGAGGGAAGATTTCCTGGCCGCTCGGCTTCCAGGGGAGCTTCCAGGCGACGATGACGGGCGAGCAGAATGTCCGTTTTGTCGCGCGTATCTATGGCGTCGATACCCGTGAACTGATCGACTATGTCGCGGATTTCGCCGAACTCGGTCCTTTCTTTAGAGCACCCGTCGGCACCTATTCGTCCGGCATGAAGGCGCGGCTGGCATTCGGCTTGAGCATGGGCGTCAATTTCGACTATTATCTCGTCGATGAGATCACCGCCGTCGGCGACGCCAATTTCAAGAAGAAATGCCGGGTCGTATTCGAAAGCAGGCTGCAGGATGCCGACGTGATCATGGTATCCCACAGCACATCGACCATTCGCGACTATTGTGATTGCGGAGTGGTTATGGAAAATGGCAAATTAACCTATTATGACGATATTGAAGACGCGATCCGGGCGCATAATGGCAATATGAGGGAACGGTAGATGGCGGTCATCAAGAATCCGGCGAATACCGGGCCGAAAAATCTCGCCGTCGAGCGGATGACCGGCAAGGATATGATCAAGCCGAAAAGCGTCCATCTTCTCGAGGGACTGCTGGGCAACGACGAACGTCTGCTTGTGCCCAAGGAAAAGCCTCGGGGGCGTAACAAGATCTATTCGATCGCCGCTAAGAAGGTCGCCAAGACGGGCTGGTTGAGCACGCTACGGCTGCGGCATACCGTGATCCTCGGCAGCTTTCTCGCCTTCGTTGCCGTGCCGGCGACGCTTGCGAGCCTCTATATGCTCTTTGTCGCGGCCGACCAGTATCACAGTTCCTCTTCCTTTGCCGTGCGCAGCATCGAGGCCGCCAATACGTCGGACATTCTCGGGATGTTTTCGCAGGCCTCCACCGGTAACACCGGTTCCGACAGCTATATATTGATGGATTTCGTGCACAGCGAAGCCATGCTGGCCGCTGTCGAGCAGAAGTTCGATCTGGAAGCGATCTACGCCGTGCGCGGATCCGATTATTTCTATGGAATGTGGTCGGGCTTGCCCGTCGAGGACAAGCTCGACTATTGGCGTGACATGGTTCATGTGAATTATGATCCGGCGTCGGGGATCATGCAGTTGCAGGTCAAGGCATTCGAACCGCAGCAGGCTCAGGAGATTGCCAGTTTCGTCATCGCAAAAAGCGAAGAACTGGTGAACAACCTGTCGGCCGCGGCTCGAGACGGCGTCCTCAAATCGGCGCAGGATGAACTGGTTGTGGCCGAGGGGCGTCTTGCCAAGGCCCGGATTGCGGTGCGGGAATATCGCGACGTGTCGCAGGAAGTGGACCCGGTCGAGGGCGCGAAGCTGGCCCTCCAGCTCATTGGTGGTCTGGAACAGCAACTGGCGCAGATGAACGCCGATCTGGCGACGGCCAAATCGCAGATGAGCGACGACACGCCGCGCGTTCGCGTCCTGAAGACGAGGATCGCCAGCGTTCAGGAACAGATCGACGCGGAACGGCAACGGCTTGGCAGCGGCGATCCGTCCAAATCCGGCACCAATGATGTTGCAGGCCGCATCCAGCAGTTCGAAGTTCTGGAAACCGAGCGCGAATTTGCGGAGCGCGCCTATACCGGTGCTTTGGCCAGCATCGAAAAAGCTCGCCTGGATGCCTCCAACAAGCAGCGTTATCTCGCCGTCTTCATCCAGCCGACCCTGTCGCAGCTGGCGCAATATCCGACGCGTATTCTCAATTCTTTCCTGGTCGGGCTGGGTCTCCTGTTTGCCTGGGGCATTTTCGTCATGGGCTATTATAATATCCGCGATCGGACCTGAGGCCTGATTTCTGCCGCAAGCCGTTGTGGCGCGGCGAAGGGACGATCCGGCAGTGGATCGTCCTTCCTCCCCAAATGTCGGCATGGCGCGCGCACGGTTTTCTATATGAATGTTTTTTCGAGGGTTGGCCGTTTTCTTAAATCGCTGCCACGGCTCCGTTTTCACCACCCTTTCGCCGTCCGGCTGGATTGGGGACAAGGTAATAGCATCGCTGCAAAAGGCCGGCTGACGGCCACCATCCGTCTCTATGGCAGCCAGAACTATGTCGAGCTGCCGAAGACCTCCTCCTTTACCGGCCATATCACCATTTACGGACAGGGAAACCGCATCGTGATCGGTGAAAATTGCCGTTTGTACGGTGAGTTCATGGTCAAGGGTCACAACCAAACGGTAACGGTCGGCGAGGGAACGACCTTCGAATCGGTCTATCTCCTCTGCATGGAGCGCTGCGACATCAGCATCGGCCGCTGGTGCATGTTTTCCCGCAACATCGAGGTACGCACCAGCGATGCGCATGGGCTGATACGCAAACGCGACGGCCGGCGTCTCAACCGCGCTGCCTCCGTCACGGTCGGCGACCATGTCTGGGTCGGGGTGGGCTCCATCCTGAACAAGGGCACTGTCATCCCGGCGGATTGCATTGTCGGTGCCAAGTCCTTCGTCAATAAGGCATTTACCGAGAGCAGCGTCGTCCTTGCCGGCACGCCGGCTACCATCGTCAAGCGCGGCGTGACCTGGAACAGGTGGCGAAAGCGCCGTTATTCGCAGGAGGAACTGGACGCCTGGCGCATTCCGGACCAGGATATTAGCGACGAGGACTGATCTTTGCCGGCCTTTGCCGCGGCGGCGGATCGACGAAGCCGCCCGGCTGGTTGACCGTGCGGTCGTGGAGCCGGACGGCGATTGCCTCGGCGCCGGCATCGGTTCCGGAGCGGGAATAGAAATTGCCGCGCACCTGGATCGTCGCCGCCATGAGGCGGAGGAAGGCGACACCTAACCCATTGTCAGGCGGGGAAGGAGCGCCCCAGAACCGGTCGAGCGTGGCCTGGTCGGTGAGCCCCGCAATGTCGAAGATCGCGGCCCCC
>NZ_DATJDJ010000057.1:0-87665 GCF_035497515.1 Pararhizobium sp. | reverse complement strand
CGAGGCAACGTCCGCGCGGCTTGTCGCCTTCGGTTGCAAGGAGGGGGTTCTCATCGCCCGGCCGGGCGGTCTCGACGGGCCGAAGCTGGACATGCTCGCCTATGACGAGAGCCTGCCGGAGGGCAAGGTTTCGACCCTGCTGGGTGGAAAGGCGATGCAGGTCTTTCTCGGCAACTACGGCGAGGACAGGCTGGTGCTGATCGATCCCGACAGCGCCACGCCCTACCGCCTCGTCGACCTGCCCACCCGGCGCGTGGATTTCGCGCTCGACCCGGCCAGACTGCGCAATGCCTATATCCTCACCGAGGATGGGAAATTGCATGTCCTCGATATCGTCAGCGGCAGCATCACCCGCTCAGCCACCGTCACCGAGCCCTATAGCAAGGACGGTCATTGGCGGGACCCGCGCCCACGTCTCGCGGTTGCCGGCGCCGAGATCGCCATCACCGATCCCCGCCATGGCCTCGTGCGCATGATCGACAGCGAGACCCTGGAGGAGACCCGGACCGTTGCCGTCGAAGGCCAGCCCTTTGCGATTGTTGCGGTCGGCGGCTCCGGCAAGACCCACTGATTGCGGACTGGCGGCGGGGAAAGCCTACGCCGCCAGTTTCAGCCGCATGCCCCAGGGGTCGGTCAGCGAGGCGCCGGTGCCGTCGCGGGAAACCGGGATTTCCAGCCTGTCCAGTTGCGCGAGGGTAGTCTGCAACAGGGCAGGGTCGTTGAAACGCAGGCTGTATTCGGCAAGCCCGGTCATGCCGGCCGTGCGTTTCGGTGCACCGCGCGAATTCCAGATATTGGCGGCGACATGGTGGTGATAGCGGCCCGAGGCAAAGAAGCCGGCGCCGGGATAGGTGGCCATCAGGTCCAGCCCGAGCGCATCGCGGAAGAAGGCCTCCGCCTGCGCCACCTCGGACACTTTCAGATGCACATGGCCGATCGTCGTCCCGGGCGCCATGCCTTCCCATTTGTCCTTGGGGGTCTCGTCATAGAGCGCCTGGAGGTCGAGCCCATGCGTCGCCATCTTCACCGTGCCGTCGTCGAGATAGTCCCATTCGTCGCGCCGGCGGTCGCGATAGATCTCGATGCCGTTGCCCTCCGGATCGTCGAGATAGAGCGCCTCGCTGACCAGATGGTCCGACGCTCCCTGCAGCGGCACATTCCGGCTGGCCGCATGGACGAGGAACCGGCCGAGTTCGGTGCGGTCCGGCAAGAGAAAGGCAGTGTGGAACAGACCGGGCGCGTTGCGCGGTGCGATTACGGCATCCTTTTCGCTCAAAAGCGTCAAAAGCGGCTGTCCGGCAACGCCGAGCACCTCGCCGCTTTCGGTCTTCTCGATCGATCCGAGGCCGATCATGTCGCGGTAGAAGGCCGAAACCATCGGCAGGTCGCGCACCGCCAGATGCACATGGTCGACATGGACCGGCATGCGGGTGGCGTGGTCTGCGGCGAGGCTTGTCATGGCATTTCCTTCCGGTTTGGCCCGGCAATCGGGCCGTCAGGGGATGTCGGGTCTGTTCCTGCAATATGGGGCCGCCCGCCGGCAGCCGGAAGATGGCAGAGTGTGGATGTACCGTTCTGCCCCTGTTGACAGTGCCCTTGTTGACAGTGCCCCTCTTCCCGATGCCGGCGAGCATCGCCTGCGACCGAATGGCGGCTTGTCCGCCGCCGCCGGCAGTCCCATATTGAATGGGACGCGCTGGCCGGCAAGTGTTTGAAAACAACAGGCTGCCGGCCCGGACAGAACCCGTGATGCAAGGCGCGCCGGACCAAGGAGAGTGCCATGTACAAGAAAATCATCGTGCCGATTGCCATGGACCAGCTCGAACATGGCGAAAAAACCCTCGAACGTGCCCAGTCGCTGCTCGATGATGGCGGCGAAATCATCCTGCTCAATGTCGTCGAGGATCTGAACGCCTATGCGCAGGGCTATATGATCATCGACTTTCCGCTGGAACTGGTCGAAGCCTCGCGCAAGAACGCCGTGGAGACCCTGACTGGCCTGAAGGAAAAACATGCCGTCAACGGCCGCGTCGAAATCCGCGTCGGCGGTGCCGCCGGGACCATCAACGCCTTTGCCGCGGACGTCGGCGCCGATCTGGTGATCATCGCCTCGCACCGGCCGGGGCTGATCGATTATTTCCTCGGCTCGACCGCCAGCCGCGTCGCCAGCCATTGCGGCTGCTCGGTGCTGATCGACCGGTAAAAAGGCATTCGCCCGGGCGCCCGCCGGCCAGGCTGCCCGCGGGATCGCCGATGACGGGCTGTTTCAAATTTTGATGGCTTCGGCCTGTTTCGAAGCGCCGGTCTGTGTCAAATTGCCATGACCGGCGCTCCCGCCATGACCTTGCCATGGACGGCTGTCACCAGCACTGGCGTCGGCGAAGAGCGCCGACGGATTTATGAAGACGAAACGAAGAGGCTTGCGTGGAGATCAAGGGCATCAAGTGGAATTATGATCGCTCCGAACTGATCGCCGATGGCGTCGTTCATGGCGTCGGGCTTGCCTGTGCGCTGATCGGCGTCACCGCGATGATCTTCTATGCCACGCTCTGGAGCACGTCCGGCCAACTCGCAGCTGCCTGGATCTATGGTGCGGGTCTGGTCGCGACCCTGTCGATTTCCTTCCTCTACAATCTGTATCCCGTCTCGCGGACAAAGTGGTTCCTGCGCCGCTTCGATCATTCCTCGATCTTCATCCTGATCGCCGCTACCTATACGCCCTTCCTGCAGCGCGGCTGGGACGATCCCTTCCTATTCGGCATGCTGATCGGCATCTGGGCGATCGCCTTTGTCGGCGTGCTGATCAAATGCGTCTTTCCCGGCCGTTTCGACCGAGTGGCGATCCTGCTCTATCTCGCCATGGGCTGGAGCGGCGTCTTCGCCGCCGGTCCGCTTTTGTCGCAACTGACGGAGACGACGCTGATCCTGATCCTGGTGGGCGGCATCATCTATTCCTGCGGCGTGATCTTCCACGTCTGGGAAAAGCTGCGGTTCCAGAACGCCATCTGGCACGGTTTCGTGGTCACCGCCGCCGCCGTCCACTATTCGGCCGTGCTGACCTGCATCAGCGGCGCTTCGCTCTGACCCATCCGATCACTGTCGGTTTCAGTTTTGCGCGGCACCCGGCGCCGCCTTCGGCGACTGTCCGCATCCGCCGGCAGGGCGCAGCGCTTTGACCATCCGGCCGATCAGCGGATTGAATTGCGCCAAGACGTCCTGTGGATAGCGCAGGTGAAAATAGGCAGCACTTCCGTCGCACAGGAGAACGCCGCGCACGTAGAGAATGTCCGCTCCCCTCGCGCCGGAATAGCTCGCCCAGCCCTTGGTCACCTTGTCGTAGGTGATCGCCCAGCCTTCGCTCCTGTCCCAGACGATTCGCTGGCGGACCTCGTCGGAAAAATCCCCATCCACGATAGTCGTGCCGAACAGCAGGAGTTCGGAGCGTCCGTCATCCGATCGGAAGGTGGCTCCGTCGCCATTGTCGCTTTCCTGCGCCAGCGCAAAACCGGGCGGAACGGCCGCGCCGAATCCGAAACGGGGATTGGCGTAGCCTGTCCAGTCATCCGCGGCGAAAGCGGGGAAGGAGAGCGTCAGCGCGACGACTGCCGACAGCACGTATTTCAGGCTCATTTTCAGTCTCCTGGGGCAGTACGGCGCACCTTTTATTTCCGGGACGCCGCGCCGTGAAACTTTATTCGCGCGTCCTGCCGAAAAAGAAACACAAGTTGAAACTATTTCTGAATTGAAACCGTAGAGGGCGTTTGTGGCCGACGAGGCGCATTCATACATTGTTAGCATTCTTGGATGTTTCACAAACCATGGCCGGCGGTGTCGTTTAAATGGTGGGCACACAGGGAAGAAGAGCACATGTCCAAGCGTAGCAAACGCGTTGATCAGAGCGATTCGGGGTCGCATCGGCGCTCCGGCGTCGATGACGAGCGGCTGCCGCTTTGGGTGGACGGCGACGAGGACGAGACGCCGGGGCGCAACTGGTCGCTGATCCTGATTTTCGCCGTCGTGCCGCTGGCGACACTCGTCGCCCTGGCGCTCGGGCTGTTTGCGCTCTTTTCGGAAGCGTTCGGCGCACCGCAGGCGATCGACGCGGTTATCGAGGGCGAAGTCCGTCCATTGAAGGCCTTGTCGGGCTATTCCTGTTCAAAGGTCAGCGCCACGCCGTTCATGCAGTAGCGCAGGCCGGTCGGCGGCGGACCATCGGGGAAGACATGGCCGAGATGGGCGTCGCAGTCGGCACAGCGGATTTCCGTGCGGCTCATGCCGTAGGACGGGTCGTGATGCTGGGTCACCGCGTCGGGCGAGATCGGCGCGTAGAAGCTCGGCCAGCCGGTGCCGGAATCGAACTTGGTGTTCGAGCGATAGAGCGGCCGGTTGCAGCAGATGCAATGATAGATGCCCTTTTTGCCGAGATCGAAATCGGGACTGGAAAAAGCCCGTTCCGTGCCGTGCTGGCGGGTAATCCGATATTGTTCGGGCGTCAGCTGCGCGCGCCATTCCTCATCGGTCTTCATCACTTTCAAGGTGCTGCTATTCTGCATCGGTTTCTCCCTGATTTCATCGGATATAGGAGGCTTGCGCATGGCGGCAAACGCCACCGCCGGCCGGTCAACGGCTTGATCTATGGCGATATGTCCCGGAGGAAAGGGCCAAATGCTGGGGAGGGACGCCGATCCGTTCCGACAATCCTTGAGTTTGCCTGCCGCTTGCCCTATCCCGAAAGGATCTGTCATCGGCGCCGGATTTTACATCCTTCGCTGTCGTAATACCGGAAAGGAACGAACGGAACCATGGATGTCGTCGACCTGACATTTCTGGCTTTCTGCCTTCCGTTCCTGGGCGCGCTCGTCGCGCCGTTGCTGACCCGCTTGCTCGGGCACAACGCAGCCTGGATCCTGGCGCTTGTCCCTGTTGCCATCTTCGCCCATTTCGCCGGCTTTGCCGATGCCATCTCGAAAGGGGAGGTGATCACAGGCGGCTACGCCTGGGTACCGTCGCTCCATGTCACCTTTTCCTGGCTGATCGACGGATTGTCGCTGACCTTCCTCCTGCTGATCTCCGGCATCGGCGCGCTGATCGTGCTCTATGCCGGCGGTTATCTCAAAGGCCATCCGCATCAGGGTCGGTTCTTCTCGTTCCTGCTCCTGTTCATGGGCTCGATGCTTGGCGTCGTCGCGTCCGACAATCTGCTGATGCTGTTCGTCTTCTGGGAACTGACCTCGATCACCTCCTTCCTGCTGATCGGCTTTGATCATCACCGCGAAGCCGCCAGGCGGGCCGCGTTCCAGGCCTTGGTGGTGACCGGCGGGGGCGGGCTCTTCCTGCTTGCGGGCCTGCTGCTGCTCTGGAACGTTTCCGGCGTCGCTGCCTTCTCGGCGCTTTTGCCGCTTGCCCCAATGATCAAGGCAAGCCCGTTCTATCTCGCCGTGCTGATCCTCGTGCTGGGCGGCGCCTTTACCAAGTCGGCGCAATTCCCGTTCCACTTCTGGCTTCCCAATGCCATGGAAGCGCCGACGCCGGTTTCGGCCTACCTGCATTCCGCGACCATGGTGAAGGCCGGCGTCTATCTCCTGATGCGGCTCAATCCGGTTCTCGGCGGCACGACCGAATGGCAGGTGATCCTGCCCGTCTTCGGGGCGGCGACGCTCGTCATCGGCGCGCTGCTCGCCGTGCGCCAGACGGATCTGAAATTGATGCTCGCCTATACGACCATGGCGTCGCTCGGGCTGCTCGTCCTGCTCACCGGCCTTGGCGCGCCGCATGCGATCGAGGCGGCGGTGCTCTATCTCGTCGCCCATTCGCTGTTCAAGGGCGCGCTGTTCATGGTTGCCGGCATCATCGACCACGAGACGGGAACCCGCGACATCACCCGGCTTTCCGGCTTGCGCCGGGCCATGCCGCTGACATTCGTGATCGCGCTCGCGGCGGCCCTGTCGATGGGCGGTCTGTTTCCATTCTTCGGCTTTCTCGCCAAGGAGGAGATTTATGCCGCGCTCCTGACCGGCGGTGCATGGTCGATCGTGCTTGCCGTGCTGACCATCATCGGCAATGCGCTGATGGCCACCATCGCCTTTGCCCTGGCACTGAAGCCTTTCACCGGCACGGTGGCGGACACCCCGCGGCATGCGCACGAAGCGCCGCTTCCGCTCTGGCTCGGACCGGCCGTGCTGGCTGTCGCCGGTCTGGCGGCTGCCGTGTTCTCCGATACGCTGCATGCGTCGATATCCTCGCCCATGGCATCGGCCATTGCCGGCGAGACGCGCGCGGTTGCCATGTCGCTTGCGATCCATGCCGGCCTGCCGTTCGCCCTGTCGATCCTGACGATCGTCCTCGGCATCGCCGTCTATCTCCAGTTGGCGCAGATCCGCTCCGCTATCGGCAACGCCCTCGTTGCCATCGGCTGGGGACCGGATCGCGGTTTCGACCAGGCGATCCGCGGGCTTGTCCGCCTGTCCGTGGCGGTGACCCGCCGGCTACAGAACGGCCGGCTGGACACCTATATGACGGTGACGTTCGTCCTGTTCGCGCTCGTTCTATTGGTGCCGCCGTTCCTGTTCGGCGAACTGGCAAGCGCGCCGGTCTTTCCCGGCGACGTGCCGCTGCACGAGATCGCCGTGATCGTGATCGCGGTCGCGGGCCTTGTCACCGTGGTTCTGGCGAGGGACCGGCTGACGGCCATCGTCTCGCTCGGTATCCAGGGTTTCTCGGTCGCGGTAATCTTCCTGCTGTATGGCGCGCCGGATCTCGCCTTCACCCAATTCATGATCGAAACGCTGGCTGTGGTCATCCTGGCCCTGGTGATGACACGCCTGAGGCTGTCTCCCACCGACCGCCGGCCGTTCCGCGAGACGCTGCCGGACGCGGCCATCGCGCTTGCCTGCGGGCTCGGCGTCACGCTGTTCCTCCTCAAGGTAACGCAGGCGCCTTTCGACACGGCGCTCACCGATTTCTTCAACCAGTATTCGAAAACGATCGCGCACGGCGCCAATGTCGTCAACGTCATCATCGTCGACTTCCGCGGCACCGATACGCTGGGCGAGATCGCGGTGGTGATGATCGCCGGGCTGGCGATCCTGTCGCTTATCCGTTTGCGGGCCGGTTCGCTCCGCCGCATCGCCGACAATGATCCGGACGAACCGGAGGCGGGCCGATGAAATCGCTGATCCTGCGCACCGCTACCCCCGTCATCGTCGCCGTCATGGTGATGTTTTCGATTTTCGTGCTGCTGCGCGGCCATAACGAACCGGGCGGCGGCTTCATCGGCGGCCTGATCGCGGTCGCTGCCCTGTCGATCCACGGCATCGCCTTCGGCGTCGAGACCGTGCGCCGCGCCATTGTCTTTCATCCGCTCGCCATCGCCGGCGCCGGGCTGCTGCTCTCGACCCTGTCGGGACTGCTGTCGATGCTGTTCCATGTACCCTTCATGTCCGGGCTCTGGGTCACTCCGGTAATCCTTGGTCAGGAAGTGCCGCTGTCGAGCGTCATGAGCTTCGATATCGGCGTCTATCTCGTGGTGGTCGGGGCCGTCACGTCGATCGCGCTGTCGCTCGAGGAAAGAGGAGACGAGTGATGGAACCGATCCTGTCCGTTCTCACCGGCATTTTCCTTGCGATCGCGGTCTATCTGCTGCTGTCGAAATTCATCGTCCGCATGCTGCTCGGCGTCGCCATCCTCGGCAATGCGGTCAACCTCTTGATCTTCACCTCTGGCCGGATCATGCGGGAAGTGCCGCCGGTGATCGGAGCCGGGCTCGACGTGCCGGCCGGGCCGACGGCCAATCCGCTGCCGCAGGCGCTGATCCTGACTGCCATCGTCATCTCTTTCTCCTTCTTCGCTTTCCTGCTGGTGCTCTCCTGGCGGGCCTATGTCGACTTGAAGTTCGACAGTACCGATGCGATGCGGGTGGCCGAGCCCGACGATGATACCCTGCCGCCGCTCGGATATTGACAGACCATGGCCCTTTCCCCGACTTCCATCGATCTGTCCGCCGCGCTGGCCCTTGAACCGGTGGCGCTGCTCGACTGGCTTGTGATCCTGCCTGTCGCCTGGTGCATCGGCATCGGTGCGGTGCTGATGATGGTCCGGCATCGGGGCAACCTGCAGCCGCTGATCGCGATTTTCGCGCTGCTGGTCCTGACCGGCATTGATGCCTGTCTTCTCTGGCATGTCGTCCAGAGCGGTCCGGTGACGATGGTCATGGGCCGCTGGCTGCCGCCGTTCGGCATAGCCTTCACGGTCGACGTGACCGGCGCGCTGTTCGCGCTCGCCGCCGCGATCGTGGCGCTGGCGGGTGCGGTGGCGGCTCTCGCCGATATCAATGCCAGCGGCCGGCGCTACGGCTTCTATCCCTTCCTGATGCTGCTGATGGCCGGCGTCAGCGGTGCTTTCCTGACCGGCGACATCTTCAATCTCTATGTCTGGTTCGAGGTCCTGCTGATTTCGTCCTTCGGCTTGCTGGTGCTCGGCAGCGAACGCGGGCAGATCGACGGGACGGTGAAATATGGCTTCCTCAACCTCGTCGCGACGACGATCTTCCTGATCGCCACCGGTTATCTCTATGGCATCTTCGGCACGCTCAACATGGCCGACATCGCCCGCAAGGCGCCGGAGTTGAAGGAAACCGCGCCGCTCGCGACGCTGACGGCGCTCTATCTCTTCGCCTTCGCCATGAAGGCGGCCGCCTTTCCGGTGAATTTCTGGCTGCCGGCCTCCTATCACACGCCGCGCATCGTCGTCTCTGCGCTGTTTGCCGGCCTTTTGACCAAGGTCGGAATCTATGCGCTGCTCCGCGTTCTCGTCATGTTGTTTCCGCTGGAACGGCTGGCGCTCAGCCCGTTGCTCTCCATCGTCGCGGTGCTGACCATGATCACCGGCGGGCTCGGCGCCATCGCGCAGACCGATACGCGCCGGCTGCTCGGCTATCTCGTGATCTCCGGTATCGGCGCCATGTTCGCCGGCATTGCCATGGGCGGGGTGGATGCGATTGCCGGGACGATCCTCTACGCGCTGCATTCCATGCTGGTGATGACGGCGCTCTATCTGGCCGCCGGCCTTGCCGCCCGCGCCGGTGGCGGCTTTTTGCTCGACGCAATGGGCGGTCTCTACCGCAGCCACGTGGTGCTGGCGGCGGTGTCGTTCGTCCTGTTCCTTTCGGTCTCCGGACTGCCGCCTTTCTCCGGCTTCTGGCCGAAGGTCATGCTGGTCAAGGCGGCGCTGGATGGTCGCAGTTGGTGGCTGGCGGCAAGCCTGCTGCTGACCGGCTTCCTGACGATGATCGCAACCGGCCGCGTCTTCCTGTTTGCCTATTGGCGGCCCGCAGGCGTCGAACCGGCCAGGCCGCCTATCGCCCTGCCGGTCACGGTCTTCCTGCCGCTGCTTGTCCTGACGGGTATCGGTGTCCTTGTCGGCCTGTTTCCAGAGCCAGTGCTCGGCCTCGTGCGTGCCGCCGCCCTGACGCTCGATATGCCATCCGCCTATCTCGACAGCGTCTTTCCGACCGGAGGAACGCCATGACCTTCATCGTCACCAACCTGTTCCTGACCCTTGTCTGGGCTTCTGTCAGCGGCAGCTTCAGCCCGCATAACCTGGTGCTCGGTTTCATCGTCGGGGCGTTGTCGCTGGCTCTGGTGCGTGGTCAAGTGGCGGCGAGCCTTCCCATGATCCGGCCATTCAAGCTGCTGCTGCTGACCGGCCTGTTTTTCCGCGAATTGTGGCTATCGGCCTTCAAGGTCGCCATTTTGGTGATACGGCCGAACATGCGGCTGAGGCCAGGCATCTTCGCCTATCCGCTGGCCCTGACGCGCGATTTCGAGATCACGCTTCTCGCCAATCTGATCACGCTGACGCCAGGCACGCTGTCGGTCGATGTCTCCGAGGATCGCAAGACGCTTTATGTGCACGCGCTCGACTGCCGGGATCCGGCCGCCGAGCGGCGGGCGATTTCCACGGGCTTCGAACGCCGTATCCGGGAGGCCTTTCCGCTGTGAGCGCATCCGACATCCTGTCCTTTTCCACCCTGTTCGCGCTCGCCGCCCTGTCGCTCGGGCTGATCATGACGGTGGTGCGGATCGTGCGCGGACCGACCCTGCCCGACCGGGTGCTGGGGCTCGACATGCTGACGGCCATCGTCATCGGTTTCATCGCCGTCATCGCCATCCGCAGCGGCTTCAATCTCTATATCGATATCGCCATCGCGCTCGCCCTCGTCGGCTTCCTCGCCACCATTGCCTTTGCCCGTTTCATCCTGACACGCGGCCGGCCGGCCGAAGCCGAAGGACGCGTGGAGCGCAATCCGAAGCGGGGCGGGCGTTCGGCCCGTCGCAAGGGAGGGAGGCCCCGATGATCTCGCCGCAAACCGATATCGCCGTCGCCGCCATCGTCAGCCTGTTGCTGGTCGTCGGTTCGGTCTTCAGCCTTCTGGCGGCGCTGGGCCTGTTGCGCTTTCCTGATCTCTACACGCGCATGCACGCGGCCTCGAAGGCGGGCACGATCGGCTCCAGCCTGCTGCTTCTGGCGGCTGGCGTGCATGCGCTCGATGTCACCATTCTGATGCGGGCGCTCGCGGGCTTCGTCTTCATCGTCCTGACCGCGCCGATCTCGGCCCATCTGCTGGCGAAAGCCGCGCACCAGGCGGGTTACAAACTGACGAACCTCTCCGTCACCGACCAGATGCCGCAGGGCAAGCCCCCGTCCGGCCCCGCGTCATAGGTTGTTCTTTGGCCACCGGATCGCCATTTTCGAAGTAGAAAGGCGCGGACTGTCGCGCATGGGCCGTTTGATTTCAAATGTATCGTACTGTTTCGGAACAGCTTGCTGCGGCGCGCACATTCCAAGATCAATAGGCTAAATATCGCACAAAATATTATTGGACTTTTGGTGGATCAGTGTTATTCGAGTAAAGGCAAAGTGTCCATTTCCATATTACTTCGTACTAAAATTCCAGCATGGGTTGTGAATATTGATTGTTGCTTTGAGGCGCCGGCCAGCTCGGCGCTTTGGCAACGCATTCCGCCCCGGAATTCGCCGTAATATGAAGGTTTGTCGCGGTTTGATGCTCTTGGCCGGGAGGAGAAGTCCTTTCGATCTGCGGTGCAGGGCGTGGTTTCCGGGCATTTTCACAGCATGTCATGGTTGTGTTTGCGATAACCCATTGCGAACATATGAGAAGAATTCCGATAGGAGAAAGAAAGTATGACGGATCTACCGCTTGGCTCGGGCCACGATCTACTGGTTGAACTCACCGCAGAGATCGTCGCTGCCTATGTCAGCAATCATGTCGTCCCGGTCGCCGAACTCTCGACGCTGATCGGCGATGTGCACGCCGCCTTGAACAATACCAGCAGTCCGGCTCCTGCTGCCGTCGTGATCGAAAAGCCGAAGCCGGCCGTTTCGGTCCGCAAGTCCGTCCAGGATGACCAGATCACCTGTCTGGAATGCGGCGGCACCTTCAAGTCGCTGAAGCGCCACCTGATGACCCATCACACCCTGTCGCCGGAAGACTACCGCGAGAAGTGGGACCTTCCGAGCGATTACCCGATGGTTGCCCCGGCCTATGCCGAAGCCCGTTCGCGCCTCGCCAAGGAAATGGGCCTCGGCCAGCGCCGCAAGCGCCGCGGCAAGTAAGCTCTCTGCACCGCGGGCCTGTTGCCCGTGAGTCTAAAAGCCGGCCTGGCATCGTCAAGCCGGCTTTTTTCATGCGCGGCGTCCGATTTCAGAAAATCCGAATGAGGAAAATATACCTATTTTTCTGATGAAAACGACTGAAAATGGTGAAAAAACAACAACAGGTTGCAGGTGTGATCTTTCATTCATCCCCGCGATCGCACTACGGTGTATGAATTAATTCCTATTTTGAGGAGTGAGCCATGCACATCGACAAGCCGTCCCACCATCCGCCACCCAAGATCCGCCGCATGCTTGTCCCGCGCCCTGTGGAGACGAAGTCCGTTTCCGTGCCGCCGGTCCCTTCTGCCCTGACGATTCCCGAACCCTGGGGGCCGGTGCTTCCCGTTGCCGCGCATCTGCGCTGCCGTGTCGTGCGTCAACTGACGGCGGAAATGGTCATGCTGGTCGGCGAGCGCGTGCCGCTGCGCCGGGATCGCCGCCGCACCAGTTGCCATGTGCGCCAGATCTCCATGTATGTCTGCCATGTCGTGCTGCAGATCTCGCTGACCGATATCGGCCATGCCTTCGGCCGCGACCGCACGACGGTCAGCCATGCCTGCAATGTCGTCGAGGATCGCCGTGACGATACGGCCTTCGACGAATTCGTCTCGTCGGTCGAGCGCGTCATCACCTCCGTCTTTGGCGCGCCGGGAGGCCGCGAGCATGAGTGAGGCCATATCGAAAAACAAGGATATCGTCCGGTTGCTGCGTCACATCACCGGTCGTGGCCGTCTGCCGGTGGAAATGACGGCGGCGGGCGTTTCGATCCACCGCGAGGGTGCGCCAGCGCGGCAATTTCCGCAGGCCGTCGTCGAGCAGGCGGTGGCGCTTGGGCTTGTCGCGCGGGATGAAACCGGCATCCGGGCGACAGTGGAGGCACCGGCTTTCCTGCGCCGCGCCATGCTGGCGCCGGAGGAGGCTTTCCAGGAACAGCACCGGCTGAGCGAAACCGTCAACACGACGATCGATGGCATCCGCCAGTCCGTCCGGATCAACCGGCTGGAATCGCCGCTCGGCGGGCTCGCCCGGCTGAAGGAGAAAAGCGGCCAGGCCTTCATGCCGCCCGAGGCGCTTGCGGCGGGCGAGAAGCTGCATGCGGATTTCACCCGCGGCCAGTTGCAGCCACGCCTGACGATGAGTTACGAGCCGCTGTTGTCGTCGAAGACCAGGGGCGGGGCAGGCGGTATCGCCGATCTCTGCGACACGGCGGTCGCTGCGCGCGGACGGGTGGCGAGGGCGATGGAAGCGGTCGGGCCGGAACTGTGCGGCGTGGCTCTCGATGTCTGCTGCTTCGAAAAGGGGTTGGAACGTGTCGAGCGCGAGCGGCAATGGCCGGCGCGCTCGGCCAAGCTGATGCTGCGCACGGCTCTGATGGCGCTTGCCAGGCATTACGCGCCACAGCGATCGGGTGATCGGCGCAATCATAGCTGGGGTGCGGAGGGGTATCGGCCGGAGATGTCGTGACAGGGCATTGATCGGGTTTCGATAGCCCGGAATCGCGGTCCCCCCGTCGGCGACGCCGACATCTCCCTCACGAGGGGGAGATTGGCCGCTCACCATGTAGAGGGGTAAGCCTCCTCGGCCTCGGAATCAGCGGAATGAATTCAGGCGCAAGAGCCAACCCACCGAAAACCCCGTTTCACCCCACCAGCTTCTGCGCAGCCTCGTCCTTGATGCGCTTGATCATCGAGCGTAGGCCGTTGGCGCGCTGGGCGGTCAGGTATTCGATCAGGCCCATGCGGGTAAACAGGTCGATGGCGTCGGTCTTGACGATGTCGGAGGCCGGGCGGCCGGAAAAGATCGACAGGACGATGGCGACGAGGCCGCGGACGATATGGGCGTCGGACTCGCCCTCGAAGGTGAGGATGGGATCGCTGTCGTCGCCGCCGGCATGGGTCACCAGCCAGACCTGGCTGGCGCAGCCCTGGACCTTGTTCTCGGAGGTGCGCAGCGCCTGCGGCATGTCCGGCAGCTTGCGGCCGAGCTCGATCACATAGCTCATGCGATCCTGCCAGTCATCGAGATAGGCGCAATTGTCGATGATCTCGGCAAGCGGGGTGATCGGTGATGTCATCTGGTCCATGCCGCTGGATATAGGCGATCGGCGGCCTCGTGAAAACCTTGAGCCGGTGAAAACCGCAAAAAAGAAAAGGCCGCGAGGGATGGGCGTTCCTCACGGCCGCCGCAATACGGCAGTTCAAGACAGTCTTCCGGTGACAAGCAGTCTTCAGGAAAGGGGGTAAAATCTATTTGGCGCGGGCCTTGTTCGGCTCGATGCGTTTTTCCGGCACCGGGATCCGCTCAAGGAAGGGTTCGACCTGAGCCTCGGCGACGACGGCGGCCTTCGGTTCGGCTTGCGGCGCATCCACCTTCGCGGCGGTATCCGTGGCTGTGTCCGGAGTGGCGGCGATCGTGCCGGTCATGACCTTGTCGTTCGGTTCGGCGAATTGCTGGTCGAGAAAGAGATAGGCGATCCGTGCGCCTTCACGCGCCCGGTGTCCAAGCGCAACGAAGGTCTCGGCGCCCTTTTCGCAGACATCCGGCTTCTCGACGCAGATCGCGCTGATATAGCCGAAGGCCTCGGTCGCGGCCGACACGGTGTCACCGACATCGACCTTCGGCCCGTTTTCAAGTGTCGATGTGCTTGCCGAGTCGAGAAACGGCAGGAATACCAGCACCAGCGAAAACCAGAATGTTCCCTTGATCAGAAACCACATCGTCTTGCCCATCCTTTGGTCCGGCGTCCAAACCTTGCCTCCGGTCTTTGCCGGGTTGGCTTCCCCTTGGCGCCTTGTCATCACACCGTAGGAGAAGAGTCGGAATAGGCCTTTGCCAAAACATGCGGCATTTGCACCGACTTTTCGTAAAATTTGAAATACCAGCATTTGAATGGCATTTTATACGCATTTTAGCGGCCGCCATTAAGGTTCGAGGCGAGGGGGCGGGCGGCAAGGCTGCAAATGCGGGATTCCTCAACCGGCACCCTTGCCACAAACGTTAATGTCCCGCAAAAAACCACCTGAAATCCGTTGCTTACACCCCATTAACCACAAAAGACAAAGCAGCCGCGAATTGTCCCGGAATGGGATTTTCGGGCGGTTTCACCGGCTTTGTCGCAATTTGATTTATCCTTTCATTAAGCCGCCGATGCGAAATTCGAACGGGTCGGGACATCGCCCGAAACGGCCGTTTTCGGTCGGGGTGATGAGCACTTCCGCATAAGGGACGGACCATGATGGTTCCGGAAAAGAACGAGCGTACAGGGTTAGACGTTGAGTGTATTGCGTAACATTGCTGGCAGGATGGCATCCCGGGTGGATGACGTCGCGCGCCATTGGCTGCCGCGCCCGGTGGCCGGCGAGCCGGAGGCAGGCCGCGAATTCGCCGTCATCCGTGCCGTCGCCGCAACCGCGCTCGTCGCCCTCCCGTGCGTACCGCTCGCCTTTTCCGCCGCTTTGCCGGTCTCGGTTGCCTTGCCGGTCGGTGCGGCGCTGGTCGCTTCCACCGCGCTGATGACCGGCGTCGCCGCCATTGCCTATATGCGCAACCGCCGGCTGGCGGCCGACATCGCCGAGGTGAAGTCCGTGATCATCGACAATGGCGGCGCACACTATGATTGTTTCGCTGGGCTCGTCACCGTTCACGATATCCGTGGCTCGGTGACTGAAATCCATGGCCGCGACGCGCAGTCCTATCTCTCCTGGATGCGCAATCCGCATGGTCGCGGATTCATCGAGCAGATCCATGTTTCCGACCGCATCCTCTTCCTGCAGGCGGTCGACAGCCTTCGGCAGGGGGAGCGCCAGGCGACCATCGATATCAGGCTGGAGCAGCCCAATGCTCTTGCCGAAGGCGAGCAGTTCGTCCACATGCGCTGCGAAATGACGGCACTTTGCAGTGCCGGCGAGCCGCTCCACTCCATTCTCGTGCAATCGCGCGATGTCTCGGAAGAAGCACGCCTGCGCACGGAGGCAGCGCAGAAGACGCGGCTGGCCGAATCCGCCAATGACGCCAAGACCCGGTTCCTCGCGGCTGTCAGCCACGAGCTGCGCACGCCGCTCAACGCCATTCTCGGCTTTTCCGACATCCTGTCCGGCGAATATTTCGGCAAGCTCGAAAATGATCGCCAGCGCGAATATGTCTCGCTGATCAACCAGTCCGGCGCGCATCTCCTGTCCGTGGTCAATACCATGCTGGACATGAGCAAGATTGAGGCCGGTCGCTACGAGCTCATTCCTGAGCCGTTCCGGGTCGCCGACGTGGTCAATGCCTGCGAGGCGATGCTCAGCCTGCAGGCGCGCGAAAAGGGTGTGCAACTGACCAGCCGGATCATGCGCAATGTCGGCGAGATCAATGCCGACCAGCGGGCGATCCAGCAGGTTCTGATCAATCTGGTCGGCAATGCCGTCAAGTTCACCGATCGCGGCGGCCTGGTCACCATCGATGCCGAAATCGCCGGCAGCGAACTCAACCTGATCGTCAGCGATACCGGCATCGGCATTGCGGAAAACAAGCTGTCCACGCTCGGCCAGCCCTTCGTGCAGATCCAGAACGACTATACCCGCAAGTATGAGGGCACCGGGCTCGGCCTGTCGCTGGTCAAGGGACTGGTGGCGCTGCATGGCGGGCGCTTCGACATTCGCAGCCGCGCCGGCGAGGGGACGGTGATCACGGTCAGCATCCCGCTCGACGGATCAGGCATCCGCGCGATCGAGGAGCAGGAACTTGTGGAACAGACAATGGTGGAGTTTCCGCCGCGCTTGAAGGAGCGTACGCGGGAGAAGACGAACAGTCAGGCCAATCCGGAGGGATGGACGGATGCCGACGGAATGAACAGGAGCGCTGGGCATGACGGCTCGCAAGCGAAAACGGCCTGAGAAGAAAAAGAAGGCGCAGCGCAGCGCGGGCCTGGCGATGGCCGGTCTTGTCGTGCGCGGTGTCACCGCCGCCGGCGGTCTTGCCGCGCGCAATCCCGGCGTCTTCGGCGGCTCGATGGCGTTTGCCGTCGTCTTCAGCTTCGTCGCCGCCAATGCGCTCTGGTATCAACCGGGCGCGCATCCTTCGCCGCTGCTGCGCACCCGCCTGCCGTTCACGCATCCCCAGGCCGCCAATCTCGGCGTCGAGGACGAACAGACAGGTGCCGAGCCCCGTAAGGTGACCACCTTCGTCATCCAGCGCGAGGACGAGGCAGCCGCCGAGGCAGCACAGACCGAAGCGGGCGCCGAGACCGCCAGCATCGCCAGGCCGAAGCCTCAGCCGAGCGACAGCATCGAGGATGTGATCGCCAATCAAACGATCGAAAAAAGCCAGCCGGTGGAAAACCTGGCGGGCGGCTCGGCGCTGGTGGCGAGCATCCAGAAGGAACTGGCCCGGCGCGGGCTCTATGACGGCCCTGCCGACGGCAAGACCGGTCCGAAGACATCAGCGGCGATCCTGCGCTTCGAAAAGCAGACGGACCAACCGGAGACGGGGGCCGCGACCGACACGCTGCTGGCAGCACTGCGCGAGCAGAAGGGCAAGCAGCCGGCGGCAGCGCTTCCGGTTACCCGACCTTACGAAAACGTCAAGGCGAGCAAGGGTGACCTCGATCCGGTCGCGGCCGCAATCCGCAATGCCGAGATCGATCCGCAATATATTCCCAAGGTGGACATTCCGGCCTCCAGTGAACTGGTGATGAACATCCAGAAGGGCCTGACCAACCTTGCCTATACCGATGTGTCGATCGATGGTGTTGCCGGTGCGCAGACGCGCTCGGCGATCCGCCACTTCGAAAAACACTATCGTCTGCCCGAAACCGGCCAGCCGAGCGACAAGGTACTGAAGAAAATGAAGGAGATCGGCGCTCTCTAGGACCGCCGTTCCTGCGACTAAAGTCGAAAATCACCATTTCCACTTCGTTAACCATGTCCTGCCACCCTCTTGCGGATGAGGAGGCGGTTGGGACGATGGCTACGGCTTTGCGCATGCCCGAAACGGGGTTGGGACCCGGCGAAGACGATCGCGACACCGGAGCCACGGTTCTGAGACAGGTGGTGGCCGATCTGGCGCGCGAGGCGGCGGGACTGGGTATCGATCTCGTCGATATCGCCGGCGCCATCCAGGATGCTGCGGCGCTGTCCGCCCGCCATGCAAGCGTGTTTTCCTCCGTCACCGATACCGCCCGTTCGATCGCGGCCGCCAATGGCGAGGTCGCCCGTTCGCTGCACGCGACCGATGCCTCGGCTACCACGGCCCGCACGGTGCTGGGCGAGCAGGGCAGGCGGCTGCAGGGCTCGCTGTCGGAGATCGACCACATGGTCGCCACCACGCGCGAGATCGGCGATGAAATCTCATCCTTTTCGGGTGCGCTTGCCGATGTCGATCGTTTTGCCGGCGAGATCGGCACGATCGCCCGCCAGACCAACCTGCTGGCCTTGAATGCGGCGATCGAGGCGGCCCGGGCCGGGGAGGCTGGCAAGGGTTTTGCCGTCGTCGCGGCGGAGGTGCGCGCGTTGTCGCTACAGACCTCGCAGACCACGGTGTCGATCCAGAAGACGCTGGGCGAGCTTCGCAGCCGCATCGAACGGCTGACGGTGGCCGGCACGCAGGCCGCGTCCTCGGCCGGGAGCGTCAAGGACAAGGCCGGGGATATCCACGGATCGTTCGCGAGCATGGAACAGGTGATGTCGGCCATCCTTGACAGCGCTTCGTCCGTCGCCCGCACGACCGATGCTGTGGACCGCCAATATGCGGCCTTCGCCGAACAGTTGACCGGCATCGCGGCGGAGATCCACACATCCAGCGGCGCCCTGCAAAAGGCATCGTCGCGCGTCGATGCCGTCGTTGCCGTCTCGGAAAAGATCATCCAGGTGACGGCGAGCGCCGGCCTCGAAACGCCCGACAGTCCCTTCATCCGGAGCGCCTGCGACGTGGCGGCGACGATCTCCGCATTATTCGGCGCCCAGGTGGCGAGCGGCGGCATCGGCCTGGATGCGCTGTTCGACCGCGCGTACCGGCAGGTCCCCGGCAGCACGCCGGTGCAGATGATGACCCGCTTCACCGAATTCACCGACCGTGTCCTGCCCGGCATCCTCGAACCGGTCGCGGGCAGCGACGATCGCATCGCCTTTTGCGCCGCTGTCGATGAAAACGGCTACCTTCCGACCCATAACCGCAAGTTCTCCCATCCGCAGCGCCCCGGCGACACCGACTGGAACACGGCCAATTGCCGCAACCGCCGCATCTTCAACGATCGCGTCGGCCTCGCAGCCGGCCGCAACACGCAGCCGTTCCTCGTCCAGACCTACCGCCGCGACATGGGGGCAGGCAATTTCGTGCTGATGAAGGATATTTCCGCGCCGATCTTCGTCAACGGCCGCCATTGGGGCGGGCTCAGGCTGGCGATCCGGGTGTAGCTGGGGGGTAAATTCGGTTTGCCGGGCGTCAGGTGTTCGGCATCCAACCCCGCGCGCGACAATGGCTTTGGCGCCGCCCCCTGTTCCGATCATCCCCGTGCTGGAGGACGAGCCTTTTATCGCCCTCGACATGGAACAAATCCTGCAAGGTGCGGGTTTCGCTGTTGAGGTCCGGGCTTCATGTTTCGACGCAATGGCGCGCTTTCTTCCTAGACTTTCAGTTGAGGGATGGAGATGGCGTGGATATCGCCCTGATCTTGCAGGACCGCAATAGTCCTATCGTCCTTTGTTCGGGTGCCATCCCGGCGACATCCCCGCCGCGTTTCTGGCTGCCCGAGCCATTTCAAGAGGGCAACTCCTGGATGTGGTGCGACAGGGGCTGCGGATTCGGAATGCGGATGTTGGAGAAAACGCATGACACAGTTCCAGATACCCAATCGCAGGCCTCGTGGTGCATCGCCTCGTGGCGACTTTGACCAGGCCAAGGCGACGGCGACCGCCAGCGAGGGAATGCGGGTTGCCGCCGACAGGAAGAAGACCGAAGCGCTGAAGGAAGCGCGGCTGCGCGCGAAGGCTGAAAAACCGGCATGAACATGGTCCAGGATGGTCGCCATTGAAATGGGCCATTCGATCGGGGACGGCGATTTGCACGCTGATCCGCACCGGTGTATCACCGCCGCATGCGCCTGAAATCCGATATCGTCGTTTCCGCCCTCGTTCGCCGCGTCTTTGCGCTCGGCGGTTATGCGGCCGTTCTCCACAAGGGAGCGGAGGACGCCGGCGCGATCTTCATTCGCCAACGGTCCCGCCTCGGCACCGAAACGCTCTATGCTCCGGCGCCGCAAAGCTTCTTTGAGGAACCCTCGCCGAACCGGCTGTTCGAAATCCGCCTGGAAGGTGTCGAGCCTGACGTCGTCGACGAGACAATCACGCGGGAAATCCGCTTCGATGCCGATTGCTGGGTGGTCGAGATCGAGGTGGAGGAGCGCGGCGACCTGTTCGATATTGTTGGCGAGAAAGACGTTTGATCAATCAGCGGTCGCGGCCGAAGGCGCGGGTCTTGCGGGTGTCCACAGGACGGCGTGCCGATGCGTCCGGACGGGCCGCTGGCTGGCGCGGATCAGGGGTGCGATCGGGTGCGAGATGCGGCTGGTAGGTTGCGGCGGATTTTTCTTCCTGCTCGGCCTGTAGCCAGGATTGCACGCGGGCGCGGCTTGCCGGAAGGTCGAGTGAATCCAGCAGTATATCGCCGCGCGTGGTGCCGGCATGGCGCTCAGTGAGATCCGGATAGAAGGCTGACAGGACGAAAAGACTGTCCTCCGGCGGCATTTCCAATGCGGTCAGCGCGATGGCAAGCTGCTGTCCGGAAATATCGAGCAGGATGCGTTCGCCGAGCTCCGGGCCGGCCGAAAGCGCGGCCGCGAGGCTGGCGGCGAAAAGATTGGCCTCGCTGGAACGCGCAAAGCGGACGAGCAGGGCCTCGTGCAGCGCATTGATCGGTTCAATCGCCGGGCCGGGCTGGGCCGCGGGCGCAGGGGCCGGGACGGCGGTGCGGGCGAGGCTCTTGATCTCGGTGCGCAACTGCTCTTCGCGCAGCAAGCGCATTTCGGTCGAACCGGGGGAGGCAGGTTCGCGCAGGCGCATGTCCGGTTGAGCCGGCCTCGACGCTTCTTCTTCCTGTTGATTTGCCGGTGCGGTCGCCGTCTGGCGCCGTTCGACCAATGCATCGACCACATGAACCGAGAGGTTTTCACGTCGCGCGATCGCGGTCGCATGGGCCGGGCCCTGGGTCCGGATGATCTCCATCAGCGTCGCGTCGTTCATCGAGGTGGAGCGGGTGAGGAAGATGGCGGCGATGGAAATCGGTGCGTTGCCGATCTGCAGCGCTACGGATTGCGGCACATGCGGACACTGCGACAGTGCTGCGGCGGTCTGGCGGCGGGCCTCGTCGCTGGAGGCGGAAAACAGCGGATCGAACAGTTCGGCGAATTGCTTGAGATCGTTGCGGCGCGGATGCCGCAGCCCTTCGAACCCGGTTACGGTCGCCATCAGGACCACGTCCTTCATCCGCCCCGTCTGCGGCCTTTCCAACTCACGAAACCGGTCCGCCACTGATACACCCACTCATACGCAAAACATCATATTCCCGATCTGGGACAGCGGACCGAGCCGGTGTCTGAACAGGGATCGAAATTTCAGGCAAGGATCGGAAGGTTATCTTCAAACGATGAGGGCGACACCAGTATCAAACACGCTAAAGCGCTGAAAACATTGGCGCCGACAGATTGAATGTCGACCTGGCCGATCATGGCTGAATGTGGTTTCAGCCTACGCTGACGTGGTTAACATTCCCTTTACCGGCGATACGACATCGAGGGAGCGCGCACCGGATAAAGCTTTTCCACCGCTTTATCGGCAAGTGCATCGTCGTTTTCGATGAAAGTGGCCGGCGAGGGGCGATGTCGCCGATGGCGATCAGCACTTCCTCGATCGTCCACCCGGAAAGATGGGCGCGTTCGGCAAGAAGACAGATGGCTGGCGCCAGCATCTTCCGGCATTGCTGGCGGCGATCCTCTCCTGCCCAATGCGGCTGCGGACCATGAAGCAGGATGCCCTCCCAAGAAGAAGGACAGTTCATGCGGGGCGATTTTGTTCCAGTCGCGTCACTTTGTCGGGACCAAGATCGCGAAAACGGGAACAGGCGGCTTTTTCAAGCCGCCTGCCTCTGGATTGGAGCCTGAAGGGGCGGCCTCACGGGCAGTTTTCACTCCCCGGGCGGCAACGGCGGCCACGTTCGTTGTTTCCACCGTCCCGACCACGGTTGTTGTCGACCTTGTCCCTGTTCCCGGAATCCCTGCGACGATCGATGGTGCGGCGTTCGTTGTTTCGGCGATTATCGTTGCGGAACTGATCTCTGTCGTTGTCGCGATCACGACGTTCGGCGCGATTTCGCTCTTGTTCACGACGGTTCTCGCGGTTCCGGATCTCGCGGTCGCTTTCGCCCCGGCGGTTATCGATGCGATCGCGATCCCGGTCGCGACGAGGACGTTCGACAGTGTTGTCGTTGTCGCCACGGCGGGGGCGACCGATGGAAATATCATCGTCGTTGTTGCGGCGGGGACGCTCATAGTTGTTGTCACGACGCGGCCGTTCGTAATTGTTGTCGCGGGGCCGGCGGTCGCGGTCGCGCACCCGGTCGCCGTCATGGCCACGGCGCCAGTAGTCACGCTCGCGGTAGAAATTGCGGTTGCGGTAGTTGCGGTCCCAGTAGGTACCAAGTTCGAAGGTGACCGTCGGGATGCCGAGAGTGTCGTAGTAATTCGGCTCCACATAGACACGGTTTTGACGATATTCGGCCTGCACATAACGGCCGGCGACCCAGCCGCGACCGTTGTAGAAGGACACGTCGCACCATGGGACATCCGAAAGGCAGCCGTGGATCTCGACGGACGTGCCGACGGGAATGACGGTGACCGCCGGATAGCGGGTGCTGGGTCCGGAGCGCATGTTGACATTGGCGGTGGCAAAACCTTCCACGGCCCATGCCGTCGCGGGCACCAGCGAGGCGAGCGCCAAAACCGCCCCGGCCGCCAGAGCCTTGATTGAATATTTTCGACGGGTCATTGAGGTTCCATCCCTGTTTACATGGCCCCCCGGCCACAGCTCCATGCTGTTCGTGAGGCACTACACGGTTGTTTTTGTGTCTTTTTTGAGGTGACACGGTCTGATGATTTTTTTGTTCTAACCACGAAACGCAAACCACGCCGGTTCGTTCCGCATCCGGTTTTATGCGGGCTTTAGGGGAACCAATGACCGGCGGTCGCGTTGAGGGGATCATTGCAAAAGGAGCCTGACAATGGTCGAAAAGAAATTCGCAGCCGTACCGAACGACGCTGAACTCCAGGCAAGCGCGGCCAAGACCGATCTTGACAATCAGATCGCCGACCTGCGCGCCGAGATCGCGCGGTTGACCGAATCCGTCTCCGCCATCGGCACCGGCGCAAAGGCTGTCGTCACATCGGAGGCCGAGGTCCTGGCGGAACGGTTGCGCGAACGGGTCCGTGAGGAACCAGTCTCCGCATTGCTGGCGGTCGCCGGCGTGTCTTTCGTGTTCGGGTTGTTGTTCCGGCGTTGATGCGACCGTAAGTCCTGTTCCATCGGGAACGGCGCGGGCAGGACTTGTCCAATAATGTTGTTCTTGCAAGCGGGGCCCGGTGCTGGTGCATAATTCCTTCAATCGGAATCGATTTGAGGATAGAATTATGCAGCATGTTTAAAGTGCTACAGCGACCTTTGCGCGTCCTGTTTGACGCGCGGCGCTGTAGTGTGCCGGGCAAATCAGCCGTTGCAGCGGGTTGTATCGCTAAGATTGGGGTTTTGACCGTTAAAGAGCTATTAACTATCGTATGGCTCAATCGGATGGCAGATGTTCGATCACTCGACGCCCCTGCAGTCCCGCATGTAAGCATGCATTGATTGTCCGGATGTCCCGGAAGAAGGAGCAAACGAGAAAGACGCAATGTTCGGAACCTGGTCTTCCGGAGGCGTCAGCCCGCAGAGCGGGCAGGGTGAAATCAGTACGGTAGTTCATCCGTCTCAATACCGTTTTGGAGACGAGCATGGCAGAAGTTATCAGAATAGAGGACCGCCTCGTGCGTTCCCCGCCAAAACCCTCGATGGGACCGGTTGTGCCAAGCAATGCCGTGATCCTGCTGTTTACCGGCATCCGCTACGAGCGGCTTGATGGCCATCCGGGCGGAACCCCGGCAAAGCCTGTGCCGACCAGAGCAAAAAAACACTGACATCACGATCCGGTTCGTGCCGCTTCCCGCTGCGGCGCATCCGACGACGTCATCTGCACTGATCGGGCAGGTGCGAAACATTGCGGCGCAGGACGATTGTTTCCCTGTTGCCCAGAGGCCGCTTCGGTTCGGCCAGACTGACTTTTGAACAGTGATGACGGTTACCGACGGAAGGGCTCGCAGCTCGCTTCCGACAGGAAATTGCGCACCGGCTCCTCGAAACTGTCGGTTGGCGCCAGTGCGCGCAGCACGGCATACCCTTCCTCTTCCGGCATCTCCACCAATATCGACTGGGCGAGGCTTTCGGGCGGTGTCTTTCTGATATCGACAAGCTGGATCGGCGTTGCCATGACCAGGTCGAGATTGCCGTTGACCGAGGTCTTGTCGTTCATGCTGAACACCTCGTTGGAATCGCCATCATAGATCGACAACGACCAGAACGGTACCGAACCCTTTGCGACGAAGCGGGCGGGACCGCCCGTGACGGCAAAGCCGCAGACGGCGACACGCAGAAACGGATCGTCATTGGCAAGTCCGGTCGGCCCGGGCTCGTTGGTGAGCGAAAAGAAGCTGTCCATTTCATAGAGCCCCAGCACGCGGCTATAGGCGTCCTTGCCGGTGAACCGCGGCAAGGTCAGGATGATGACGATATGCAGGAGGGCCGCGCCGACGAGGCCGATGATGATACCGAACAATAGGCTACGCATCCGGGCACCCCGTCCTGACGATCTTCGGCATCGCGAGATCGATGACGCCGGACGAACCGGCGGTCGGGGTGTCGAGCAGCGTCAGCACCAGCTTGAAGGCGCCGGTGCGGCGGACCGCCAGCCAGTTGTCGGGCTGGGCGACCGGCGAGACGTGGATCAGGAACGAGCTGTCCGGCTGCCGCTGCACCGTCCAGGCATTGAAGGCGGTCGGCAGTTCCGCCGGCGCCTTCATCGGCTGGTCATTGGCGGTGGTGGCATAAAGCGTCCAGAACCGGGCAGGCGGCGTGATTCCGGTGATATCATAGGTGCAGTTCGACGAGAGCCGTTCGCCCGAGCTGTCGACCGCCGCCGTGAACTGCAGGCCTTCCGCGCCGCCATAAAGCAGCTTTCCCGCCCGTGCCCGGTGGGCCTTCGCGTAAGGGTCGGTATTCTCCGTCTGCGCATCGGGAAAGGCGACCCATGGTCCAAGCGAGATCGCGCCAAAACCCACGGTGGCCTTGAGCGCCGAGACGGTCGAGACGATGCCGACGCCAAACGCGATGGACAAAACAAGAGCGACGAGGAGGGGAATGCGGAACAAGATCGGTTTACCGGGGATTTGCGGGGATGGGAGAGGCGAGGGGTGACGGGTGGGCGAATGCGGTGAAGTACGCCCCTCTGCCCCTCCGGGACAGTGGGGGGCGAATGGGCAAGGGAGCGGCCATCCCCTTCAATCGACGGCTGGGCGAGCGGCGCGCCATCAGATCACCGTCCTGCATTACGCCCACCCTTGATCAGCGTGCCGGTCGAGCGCGGATCGATTTCGGCGACTTTTCCGGGGAGTTCGGCGGGAGGCTTGAGGGCTGGAGCGGTGTTGAATTTGTCGCCGAGCGATTTGAGCAGGCGGGTGACGTCGCCCGACAGCGAGCGGGGACGCACCAGCGGCGGCAAGGCGTTTTCGTCGCCGGGCTTGGCGGCGGCGATTTTGCCATCCTTCTTCTTGCCTGGTCCCGGCAGCGGGTTTTCGATGCCGGGGATGGCGCGGTGCTCGATGCCCTGTTCGGCATAGTCCATGAGGCGCTTGAAGGTCATGGCCGGCAGGGAGCCGCCGGTCATGTTGTTGGTCGAGGTATAGTCGTCATTGCCGAACCAGACGGCGGTCGTGTAATCGCCGGTGAAGCCGACGAACCAGGCATCACGATAGGCCTGCGTCGTGCCGGTCTTGCCGCCGGCGACGATGCCGTTGTCGAGGGCCGCCTTGCGGGCCGTGCCGATGATCGGGATCTGGGTCAGCATGTAGTTCATCGAGGCATTGGCCTGTTCGCTGACCACGCGCCTGGCGGGCGGTTGGTCGCGATTGAAATCGTAAAGAATATCGCCGTCATAATTGAGGATCTGGCTGATGCCGTGGCGGCGCGACTGCATGCCGCCGGCCGGAAAGACCGCATAGGCCGTCGCCTGGTCGAGCACCGTGACCTCGGAGGTGCCGAGCGGCATGGTCTTGTCGGTACGGAGGGGGGTCTCGACGCCCATCTTCTTGGCGGTTTCGGCGATCACTTCGGTGCCGAGCGTATCCTTGGCAAGGCGCACCGGCACGGTGTTGATCGACTTGGCAATGGCGGTCAAAAGCGTGACGCGGCCGGAATAGCTGCCCTTGGAATAATTCTGCGGCGACCAGCCGCGCCAGGTGATCGGCGCATCGCTGATGGTCGATTCCGGCTTCAGGCCCGTCTCCATGGCAGCCGTATAGGTATAGACCTTGAAGGACGAGCCCGGCTGGCGCAGCGCCTTGGTGGCGCGGTTGAACTGGCTTTCGCCATAATCCCGGCCACCGACCATGGCGCGCACAGGGCCGCCATTCTCGATCATCACCATGGCGCCCTGCTTGACCTTGTAGCTCTCGCCATACTGCCGAAGGGTCGATTCCACCGATTCCTCGGCAGCCTGCTGCAGGCCCATGTCGATTGTGGTGCGCACGACCAGTGAATGCTGTGCAAAGGGCGTGGCGATGCGGCGGGTTTCGTCGAAGGCCCAGTCGAGGAAGAAATCCGGGGCGCGGACTTCGGCGCGGTCGATCACGCTGGCGGGGTTGAGACGGGCGGCAATGACCTGTCCCTCGGTCATCAAGCCGCCCTGGACGAGATTGGTCAGCACCTCGTTGGCACGGGCGCGGGCGGCGGGCAGGTTGACATGCGGCGCATAGCGGGCCGGCGCCTTGAACAGGCCGGCGAGCATGGCGCTTTCAGCCAGATTGATGTCTGTGATGCTCTTGCCGAAATAGAACTGCGATGCGGCCGCAGCCCCAAACGTGCCGCCGCCCATATAGGCGCGGTCGAGATAGAGGCGCAGGATTTCCTTCTTCGACAGATTGCTCTCCAGCCAGACGGCGAGGAAGGCCTCCTTGATCTTGCGCTCGATGGTGCGCTCGTTCGACAGGAACAGGTTTTTCGCCAATTGCTGGGTGAGCGTCGAGCCGCCCTGGACGACGCCGCCGGCGCGCGCATTTTCCGAGATGGCGCGCGTGAGGCCGAGGAAGTCGATGCCGTAGTGATCGAAGAAGCGGCGGTCCTCGGTCGCCAGCACCGCCTTGATCAGCGTGTCCGGCAATTCGTCGATCGGCACGGAATCCTCATGGATGATGCCGCGATGGCCGATCTCGTTGCCGTAGCGATCGAGGAAGGTGACGGCGAAATCGCTCTGGGCGCGCCAGTTGCCCTTGGTTTCCTCGAAGGCGGGAAGGGCAAGCGCCAGCATCAGCACGGAGCCGGCCGTGCCCCAGGTCATGCCTTCGCCGAGCACCTCGAACAGCACCTTCTTCCAGCCGCGCACGGTGAAGCGGCGGAAGAAGATGGTGATATCCTCCCACCAGACGCCGAGGCGAAAGCCGGCATTCCACACGGTCGAATCGATCCAACTGTCGATGCGCAGCAGGATATGGCGCTTGCGCGGACGGTTGTCCGGCGGGATGCCGTTTCGAGGGTGCGGGCTATCGTCTTGGCTTGGATCCTGCAATGCGGTCGCGTCCTGCTCGCTTTACGTCCCGGCCGATATTTGCATGAGCCGGGTTTCTATTCTACGCCGATATCGGTAATGAGCCTTAAAAAACCGGCAATCTTTTGTGAAATTGTCGCTTAAATCCAACGCATGGAAGAAAAATCGCCATGGGCGAACTGCCCTTCTGGAAGACGAAATCGCTGGCCGAGATGAGCAACGCGGAGTGGGAAAGCCTCTGCGACGGCTGCGGGCTCTGTTGTCTCAACAAGCTGGAGGATTGGGATACGGGCGAGATCGCCTGGACCAATATCGGCTGCACGCTGCTCGACGGCGAGACATGCCGCTGCAAGGATTACCCCAACCGGAAGGCGACGGTGCCGGATTGCATCCAGCTGACGCCGCAGGAAGTGGAGACGCTGACGTGGCTGCCGCCAACCTGCGGCTACCGGCTGGTGCGCGACGGGATCGACCTCTACTGGTGGCATCCGCTGGTTTCGGGTGACCCTGAAACCGTACACCAGGCGGGGATTTCCGTCCGCGGCCGCACGGTGTCAGAGGATGACGTCGATGTCGAGGATTTCGAGGATTATCTGGTGGACTGGCCGCTGACGGTGGGGCAGCGCGGCGAGCGTTGATTTTTACTCAGCAGCAAGCGATTGTTTCAGAAGGTTTTTTTGTGCGACGTTGCGCCAGGCGGTTTCCATCAGGTGGTCGATGACGTCCTCGTCCGCGTCGCAGAAATAGATCGAGGTCCAGCCCTTCAGCCCCCAGCCGCCGGGGACGGCGGCGCAGACGCCGGGCTCGGTTTCGAGGAAGAGTTTCTGCTGGTCGGGCGTGAACTTGACGACGGCGCGGCCAGCTTCCGGCAGGGACATGAAGATGCGCTTGCCGACGCGAAAATCACGCTTGCCGAAATGGGCGCTCTCAACCGCGCCGGGCAGGCCCAAGGCCCGCTTTTCCAAGTCCTCGGTTCTCATGGAGAAAGTGTAACACGGGGCGGGATTTGCGCAATGGAAAGAAAATTATCCTGATATAGGAAAATAATCCTTGACGGCGTGACGGTCGGTTGATAGGGTTATGGCACAGTCGGAAAAGTGGGTGAAGCGGGATGCTTCGGCGGGAGCCGGAGTAACGGCGTCTTGGCCTTCGGCCCCCTCATCCAGCCCTGCGGGCAACCTTCTCCCCGACGGGGAAAAGAGGGGACGAGCCGACACCTTGCCCGTGCGGTGAGAAAACATTCAAGGACAATATCATCATGTCTGATCTGGATTTCGATCCGGCGCTCTTTGGCCTGTGGCCGAAGGCGGCGGCTTATGACGGGGTGCGGCCGGGCGAGGGCGCGGCGTTGCAGGATGTGGCGCGGCGGGTGATCCTGGAGACCAAGGCGGAGGCGGTGGCGCCGCTTGATGACCTGCAGGACATGCTGAACGGCATGACGAAGGAATTGCGCGAGCAAATGCAGCAGTTCCAGCGGCTGCGGCGGCTGGCCGACGAGACGGCGGCAGTCGAGGGGCAGGAGATCGACCGCAAGCTGGTCCAGGCGGATGCCAAGGCGGCGATCGAGGCGATGTCCGTGATCGTGCGGACCCTGGAAAAGATCGACAGCCTGCAGAGGACGATTGCGCATGACCGTCAGGCACAGGCGGATGCCGCCTTCGATGAGGCAGGTTACAAGGCCCTGCTTGCCGAATTCGAACAGCGCATCGAGGATCGCGCCGCTCGAAAAGCCGCCGGCGCTGCAAGCGATGTTGGACGCGATGGACACGCATCTTCCCTTGGGGGAGGCGGTGGCGGTAAGGCGGGAGAGCCGCGGGGATCGCCTGAAGATTGATGCCGAGATGCGTCAGCTTGGAAAGCAAGTGGATCGCTATTCGCCATCGATGAAACGTTTCGGCATCGTCCGGGCGGAAATGCACGGCGTGACGACGGGTTTGAGGGCGCGAGCGGATGAGGCGGAAGTCGCTGGTCTGCCGTTGCCGGTTTTCCCATTGGTGATCTTGCCGGTTGCGGATGTTGAAACGGAACCCGCTGGACAAGGGACACGGATGGGCGTTTCGGAAGCGATGCCGGATGACGCCGAGCTGAAGATGACGACGGCAGGGCAAGGCCCTGGTGGCGGCACAACGCCAGCCGAAGCACAATCGGCCGGTCTGCCTTTAGATCGTCTCCAGCACTTTCAAAATCTGGTCCGTTTCCGCAACGACTGGAGCTTTGCCGGTCGCGAGGAACAGAAGCCACCGGCAGGCGACTGGCGGGTCTGGCTGCTGATGGGCGGGCGCGGGTCCGGCAAGACGAGGGCAGGCGCCGAATGGGTGCAGGATTTGGCTGCGGGCAAGGACGCGCGGCCGGGATTGCGGATCGCGCTGGTGGCCGAGACGCTGGGCGATGCGCGGGAGGTGATGATCGACGGCGTTTCCGGCATCTGCCGGATCGCCCGCAAGAACCGGCCGGATTTCGAGGCGTCGCGGCGAAGGCTCGTCTGGCCGAACGGGACGGTGGCGCAGATCTTTTCGTCGGAGGATCCGGAAAGCCTGCGCGGGCCGCAATTCGACTATGCCTGGTGCGACGAGCTGGGCAAATGGAAACATGGGCAGGAAACCTGGGACATGCTGCAATTCGCATTGCGGCTGGGCAGCGATCCGCGCGCGCTGGTGACGACGACACCGCGACCGGTGCCGGTGCTGAAGGCGCTGATGGCCGATCCCGGCACGCGGACGCGACAAATCCGGACCGGCGACAATGCCGGCAATCTCGCGCCGGGCTTTATCGCCGCCATGGCCGGACGCTATGGCGGCACGCGGCTGGGGCGGCAGGAACTGGACGGCGAGATGATCGAGGACCGCGAGGACGCGCTCTGGTCGCGCGCCGGGATCGAGGCGTTAAGGCTGCGCGATATGGGGCCGCTTGGCCGGATCGTCGTCGCGGTCGATCCGCCGGCCGGGGCCGGACCGGGCTCCTGCTGCGGCATTGTCGTGGCGGGGCTCGACCGCAGCGGGCGCGGCGTCGTCATGGCGGACTGTTCGGTGGAAGGCGCAAGTCCTGCCGGATGGGCGAATGCCGTCGTCAGGGCCTACAAGCGGTTCGACGCCGACCGGATCGTCGCGGAAGTGAACCAGGGCGGCGACATGGTGGCGGCGGTGCTGAAGGGCATTGATGCGCAACTGCCGGTGACGGCTGTTCGGGCATCGCGCGGAAAATGGCTGCGGGCCGAGCCGGTGGCGGCACTTTACGAGCAGGGCCGGGTGGTGCACGCCGCCTCGTTTCCGGCGCTGGAAGACCAGATGTGCGATTTTGGTCCGGATGGCCTGTCATCCGGCCGTTCGCCCGACCGGCTGGACGCGTTGGTCTGGGCACTGACGGCGCTGATGCTGGATGGCGGCGGCGAGCCGCGGGTCCGGGGGATTTGAAGAGGGTACCCCATCCCGGCGCCAAGCTCCGAGCCTCCCAACTCAGGGGGGCCGGCGGCAGGGCGCCGGGTGATCGGATTATTTGCGCGGGATCGAGGCCGGCGGCTTGGCGCTGGAAGCGCTGCTTTCGCGAATCTGGCGCCATTCATTTTCGAGGCGATCGAATTGCGCCTGGGAGATTGGCTGTGCGGGCATGGACGATACGGGGATGGATGATATGGGCATGGACGATCCTCTCGATCTGCTTTTGCAACCTGCGGAAACACGGCTGGCGCCGGAATGTTCCGTCGCCAGGGCTTTGAATGCGGGAAAAGGGATCAGCGCTTGTCGTCTTCGCGCTGGAACGACTTGGGAGCGGCGGCGGCGCTGGAGCGCATCTGGTGCCATTCGCTCTCGAAACGATCGAGGATGTGCTGGGGGATGGTCGAGCGGGTGGCTTCGGACGGGTTCTTGCTATCGACGTTCATGCGATCCTCCTCGATCTCAGGCAATATCATAGTGCCGGAATTTCGATCTCACATCCCAAACATAAAGTAAATCAGGCAATTAAACTGTTTAAACGATTTAAATTCGTTAAATCGATTTAGATTGACAGGTTTTTTTGAAGCGTGATTGACAAAAGAGGATGAGCGATGGCGATCCGGCGTCCGGCTTTCTTTCAAGCGGTACGTACATCACTGTTCGACGGGCGTTTGAGCCAGTCGCAGGTCGATGGGCTGACGGTTATACTTGACCATTGGGAGGGCGAACCGACTGGCGCGGACGACCGCTTTCTCGCCTATATGCTGGCAACCGCGCATCACGAGACGGGCCGTGCGATGCAGCCTGTGCGCGAAACGCTGGCTGCAAGCGACGAGCGGGCGATCTCGCTGCTGGACGCTGCCTGGCGGCGCGGTAAGCTGCCCTCCGTCTCCGTGCCCTACTGGCGGCGGGACGAGGAAGGGCGCAGCTGGCTGGGGCGCGGGCTGGTGCAACTGACGCATCGCGCCAACTATGAACGCATGAGCCGGATGACCGGGATCGATCTCGTCGCCCATCCCGAACGGGCGATGGAGCCGCAGATCGCCGTCGACATCCTGTTTCGGGGGATGGAGACCGGCGCCTTTACCGGCCGCAAGCTCGGAGACTATTTCTCGGCCGTCCGGCAGGACTGGACCGGCGCGCGGCGGATCATCAATGGCCGCGACCGGGCGGCCCTGGTGGCGGGGTATGGGCGGCAGTATTGGGCGGCGATCCGGGCGGGTTTGGGCGGGTCGAGGCATTGAGCTACTGCATAATTCCTCAAATCGGAATCTATTAAGGAGAAAATGCAGCATATTCAAAATGTTACACCGACATTTGCACGTCGTATTCGACGCGCGGCGCTGTCGTGGCCTTCGGCCCCCCTCATCCGGCGCTTTGCGCCACCTTCTCCCCGGCGGGGAAAAGAGGAAGGGCGGCGCTCGTTTAATATGAAATCAAGGAAACCGATCTGATGAAAAATCCATTTCGCCTGCCGTGGCGTCGCCCGGTGGAGAGCGAGCCCCTGCGTGAAACCAAGTCCGCCTCCGGCTTCATCGCGATCGCGCAGGAGGGGCGGGCGCATTGGACCGGGCGCTCCTACGCGGCGCTGGCGCGCGAAGGCTTCATGCGCAATCCGGTGGCGCATCGCGCCGTGCGGTTGATCTCGGAGACGGCAGCCAGCGTGCCGCTGCTACTCTACGAGGGCGTGGAGGAGAGAACCGAACACCCGCTGCTGGCGCTGATCGCGCGGCCGAACGGGCGAATGGCGGGCGTCGATTTCCTCGAGACGCTCTATGGCCATCTGCTGCTCTCCGGTAACGCGTATGTCGACAGCGCCGAAATCGGCGGGGAAGTGCGGGAACTGCATCTGCTGCGGCCGGACCGGGTGCGCATTCTGGAAGGCCGGGACGGCTGGCCGGAGGCCTATGAATATCGGGTCGGGACTATGGTGCGGCGGATTTCGGCCGACGGGGACGGATTGCTGCACCTGCGCCTGTTTCATCCGCTCGACGACCATCTGGGCTTTCCGCCGCTGGCAGCCGCGCAGATGGCGCTCGATCTTTCCAATGCGGCGGCGACCTGGAACAAGGCGTTGCTCGACAATTCGGCCCGGCCGTCAGGCGCGCTGGTCTACCAGCCGAAGGAGGGTGGCAATCTCTCGGCCGACCAGTATGACCGGCTGAAGAGCGAACTCGACGAGGGTTATTCCGGTCCGATACGGGCGGGGCGGCCGCTGCTGCTGGAGGGCGGGCTCGACTGGAAGGCGATGGGGCTTTCGCCGAAGGACATGGATTTCGTCGAGGCGAAGAATGGGGCCGCGCGCGACATTGCCCTTGCATTCGGCGTGCCGCCCATGCTGCTCGGCATTCCCGGCGACAACACCTATGCGAACTACCAGGAGGCCAACCGCGCCTTCTATCGTCTGACCGTATTGCCGCTGATCTTTCGCAGCCTCGGGGCGCTTTCGGGCTGGCTTGCGGGGCGGTTCGGCGAGGGCCTGAAGCTGATGCCGGATCTCGACCAGGTGACCGGGCTGACCGGGGAACGCAGCGAGGTCTGGGCGCGAATGAAGGATGCGGACTTCCTGAGCGACGAGGAGAAGCGGCAGGCTGTCGGGTTTTGAGTCGAGCCGCCGGCTTCCGGTTTGAAAACAGGTCTTATGCCAATGAATAGATTCACTTTCAGCGTCGGCTGAATCGATATCTCAATGGCTTGAATCAATTTCTCCGCGTTGAAGCTCAACCGATTCAAAAGACTCGGAAATTTGCCCTTCCTGACGTTGCGTCAAGCGGAGCCTTTCGTTGCGGCAGGAGACTGCCGTTCCGTTATACATCGTCAATTCTCATAATAGCATCAAGGACTTAACAAGTGGCTGATTTTGGCAATGACCCGGGTCTCTGGGCGGCCAAGGGCATTGGCTCGGTTGCCGGTGCCGCGGTATCGCTCGTCTACATGCTGCCCAAGGGCCGACGCGAAGCGGGGTCGCGGTTTTTCACCGGGCTGATCTGCGGGCTGATCTTCGGCGGGCCAGTCGGGCTTTGGCTGGTTTCGAGGCTCGGGATAGCCGCCAGCCTTTCGGCCTGGTGGGTGCTGGGAGCGGTGGCGCGGCTCGCGGATCGGTACGGACGGGGGAAATAGCGAATAATGAGGACTGAGCGGGTGGATCCGGGCGTAGCAGCGGCGCACTGGTGATCGCTCCTGTTGCTCGCCACTCCCTGTTCGCTACTCGCCCTGACACAATTCATCAAACTCTGGAGAGACCCATGACGACCGACAGGATGCCTGTCTGGCGAACGCAGAAGTTTGCCAATCTGACACTTTCCGGCGTGACCGGGGAGGGACGGTTTTCCGGCTATGCCAGCATCTTTGGCGAGGTCGATCTCGGCAAGGATGCGATCGAGCCGGGTGCCTTTGCACAGTCGCTGGCGCGGCGTGGGGCGGCTGGCGTGCGCATGCTGTTCCAGCATGATCCCGGTGAACCCCTGGGGGCCTGGAAGACGATCCGCGAGGATGCGCGCGGGCTTTATGTCGAGGGCATGCTGTCGCCCGGCGTCGCCCGCGCAAAGGAGGTCCACATGCTGATGAAGGCGGGTGCGCTCGATGGGCTGTCGATCGGCTTCCAGACCGTGAAGGCGAGGACCGACGGCAAGACCGGGGTGCGCCGCATCCTTGAAGCCGATCTCTGGGAAATCTCGATCGTGACCTTTCCGATGCTGCCCTCGGCGCGTGTGTCGAACGTCAAGAATGCGCGGTTCTTCCGCGACAAGGAAACGGAGCTCGTGCGCACCATGCGGCGGGCGGCCCGGATGATGATGAAGCTCTGACAGGAAGGAAAGCTGATGAGCGATTTGAGCAGCGTGGCGCCCGATATGACGGTGGCGCCGGAGATCAAGACGGCGCCGGAGACGATGACCGCCGCTTTCGAGGATTTCATGGGGGCTTTTGAAGCCTTCAAGGAAACCAATGACCGCCGGCTGGGCGAGCTGGAAAGCAAGCTGACGGCCGACGTCGTCACCCGCGACAAGATGGACCGCATCTCGCGCACCATGGACGAGCAGAAGCGGCTGATCGACCAGATGGTGCTGAAGAAGGCGCGCCCGGCGCTCGGCCGTAGCGGCGAGGCAAGCCTGGAGGCGACGGAGCACAAGGCGGCGTTCGAAAGCTATATCCGCAAGGGCGACGAGCAGGCGCTGCGCGAGCTGGAGGCCAAGGCGTTTTCGATCGGCTCTTCCAGCGACGGCGGTTATCTGGTGCCGAACGAGACGGATACGGAAATCGGCCGCCGGCTGTCGGTGGTCTCGCCGATCCGGGCACTGGCGACAGTACGCCAGGTGTCCGGCGCGGTGCTGAAGAAGCCGTTTGCGCTCGCCGGCATGGCGACCGGCTGGGTGGCGGAGACGGCGGCACGGCCGCAGACGACGACACCGCAACTGGCCGAGCTGTCGTTTCCGACGATGGAGCTCTATGCGATGCCGGCGGCGACGGCGGCGCTGCTCGACGATGCCGCGGTCGATATCGAGAACTGGATCGCCTCCGAGGTCGACATCGCCTTTGGCGAGCAGGAAGGCACGGCCTTCGTCTCCGGCGACGGCACCAACAAGCCGAAGGGGTTCCTGAGCTATACCAATGTTGCCGAGGCGAGCTGGAGCTGGGGCAATATCGGCTATATCGCGACGGGTGCCGCCGGCGCCTTCAAGGCGAGCGGTCCTTCCGACACGCTGATCGACACGATCTATGCGCTGAAGGCCGGCCACCGGCAGAATGCCTCCTTCGTGATGAACCGAAAGGCGCAGGCCGAAATCCGCAAGTTCAAGGATGCCGACGGCAACTATTTGTGGCGTCCGCCGGCTGTTGCCGGGCAGCAGGCCTCGCTGATGGGCTTTCCGATCGCGGAAGCCGAGGACATGCCTGATATTGCCGCGGGCAGCACGTCGATCGCCTTCGGCAATTTCGCCGCCGGCTACCTCGTCGTCGATCGCACCGGGGTTCGGGTGCTGCGCGATCCCTATTCCGCCAAGCCCTATGTGCTGTTCTACACCACCAAGCGGGTCGGCGGCGGTGTGCAAAATTTCGAGGCTATCAAGCTTATTAAATTCGCGGCATCTTGACTAAACGTAAGGTTGCCCTTTCTCAAGGGTAACGACCATTCGCGCCGGCGGTCTTCCCTGCCGCATGTGCGCGAGGGTGGACGCAGCTCCCCTCCCGCTGCGTCCACCCATTTCATCCCCATGACGGAGATTTCCATGACCATCACCGAACTGGCGCCGCCGGTCGGCGAGCCGCTGACGCTTGCCGAGACGAAGGCGCATCTGCGTGTCGATTTGAGCGCAGACGATGCGCTGATCACCGGGCTGATCCGCACCGTGCGCGAGCATCTGGAACGGGCGACCGGGCTCGCTCTGCTGATCCGCACATTCCGGATATATCTCGACACCTGGCCTTCGTCCGGTGTGATTCAGATTGGCAGGGGGCCGATACAAACGATTGAGAACGTTACGGTTTACGATGCAGCCGGGCTGCCGCAGGAGATCGATGCATCCGGCTTCTTGCTTGATGGGCAGGCGCGGCCGGCGCGGCTGGTGCTGCCGAAACAGCCGGCACCGGGGCAGGCGATCAATGGCATCGAGATCGATTTTTCCGCCGGATTTGGTGCGACGGGGACGGATGTTCCCGACACGCTGAAACGGGCGATGCTGCTGCATGCGGCCCTGCTTTACGAGTTTCGCGGCGCGGTTTCCCCGGACCGGCAGCCGGTCGCCATACCCGCTGGTTACGACCGGCTGATCGCGCCTTTCCGGCGCCGGGGGCTTTGACCATGGGAGCGATGACGCTGGATCCGGGGCAATTGTCGGTCCGGCTGGACCTGGAGATGGGCGACGACACGAGCGACGGGCAAGGTGGTATCCAGACGGACTATACGACGATCGGGGCGCTGTGGGCGCGGATCGAGCCGGTTGCCGTGCGCGCCGAGGAGCGGGCGGACGAGGCGGTCTTTAGCGTGACGCATCGCATCTGGCTCCGCTTTCGTGAGGACATCGCGGCGGGTATGCGGTTTCGAAAAGGCGGTCGTGTTTTCACCATTCGCGCTTTTTCCGATCCGGACGAGACGCGGTGCTATCTCGTCTGTCGCTGCACGGAGGAGGGGCGATGAGCGCGGCGGCAGCCTTGCAGAAGGCGATCTTCCTGGCGCTTTCGAATGACGCCGTGCTGACCGGGCTGATCGGCAGCGATGGCGTGCGGGACCATCTGCAGGCGCGGATGGATCGGCCCTGTGTCTTCATCGCGACGATCGAAAGCCGCGACGCCTCGACGGCGAGCGAGCCGGGCGAGGAACATCTGGTGATGCTCGAGGTGCGGACAGGCGAAGGCGGCAATCTCGCGGTCCAGGCGATCGCGGCGCGGGTGCGCGCGTTGCTCGACGACGCCGATCTCGACCTGGACGGGTTTGTACTGGTCAGCCTGTTTCACCGGCGCACGCGCACGGGGCGGGAGGCCAGGGCGAAGGGGCATGTGGCGGCGATGGTGTTTCGTGCCGTGACCGAATGACGTTTCACAAGTTCTACAATGATTTTACAGGCGTCCCTCACGGGCGCCTTTGTTTCTGAAAGGATCAGGACATGGTGGCCCAGAAGGGGAAGGATCTTCTGTTGAAGATCGACAACGGCGGCAGTTACGTGACCGTGGCGGGGCTGCGTTCCAAGCGGCTGGCCTTCAACGCCGAGACGGTCGATGCGACCGACGCGGAATCGACCGGGCGATGGCGCGAACTGCTCGGCGGGGCAGGCGTGCAGCGGGCCTCGGTTTCCGGCTCCGGCATTTTCAAGGACCAGAGCTCGGACGGGCTGGTGCGCGCCGCCTTCTTCAACGGATCGATCCTCAACTGGCAAATCGTCATCCCCGATTTCGGCACTCTCACCGGCGCCTTTCAACTGACGGCGCTGGAATATTCCGGGCAGCACAATGGCGAGATCCTGTTCGAGGCGGCGCTGGAATCGGCAGGCGCCCTGACCTTTACGGCGCTGTGACGATGATGCGGCCCATTGTGACTACAGTCCGCGCCAACCGGCATCGGGGCGAAGTGGAGGCGGTGATCGACGGCGAACGGCGGATCCTCTGCCTGACGCTCGGCAGTCTGGCCGAATTGGAAACCGCCTTCGCGTCGGACAACCTGATGGCGCTGGCGGCGCGGTTTTCCTCCGGGCGGCTGAAGGCGGAGGACATGATCCGCATCCTCGGCGCCGGTCTACGCGGCGGTGGCAATCTCGTCTCGGACGAGGATGTCGCCGGTATGGGCGTCGAGGGCGGCATAGCCGGTCTGGCGCGGCTGACCGGCGACTTGCTGGTGGCGACCTTCGGGAATGCGGAGGCACCGCCGGACCCTTGAGCGCCGCAACGGGCGCCGGCTCGCCGCCGGCCTTTCCCTGGGGACCGGTGATGCATGCCGGGCTCTGCCTGTTGCGGTTGCCGGCAAGGGATTTCTGGATGATGACACCGCGTGAGATGCAGGCGGCCATGGGCGGCTTGCGGCCGCGTGCAGCGGGACCGGGACGGCGAGGGCTGGAGGCGCTGATGCGGGCGTTTCCGGATGGGGAGAGGCGGTAGGCAGCAGGTGATGCTGTTCCCCCGGCTGTGGCTGCTTGGTGGATTGGACACAAGGAGACGGGCGTGACGGATGATCAATTGGATTTCGCCGGGGCGACGGATGATGCGGTTGCCTTGCGGGATGTGCTCGACGACCTGGAACATCGGTCGCGATCCTTCGGTTCGGCGCTGACCGGCGCGCTGGCATCAGCGGCGCGGGGCGGCAAGGGGCTGGAGGATGTGCTGCGGGGAGCAGGCCTGAGGCTGACGGAGATCGCGCTTTCGGCGGGATTGAAGCCACTGGAGGGGGCGATCGGATCGCTATTTGCCGGGCTGACCGGGGGCTTGGGCAATGTGACCGCCTTTGCCGACGGTGGTGTGCCGGGGCGAGTGACGCCGTTTGCCGCCGGGGGCGTCGTTTCCGCTCCGACCTATTTTCCGATGGACGGGCAGACCGGGCTGATGGGCGAGGCGGGCTCGGAGGCGATCCTGCCGCTGAAGCGCGGCGCCGACGGCGCGCTCGGCGTGGCCTCGACCGGCGGCGGGGCGATGAACGTCGTCTTCAACGTGACGGCCCCCGACGTCCAGAGCTTTCGCAAGTCCGAGGGCCAGATCGCGGCCATGCTGACGCGAACGGTCGGACGCGGGCGGCGAGGGCTTTGAGGGGCCGAACGAGAGCGGGCGGAGAATGAGGCCTGGCTTGTCGCGTTTCCAATCACACAACTCCACACACGGAACATCACCATGTCGGCAGGCTTCCATGAAGTCCGGTTTCCACTGCGTCTTGCCTTGGGCACGAGTGGCGGGCCGGTCAGGCGGACGGATATTGTCAGTCTGTCCAACGGTCGCGAAAATCGCAACCGGCGCTGGCGCGATGCGCGGCGGCACTATGATGCGGGGTCGGGCATCAAGTCGATCGATGATCTCTACGCGGTGCTCGCGTTCTTCGAGGCGCGGGCGGGGCAGGTTTACGGGTTTCGGTTTCGCGATCCGCTGGATTTCAAATCCTGCGCGCCGGGTGGCACGGTCGGTGCCGGAGACCAGGTGCTGGGAACGGGGGACGGGGCGACGGCCGTCTTCCAACTGGTCAAGACCTATGGCGATGCCGGTGGGGCAAGCGTGCGCGCGATCGCCAAGCCGGTCGCAGGCACGCTTCTGGTGTCAGTCGGCGGTGTTGTGGCTGCGCCGGCGGATTTCAGCCTTGATGCTGCGAGCGGACGGGTGACCTTCGTGCCGGGGAAAATTCCGGCAAGTGACGCTGTGGTGCGGGCGGGCTATGAATTCGACGTGCCGGTGCGGTTCGACACGGACCGGATCGACGTCGATCTGGCGCAATTCCAGGCGGGGCGGATTCCGTCGATACCGCTGGTGGAGATCAAGCCATGAGAACACTTCCGACCGCGCTCTCCGACCACCTGGCCGGTGATGCCACGACGATATGCCATTGCTGGCGGGTGACGCGCCGGGACGGGATCGTGCTGGGATTTACCGAGCACGATCACGATCTTGCGTTCGACGGGATCGATTTCCTGGCCGCGAGCGGCTTCCGGGCCGCCGACAGCGAGGAGACAAACGGGCTTTCCGTCGAGGCCGGCGAGGTGAGCGGCGGGCTTTCCAGTGCCGCGATCAGCGAGGCGGATGTGATCGCGGGACGTTACGACGGTGCGAAGGTCGAGGTGTTCCAGGTGAACTGGCAGGCGCCGCAGGAGCAGCACGTTCTTCTGCGGGTGCAGGAGATCGGCGAGGTGGTGCGGGCGGACGGTGCCTTTCGCGCCGAGTTGCGGCGGCTGACGCATCGGCTCGATCAGGTGCAGGGGCGGATCTATGGGCGGCGCTGTGACGCGGTGCTGGGTGACGGGCGGTGCGGGGTCGATCTCACCAATCCGGTCTATCGGGGAAGCGGTGCCATTGTCGCTGTTCTCAGCGAGACTCATGCGCGGGTGTCAGGGCTCGATGCGGCGCTGGCCGGATTTTATCGTCAGGGAATGTGTCGATTTACCGGCGGCGCCAATGCCGGCCATGCCGGCGATATCGAGGATCACCGGGTTGACGGGGACGGGGTGACGCTGTCGCTGTGGTTGCCGCCGCCCTTGCCGTTGGCTATCGGCGACACGTTCACGCTGACGGCGGGATGCGATCAAAATTTTGCCGTCTGTGGCGCGAAGTTCTCCAACGTCCTGAACTTTCGGGGATTTCCGCATCTGCCGGGTTCGGATTTCGCGTTTGGCTATGCCGATGGCGATACCGTGCATGACGGGCGGCCGCTCTATGAGTGAGGACGATCTCGAATTTTCTCTGCGGGTTGTCATGCTCGCGGAGACCTGGATCGGGACGCCGTATCGGCATCAGGCGAGCCTCAAGGGCGTGGGCTGCGATTGCCTGGGACTGGTGCGCGGTGTCTGGCGCGAAATCTATGGCCAAGAACCGGAACTGCCGCCGGCCTACCAGCCGGACTGGGCGGAGCGCGGGGTCGAGGACCGGTTGTTTGACGCGGCGCGGCGGCATTTTGGCGAGCCGTTGCCGAGGACCGAGATGCGACCGGGCGATCTCCTGCTGTTTCGCTGGCGGCCGGACATGCCGGCCAAGCATGCCGGGATCGCCTGCGACGACGCTCGGTTCATCCATGCCTATGAACAGGCGGCGGTGATCCGGTCGCCGTTCGTTCCCTCCTGGCGCCGGCGGATCGCCGGTATTTTCCGTTTTCCCGAAAAGGTCTGATCTCCATGGCGACCATTCTTCTGCAGGCGGCCGGTGCGGCGCTCGGTGGCGTGTTCGGCCCGGTCGGGGCGATGCTGGGCCGTGCAGCGGGCGCCCTGGCGGGATCCGTCATCGACCGCTCGATCGTCAACGGCATGACGACGGTCTCCGGCGCCCGGCTTGGGAATGCGCGCATTCCGGGCGCGGACGAGGGCACGGCGATCACGCGGGCTTACGGAACGGTGCGGATCGGCGGCACGCTGATCTGGGCGACGCGCTTCGAGGAGGAGGTCCGCGTCGAGCGGCAGGGCGGCAAGGCGAGCGGCCCGAGGGTGGAGACGTTTCGCTACCACGCCAATTTCGCGCTCGGCATCTGTGAAGGCGAAATCGCCCATGTGCGGCGCGTCTGGGCGGACGGACGCGAACTGGATCTCGCCGGCATCGAGATGCGGATCCATCGCGGCACGCCGGACCAGTTACCCGATCCTCTGATCGAGGCCAAGCAGGGGGCGGGCAGGGCGCCGGCCTATCGCGGACTTGCCTACGCCGTGTTCGAGCGCTTTCCGCTCGATGGCTACGGCAACCGTATTCCAATGATCCAATTTGAAGTGTTGCGGCCAGTGGGGAACCTCGAAAAGGCGATCCGCGCCGTGACGATCATTCCGGGATCGAGCGAGCATGGTTACGATCCGCGCGTGGTCAAGGAAAAGACCGGCGCGGGCGCGGGCCGGCTGATCAACCGCAATGTCTTCCATGCCGGTTCGGACTGGCAGGCCTCTCTCGACGAACTGCAGGCGCTTTGCCCCAATCTCGAGCGGGTGGCGCTGGTGGTCTCCTGGTTCGGGACCGATCTTCGGGCCGGGCATTGCCGGATCGTTCCGGGCGTCGAGACGGCCGTTCGCGAGGACGAAAGCCGGGCCTGGTCGGTTTCAGGGATTGGTCGCGGCGGTGCGTCCGTGGTCAGCCAAAATGGTGGCGGACCGGCCTATGGCGGCACGCCGAGCGATGTCAGTGTCGCGGCCGCGATCACCGACCTCAAAGCGCGGGGGCTGAAGGTCTATCTCTATCCCTTCGTGATGATAGATATTCCGGCCGAAAACACGTTGCCCAATCCCTATGGGGGCACGGGGCAGCCGGCCTATCCCTGGCGCGGGCGCATCACCGCGCATCCGGCGCCGGGAGTTATTGGAAGCGCGGACAAGACAGGCGCCGCGCGCAGCCAGATCGAGGCCTTCTGCGGAACCGCGACCGTGACGGATTTCGATGTTTCCGGCACCTCGGTTGTCACGACAGGAACCGACGAGGGATACCGCCGACTCATCCTGCACTACGCGCTGCTGTCGCAGGCTGCGGGCGGGGTCGACGGGTTCATCATCGGCTCGGAACTGCGCGGGCTGACGCAATTGCGCGACGGCACGGGCGCGTTTCCGTTTGTCGAGCAACTGGTAACGATCGGTGCCGATGTCCGGGCGGTGCTGGGACCGGCGACAAAGCTGACCTATGGCGCCGACTGGAGCGAGTATTTCGGCTATCACCCGGCGGATGGATCCGGGGAGGTGCATTACAATCTCGATCCACTCTGGGCCTCGCCGGCGATCGATGCCGTGGGGATCGACAACTACATGCCGCTTGCCGACTGGCGCGACGGCGATCTGACCGAGGGCAATCCGGATGGTTTCCGGGTGGCGGACGATGCGTCTGCGATGCGGGCGATGGTGGCGTCGGGCGAGGGTTTCGACTGGTATTATGCAGGCGAGGCTGATCGGCGCGAGCGGGTGCGGACGCCGATCAGCGACGGGCTTGCGGGGAAGCATTGGGTCTATCGGTACAAGGATATCGCCAGCTGGTGGGGGCAGGCGCATCACGCCCGGATTGGCGGCGTCGAGCAGGCGCTGCCGACGGCCTGGGTTCCCAGCAGCAAGCCGGTCTGGTTCACGGAACTGGGTTGCCCCGCGATCGACAAGGGGGCGAACCAGCCGAATGTCTTCACCGACCCGAAATCCTCGGAGACGGCGGTGCCGTATTTTTCCAATGGTGCACGCCGGGATGCGATGCAACGCCGGTTCCTGGAGGCGCAATATGACTTCTGGGCCGGAGTAGATGCACCGGAATGCATCGACCGGATCATATCTTCGTCTGGACCTGGGATGCGCGGCCATTGCCGGCCTTCCCGGAAAACACGAAGCTCTGGTCGGATGGCGCCAACTGGCAGACCGGACATTGGCTGAACGGTCGGCTCGGCGCGTCAACTGCGGCCGATGTAATCGCCGCCGTGCTTGCCGAACATGGTTTCGAGCATGGAAATACCGATCTGGTGAGTGGCGATCTCGGCGGTTACGTGCAATCGGAACAGGCGTCGGCGCGCGATGTGCTGGAACCGCTGATGGCGGCGGTGCAGATCGATGCCGTCGAGGCGGGAGGGGTTCTGCAGTTCCGCTCGCGGATGAAACAGGCGGCCGTGCCGGCCATTGTTTCCGTGCTGGCGGATCTGGACGATCAGCCGCTTTACGAGGAAGCGCGCGGCCACGACAGCGATTTCGGCAGCGAGGCCATTCTCGATCATTTCGATCCCGCCAATGCCTATGGGCAGACCACGGCGCGGTCGCGGCGGGTGTCTCCGGCCAATGACCGGGTGTTGCGGCTGTCGATGCCGGGCACCCTGCATGAGGGAGCGGCGGCCTCGGCGGTCGAGGATGCGCTCCGGGATCATCAGGTGTCGCGGCGCAGTGTCCGGTTTTCCCTGTCACCGGCGGCCATCGAACTCGAGCCGGGCGATGTCATCGCTTTCGACGACGGACCGGCAGGGAATTTTATCGTCGGGCGGATCGAGGACGGGGCGGTGCGGGCAGTCGAGGCGCGGGCCTATGTGCCGTCGAGCGGCGGCGGGCAGAGTGTGCCGCCACGTCATGCCGGCCAGCCGCGCACGCCGTCCGACGGATTTTCGCCGATCGTGCATTTGATCGACCTGCCGCAATACGAGGCCGGGGAGACGGCGAGCTTTGCACGCGGGGCGGTGTTTGCGCGTCCCTGGCATTCGGTGATGCTATCCTCGTCGGCGACGACGGAAGGATACAGGGCGCGGGTGCGGCTGGATCAGCCGGCGCAGACGGGCGTGCTCACCGAAGCGCTCGGCGGCGGCGTGCTCGGGCGGTTCGACAGCGCACGGAGCTTGACGCTCGATCTTCATTTCGGCGGCCTGTCATCGGCTGGCAGGGCTGCGGTGTTGAACGGGCAGAACCGGATTGCGGTGCTTGCCGCCAACTGCGTCTGGGAGATCATCGGGTTTCGGGCAGCGGCGGAAATCGCCGCCAACCGCTGGCGGCTTTCGGGCCTGCTGCGCGGACTGCATGGCACCACGGACGCGATGCTCGCCGGAGCAGTGGCCGGCACGTCCGTCATCGTGCTGAACGGTGCGGTCAGGCCACTCGGCCTGAGCGCCGACGAGGCAGGGCGGACTATGAACTGGATCGCCGAGGCCGGTGGACAGGCCGTCGCAGCCGAAGGGCCGTTTGCCTTTGCCGGAGGATTGAGGGCGGAGACGCCGATCGCGCCGGTGCATCTGCGGGCGCGGCGGCTGGAAACGGGTGCGATCCGCATCCACTGGACCCGCTGCGCCCGGCGGGATGCCGACCACTGGCTCGACGGCGATATCGCGCTCGACGAGCCGCAGGAGCGCTACCGCGTCGAAATCCTCGATGGCGGGGCGGTCAAGCGCCGGGTCGACGTGTTGGAGCCGGTCTTCGACTATGCCGACGCTTTAGAGCTTGCAGATTTCGGAACGGTGCAGACGAACCTTTCGGTCCGGGTGCGCCAACGGGGCGAGAAGGTTGCGCTCGGCGTGCTGGCGCAAGCGGTGCTGGCGCTGTGAAATTCACCAATATTTTTCAAAGGAGCGTCAAATGAACGAATTGAAAAACTGGTATCTGTCGAAAACCGTATGGGGCGGCCTTGTCGCCATCCTTGCGTCCTGCGGCAATCTGTTCGGACTGGACATCGCGCCGGAAGATCAAAGCGGGGTTGTGGACGGGCTGACCACGCTTGCCGCCGCTGTTGGTGGCCTGGTTGCGATCTGGGGCCGGATTTCGGCGCGGACGCGATTGCGATAACGCGATCCATATGGATCAAAACAGGGCGTTATCCGCACATTCATTTGCCATTCAGACTGTATCGTTTATTGAATTTACAGTGATGCTTCTCAAATCGCCCATGTTTTCGAGCCGAAAGTGCGTTCATGTCTTCACCTTTGATCATAGCAACGCTTGCAGCGGGTCTTTCCGGATTCGCACCGCCGGCGATTGATGTGCCATCGATGGTTGTCGCGGTGGACGGCGATTGTGGCCAGGCGGCGGCGGAAGTCGTGGCCAAAACCGGGGGCGAGCTTTTGTCCGCCCAGCCCACCGGCGACGGCAAATGCGTGGTCACCGTGCTGATCCCCGGCAATGGCGGACGCCCCAAGAAAGTGACGATGCGCGTTCCCATGTAAGGGAAGATCTCCCCGGCCTGCTTCGCAATATTTTCGGACAGTTGAGAATGAGGTATGCAGTGAGTCTGATGTTACGGCGCGCGGCCTGTCCGGATCGACCGCGCTACTGCATAATTCCTTAAATCGGAATCGATCTAAGGATAAAATCATGCGGCATATTTAAAGTGTTACAGCGACCTTTGCGCGTCATATTTGACGCGCGGCGCTGTAGAGGGAAGAAAGTCAGTTCATGCGCATTCTCGTGGTCGAAGACGACGTCAATCTCAATCGCCAGCTGACGGATACGCTGAAAGAAGCGGGATATGTCGTCGATCAGGCGTTCGACGGCGAGGAAGGCCACTATCTCGGCGACGGCGAACCCTATGACGCCGTCATCCTCGATATCGGCCTGCCGGAAATGGACGGCATCACCGTTCTGGAAAAATGGCGCGGCGCCGGCAAGACGATGCCGGTCCTCATTCTCACCGCACGCGACCGCTGGAGCGACAAGGTGGCCGGCATCGACGCAGGCGCCGACGACTATGTGACCAAGCCGTTCCATGTCGAGGAGGTGCTGGCACGCATCCGCGCCCTGATCCGCCGCGCGGCGGGGCATGCGAGTTCCGAAATCGTCTGCGGGCCGGTGCGGCTCGATACCAAGGGCTCCAAGGCGCTGGTCAACGGCGTGACGCTGAAGCTGACCTCGCACGAATTCCGGCTTCTCTCCTACCTGATGCATCATATGGGCCAGGTGGTATCGCGCACCGAACTGGTCGAGCACATGTACGATCAGGATTTCGATCGTGATTCCAATACGATCGAGGTTTTCGTCGGCCGGTTGCGCAAGAAGATCGGCAACGACCTGATCGAGACCGTGCGTGGGCTCGGCTACCGGATGCAGGCGCCGGGCCTCGTCAACAAGGACGCCAAGACCTGAGCGCGGAGGCGGACATGATCTCTTCCGCAATCCAGTCGATGTCGGCCGCTGGTCGCGGGCTTGTCGCGCGTCCGTTTCTCCTCTCCTTGCGGTGCTGCTGATGTTGCGGCCGCAATCCCTGACCGCACGCGTGCTTCTGGTGTCCACCATCTGGGCGGTGGCGGCGCTGGTGGTGATCGGCGTGGTGATCTCGGCTCTCTATCGTCAGGGGTCCGAGCGCGGCTTCCAGGACCTGTTGCGCGCGCAGCTCTACAACGTCATCAACTCGATCGTCGTCAACGACAAGCAGGTGCTGGCCGGAAGCCCGCAACTGGGTGACCTCAGGTTCTCGCAGCCGCAGACCGGCTGGTACTGGATCGTCGAGCCGATCGGCGAGTTCGCGACGCCACCGCTGATCTCGACATCGCTCGGTTCCGGCAAACTGCCGATCGCCAGCATCGACGAGGTTCCGTTCGATATTCGCTACGAGCGCTTCTATACGACCGTCGATTCCTTCAACAACGACGTCGAAGTGGCGGAGACGGAAGTCGTGCTCGACATCCAGGGGCACACCGCCCGGTTTCGGGTGGCCGGCAACCGCGATGTGCTGGAAGCCGATATCGACGATTTCAATCGCAATCTCTATCTGGCGCTGGCGATCTTCGGTTTCGGCGGGCTTGGCATGAACGCGCTGGCGATCCTGTTCGGCCTGCGGCCGCTCGACCAGGCGCGGCGCTCGCTCGAAAAAATCCGGGCGGGCGAGAGCGAACGGCTGGACGGCGAATTTCCCCGTGAAATCCAGCCCTTGGCGAGTGAGGTCAATGCGCTGATCGACAGCAATCGCCGCATCATCGAGCGCGCCCGCATGCAGGTCGGCAATCTCGCCCATTCGCTGAAGACACCGCTGGCCGTGCTGATCAACGAGGCGCGGGTGCTGGAAGCGCCACATGGCGAACTCGTCAAGGCGCAGGCCGACGCCATGCAGATGCAGGTGCAATCCTATCTCAACCGCGCCCGGATCGCCGCGCAGCGCGAATCCGTTTTGGCGCGCACGGAGGTCGAGCCCGTGCTCGAACGGCTGGTGCGGGTGATGCGGCGACTGCATCCGGAAAAGATCTTCCTGCTGACGGTCTCGCCGCCCGGGCTGATCCTGGCGATGGAGCAGCAGGACGTCGAGGAAACCGTCGGGAACCTTCTGGACAATGCGGCGCGCTACGCCACCGACCAGGTCCGCGTCACCGCGCAGATCGCACCGGAAGGCGTGCAGGGCAAGGATCCCGGGCGACGAAACTGGATCACCGTCGAGGTGGACGATGACGGGCCGGGCCTGGAGCCGGACCAGATCGCGGTTGCGGTCAAGCGCGGCAAGCGTCTGGACGAAACCAAGCCGGGCACGGGGCTGGGGCTTTCAATCGTCAGCGAGATCGCCGGCGAATATCAGGGCACGCTCTCGCTGTCGCGCGGCGAGCGTGGGGGCCTGAGCGCGGTGCTCGTGCTGCCGGCTGTGTCATAAAGAGGCGGATTTCGGTTCGCCGTGACTTTTTTGACGGAATGGCAGGCAAAATGTCCAGATTGCGCGGCTTTCTGCACTGCGATATTGCCTGCCCAAGCGGGGAATGTAACAAGATACTCAGCCATGGAATCGGTTGAATCGCCGTCCATGACCTGCCGATGCAACGGAATCGCGAAAGCTGCCCCGCACGATGAAAAACCTGGCCTGTTTTCCGACCATCTTTTCAGCGCCGCCGGCCGCGTGCCTGATCGCCTCTTCGCTGCTTCTGAGCGGCTGTGGCACGACCTCGGCGAACGGCGCCAAGGCCGGCACCCTGACGACATCCAGTATGTCGGCATCCTACATTGCTGCCCTAGACGGTGGTATCATCGGCCGCGAAGCTGATCTTTCGATCAGCAAGGCCAACCGCCAGCGGGCGCTCGAAGCCGAATATCGGGCGCTCGAAGCCGCACGCGGCGGACAGCCGGTGGTCTGGCAGGGGGCCGGCATCAGCGGCTCGGTCGTGGCGGCGGCGCCCTATCAGGTCGGATCGCAGAATTGCCGGCAATACAGCCACACGGTAACCGTCAGGGGACAGGACAGCGTGGCTCGCGGCGCCGCCTGCCGCAATGCGAATGGAACCTGGACGCCCCTGACCTGACGCACCCACCCTTGCGGCGAAACGCCTCAAATTTCCGCCATTTACGGTTTAATGGTTGGAATGGCGCCGTCCGCATAGTAATTGAGCGGACATGCTGTTCTGGATTCTCGTTGCCACCCTGACGGCGGCCGTCGCTGCCGTTCTGCTGCTTCCTCTGCTGCGCGCTGGCGCTCGCGTTGAAGCCCCCCAATCGCATGACGTCGAGGTCTATCGGGACCAGATGAAAGAGCTGGAGCGCGATCAGGCCGGCGGACTGATTTCCGGCGAGAACGCGGAGCTTGCGCGCGCCGAGGTTGCCCGCCGCCTGCTGGCTGCATCCGATGCCGTCAAGGCGGCGGGAGCCGTGACACCGCCGCGCCGGAGCAACCGGCTGGCGCAGCTTGCCATCGTCCTCGTCCTGCCGGCCGTCGGTCTCTGTCTTTACTTGCGGACCGGACATCCGGACCTGCCGGATGCGCCGCTCGCCGCCCGGCTTGCCAATCCCGGCAACGACATGAACATCCTGATTGCGCGGGCCGAACGCCAGCTGGTGGTCAATCCGGAGGACGGTGCCGGCTGGGATGTTCTGGCGCCGATCTATTATCGCACTGGCCGGATCGAGGATGCGGCGAACGCGTTTCGCAATGCGCTGCGAGTTCTCGGGTCGACGCCGGCGCGGCTTGGCGGCTACGCCGAAAGCCTGATCGCCCTGTCGGGCGGGCTGGTGACGAGCGAGGCGCAGGAAGCGTTGGAGAAGTCGCTGGCGATCCAGCCGGACGATCCACGCGCGAAATTCTACCTGGCGCTGGCGCTGAAGCAGGAAGGCAAGTCGGCCGATGCGCTGACCGCCTTCCAAAAGATCGTCGCATCGTCGCCGGCGGATGCGCCCTGGTTGCCGCTGGTCAACGATCACATCGCAAGCCTTCAAGGTGGTGGCCAGCCGGCACAGAGCGCCGGGGCCGGCTCCAAGCCTGGCAACCCGACGGCGGACGATATCGCCGCGACGCAGGACATGAGTACCGGCGACCGGACCGCGATGATCGAAGGCATGGTCGGCAGCCTTGCGGAGAAGCTGAAGGCCGATCCGAAGAATTTCGAAGGATGGATGCGGATCATCCGCTCCTATGCCGTGCTCGGCCAGAAGGACAAGGCGGTCGATGCCCTGAAACAGGGGATGGCCGTCTTTCCGGCCGATGGCAGCGAGGGTAAACAATTGCTGGCGTTGGCCAGCGAGCTTGGTCTTAAAGCTGACGGAGGCGCGCAATGACCCGCAAGCAGAAGCGCCTGACGATCATTGGCGGCGGCGTCAGTTTCATCGTCGCCGCCGTGCTCTTGGTCATGTTCGCCTTCAGCCAGTCGGTCGCGTATTTCTACGTTCCCGGCGATCTCGCCAAGGCGAACCTGGCGCCAGGCACCCGTATCCGGCTGGGCGGACTGGTCGAGACCGGTTCGGTGAAGCGCGGCGAGGGAGCGACGATCACCTTCAGCGTCACCGATACATTGGGCAACGTCCCGGTCAGCTATACCGGCATTCTCCCGGATCTTTTCCGCGAGGGGCAGGGCGTCGTCGCAGAAGGCAGTTTCAAGGACGGCAACCGGCTTTTCGTTGCCGATACCGTGCTTGCCAAGCATGATGAGACGTATATGCCGAAGGATGTCGCGGACCGGCTGAAGGCACAGGGTGTCTCGCTCGGGGGCAAGGAGAATATCCAATGATCATCGAGCTTGGCCATTACGCGCTGGTGCTGGCGCTGGCGACATCGCTCATCCAGGCGGTGCTGCCGATTATCGGCGCGCTGCGCAACGATGGTCCGCTGATGGAGATCGGCACGGTCGCGGCCAAGGCGACCTTCCTGTTGGTGGCGCTGTCATTCTGCGTTTTGACCTATGCCCATGTCACGTCGGACTTCTCCGTCCAGAACGTCTGGGAGAACTCGCATTCGCAGATCCCGCTGATCTACAAATTCTCCGGCGTCTGGGGCAATCACGAAGGCTCGATGCTGCTGTGGATGCTGATCCTGGCCTTCTTCTCCGCGCTGGTTGCCGTTTTCGGCAACAACCTGCCCGATACGCTGAAGGCCAATGTGCTGGCGGTTCAAGCGACGATCTGCACCGCTTTCACGCTGTTCATTCTGCTGACCTCCAATCCCTTCAACAGGCTGCTCGAGGCGCCGGGCGAGGGCCGAGATCTGAACCCGGTGCTACAGGATGTCGGCCTCGCCATCCATCCGCCGCTGCTTTATCTCGGTTATGTCGGCTTCTCCGTCTGCTTTTCCTTTGCCGTAGCGGCGCTGATCGAGGGCCGTATCGATGCGGCCTGGGCGCGCTGGGTTCGGCCCTGGACACTGGCCGCATGGATTTGCCTGACCGCCGGCATCGCCATGGGCTCCTATTGGGCCTATTACGAACTCGGCTGGGGCGGCTGGTGGTTCTGGGACCCGGTCGAGAACGCCTCCTTCATTCCCTGGCTTGCCGGTACGGCGCTGCTTCATTCGGCACTGGTCATGGAGAAGCGCGAGGCGCTGAAAATCTGGACGGTGCTCCTGGCGCTGATGACCTTTTCGATGTCGCTGCTGGGGACATTTCTCGTCCGCTCCGGCGTACTCACCTCCGTTCACGCCTTTGCCACCGATCCGACGCGCGGCGTCTTCATCCTGTTCATTCTCATCCTGTTCATCGGCGGTTCGCTGTCGCTGTTTGCCTTCCGTGCCTCGCGGCTGAAGGCCGGGGGGCTGTTCGCGCCGATTTCGCGCGAGGGCGCGCTGGTGTTCAACAATCTGATCCTGACCACCGCAGCCGCTACGGTTCTGACCGGTACGCTCTATCCGCTGGTGTTGGAGGCGCTGACCGGTTCGAAGATTTCCGTCGGGCCGCCCTTCTTCAACATGACATTCGGCCTGCTGATGCTGCCGCTCTTGCTGGCGGTTCCCTTCGGGCCGCTGCTGGCCTGGAAACGCGGTGATCTCCTGGGTGCCGGCCAGCGGCTGTTTGCGGCGGTTGCGGTCGGTCTGGTCGCGGGTAGCGCCATCTACTATGCGCAGAACGGGGGACCGATCATGGCCCTGTTCGGCCTTGCACTCGGGGCCTACCTGATCGTCGGTTCGCTGACGGAGGTTTATCTCCGTTCCGGCTTCGGCAAGGTTGCCGGCCCGGTCGCCGTGCGACGGCTGATCGGCCTGCCACGGTCCGTGTTCGGCGCGGCGCTGGCGCATGTCGGGCTTGGCGTGACGTTGATCGGCATCGTCGCGGTCACGGCTTTCGCGACCGAACATATCGCCGAAATGAAGCCGGGCATGACGACGGAAGCGGGTGGTTATACGCTGCGCTTTGACGGTTTGCGCAACGGTAACGGCCCGAACTACAGCGAGGAAAGCGGGCATTTCAGCATCAGTCGCGCGGGTGCGTCGCTGGGAGACGTCTGGTCTTCCAAGCGGTTCTACACGGCACGGCAGATGCCGACCACGGAGGCTGGCATCCGCACATTCGGCGTCAGCCAGCTCTATGTATCGCTGGGCGACGACATGGCCGATGGCGGGATCGTGGTGCGGGTCTGGTGGAAGCCGATGATCCTGTGCATCTGGGGCGGCGCGCTGTTCATGATGGCCGGCGGTGCGGTGTCGCTGAGTGACCGGCGCCTGCGCGTCGGCGCTCCGTCACTGGCGAAAAAACAGAAGAAGCAGGTTCTGGAGCCGGCGCGATGATCCGTCGGCTGGTCTTCGTCCTGTTCCTGATGATCTCCGCCTGGCCGGCCTTTGCCGTCAATCCGGACGAGGTGCTGGCCGATCCTGCACTGGAGGCGCGTGCGCGAGCGCTGTCGGCGCAATTGCGCTGCATGGTCTGCCAGAACCAGTCGATCGACGATTCCAACGCGGAACTGGCCAAGGACTTGCGGCTTTTGGTGCGCGAGCGGATTACCGACGGCGACAGCGACGCGGCCGTGATCGACTACGTGGTGTCACGCTACGGCGAGTTCGTCCTGCTCAAGCCTCGCTTCGAGACGAAGACTTTCATCCTCTGGGGCGCGCCCATTATCCTGCTGCTGGCGGGAGCCGCCGCGATGCTGACTGCTGTTCGGCGACGGTCCGGAGGGGCCACGGGGACGCCTCTGACGGAGGAGGAAAAGGTGAGGCTGGCGGCAACCCTCTCCGAAACGGAGCAGGATTCCAGCCGCTAAAGGGTTTGCAGGCCAAGAATTCTCGTCAGGGGTTCGAAGTCGCGATCATCGTGCAGAAGACGATGTCCCCTCCCGATACAAAATGTTCCGATGATCATGTCGATCGTTTTGCGCGGCGTGTGCCCGACTTCTCTCAAAACCATCTCCATCCCACCCGCTCATTTCATTGATGGCTTGCGTTGCAAATCACGGCGGAGAAGAAGCTTGAGTGCGTGTTCAACTGTGGCTTTCTTCGTCGGAAGGCCGGTTGCCGCCATGGCTTGGGACAGGAGGGCATCGTCGAGATCGATATTGGCGCGCACAGCTAATTCCGTGTGTATGGCGTGGAATGATTGTACGCATTGGGTCTCTTGGCAAGACATTCAACATTACCAAAAATTCACGTCTCGGACACGCGCCAGTAAGGTGCATTCGACTATTCCTTTCTCATCGGCTGTTCCTCCAGTCAGCCAGACTTTGAAGAGAAAAGGCAAATCGGATGTTCAAGAACCAATCACTGCGTCCTTCCCTCAAGACTGTTTTGAAAACCTCGACCGTCGCGGGTCTCGCGGCTGTCATGTTGTCGACCGGCATTCCTGCCGCCGTTACCCATTCCTTTGCCGCCGCCGTCAAGATCGAGGCGCCGCAGGTTCCGAGTTTCGCGAATGTGGTTGATGCCGTTTCGCCGGCCGTCGTTTCCGTCCGTGTCCAGTCACGCGCCAACCCGGTTTCCGATGACGCCAGCAACGGCTTCAGCTTCGATTTCGGCGGTCGCGGCTTTGACGACCTTCCCGACGATCACCCGCTGAAGCGCTTCTTCAAGGAATTCGGTGGCCCGAACGGCGGCCAAGACAATGACAAGCGCGCCGACCGAGGCCATGGCCCGCGTGACGGCAAGCCGGGCCGCCTGCGCCCGACGTCACAGGGTTCCGGCTTCTTCATCTCCGAGGACGGCTATCTCGTCACCAACAACCATGTTGTTTCCGATGGCTCGGCTTTCACGGTCATTCTCAATGACGGCACCGAACTCGACGCCAAACTGATCGGCAAGGACAGCCGGACCGATCTCGCGGTCCTGAAGGTCGATGACAAGCGCAAGTTTGCCTATGTCGGCTTTGCCGACGACGGCAAGGTCCGTGTCGGCGACTGGGTGGTGGCTGTCGGCAACCCGTTCGGCCTCGGTGGTACGGTGACTGCCGGTATTATTTCGGCCCGTGGCCGGGATATCGGCTCCGGCCCGTATGACGATTACCTGCAGGTCGATGCGGCGGTGAACCGCGGCAATTCGGGCGGCCCGACCTTCAACCTCAGTGGCGAAGTCGTCGGCATCAACACCGCGATCTTCTCGCCCTCCGGCGGCAATGTCGGCATCGCCTTCGCCATCCCGGCTTCCGTCGCCAAGGACGTCGTCAACGACCTGATGAAGGATGGTGAAGTCTCCCGCGGATGGCTGGGCGTGCAGATCCAGCCTGTCGACAAGGATGTGGCTGAATCGCTGGGTCTTGCCGAAGCGGGCGGCGCGCTTGTCGTCGAGCCGCAGGCCGGTTCCCCCGGTGAAAAGGCTGGTATCAAGAAGGGCGACGTGATCACCGCCGTCGACGGCGACACGATCAAGGGACCGCGTGAACTGGCCCGCAAGATCGGCGCGATGCGTCCGGGCACCAGCGTTGATGTCACGCTGTGGCGTGATGGCAAGGCCGAAAGCGTCAAGCTGGAAGTCGGAACGCTGCCGGCAGACAAGGAAGCTTCCGCCGGTGCCGAACAGCAGCCGCAGCAGGATGAGCAGCCTTCGAGCGAGAAGGCCTTGGCCGATCTCGGCGTTACCGTGCTGCCGGCGGATGATGGCAACGGCGTGACGATCTCCTCGGTCGATCCGGATTCCGATGCCAGCGAGCGCGGACTGAAGGAAGGCCAGAAGATCGTTTCGGTCAACAACCAGGAGGTCAAGTCGGCCGACGACATCCTCAAGGTGATCGAATCCGCCAAGAAGGACGGTCGTACCAAGGCGCTGTTCCAGATCGAGGCGGACAATGCCAGCCGCTTCGTGGCTCTGCCGATCAACCAGGGTTGATGCGGCTCCACTGAACAACCGGGCGCCGCGAACTCTCCCAAGAGTTTCGCGGCGCCCGACGTTTCAGGGGTATGGGCGTTTCAGGGGCAAGTCTTGCCGCGCAGCCGGGCGGAAGGACGGGATTTCCCAAGGTCAAACCGGTTGTGGAAGAGACAGGTCCGGGATTATGGTCACGCGCATGAAGATTCTGATTATCGAAGATGACCTGGAGGCGGCTGCCTATCTGGCCAAGGCCTTTCGCGAGGCCGGTATTGTTTCCGATCATGCCAGCGATGGTGAAAGCGGCCTGTTCATGGCCAGCGAGAATACCTATGACGTGCTCGTCATCGACCGCATGCTGCCGCGCCGCGACGGGCTCTCGGTGATCAGCGAATTGCGCCGCAAGGCTATTCATACCCCGGTGCTGATCCTGTCCGCGCTTGGACAGGTCGATGATCGCGTGACGGGCTTGCGGGCCGGCGGCGATGATTACCTGCCCAAGCCCTATGCCTTCAACGAATTGCTTGCTCGCGTCGAGGTGCTTGGCCGCCGCAAGGGCGCGCCCGAGCAGGACATGGTCTACCGTGTCGGCGATCTCGAACTGGACCGGCTGTCGCACACCGTCCGGCGGCAGGGCCGCGAACTGCTGCTGCAGCCGCGTGAATTCCGGCTTCTGGAATACCTGATGAAGAATGCCGGGCAGGTGGTGACCCGCACCATGCTGCTCGAAAACGTCTGGGATTATCATTTCGATCCGCAGACCAATGTCATCGACGTGCATGTGTCGCGGCTGCGTTCGAAGATCGAGAAGGACTTCGATCTGCCGCTGCTGCGCACCGTGCGCGGCTCGGGCTACATGATCAAGGATGAAACGGCCAAGGGTGACGGACGCCCCGATCCATGAGCAGGCTGCGCGTTCTCCTTCGCACCACCGCCCTTCGTCTTTCGGCGCTCTATCTGGTGCTCTTCGCGCTTTGCGCTGCCTTTCTCGTCTTCTATGTGACCGCGATGTCCGAGCGGCTGCTGGAACAGCAGACGCGCGACGCGGTGACGGCCGAAGTGTCGCAGATCGAGAACATCTACAGCCGTGGCGGTGTCAACGGCCTCCTGCGCGCGCTGGAACGCCGCGCCCGCCAGCCCGGCGCCAATCTCTATGTCATCGCCGGTCCGACGGGCGAAATCCTGGCCGGCAATGTCGCCTCCCTGCAGCCGGGGCTGCTCGACCGGGAGGGGTGGACGGGCGAGGCCTTCCGCTATCAGCGCTATACCGACGAAAGCCGCAAGGAAAGCCATGTGGCGCTGGCCCATGTGCTGGTGCTCGAAAACGGGTTGCGCATTCTGGTTGGCCGCGACCTGCAGGAGCCTGAGAAGTTTCGCGTGCTGGTGCGCCAGGCGCTGGTGGTGGCGCTCGGCGTCATGGGCGTCGGCGCATTGATCATCTGGTTCGCCGTCGGCCGCAACGCCTTGAAGCGGATCGACCGCATGTCGGATGCGAGCACCCGGATCATGGCGGGCGATCTTTCGCAGCGCCTGCCGATGAGCGGTTCCGGCGACGAGTTCGACCGCTTGTCGGAATCGCTCAACGCCATGCTCGAACGGATCGAAAAATTGAACGAGGGCTTGCGGCAGGTTTCCGATAACATCGCCCACGACCTCAAAACGCCGTTGACGCGACTGCGCAACAAGGCGGAGGCGGCGCTGGCGCACAAGGCGACCAATGCTGGCTATCGCGCTTCGCTCGAGGAGATCATCGGCGAATCCGACCAGTTGATCCGCACCTTCAATGCGCTTCTGATGATTTCACGGGTGGAGGCGGGCGCTGCCGCGGCAGAGATGAGCGATATCGACCTGTCACGCAGCGTCGCCGATTGCGTCGAACTCTACGAGCCGGTGGCGGATGATCAGGCATTGAAGCTGGAGGCGGACGTGCCGCCCGGCATTCATGTCTCGGGCAATCGCGAATTGATCGGGCAGGCGCTTGGCAACCTCATCGACAATGCCATCAAATATTCCGAGGGCGGTGCCATTCCGCTGATCCGGGTGACTCTTGCCCGGCGTGACGACATGATCGTCCTGTCCGTTGCCGATCATGGTCCCGGCATTCCCGAAGACAAGCGTGAGGATGTGGTCGAGCGTTTCGTGCGGCTGGACGAGAGCCGCAGCAAGCCGGGAACCGGTCTTGGCCTTTCGCTGGTAGAGGCGGTGATGGAGATGCACCAGGGTGCCCTCGAACTTCGCGACACCGTGCCCGGCGCTGAAAACAATCGTGGTTTGACCGCCAGCATGGTTTTCCCGCCGCGATCGGCCTGATAGGCATGGTGCGTCGAAATCGGGAACATGGGAGAGGTCACGATGCGGAAGGACGAACGGTGTCTCGCCGAGATCAGTGATTTTGCCATTCGGCCGATGAGCCAGACGGACGCGAAGTCCGTTCAGTCCAGCCTGAAAGACATGGCGAAATCGCATCCGGAGATCGGTGATCTACTGGCATCACGGGCATCGCTCAAGGATTTTCTGACCGCTGCCTTCTCGCTCTCTCCCTATTTGCGAGACACGGCGAGCGCCCATCCGGCCGTTCTCGCCAGGTCGCTTGCCGGCCCAATCCTTCCTTATCTTGAAGCCTGTATCGAGACGGCACGTTCGGCCTGGAAGGGCGTGGAGCCCGGCAAGCCGCTGTCCGATGCCGAGATCATGACCCGGCTCAGGCAGGCAAAGCGCGATATCGCCTTTGCCGTGGCGCTTGCTGACCTTTCCAGGCTTTTCGATGCGCGCGAGACCACACGTTGGCTGAGCGACTTCGCCAGTGCCGCTGTGTCGGCAGCGATCGATCACCTGCTTCTCGGTGCGCACGATACCGGCAAATTCTTCGTCGCCGACAAGGAGCATCCGAGCAAGGATTCGGGGGTCGTCGTACTCGGCATGGGCAAGCTCGGCGCGTTCGAGCTGAATTATTCCTCCGATATCGACCTTGTCGTGTTCTACGAGCCGCAGGCGGCGTTGATCACCGATCGGGATGAAGCGCCGGAAGTGTTTGCGCGGCTGCTGCGCCGGCTGATCCGTATTCTGCAAGAACGCAGCGGCGACGGTTATGTGTTCCGCACCGACCTGCGGTTGCGTCCGGATCCAGGCGCGACGCCGCTTGCCATCCCCGTCGAAGCGGCGATGCTTTACTATGAGAGCCGGGGGCAGAACTGGGAGCGCGCGGCCTTCATCAAGGCACGTCCGGTTGCCGGCGATCTGAAGGCCGGCGACGCTTTTCTGCGCGAACTGACGCCCTTCATGTTTCGTAAATATCTGGATTATGCGGCGATTGCCGATATCCACTCCATCAAGCGGCAGATCCATGCGCACAAGGGGCATGGCGAGATCGCGGTAAAGGGGCACAATGTCAAGCTCGGGCGCGGCGGCATCCGGGAAATAGAGTTCTTCGTCCAGACACAGCAACTGATCGCGGGCGGGCGGATGCCTGAACTCAGATTGCGTGCGACGGAGCCGATGCTCAACGGGCTCGTGAAGGCGAACTGGATCGACGCCACCACGGCGGATGAGCTCGTCACCGCCTACTGGTTCCTGCGCGATGTCGAGCACCGGATCCAGATGGTGCGCGACGAGCAGACGCATGTGCTGCCGACGACGGACGGCGAGATGAAGCGCATCGCTTATATGATGGGTTTCGCCGAAGTGCCGACCTTTTCCGCAGCCTTGTCGAAAACACTGAAAACGGTGGAACGGCGTTATGCCCAGCTCTTCGAGCAGGAGGCGAAACTATCGACCGAGACCGGAAACCTCGTCTTCACTGGCCAAAAGGATGACCCGGACACGCTCGAGACCCTGAAGAACCTTGGCTATGAACGGCCGCAGGACATTTCCCGGACGATCCGCACCTGGCATTACGGCCGCTATCGCGCGACGCAATCGGTGGAAGCGCGCGAACGGCTGACGGAACTGACGCCGGAGCTTCTGCGGGTGTTCGGCCAGAACAAGAGGGCGGACGAAGCACTATTGCGCTTCGATCACTTCATCGCAGGACTTCCGGCCGGCATCCAGCTTTTCTCCCTGCTCGGCAACAATCCGGGCCTTTTGTCACTGATCGTCAACATCATGTCGGCAGCGCCGCGACTGGCCGATATCATCGCCAGCAAGCCGCATGTGTTTGACGGTATGCTCGATCCGAGGCTTCTCGTCGAGTTGCCGACGCGGGACTACCTGGCCGACCGGATCATGGGATTTCTGACCGGTGCGCGGCATTACGAGGATATTCTTGACCGCCTGCGGATCACGGCATCCGAACAGCGCTTCCTGATCGGCATCCGGCTGCTGACCGGGGTCATTGCCGGTACGCAGGCTGGACATGCCTTCACGGACTTGGCCGACCTGATCATCACCGCCGCGCTGGATGCCGTGTTGCGGGAAGTCGAAGCCGCGCATGGGACGTTTCCCGGTGGACGCGTGGCGGTCGTGGGCATGGGCAAACTCGGCAGCCACGAACTGACGGCCGGTTCCGATATCGATATCATCCTTCTCTATGACTATGACGAAGCGGCGTCGGAATCGGATGGGCCGAAACCGCTGGATTCCATACGTTACTTCACCCGCATAACCCAGCGGCTGATCGCGGCTCTTTCGGCGCCGACGGCGGAAGGTGTGTTGTACGAGGTCGACATGCGCCTGCGTCCCTCCGGCAACAAGGGGCCGGTGGCGACGCGTATCAATGCGTTCGAGAAGTATCAGCGGGTGGAGGCCTGGACCTGGGAGCACATGGCGCTCACCAGAGCCCGCGTCCTGTGCGGTGATGAGAGCCTGATCAAGCAGGCAAACGCGATTGTCGGCGATATTCTCGGTCAGAGGCGGGACACCAAGAAAGTCACGGCCGATGTTGCCGAGATGCGCGATCTGATCGACAAGGAGAAGCCGCCGGCGGATGTCTGGGATTTCAAGCTTATTCCTGGCGGCCTCGTCGATATCGAGTTCATCGCCCAGTACCTGATCCTGATCGCGCCGGCGAAGGGCTTCCCCGTGCCGGCGAACGGAACGTCGACCGCCGATGTGCTACGCGCCCTCGGGCCTGACCTGTTGACGACGAACGATCTCGATACGGTGCTGGAGGCGCTGGCGCTGTTTACGGATCTGTCGCAGATGGTGCGGCTCTGCATCGACGGCGATCTGGAACTCAAGGATGCGCCAGCCGGCCTGATCGACCTCTTGTGCCGCGCCGGCGACGCCCCGGATATCAAGGTGCTGGAAGCGGACATTCGCCGCCTTTCCAAGGCCGTCCGCCGGATATTCCAGACGATCGTGAAATCCTGAATTCGGGTTCGCTTCAGGCGTAAGCCGGACCTGTGGTCTGGTTCTCCACTTCCGGGCGAGGGGATGCATCGGGGATGCGCAGCATGATGATCGTGCCGACGTTTTCCGTCGAGTGGATCTTCATCGTGCCGCCGTGCAGAAGCGTTAGCGAACGGGAGATGGCGAGCCCGAGGCCAGAACCGCCCTTGCTCTTGGCATATTGGCTCTGCACCTGTTCGAACGGCTGGCCGATCTTCTGCAGCGCACTGCGCGGGATGCCGATGCCGGTATCGGCGATCGTCAGCGTTACGGCGCCGCAGACCTTGCGGGCGCGCAGCGAGATATTGCCGCCTTCATTGGTGAATTTGACGGCGTTCGACAGGAGATTGAGCAGGACCTGTTTCATCGCACGCCGGTCGGCGGTGATGGTCAGGCCGGAGGAAATCTGCTGATCGACACAGATGTTCTTCTGTTGCGCCGGGATGGTGGTGAAGCGCAGCGTTTCCTCGATCAGCGGCGCCAGATCGATCGTTTCGCGATTGATCTTCATTTGGCCCGCCTCGATCTTCGACATGTCGAGAATGTCGTTGATGACGTTCAGCAGGTGTTTGCCGCTGTCATGGATGTCGTGGGAATATTCGTCGTATTTCTCCGAGCCGAGCGGGCCGAACATCTGGTTCTGCAGAATTTCCGAGAAGCCGAGGATGGCGTTCAGCGGCGTGCGCAACTCGTGCGACATGTTGGCGAGAAATTCCGACTTGGCGCGGTTGGCGGCTTCCGCGCGTTCCTTTTCCGCTTGGTAATTGGCGTTGGCGACAGACAGTTCGGCCTTCTGCCGCTCCAGCGTGATGCGCGAAGTCGAGAGGTCGCCGATGGTAGCCATCAGGCGGCGTTCGGATTCGCGCAGGCGGACCTGATGGCGCTTCAAAAGCGTGATGTCCGTACCGACCGACACCATGCCGCCGTCGCGGGTGCGCCGGTCGTTGATCTGCAGCCAGCGCTGGTCGGAGAGCTGGACTTCCGATGTCTGAGAATGGTTGGAGCGGTCCGGATCCGCGATCCGGCGCTCGATGATCGGACGGGCCGCAGCCGCCGTCACGACGGAACGCTCGGTGCCGGGCACGAGGACGCGGTCGGGCAGCTTGTAGGCCTGCTGGTAGTGGGCATTGCACATGACCAGGCGGTCGTTCTTGTCCCACAGCACGAAGGCTTCCGAGGTGCATTCGATGGCATCCGCCAGGCGCTGGTCGGCTTCGGCATAGCGCTGCGCAAGCCGGTGCTGTTCGGTGACGTCCATGGCGATGCCGATCAGGTGCACGCGGCCGGATGTCGTGCGGATCACCTGGGCGCGAGCGCGCAGCCAGACGTAATGGCCTTCCGCATGGCGCATGCGAAAAATCTGATCGATCTGGCGGGCATCGCCCTTGGCGATGGTGCGCGCCACCTTGTAGATGCTGCCGTCATCCGGATGCATCAGGCGGGCGGCATCGCCGAACGACAGGACATTGCTCTTCGGCGGCATGCCGAGCATTTCATACATGGAGCGCGACCAGAACAGGCGGCGGTTCGGCATGTCGAAATCCCACAGGCCGCAGCGGCCGCGCGACAGCGCCGTCTCGACCCTCAGGTTGGATTCCGCGAAGATCTGGTCGGCGTCGCGGGCACGCTTGGCCTGGATGTAATAGGCGTAGAGAATGACCAGCAGAATGGCGGAAATGCCGGCGAAAAGCGTGACATTGAGCGAGACCTCGTCGCGCCACAGCTTGTCGATCCGGGCCAGCGGCGTCGCGACCATCAGGGTGCCGGCGCCGTCCGGTACCTGCATCAGAGCAACGATATACTCGCCGCCGCCGATGAAGGTCTTCATCACGGTCGACTGTTCGCCGAAATACTGAAAGGCGGCCACTTCCGGCGCCACGTTGGGAAGCGTGTGGCCGGTATAGGGCGAGCCGCCCGGCAAGCTTGCAAAGATCCGGCCGTCATTGCGAACCGTCAGGATGAAGGCGCCGGGCTCGAGCAGGTTGGGCGGAAGGGCTCGGTTGAGGCGCTGCTCGACATCCCACTTCTGCGCCTTGTCGAAGAGTTCGACGCCCTTGTCCTGCAGGGCGGCGCTGGCGGTTGCGGCGGCAAGCATCGTCGCCTGGCGCGAGCTTGCTTCCATGCGGGCATATTCGACCATGATGCCGCTCATCCGCGAAATCGCGACGACGAGAAGAAATGCAGTGATCAGGATCGGGATCGAGCGCTTCAGAAGCGGCTCGGCACGGGCCAGGCGCAAAGCCGCCGGCTCGGTGAAAATCCGTGCGTGCTGGATCACGTCCTTTTCCAGGCTCGAAAAGCCGGGAAATCGTGGACGCAGCCGCTCGCCGGCTGCGCGTCCCCGCTGCGCTTCCGCCATCTTGGTCAAATCTGTAAGCCCTCGTGTGATTCGATGCGCCGCTCGCTCGAACCTGCCCCAATGAATCAACTGTGATTCGGGTTGTCCAGAGAAAACGTAAAACTTTGTTAACCAATTCTCGTCATTGGAAAATCGTATCGAGGCCTGCATGATGCCTCCAGAAACGAAAAAACCCTGCAATTGCAGGGTTTGTCCGAGCATTCCTCTTGATATTTCCTAACCTTTCAGCATGCGCTCGACGATGTCGCTGACATCCGGCGATAGCCTGGCGCCAGCTGCGACATCGCGCAGCGCATCGCGCGCGTGGTTTGCGCGAATTTCTTCCAGCGAACGCCAGGACCGCATCGACGTCAGGATGCGTGCCGCGAGCTGCGGATTGCGCGGATCGATATCGAGGATCTGGCGGGCGAGGAAACGATACCCTTCGCCATCGGCACGGTTGAAGCCGGTCGGATTTGAAAAGGCGAAAGTGCCGATCAGCGAACGCACGCGGTTGGGGTTGGAGCCGTTGAACAGTGGATCGTCCATCAGCGCCTTGACGCGTTCGAGTGCTTCCGGGCCGGGAATGGTCGCCTGGATGGTGAACCACTTGTCGATAACGAGCGCGTTGTCAGCGAAACGTGCCTTGAACGTGGCAAGCGCCTCCTGGGCTTGCGCGGAGGCGGGGAAGCGATGCGCCAGGATCGTCAGCGCCTGGCTGAGGTCCGTCATGTTGTTGGCGGCCTTGAAGGCCGCCGTAGCGCGGTCTGGCACGTTTTCGGCATAGACGAGATAGGAGAGGGCGGTGTTGCGCAGCGCCCGACGGCCGGCGCTGGCGGCATCCGGGCTGAATGGACCGATATCGGCCAGTTCGTCGGCGAGCTTGGTGAAGATTTCCCGGCCGGCCTGAGCGATCGCCGTCATGATCTGTTGACGCCCGGTATGGATGGCGTTCGGATCGTTGTTGCTGCCGATTTCGCGGGCGATGTCGGCTTCGCTTGGAAGGGCGAGCGCCTGTGCCCGGAAGGCTGGCTCCAGCGTGCCGTCGGCTGCCGCCGCGAGCAGTGCCTCGGTCAGGGCCGCGTCGCATTGCGCGGGCTTGCCGGCCCTTGCGCTGGCAGCTGCCTCGACGAGATTGGGCAGCGCGAGATCGTTGAGCGCTTGCCAGCGGGCGAAGAGGTCGCTTTCATGCTTGGCGATATGGGCACGATCGGCTGGCGTTTGTTCGAAATGCAGGTTGACCGGTGCGGAGAAACCGCGGTTGAGCGACAGGACCGGGCGCGAGGGAATGCCATTGAACACCACGGTCTGGCTGCGCTCGACGAGGTGCAGCACGTCATCGGTGATCTCGGCGCCGGTGGCCGAGGAGACGGGCGCTTCCGAGCCGTCTTCCAACAGCAGACCGAACCGCAGCGGAATGTGCATCGGGTCCTTGGCGCTCTGGCCGGGCGTCGGCGGCACCATCTGTTCCAGCGACAGGGTGAAGGTCTGCTTGGTGGCGTCGTAGGCGGTCGATGCGCTGACGAGCGGCGTTCCGGCCTGATGGTACCACAGCGAGAATTGCGTCAGGTCACGCTTGCTGACCTCTGCAAAGCAGGCGACGAAATCCTCGATCGTGACGGCCTGTCCGTCGTGCCGATCGAAATAGAGGTCCATGCCCGCCTTGAACAGATCGGCGCCCAGCAGCGTCGCGATCATGCGGGTAACCTCGCTGCCTTTCTCATAGACGGTCGTCGTGTAGAAGTTGTTGATTTCGCGATATTTTGTCGGGCGCACAGGATGGGCAAGGGGACCTGCATCTTCGGGGAACTGCTCGGCCTTGAGGTGGCGGACTTCGGCGATGCGCTTGACCGTGCGGGAACGCTGATCGGCCGAGAATTCGTGGTCGCGATAGACCGTCAGGCCTTCCTTGAGGCAGAGCTGGAACCAGTCGCGGCAGGTGATCCGGTTGCCGGTCCAGTTGTGGAAATATTCATGCGCGATGATCGCCTCGATATTGGCGTAGTCGGCATCGGTCGCGGTTTCCGGGTCGGCCAGAACATACTTGTCGTTGAAGACGTTCAGGCCCTTGTTCTCCATGGCGCCCATGTTGAAGTCGGAGACGGCGACGATCATGAAGATGTCGAGATCATATTCGCGACCGAACCGCTCCTCGTCCCATTTCATCGAACGCTTCAAGGCATCCATGGCATAGGCGGCGCGTGGCTCTTTGCCGTGTTCGACATAGATTTTCAGCGTGACATCCCGGCCCGACATCGTGGTGAAGGTGTCCTCGACGACGCCGAGATCGCCGGCCACCAGCGCGAACAGGTAGCTCGGCTTCGGATGCGGATCGAACCAGGCCGCGAAATGCCGGCCGTCGCCCATGCCGGCGCCACCGAGATAATTGCCGTTCGACAGCAGCAGTGGAGCGGTTTCCTTGTCGGCGATGATGTTGACCGTGTAGACCGCGAGCACATCCGGGCGATCAGGAAAATAGGTAATGCGGCGGAAGCCTTCCGCCTCGCACTGGGTGCAATAGATATTGCTGGTGCGGTAGAGGCCCATCAGCTTGGTGTTGGCCTCTGGGTTGATTTCGGTGGTGATCGTCACCTCGAACGGCGCCGATGCCGGCAGGTTGCCGATGGTCAGCGTGCGTTCGGCGGCCTCATAATTAGCGGCCGGAATTTCCTCCTGGTCGAGCAGCAGGCCGGTCATCTTCAACTCGTCGCCATCGAGAACCAGCGGTCGGTCCTCGCCGACGCCTTCTCGACGATGAAAGATCAGGCGCGCTTCAACCTTGGTTTCGGTCGGGTCCAGTTCGAAGGTGAGATCCACTCTTTCAAGGACGAAATCCGTCGGCCGGTAGTCTTCCAGATGAATGATTTCGCCCGTATCTGTCCGCATTGTGTGTCCCGCTTTTTTTCCGTCGCGTCATGCCGCCGGAAAGACCTGGTCATTGTGATGAGGCTCAGCGGCACACGCGGAGCTTCGGGGTGGCTGAGATCGGGTGGTTCGATTACGCAGCATTTCACCGCGCCAATCCATCCCTCTCCCTTTCCTTGCGTCAGAGACTTACGAAATTCGCCCTAACAATATTTAAACCGGTTGTGCATTTTTGGCACAAGCGACGCAAATTTTCAAAGAAATTACCGGTGCTTGCGCGAACACGGTCGAGTGTATCGATAAGAGCAGGCGATGGTATCGATGAACGTGCATCAAATATTTCCGGCTCGCATCACGAAAATTGATCCCTCGTGCAGCCGAGGCGCGCTAGAGTGTTTGTGTTCCAGCGATGGATTCTCTGTCGCCTCTCCCGCAGCCCGTCGTTTCGCAAAGACTTTCGGCCCGCTGCGGCCTGTCTGACGAGCCCGATTGCATGGATGCCGAATTTCCCCACCCGATGAAGGGCATCACGCTCAAGGTCATTTCCGTACTCGTTTTCGTCTGCATGTCGACCCTGATCAAGGCGGCGGGAACGGAGATCGCCACCGGGCAGATCACCTTCTATCGCTCCGCCTTCGCCATGGTGCCGATTCTCGGCTACCTTGCCTTCAAGGGGCACTTGCGCACGGCATTCCACACCAGGGATATTCTCGGTCACCTCGCCCGCGGCTTCATCGGCATCCTGGCGATGAGCTTCGGTTTCTACGGATTGGTGCATCTGCCGCTGCCGGAAGCGATCGCGATCGGCTATGCGATGCCGCTGCTCGCCGTCGTCTTCGCGGCCTTCTTTCTCAAGGAAACGGTGCGGGTCTATCGCTGGTCGGCGGTTCTGATCGGGCTTGTCGGCGTGACGATCATCACCTGGCCGCGTCTGACCCTGCTGCGTGAAGGCGGTTTCGGCTCGGGCGAGGCACTGGGCGCGTTGGCCGTGCTCCTGTCGGCAGCGCTCGGCGCCGTCGCGATGGTGCTGGTGCGCAAGCTAATCGCGAAAGAGCGCACCCACACGATCGTGCTCTATTTCTCCCTGTCAGCCTCCTGCTTCTCGCTGCTGACGCTGCCCTTCGGCTGGGACCCGCTGCCGTGGAATTCCTTTTTTCTACTGATGGCGGCGGGCTTTTGCGGTGGCGTCGCGCAGATCCTGCTGACCCAGAGCTACCGCTATGCCGACATGTCGACCATTGCGCCGTTCGAATATACGTCGATCATCCTCGGCCTGCTGATCGGCTATTTCCTGTTCGACGAGGTGCCGACCGGCGTCATGCTGATCGGCACGGCGATCGTCGTGGCGGCCGGCATCTTCATCATTTTCCGTGAGCACCAGCTTGGCCTCGAGCGCAAGGGCGCCCGTAAGCACGTCACGCCGCAGGGATAGCGCTGAATATTCAGGATGTCCGCGGAGGGGCCGTGTCGTCGTCGATCAGTTCGCTCGGCCGCACCGCCTGGTTCATGGCGTTGACCGCCTCGGTTCCCGGTGTGGGCACGGTGTTCGCCTGAAAATCCGTCTTGGCGACGAGGCCGTCATGCTGGCTGCGCTGGGCGATGCGCCAGGCCGCATAGGCGGCGTAGAATGCAAAATAGATCGCCAGCACCAGGAAGAGCGAGGCCGGGCCGAAGCGGTCCATGACGGGCCCAACCATCAGCGGCCCGGAAATCGTGCCCACGCCGTAGGTGATCATCATGCCGGAGGAGACCTCGACATATTCGTTCGGCCGGGCAAGGTCGTTGGCATGGGCGACGTTCAGCGCATAGATCGGGAAGAGGACCGAGCCGACAAAGGCGGAGATGAGGTAGAGCGCCAGCGGGCCTGAACCGACAAAGGCCACCATGGCAAGGCACGAGATCACGCCGACAATGCCGCAACCGACCATGACGATGCGCCGGTCCATCCTGTCGGATGTGCGGCCGATCGGAATCTGGGAAACCGCACTTCCCGCCAGCAATGCCGCCAGAAGCGTGGCACCTTCTGCCGTCGACAGGCCGATCTTCTGCGTGAACACGCCGCCGAGGTTGAGCCAGGCGCCAGCCATGGCCCCGGCCAGAAACGCGCCGATGACCGCGACCGGGGAGCGGCGGTAAAGCCCCGGCACATCGAACTTGGCCTGGGCGGGCGGTGCCGGCATGGCGGAGGAGGAAAGCGCCGTCGGCAGTAGCGCGAGGGAAAACAGCACGCCGCAGAGGATGAACAGCGACGAATTGGTGGGATCACCGAGCGGCACCAGATACTGGCCGCCGATCGTGCCGAGCATGGTGGTGATCAGGTAGAGCGAAAACAGCATGCCGCGGTTTTCATTGGTCACCCTCTCGTTCAGCCAGCTTTCGATGACGAGATAGCTGCCCGCGATCGCAAAGCCCGAAATGGCGCGGAAGAAGATCCAGGCCCGCCAGTCGACCACCAGCCCACACATCAGGATGGCGATGCTGAGCAGGGTGATCAGCGCGGCGAAGACCCGGACATGGCCGACGCGAGCCACGAATTTCGGTGTGATGATGCAGGAGATCGTGAAGCCCAGCGTGTAGCCGGTGGCGATCCACGAGATGACCAGCGTCGACCATCCCTCTGCCACCGACCGCACCGGCAGGACATAACTCGCCAGTCCGAAGCCCACCATCATCAGCACTGTCGACAGCATCAGGCTGAACACGGATCTGAGGCTGGCCAGCATGAACGCTCCGGTAAGAATCGCACCCGGCACGCGATGGCAATCAAGCCGCGGGCTCTGCACGAGAACGAGTTTGGAGCGGATAGCGCGATCGGAAACGGAATTGCCGAGCGTACCGCTCCTGGAATCAGGAAACGAGTGTCGCTCTATCCAACTTCCCTGACGCTGTCGATTGCGACAGGCTTTGGCGCAAAGGCTGAATGAACGATAGAAAGTATTTATCTCGGCAGGAACCCGCTGGCCACAGTCCGCTCGGCAGTCGCCGCCGGGCATTCCCGGCTCAAGCGGGTATATTCCCGCGAAGCGCGCACGGCGGTGCCGATATCGGCAATGAGGAACCGCAGCGAGCGAATGGATGCTGACATGATCGGATTCCTTTTAAGACGTCGAAGCGACGGCGCGCATCTCTGCGCGTGGTTCCTATCAGCCTAGCGCTGGATGAATTCCGCGAAAATCTGGTTCGGACGCGTCTTGTGGCCATAGCCTGCCGCCGTCATCTGTTCGTTCGCAGCCGAGCCGAAGCTGTTGAAAGGCGTGCGCAGGGCCGAGCCGGCGTGGCGGAGCGTCTCAAAACTTGAATGCAGGGGGCGAAAACGGGTCGTCATGGTTCAATTCCTTATTCCATTCCTCCCGTGGTTTTATATTGCACCGCAACATCAATTCCGCAACGGACAGCCGCGCGTTGCTGGTATGCGCAATCCGCATGGCTTTCTTCATGGTTCGTTCACAAATCGGACAGGCCTTTGGAAACGAGCTCTTAACCACGAATCCGGGCGCGAAACCTGAGCAGATCCTGCCAGGCAAGGCGTTTGCTGCCGGGAGCCGACATCAGGTCCTGCGGGTGCAGCGTGGCTATGGCAGGGATGGTCGTGCGGCCGAAAGTGACGTCACGCCATTCGCCGCGCATGTGATGGATCGTGTCGTTGCCGCCGAAAAAGAAGCGGCATGCAAAATTGCCGAGAACGAGCAGGTGGCGAGGCTCGGCAAGCGCGATCTGTCGCTCGATGAAGGGTCGGCAGATATCGGTCTCGCGCACCGACGGCGGTCTGTTTCCCGGCGGCCGCCAGGGAATGACATTGGTGAGCAGCGCGGATGTCCGGTCGAGCCCGATCGCCGCCAGCATGCGTTCCAGCATCTGGCCCGGCTTGCCGGAAAAAGGAATGCCGTCGCGGTCGTCGTCTCCGTTCGGTACCGGGCCGATCACCATGATGCCAGCCGCTGCATTGCCATCGGCAAAGACCATGTTGCGCGCGCTGTTCTTGAGGTTGCAGCCGGAAAAGGCTTCCATCGCGCTCTTCAGTTCCGAAAGCGAGCGAGCCGATTCGGCGGCGAAGCGCGCCTCTGCAATCGCCTGTTCGTGGGGAATGGCGACCTGCGGGGTCGTGGCGGTCGGCGCTGGTGCCTTGGCGGCTGTGCGATTGCCGTTTTCACGGGCAGCCGGCGCTTGCGGCGCATCGTTGCGCTCGAAGCTCTGCCCTCTTTGCGCGGCTTGCGTCGCTGCAAAGGGGGCGGGGCCGCGTGCGGCTTTGGCCTGCTCGAATTCGGCGAAGCGATCGACGGGATCATCTTCCAGCAGCCATTCGACGCCCGCTTCCGCATGGAAATGCAGAAGGGCGGCAAGTTCGGCCGGGCTCATCCTGTCGGTGGAGATCATGCCTCACCTTCTACAGAAGGCCGGGCGGCCGGGGAAGAGGAAACTGCCTTCATCCCCCGGTGCCAGTCGTTCGGCCTTTCAGGCGGCCATCGCCGTCCAGCGCTCGATATCGTCACGCTCGCCGATCAGCGCCAGTCCGTGGGCGATTGACAGGAGTTCGCCGCCGCTTTCGATGCGGTCGGCGGCAAAGCGGTTTTCGAAGATGCGGCGGATGGCCGGCACGAAGGATGTGCCGCCGGTGAGGAATACCTTGTCTATGCCTCCGGGCAATGTGTTCGTCGTGACCAGCACTTCGTCCAGCGCCTCTTCGATGCGGGCGAGATCCGGTGCGATCCAGCTTTCGAAATCGCTGCGCCGCACCGTCTGCCGGCTTTTCTCGCCCAGCGGCGCGAAGTAGAATTCCGTCTCCTCCGCCTGCGATAGCCGCATCTTGGCGGCAGAAATCGCCTGATAGAGCGGATAGCCTTCGTCGTGATCGACCAGGTCAACGAAGGCTTCGAGCTTTTCCGGCTCGACGGCCGAGCGGACGAGTTGCTTCAGGTCAGTGAAATCCTTCAGCGTCTTGAAGATCGACAACTGGTTCCAGCGGCCGAAATTGGCGTAATAGCTGGAGGGCACGTCGAGCAGCTTGTCGAAGCTCTTGAACTGGCTGCCCTTGCCGATCAGCGGCGAAACCACCGTGTCGATGATGCGGAAATCGAAATGATCGCCGGCGACGCCGACGCCGGAATGGCCGACGGGAACCGCCGTCAGCTTGCCGGCATGGCTTTCGAAGCGGATGATCGAATAGTCGGTGGTGCCGCCGCCAAAATCGGCGACCAGCACCGTCGCATCCTTCTTCAGGTTCTGGGCGAAATAAAAGGCGGCCGCGACCGGCTCGTAAACATAATGAATCTCGGGAAAGTCGAAGGACGACAGCGCCCGCTCGTAACGTTCCAGCGCCAGGTTTTCGTCCGGGCTGGTGCCGGCAAAGCGGACGGGCCGGCCGACGACGATGCGCTTGTAATCCCGTTGCCAGCCATCGCCGGCATAATCCGCGAGCCGGGTGAGGAACGACCGCATCAGGTCCTCGAAGCTGTTGCGCCGGGCAAAGATCAGCGTGCCCTGGAAGAGGGGGCTCGCAGCAAAGGTCTTGATCGATTGCAGGAAGCGCGCCTCGCCGGGATTGTCGATGAACTGCTGGATCGCCGCCTGACCGGCCTCGATCTTCACGGCCGCCGCTCCCAGTTGCGCATGCTTCATGAAGGACAGCGCCGTGCGCATCGAATCGGTCGTTCCGGCCGCACTGGTGAAATTCATCGATTGCGTGGTGTCGCCGTGCGATGCGGCCAGAACCGAGTTGGTCGTGCCGAAATCGAAGCCGAGTGCCTTGGCCATGGATATCTCCGTCTTTGGTCCCGCAATGGCGCGTCAAGGCATCCACGGTGTCGCGGAACCTCTGCATCGCTTCTCAAGGCGGGAATTTGGCAGTCACGTAGGACCGCGACTGCAACAACGCATTTTTTGAAGGGCGCCTCCTCGCATGGGCAGACGGCAAAAGCAAGGCAGGTTTGCCTGTCGAGGCGGCGACCAACGGTTTTGTGGCGACACGATCCAAATCGCCGTGGAAAATATCACGTTTACGTTCACGTCATATATTTGTATCCTTCGGCATCATGTCATGCGCAAATGCGGTTGGCTGCCGTCGCAGACTGGCTCGACAAGTCCGGCCGCATTTGCCATGACGGAAGGCAGGAATTGGGAACTAAACCGCGCGGAACTGCCGGGTGTGACTGGAGACGATGAGATGAGCGACGGACAAGAGCTTCCCGAGCGCGAGAGCATGGAATTCGACGTTGTGATCGTCGGTGCCGGGCCGGCCGGTCTGTCGGCGGCGATCCGGCTGAAACAGGTTAATCCGGAGCTGTCGATCGTCGTTCTGGAAAAGGGTGCCGAGGTCGGTGCGCATATCCTGTCCGGCGCCGTCGTCGATCCGATCGGTATCGACCGGCTGCTGCCCGGCTGGCGCGAGGAGGAGGGGCATCCGTTCAAGACAGAAGTGACGGACGACCAGTTCCTGCTGCTCGGCCCCGCCGGCTCGATCCGCCTGCCGAACTTCGCCATGCCGCCATTGATGAACAATCACGGCAATTACATCGTCTCGCTCGGGCTGGTCTGTCGCTGGCTGGCCGAAAAGGCCGAAGCGCTGGGCGTCGAGATCTATCCCGGCTTTGCCGCAACGGAAGTGCTCTATAACGACGAAGGCGCGGTGATCGGCGTCGCCACCGGCGACATGGGCATCGAGAAGACCGGCGAACCCGGCCCGAACTTCGCCCGTGGCATGGAACTGCTCGGCAAGTACACGCTGATCGGTGAAGGCGTGCGCGGCTCGATCGCCAAGCAGCTGATCGCGAAATTCGATCTCCAGAAGGATCGCGAGCCCCAGAAATTCGGCATCGGCATCAAGGAACTCTGGCAGGTCAAGCCGGAAAACCACAAACGGGGTCTCGTCCAGCATTCCTTCGGCTGGCCGCTCGGCATGAAGACCGGTGGCGGCTCGTTCCTCTATCATCTCGAGGACAATCTGGTCGCCGTCGGCTTCGTCGTGCACCTCAACTACAAGAATCCCTATCTCTATCCGTTCGAGGAATTCCAGCGTTTCAAGACGCATCCGGCGATCCGCGGCACGTTCGAGGGTGGCAAGCGCATTTCCTACGGCGCCCGCGCCATCACCGAGGGCGGCTATCAGTCTGTGCCGAAGCTTTCCTTCCCGGGCGGCGCGCTGATCGGCTGCTCGGCCGGCTTCGTCAACGTGCCGCGCATCAAGGGCAGCCACAATGCCGTGCTTTCGGGCATGCTGGCGGCGGACCGGATCGCCGAGGCGCTGGCCGCCGGCCGTGGTCATGATGAAGTGGTCGAGATCGAAAACGAATGGCGCGGCACCGCGATCGGCAAGGACCTGAAGCGGGTGCGCAACGTCAAGCCGCTCTGGTCGAAGTTCGGCACAGCGCTTGGCGTTGGCCTCGGCGGCCTCGACATGTGGACGAATACGCTGTTCGGCTTTTCCTTCTTCGGCACGCTGAAACACGGCAAGACGGACGCGCAGAGCCTCGAACCGGCCTCGATGCACAAGAAGATCGACTATCCCAAGCCCGACGGCGTGCTCACCTTCGACCGCCTCTCATCAGTGTTCCTGTCCAATACCAACCACGAGGAAGACCAGCCGGTCCATCTCCAGGTCAGGGACATGGCCCTGCAGAAGGCATCCGAGCACGATGTCTATGCCGGCCCCTCGACCCGCTACTGTCCGGCCGGCGTCTATGAATGGGTGGAGAAGGACGGCGAGGAGGTCTACGTCATCAACGCCCAGAACTGCGTCCACTGCAAGACCTGCGACATCAAGGATCCCAACCAGAACATCAATTGGGTGCCGCCCCAGGGCGGCGAGGGGCCGGTCTATCCCAACATGTGAGTGAGGAAGCGATTTTTACCATTCGTTTCCGGCGCTTAACCAGCCGTTAACCATGTTTTCCTTAATTTCGGTTGTATCAGCCGATATTAAGGAACCCTACATATGTCGCTCTCCCGCCGTGGCCTGCTTCTTGGCATCTCCGCCCTTCTGGCCGGTTGCGCCACCAATGGTCCCAACCATGCGGCCAATTACGCCTCGCTGCCCGCGGAGAAATTTCCGCTGCCGGCCATGCCGCTGGAAAAGATCAAGCCGGAACTTCGGCGCCAGGAAGTGGCCTATCCCGGGCAATACGAGACCGGCACGATCGTCGTCGATACGCCGGCGCGGCGGCTCTATTATATTCTGGGCGACGGCCGCGCCATGCGCTACGGCATCGGCGTCGGGCGCAACGGCTATGCGCTGGCCGGCACGGCCTATATCGGCCGCAAGGCGGAATGGCCGACCTGGACGCCTACGGATAACATGATGCGCCGCGATCCGGCCAAGAACCGCAAATATGCCGGCGGCGTGCCCGGCGGGCTCAACAATCCGCTTGGCGCCCGCGCCATCTATCTCTACCGCGGCGGCAACGACACCATGTTCCGTATCCACGGCACCAACCAGCCGCAGTCGATTGGTCTTGCCATGTCGAGCGGATGCGTCCGCATGCTCAATCACGATGTCATCGATCTCTACGAGCGCGTCACGCCCGGCAGCCGCGTCGTCGTGCTGCAGGCGTAGAGGGCAAGGCTCGGCTCAGCGTCGTTTTGAAAACAGCCCCGTCGACAGGGCGACGCCGATCCCGGTGAGGGCAGCGGCGCTGATTTCCACCAGGCCGACCGTCTCGCCAAGCAACAACCCGCCTCCGAGCGTCACCAGAACCGGCGTGATCGCGGTGAACGCGGCCGCTTGCGTACCGCCCAATGCTCGCACGGCGATGCCATAGGCAAGCACGGCCATCAGCCCGGACAGAATGCCCTGGCTCATCACCTGCAGGGCAATCTCTCCGGCGGAGGCAAGGCCAAGTGCTGTGCCGTAGACCAAGGCCAGACCGATATGGATGAGGAACGACCAGAGCGCGATCACCGCTCCGGCCTCGACGGCGGTGAGGCCGGAGCGCTTGAAGGCATGCGTATAGCTTGCCCAGAGGAGCGCCGATAGCGGCAGCAGGAGGAAGCTCGTCCAGGGGATTCCACGGTTTGAAAGGCTGCCGGCCAGAAGGATGCCGGCGCCCGCGAGGATGGCGGCAAGGCCGATCCAGCGGCTCATATCCAGCCGTTCCCTGAAGACCGTCACGCCGATCACTGCCGCCGCAAGCGGCATGGAGCCGCCGAGCAGGATACCGGCCGAGGCGGCCGGCGTCGCATGGATGGCAAAGGTGGTAAGTTGGAAAAACAAGGCCCCTGAGCCGGCGACCATCAGGGCGAGTAGGTGCAGCGGAACGCCCTTCGGCAGCAAGCCGACCCGCCACCAGACCGGCGACAACGCCAGCACCGGAACGCCGTAGCGAATGAGACCGATATCGATCGTCCCGAGCGGCGTCGCGGCGCTGTGGCGGGTCGCAAGGACCCAGCCCGCCCAGATAAGGACGGTTACGGTGCCGCCGATATAGCCGACGGCGGCCGATGGATGGCTGGAACGGGCAAAAGCGGATGTGTTCATGGTCCTGTCCTTCCGGGTGGGTCACTCTCCGACAAAAAGATAGTCCCGGTAGGCAAGGCATGTCCTTGCTATTCATGCCTCCATTTTTATGATGCGAGCAATTATCCGTCCCAATTTCCGTCTAGGAAGTAAGAATATGCCAAATCTGGATAAATTCGATATCGCGATCCTGCGCATCCTGCAGGAGGATGCGCGCGCCACGAATGTGGAGATCGCAGAGCGGGTAAACCTCTCACCCTCGCCATGCCTCAGGCGAATCCGCAACCTGGAAAAATCCGGCATCCTACGTGGCTATCGCGCCGATATCGATCGCAAGCAGGTCGGTCTCGGACTGACCGTGTTCGTCGAGATTAAGGTCGGTCACCACAGTCGCGATAACGCCCTCCTGCAACAGGAGGCGCTGCTGTCCATCCCGGAAGTCACGTCCTGCTTCCTGATTTCCGGCGGCGCCGATTTCCTGGCTGAAGTGGTCGTGGCCGATCTTGCCGCTTACGAAACGCTTCTGACCGAAAAGCTCTTGGCGCTGCCGGGCGTCGCCGACATTCGCTCGAATTTCGCTATCCGGACGATCAAGACAGGCGGGGCTCTGAAGCTGCCGGAGCCGAACTGACGCAAGCCGGCGCTATGGCTTGCGAACCCAGGCATAGTTGAAGCGGATACCGTCTCCGTCATCGCCATAGAGATAGGGCAGGACGATCACCTGCGGCTCCAAGGGCGGAACACTGCCGATGCGTTGCTCAAGCCGGCTGAGAAGTCCTGGCGGTATGGGCCCTGTCTCCTCGTTCGCTCGCCAGACCATGAGGATCGGGTTTTGCGCTGACCAGGAAAAGGCCGGGCTATGGAGCGGATAGGACTGCGTGTCCACGGCAATGCCGGGCATCTGCATGCGCAGATTGCCGGCCATCAGGGCATCCCCAGCAATCACCAGGGCCGGGTCGATTTCCGGCTTCCTGACGATCTCCTCGACGAAGCCCTGGTAGGGCACGGTCAGTTTCGGATGGGTGCCCATCGGGCCGGCCGCGACGATCCGCACCACCAGGGAAGCGGGTATCAGAACCATCAGCACAAGAATGACCGGCAATAGGCGCCTGAGAAAACGGCGACCATCGATGCCAGCCGCCTCGATCTTCAGGCAGAGGTAGAGCGGCAATATGAACAGCACCGGCGACACCCAGCGGACTTTCAGTTGCGCCGTTCCGGCAAACAGCACCATGCATAAAAGAAGCACGACGAGGACGGCGAACATGGTCTCGATCAGCCGCGTCTTGCTGTTTCCGGCGCGTGGCAGGGACCGGAGCGGCCCGTCCAGAACCGCGGCATAAACGACGAGCGTCAAGGCGCAGTAGCTGGCGATGGTGACGACAAGCTCGGCAAGGCCGGCTCCGATCTGGGAAGACGTGCCTTTCTGCGCATCCGCCGCCAGCTTGGCGGCCGTGTCCTGGAAGGCGATGTCGAAATTCTGCGCGAGCCATAGACCATGCGGCAGGATGATTACCAGTGCGACGGTCGCGGTAATCAGGATGCGCCGATCAAAAATCCGCTGACGATAGAGCGGGTCGATGACGACGGCGAGACAGGCGCAGAAGCACAGGATCGAGAAATTATACTTCGACATCAGCCCGATGCCGATGCCGATGCCGATCACCAGATAGCTTGCCATTGAGGGCCGTTGCAGGGTGCGCGACAGGCCGTAGAGAAACAGGCAGGCGGCGAGGAGCGAGGCATTGGAATGGGTGAGATCGCGCTGCGCCAGCCAGCCGATTTCCGGGATGGTCAGGAGCCCCAGCGCCGCCGCCGCTGCAAGGCTCCGGCTCGCCAGCAATTGCCGGGCGGCCAGGTAATAGAGGACATAGCTCAGGAACAGGAAGAGGTTCTTGACCAGGCTGAGCGCAAACAGCGATTGCCCGATACCGTCGATGACAAGATGCTGCACCCAGTTGTAGAAGGGCGGCTGGCTGTCATAGCCTAGAGCATACCATTGGCTCATCAGGATTTGCGCCGCTTCGTCTATCTCCAGCGCGTTCGGCAGGGACAGGCGGGTGAGGAGATTGACGACGAAATAGACCCCGATCAGGAGGATGAAAGCGAGCGCCCGCGCCTCGAGCTTTTCGGCAAGGAAATTCATGCCTTCGCCTCATCGCCATCGGTGCAAAAATGCGCGCAGGCGTCCATCGCGACTTTCCTCATTTTCATACTGGCAAGGCCTTCCTGTGGAGATGGCGCGGTTCTATCATAAGGCGGCGCGCTGGCAACAGAGGCAGTGGTGTTCGCCGAAATCGTCAGGATCGTCACTGCCGGGCCTGAATATTTGACATCTTCATCCCATATGAAGTCTGTCTGCAGGGTGCAGCCGAAGGACGATGATGAAGATCAAGGCCATTTTCAATCGCGACGGCGGAACATTCCGCACCACGGACATGGAGGCCTATGGCCGCAAGGTGGAGGAAGTTTTTCGGTCCGCCGGCCATGATATCGAGATTGCCGTCGTTTCCGGCAAGGAGATGGCTGCAACGCTCGAGAAGGCGGCCGGCCGCGACGATCTCGATGCGATGCTGGCGGGCGGCGGGGATGGAACCATCTCGGCCGCCGCCGCCGTCGCCTGGAAACACGGCATGCCCCTCGGCGTCGTTCCTGCCGGAACGATGAACCTGTTTGCCCGCACGCTGAAACTGCCGCTCGATATCTGGAAGGTGCTCGACGTGCTTGCCGAGGGCGAGGTCATCGAGGCCGATATCGGCAGCGCCAACGGCCGGGCCTTCGTGCATCAGTTTTCTTCCGGCCTGCATGCGCGGATGATCCGCTACCGGGAATCCTACAGCTTCGCCTCGCGCCTCGGAAAAATCTCGGCGAGCACGCGGGCTGCCATCGGCGTCATCTTCAACCCGCCGGAATTTGATGTCGACATCACGATCGACGGAGTGGAGGAGCGCCGCAGGATTTCGGCGCTTTCGGTGTCGAACAACCATTTCGGTCGCGACACGATGATGTATGCCGACGACCTCACTGGCGGGCACCTTGGCTTCTATACGGCACAGCCCCTGAAGCCGCTCGGGGTCGCCAAGCTCGCTTTCGATATCGTCAGGGGAAAATTCCGTGACAGCACGGCCATCACCGAGATGAGCGGCGAGGCCGTGGACCTGCATTTCCCCCACAGCCGTGGCCGCAGCAATTGCGTCATCGACGGCGAACTGACGCCGCTTGGCAGCGATGTCGCGTTGCGCATTCACCCCGGCGAGTTGAAACTGCTGGTCGGCAGGCGGGAGCAATTGGCCGTGCCGCAGGGCTGATCACGCCGATATGTCGTTCCCGTCAAAGACCTGGCGCACGATATAGGGTGGCGTTTCGTTCTCGCCCGAATAGATCCGCGCCATCATCTCGGCCAGGATGCCGGTGGTGATCAGCTGGACCGAGGAGAGGAACAGCATGACGCCGACGATCAGCATCGGTCTCGTGCCGATATCATTGCCGAACAGGAACTTGTCGACGAACAGATAGACGAGGATGAGGGCGCTGATGGCACCGGCCGCAAGTCCGATCGAGCCGAAGAAATGGCCCGGCCGCGCCTTGTAGCGCATGAAGAACAGCACGGACAGCAGGTCGAGGATGACCCGGAAGGTCCGCGAAATGCCGTATTTCGACGTTCCGTGCTGGCGAGCATGGTGCGTCACCGGCATTTCGCCGATCCGGCTGCTCGGCACGACGCCGGCCACCCAGGCCGGAATGAAGCGGTGCATCTCGCCCATCAGCTTGACCTGCTTGATGATTGACGCCTGGTAGATCTTCAGGCTGCAGCCGTAGTCGTGCAGCTTGACGCCCGTGATCTTGCCGATCAGGTAGTTGGCGCACCAGGATGGGATCTTGCGCAGGAAAAGCCCGTCCTGCCGGTTCTTGCGCCAGCCGACGAGAAGATCGAGTTCGCGTTCCTCTATGGCCTTGACCATGGCCGGGATATCGCCCGGATCATTTTGCAGGTCGCCGTCCAGCGTCGCGATCAGCCGGCCGACGGCGGCATCGATGCCTGCCTGCATGGCCGCCGTCTGGCCGAAATTGCGCTGCAGCTCGACGATCTTCAGCCGCTGCCCGCCCTGCGAAAGCGCCTTGCGCGCGTTGGCGAGCGTGGCGTCGGTGCTGCCGTCATCAACCAGAATCAGTTCCCAGGGACGTTCGAAAACCGCCATCGCGGCGCGGATGCGCGCGACCAGCGGCCCGACACTGTCTTCCTCGTTATAGATCGGCACGACAAGGGACAGCTCGATCGGGGCGGCACTTGCGGCTTCCGCCAGTTTTTCTTCCAGGATAGGGTCCAATATCAAAGCCTCTCAACGCCGCAGTTCTCTCGTCCGGCTTATCGTGATAACCAGCCGTGATCCCTTAGCACCGGACGGGAAAGTAGCAAATATATGAATGTAGAAAGGGAGGCCAGCCGGGGTTCGTGGCTTGCGCGCAACCGGATGGGCATCGTCTCGCTTGCCACGGTGGGCGCCTATGCGGCCTTCGTGCAATGGGCCTGGGGCTGGCCGGTTCTTTTCCGGCAATGGGCCGAAATCGGTCTTGCACCGGTATTGATGGCGCTGGCGCTCCTGGTTTCCACCTATTTCATTCGCTGCTACCGGATTTATGATTATTTCCCGGGGGAAACCCGCGGCCGCTTCCTGCCGCTCCTGCGCGTCACCCAGGTTCACAATCTCCTCAATATCATGCTGCCGTTCCGCGCCGGGGAGACCAGCTTTCCCATTCTCATGCGCTCCGAATTCGCTATTCCGCTGACGCGCAGCACCTCGGCATTGCTGCTGATGCGGCTGCTCGACCTGCATGCGCTGTTTGCGGCGGCCGGGATCGGGCTCGTCATCGGCCGCGACGATGCCGTTTTCGCCTGGCTGCTCTGGACGCTGTTTCTTCTATCGCCGCTGGCGTTTTTTCTCTTGAAGGGCGGCATTCTTGCTCCGCTGCGCCGGCGGCTGCCGGAAAAATTCGGCCGGCTGCTTGCCGAAGCGGAGGCGGGACTGCCGGCCACTTCGCCGGCCTTCCTCCGGGCCTGGCTGATGACGCTGGTCAACTGGTCGACGAAGGTCGCGGTCCTGGCATGGGTGCTTGCGGTCATGGGCGTCGCGCCGCTTGCCGCCTGTTTCGGCGGCGCGCTCGGCGGCGAATTGTCGTCGGTACTCCCCGTCCATGCACCTGCCGGCGTCGGAACCTATCCGGCGGGCATCACCGCCGGCGCGCTGTCCTTCGGCGCGGCGAGGGGCGGCAATAGCCTCGACCTGCTCGCAACAGCCAGCGTCAACGCCCATCTGTTGGTCGTCGTCTCGGCCGTCGCCGGCACGATCCTGTCCATGCTTCTTTCGCCCCGGCGTTAATCCCTACTGGAACGAGGTTTCGAAGAAACTGCGCAGCTTGCGCGAATGCAGCTTTTCCGGCGGCATAGCGGCCAGCTTCTGCAATGCCAGGATGCCGATCTGCAGATGCTGGCTGACCTGGGTCTTGTAGAAGGCCGTCGCCATGCCCGGCAGTTTCAATTCCCCATGCAGCGGTTTGTCCGATACACAGAGCAGCGTGCCATAGGGCACGCGGAACCGGAAACCGTTGGCCGCGACGGTGGCCGATTCCATGTCGAGCGCAATGGCGCGTGATTGCGACAGGCGCTTGACCGGGCCGCGCTGGTCGCGCAGTTCCCAATTGCGATTGTCGATAGTGGCAACCGTTCCGGTTCGCATGATCCGCTTCAGGTCGTAGCCCTCGTAACCGGTGACTTCGGCCACCGCATCCTGCAAGGCCACCTGAACCTCGGCCAGTGCGGGGATCGGTACCCAGACCGGCAGGTCGTCGTCAAGCACATGGTCCTCGCGCACATAGGCATGGGCAAGCACATAGTCTCCCAGCCTTTGGCTGTTGCGCAGGCCGGCGCAATGACCGAGCATCAGCCAGGCATGTGGCCGGAGCACGGCGATATGGTCGGTGATCGTCTTGGCATTGGAAGGACCGACACCGATATTGACGGCGGTAATGCCGCCATGGCCCTTCTTCTTCAGGTGATAGGCCGGCATCTGCGGCAGGCGGGCCAATGTCAGGTCCGATTCCGGCTTGTCGGATCCGGCCAGCGTCTCGATGTTTCCCGGCTCGATGAAGGAGGCGTAGCCATTGCCGCCTTCGGCCATCTGCTGGCGGGCCCAGGCGCAGAACTCGTCGATATAGAACTGATAATTGGTAAACAGCACGAAGTTCTGGAAATGGTTGGCGTTCGTCGCCGTGTAATGGCTGAGACGGGCCAACGAATAATCGATCCGCTGTGCGGTGAACGGTGCAAGCGGCGAGGGCTCGCCCGGACCGGGCTCATAGGCGCCGTTGGCGATCTCGTCGTCGGTGGTGGTCAGGTCCGGCGTGTCGAACAGGTCGCGCAGCGGAATATCGATATTTTCCGCAAGCGACGCCTCGACATGGGCGCCTTCCTCGAAGGCGAAATGCAGCGGGATCGGCGTGGCCGATTCAGACACGGTGACGCCGACGCCATGGCTGCGGATCAGCAGTCCCAACTGTTCGCGCAGATAATGCCGGAAGAGCGTCGGCCGGGTGACCGTCGTGGTATAAACGCCCGGTCCACTGACATAGCCATAGGAGAGGCGCGAATCGACATGGCTGAAGCTGCTGGTCTCGATGCTGACCTGCGGATAGCAGGCACGAAACCGCGAGACCGGCGTTCCGGTCCGTCCCAGTTCGGTGAAGGCGTCGGAGAGGAATTTGGTATTGCGTTCATAGAGCGCAATCAGAGCCTCGACCGCCGCTGCCGCGTCATCGAACGTCTGCGGTTCGAAAGGTTCCGGCGTGGCGATGGAGAGGGCGGAAAGAGAGGAGATTCGTGTGTTCATGCGGCATTATAGATTGCCGTTTTTTACAAGCAAACGACAAGATGAGAATGCACAGGTTCGCTTGCGGTGCCGGCTTCAGCGCGGCCCGGCGAGAATGATGATCGTGCCGGCAAGGGCTAGTGTCACGCCGGTCACATCCCAGCGGTCTGGACGGACGCCTTCTACCAGCCAGAGCCAGGTGAGCGAAGCGGCGATGTAGATGCCGCCATAGGCAGCATAGGCGCGGCCGGCCGCAGCCGTATCGATGAATGTGAGCAGCCAGGCAAAAAGGGCGAGGCTTGCCATGCCCGGCAAGAGCCACCAGATCGGCTTTTCCAGCTTCAGCCAGCCCCAGAAGGCAAAGCAGCCGGCGATTTCGGCAAGCGCTGCAAGAGCATAGATGGCAAACGCGGAGATCGGCATGGTTTCCTTCCGAAGACGAGGCATAGGAAGGGAGCGGATCGAAATGCGCAAGTGCCGGAGATCGGAAGAGCTGGAAGATCTTGCCTCAGATCATCGCCTGGCGTTGCAGGGTGACGAACAGGACGAGACCGGCGCCCTGCTTGCCGATACCGAGGCCAGATGCCTTGCTGTAGGCAATTGCCCCCATCGGCGCCATCAGAATGGCCGCGAGCGTCAGCATGCGCAGAGCAGTCCTGAGTGAGCGGTTGAGGGACGACATCGCGGTTTCCTTAGAGCTTGGCCTGTTCGCAGAACTGGGCGGTGTGGGCGGTGCAGTCGGCAAGCGACCCGGCGAAGTTGCGGCGACGCTGGGTATCGGCGCTGACGGCGGCTGCAAGCATGAGTGCAAAGACGACCATGAGCATGCTGATGATGGTGAGGCGGCGGGCGAGAATGTCCATGGCTTTGTCCGTTTGGTCGGGTGTGTCGATCGGGGTTCAACTCGATGACGGAGTTTTCGCACAGCCAAACTGAATTGTGGCTGAGACCTCGGTTCATCTCCCGTTCATCTTCGCGGGGTTTCCACCTGCAATGGGGCAGGGGGCTTTTTGGTTTCCGGGTAATTTTCGGGAAATGGACGACGGCCGCGCCGTTCGAACCGGTGGACAAGGCCTATTCGCTGGAAGATGGCTGATGCTGAAGAACTGGGTGGCCGCTGGTCGGCCAAGCCGATTATCCCGCAGTTATGCGCTGGAAGGATTGAATGCGGGATCGCCCGCTATGCCACCGGGAGCAACCACCTCTTTCGACGATGGCCGGGAGTTCGATGATTTCTTTAGCCTGCAACGCTGTCACGCGACAAGGAAGCCTGGAAGACCTGCTCAACCATGCCTTTCGATGACGGAGAAGCGGCTCCGGCCACAAACCGCCGGAGCCGCGCGCAAATTACATGCGCGTCCAGGTCTGCGATTTGCACAGGACCTTGAGGACGCAGCCGCGCATTTTCAGCGCGCTGCCCTGGATCGAGGCGGACCCGCTATAGGTCCTGTCGTTTGCCGGGTCGGTAATTTCGCCGGAATAGCTGTCGCCGCCGCCGGAAAGATTGCCGATGCGCTTGCCGGCATGCTTACCCGTTTTCAGGGTAATGCAATAGCTGCCGCCGCAGGAACTGATGGCGGCGGTTTCCCCGCTCGCGGTCTTCCAGTTGCCGACGATCGGCTCGGCGCAGAAACCGGACGCGGCTGTTCCCAGCGTCAAGGCTGCTGCAACGACGAATGTACGGATCATATAGTCCTCCCTTGTTGTTGTCGGATTGTCGGCGGGCATGGTGTCCGGCCGAAAAATGCTTCTTGAGCGGCCTCCTCGCCGCTCAATGTGGAAAAGCTAGCTTACGCAGACGTAAACGTAAATACGGCCGGGAGCCTTTGCTCTGAAAAATCGCCGGCTTCCGCGGTCCCGGAACAAACGGATCAACCGTCGTCCCAACCGGCCAACCTTTCACGTGGTTAGCGATTGGTTGAAATCGGGACCTGAATTTTCCGTAAATATTGCCGCGAAAGCCAGGCTTTGAAGGTGGTGCGATGTTTAACGAAAAGCCAAGTTTACCAATCGTTTGAACTTTGTTCGTCTCAAATTAATCATGCATTTTAAGCGTGTATTGAAACCAATGGCGCATAGTCAAATCCATAAGACGAGCAGGGGAAATCACCCGGCCGAAAAAACTTCGAGGACCGAAAGCCGCAAAAGACGGCCGGCCGCGAAGGAGCCTGAAAAGGCGGAAAAACAGGGACTACGGACGTAACCAACCAGGCAAACAGGGACATAGAAAATGGCACGCTTTGACATTCAGAATGCTTCGGATGCCACGATGGGTGGCGAAAACCGCGCGGACGTCTTTTGCGAAATGGGATTGATGTATGCAACCGGGCGTGGTTGCGACGTGGATCTGGTCGCAGCCCATAAATGGCTCAACATCGCCGCGATCAAGGGTTCCGACCGCGCCGCAGCGCTGCGTGCGGATCTGGCGATGACGATGAACAAGACCGACCTCGCCACGGCCCTGCGCGCCGCCCGCGAATGGATGACGATGCATTGAAGGGGAGGAAGTAGGCAGTAGCCAATAGGCGGTAGGAAATAGGCAATAATCGGTAGACAAGAGCGGGCAGCCGGAACAGCCCTACTGCCTACTGCCTACTGCCTACTGCCTTGACGACCTCTGGCAAGGCTTCTTCCAGAAGCGCCATATCGGCTTCAGGGCCGGTGCTGATGCGGATGCATCGGTTGAGGGGCGCCACGCCCGGCATGCGGATGAAGATGCCGTGATCCTCCATCAGCCGATCGACGATCCCGCGCGCGAAGATGGCATCGCGGCCGCAATCGACCGTCACGAAATTGGTGGCCGAGGGCAGGGGCTTCAAGCCGCAGGCTTCGGCAATGCCGGCAATCCGCAGACGCGAGGCGGCGATCTTTTCCAGGACATCGGCCAGATAATCTTTCTCCGACAGCGCGGTGAGCGCCGCCGCCGTGCCGAGCCTGTTCATGCCGAAATGATTGCGGATCTTATCGAAGGCCTGCGCCGTTTCCGGCGTGCCGATGACATAGCCGACGCGGGCGCCCGCCAGGCCGTAGGCCTTGGAGAAGGTCCGGGTTCGCACCACGTTCGGCATGTCGATCAGCGACGAGATCGACGGAATGGTGCCGGCCGGCGCGGTCTCGCCATAGGCTTCGTCGAGCACGAGCAGGCAGGTTTCCGGCAGGGCGCGGGCAAACTCCACCACCTTTTCGGCATCCCACCAGCTTCCCATCGGATTGTCGGGATTGGCGAGATAGACGAGCGGCGCATCCTCGCGCCGGACCGCCGCCAGCAGGCCGGCGAGATCCTCGCGGTCGTCGGCATAGGGCACGGTCACCAGCCTGCCGCCATGGCCGGCGACGTGGAAATTGAAGGTCGGATAGCCGCCAAGCGAGGTGACGACGGGCAGGCCCGGCTCGATCACCAGCCGCACGATCTGGCCAAGCAGTCCGTCAATACCCTCGCCAATGGCAAGATTGGCCGGCGTGGTGCCGAGATGGCGCGCCAGCGCCTGCTTCAGCTCGAAATTTTCCGGGTCGTTATATTGCCATATACCGGCTGCCGCAGCACCGATGGACGCAAGCACCGCCGGTGCCGGCCCGAAGCCGCTTTCATTGGCGCCGATCCGGGCCGTGATCGCGCGGCCGCGCTGGCGTTCGATCGCCTCCGGGCCGACAAAGGGAATGGTTGAGGGAAGCGATGCGACGAGGGGGGTAAAGCGGGAAAATGCGGACATTGCTGCTGATCGAGCCTGATGTTGGATGAAATCGTCGCGAGACTAGCGATATTTGATCGCCATGGAAACCGGAACCGTCGCGGTTTTGCGATCATCCAAGGTCATTGAGCGCGCTGGCCGTCAGTGTTTTTTCGGTGCGCTTCCGGTGAAGAATTCGTGCCGCACGATCTCGTGCAGGAATTCCTCGTCGATCGGCTTGATGAAATGCACATGGAGACGATTGTCGCGGCGGTTGATTTCGGCACAGCCGATCCGTCGTTTCGTGCCGATGATGGTGAGATAATAATGCTGTGGCAGGCCGATCGTCGTATTGACGGAGAAACACGCTCCGCCCCGCGAAATCTCCAGCATCTTGCAGATGCGGGTCGAAACGCCGCCGAGCGCCGGGCGCACCGCCATCAGCGTGCCCGCCTGGCCGATGCTGAAACACTCGAAGCGCTCCTCGTAGAGCTTCGAGCGGACGACGGAATACATCGTCGAATTCTCCATTGACCCACCTCCGCTGCCGAATACCGGACAGATAAACCCAGGCGAATGCCGCCTTTGGCCTCTCTTCCCTGGAGGCTTCAGGCAGGGGGCACGATTGCATGCGGATATTGCAATCCGTTAAAGACATTTCCTAAACATTTAGGGGAGTGCGCAAGCGCGGCTGGCGACTGCCGGACCCCGGCCGGTCAGATCGCGCCGCTGGCGAAGTCCATCCTGATCAGCCGGCTGACGAAGCCGGTTTCCAGCGGCATGTTGAAGCGCAGGCCAAGCTCGGTGCCGCGCCGGTGGACCAGCGATGAGCCGATTTCCTCGCGAAACCCTTCGATCTCCAGGAAGAAGTGGTGCGGCAGCAGGATATTGGCACTGAAATCCAGCATCGCCCCGCCGATGGAGATGTGGCGCAGCAAGGCGCGATATTTCTTCTTCGTCTTCAGGTGCTGGCCGACAACGAGAATGCGGCAGGGGCGTTCGATATAGAAATGCTTGTAGAGAGTGGTCGGTTGACCAGGCTTTGCATCAGCAACATGCATCAGCATCGACATGGAGGGGCTCCGGTGGCTTGTCTTCGTAGGGTTGCGGCAATGCGGCGGCAAGCGAGTTTATCATGCCGCCCGATATGGCGTCGATCCTTGTCCTTGGCTTGCCGCCTGTCGATGACGTGTTTGACGTCGCAACCGGCAATGCCATCAACCGGCGATGAAAGGACCTGACGGCCGCAGCAAGGATAAAGACCGCGGTCGTCGCTCACAGCTCGCCTTCCTTATGTATGGCGCAAGAAGGCGGCGCCGTCGTCAACTCCGCTTCTGCAGCGCCTTCAAGGCCATCTGTCCGGCGACATGCGCCTGCAATTGGCTCGTAAACTGGCCGGAAGCGGGATAGACGACGCTGCCGCGCCGGATGACGAAGGCCCACCGGCCATTGCGGAGCTTTTCGACCACGACGTTCGTTTCGGGTTTGCTGTCTTTGTTCATGTAGGGCTCCAGATCGGTTTGGCTGCCCGACCGTTTATCGCGGGCGCTGTCTTGGCAAGACCTAGCCCGGACGCCGACGACGGGCAACTGGCAATAAAGGAGCAGCGATGTGCCTGAAGGTGTCGCGCCGACGCATGGCAGGAAGCGCGTGAGAGGGCTCATTGATAAAGGATGGTGGCAGGCGCTGCCGCGCAGCCGGCATTATATGGTCGGCCGTCTTCTCATCCACCGCGAAAAACCAAGTTTGTCGCCGCAAGGCGCAAAAACCCCTTGCAATGAAGGGCCGCTGACCTTAGTCAGGCGCTAACGGAGAGGTGGCCGAGTGGTCGAAGGCGCTCCCCTGCTAAGGGAGTATACCCGGAAGGGTATCGTGGGTTCGAATCCCATCTTCTCCGCCATCTTCCTTGTTTTTCCATTCTTCCTTTGCTGCGCGGCATCTCAAGCTGTTCTTTGCTTTAGGCGGAGCCTGTCGGGTTCGTGTCGGCGCCACATTTAAATCCGCCAGAATTGGCCGGAGCGCGGATACATGGATACGGCGATGCAGATCGGTTTACGGACTTGGTCGTCCTGTTTGCTGACGATGACCGGTAAATCGGCGCGACGTCGGATGGAACGTCGATCACTACGACGGTGAACCTCCCTTTCCGCAACCGCAATTCAACACCGCCTCGCACATGGGTATTTCAATGCATGTGTAGGGCGTGAC
>NZ_DATJDJ010000056.1:0-16823 GCF_035497515.1 Pararhizobium sp. | reverse complement strand
GTGCCGATCTGCTCGCCCGTGTAGCGCGCCTCCTCGCCTTCGGCGGGAGTGAACTCGGCCTTGACCCTGGCCTTCACCGCGTCGACTGCGGCGTAGCGCTCCTGCTTGTCGGTGATCTTGTAGGCGGCGCGAAGATCGGTTTCCGCGATCTTCAGCATCTCGGCCTCGAGATCGGCATAGCTCGGCGGCGTGAAGTCGCGCGGTTCCTTGGCTGCGGCCTCGGCGAGCTTGATGATCGCGTCGATGACCGGCTGGAAGCCCTTGTGGCCGAACATGACGGCGCCGAGCATGGTCTCCTCGTCCAGTTCCTTGGCTTCCGACTCGACCATCAGCACGGCTTCATTGGTGCCGGCGACGATCAGGTCGAGCTTGGATTCCTGCATCTCGTCGACATGCGGGTTGAGTACATATTCGCCGTTGATGTAGCCGACGCGCGCGCCGCCGATCGGGCCCATGAAGGGTACGCCCGAAAGCGTCAACGCAGCCGAGGTGGCAACGATGGCGAGAATGTCCGGATCATTTTCAAGGTCGTGCTGGACGACGGTGACGACGACCTGGGTGTCGTTCTTGTAGCCTTCGGGAAACAGCGGGCGGATCGGACGGTCGATCAGGCGGGAAACCAGTGTTTCCTTTTCCGACGGACGACCTTCGCGCTTGAAATAGCCACCCGGGATCTTGCCGGCGGCATAGGTCTTTTCCTGGTAGTTGACGGTGAGCGGGAAGAAGTCCTGGCCCGGCTTCGGCGACTTGGCTGAAACGACGGTGGCCAGGACGACGGTTTCGCCGTAGGTGGCGAGAACGGCGCCGTCAGCCTGGCGGGCGATCTTGCCCGTTTCGAGCTTGAGCGGGCGGCCTGCCCATTCAATTTCGACTGTGTGGGTATCGAACATGTTTTGTCCTTCGTGTGCGGCAATGCCGCGCCGCAGCCAGTGTGGCGCGGGCGGCACGATATCCGCGGATATGACACATCACGGGCAAGACAACGGGAGGCTTCCGAATTCGGCTGCGGTCGCTCCGCATCCTGAAAGCCGTATGCTTTCGGTGCGTGGAACGCGCAAGCGCCGAAGCATCCTGCAATCCTGCCCCATGACAGGCCATCGGTTGGTTCTGCAGAGCCGGCCCATCCGGTCTGCTAGGGTATTCGCTTGCGGGAGCCAGGCTGGCTCACGCGGAGCGCGGTATGACCCGCAAAAACAAGCCGGCGGGTCCCTCGTTGAAGAGTCCCGCCGGATATAAGGCTTAGCGGCGGATGCCGAGAGCACCAATCAGCTTGGTGTAACGGGCTTCGTCCTTGCCCTTGACATAGTCAAGAAGCGAACGGCGGCTGGAAACCATTGCCAGAAGGCCACGACGCGAGTGGTTGTCCTTCTTGTGGCCCTTGAAGTGTTCGGTCAGGTTGTTGATCCGCTCGGTGAGGATCGCAACCTGGACTTCCGGAGAACCGGTGTCGCCTTCGACGGTTGCGTATTCCTTGATAAGCGCAGCCTTGCGCTCTGCAGTGATCGACATCGTGTCATCCTTTCAATGTCTAGGATTTCGGGTCGCCAGCAGCCGGGATGTCGTCTAGCTGCGGCCATGAAGGCAACAGTCCGCGATAGCGGGGTCTGATGCTGGCGCTGCCTATAAACCATCCACCATCAAAAGGAAAGAGGGCGTCTTGACCGCCGTCAGGCAGCCCTTTGCGGTCATTCTGGGGCCAGACGCGGACGCATCGGCGCCGATTTCTGCTGATGTTGCACCGAGGCGCAATCAAGGTAGGCGGCAAAGACCCAACCGGGAGTTCCTTCGTCGGTCATGATACGGACCCAGCGCTTGCCACCGATCCAGGTTTCGTCGGTCACCTCTACCGCGGTGCCGTTTTCAAGCACGGACAGGATCCGGCCCTTGGGTTCGGCGCGCACATTGAGCGGGGTTCCCGTCGGATCGGCCACGACACACTCGACGGCAAGCGCTCGCCCGCCCATCAGTGCCGCCGCCAAAAGACCGATGCCCAAAATCGCCAAGCCTGGATGCATGTGTACTCCTTCACATTCCGGCGAGCCGGATGATCTTCCTCAGGAAACTAGGCCGAAAGGTCCGCATTCAACTTTTCCGCCAGGATCTTCACGCGCCATTCGATCCCGCCGGCATGCATCAGCCTCTCCAGCTTCGCATCGAGCGCCATGCCGAGCATACGCTCCAGCACCAAGGTGCCAAATCCCTTGCGCGGCGGGACAGGAACATCCTGCGCGATATCCGCTCCCGTTTCCCTCCAGACCAGCAGGAACACCCCGTCGACGACGGACCAATTCAGATCGACCACGCCGCGCCCGTTGGCAAGCGCACCGTATTTGGTGGCATTGGTGGCAAGTTCGTGCAGCGCCATTCCGAGCGTTTGCGATACCTGCGCGTCCAGCCGCACGGGCGGTCCCGACAGCCGCACACGCTCCGGATCGTCCGGGATGAACGGCTGCAGCTGGTTCTGCGCCAGCTCATGAAAATCCACGCCCTGCGCGGCATTGGCGATCATCAGGTCGGTAGAGCGGGCGAGACCGGTGATGCGCCGGCGAAACGCTTCGGCGAAATCCACCCGGCTTTCCGCAGCCCCCAGCGACTGGTTGAGCATCGACTGGATGACCGTCAGCTGGTTCTTCGAGCGATGCGCCACCTCGCGCATCAGGAAGCGGGTTTCGTTTTCCGCTTTCCGTCGCGCCTGCGCCGCCTCGGCGAGCGCGGTGGAGACGGTCTCGATCTCGGCGATGACATGCCTGCGCGGCGCGATCGGCCGGCCCTGGCCGAGCAGATGCGCGTCCTTGGCCAGAAGCTTGACGCCCTGCGCCAGGAAGCGCGCGATGGTGGCTGAGCCGGCAACGGCGATACCGGCGAACAGCAACCCACCGAGCGACAACCAGACGTAGGACCAGACCGCCGGCGCATCGACATCCGAACTCTTCGCCCAGGCGATGATCTTCCAGCCGGTGAGCAGCGAGAATTCGGTCACAGTTCGATATTTCACATCATCATGAACCGCCTCGCCGATACCGACGCGGAGCGCGGGCACGATGCTCATGAAAAAGGGTTTGCCGACCGGCATGTCGGCGGCGGAGGACGCAATGACATTGCCGACGCCGTCGAGGAGCGCCGCATTCCAGCCCGGCGACAGCACGTCGCGATTGACGGCCTTCGCCATGCTGGCGGCATTCTGAGTCAGTGTCAGCAGGTAGTCGTTGTTGCCCTGCGGCGTCAGGATTGGCAGGTAGACGTTATAAACCCACTGCTGCGCCGTCTTGCCGAAGAAAACGTTCGATACGAGCGGCGTCCCGTTGGCGAAAGCCGCCTCGATCGATTCCGAATCCGACGCCTTGGAGAGCGGTGTTCCGAAGGGCACACGCGTGTTGAAGAGCTGGTTATGGCCGCGATCGATGACGAGCAGGTTGGAGGCCGTTCCAGCCAGCGCCGATGATGCCCTCTGGTAAAACGCCTCCAGGCGGGCTGCGTCCACCGTACTGTCCGCCGACAGGACCTTCAGCATCGTCAGCATGCTGTCGATATCGCGCTCGACCACACGCGTGACGGAGCCCGTCGACGCCTTGAGCAGCGCCGTGACAACGCGCTCCTGCTCGTCGGTGCTGCGCTTCAGGATGATCAACGAAAAGATGAAGGACGGTACGATGGCGGTAAACAGCAAGACCGTGAGGTAGAACGCCAACGGACGCCGCAAGCGCGCGCGCAGGCGCATCCTCCAGGGTTTGGCCGGCCGGGGCGCTCTCTCGTTTCCGTCGCTCAAACGTGTCTCATCCATCACCCCCGACCCGTGCATCAGGCAGCGTCGGCGCGGCTTTGCCTGCCGCTCCTTCTGTCCTGACGCCGTCGCGAATCCCGATCATGGACCGGACCATGCGCCAGCGATTTCGGTAAGGCAACCGATGCAGTGGGGAGAAACGTATAAGAGGCCCGGTCGGATTTCAACCGGTGGCGAAGACCCGCTTGGGGCGAAACTCACCCTCGCCGATCTCGCCGATGGCGACGAGCTTGCCGCGCGAGGTCGCATAGGCCTCGGGCTCGGCGGTCGGCGCGTCGCGGCCACGCAGGATGATCGGATTGCCCATCTTCAGGCGATGCGCCTGATCCTCAGAGATGGCGATGTGCGGCAGGCTCGACAGAGCCTCGCCGGTATCAATCAGGAAAGCATCGAGCGCCTCCAGGCGTTCCTGGTCGCTCTCGATCTTTTCCAGCGCCACCAGTTCGGCGAGCGGCACCATGGTTTCTTCGGCGAAGGGCGCAACAAAGCTGCGGCGCAGCGAGGCGATATGGCCGAAGCAGCCGAGGTCGCGGCCGAAATCGCGCGCCAGCGAGCGCACATAGGTTCCCTTGCCGCATTCGATCTCGAAATGCGCCATATTGGGGGTGCAGCCGAGCAGCGACAGCCGAAACACCTCGACCTCGCGGGCGGGTATATCCACAGTCTCGCCTTCACGGGCGAGATCGTAGGCCCGGTTGCCATCGATCTTGATTGCCGAAAACTGCGGCGGCACCTGGCTGATCACACCGGTATATTTCGGCAGCAGAGCGCGAACGTCCTCTTCCGACGGGCGGGTGTCGGACGACTGCACGACCTCGCCCTCGAGATCGTCGGTCGAACGCTCTTCGCCCCAGGCAACCGTGAATTCATAGATCTTACGGCCATCCATCACATAGGGAACGGTCTTGGTCGCGTCGCCCAGTGCGATCGGCAGCATGCCGGAAGCGAGCGGATCGAGCGTGCCGGCATGCCCGGCCTTCTGCGCCTTGAACAGCCACTTGATCTTCGACACGGCTTCCGTCGAGCCGAAATCCAGCGGCTTGTCGAGGATCAGCCAGCCGGAAATCGGGCGGCCCTTGGGCTTGCGGGGTTTTGACATGTTTCAGGCTCTTTTTTTGCGAAACGTCGCGGCCGTCCTGGCAACGCTGCCATCCGGCATTTTCTGGCTGTTACCTTTTTCGAATCCCAGCGCGTAAAGTCGCCTTGCGATGAGATATCCGGCAGCAATCGTAGCGCCATTGTCGACGCGGTAATCTTCACCCAGTTCCTCGACCATCAAGGGTTCGATGGCGCCGAGCGGCGGCATGCCGGAGGCGGCGGCCTCAAGCAGGAGCGTTTCATTGTAGGGCGAATAGACGATGGCTTCGAGCGCCTTCATCTCGCGGTCGCCATGGGCGATGTCCTTGCCGCAGCGAAACGGCAGTCCGGAGGCAACCATCATCTCGACGAGCCGCACCGCCTCGGCATTGTCGAAGCGCGCCATTCCGCTGCGATAGAAGGTCTGGCGCTGCTCGAACGGCCAGCCGTTCATTTCGTCCAGAGAGACATGCTTGGCCATGATTATTCGCCGTCTTCGTCCTTCAGGTCGCGCATGACTTCGGGCGAGCGCAGCAGCTGGTCGATCTTCTTGTAGTTATCGAAGCTGGTATCGTCCTTGAAGCGCACTTCCGGCATGTATTTCAGCTGGCGCAGATGGGCCCCAAGCCGGCCGCGAATATATTTCGCGTTGCGGTTCAGCGCCTCGATCGTCGCGGCATGATCCTCGACGCCGAGCGGTGTCACGAAGGCCGTGGCGACCCTGAGGTCCGTCGACATGCGCACTTCGGAAATCGAGATCACCGTCTTCTCGATCACGGGATCGCGCACGTCTCCGCGCTGCAGAACCTGCGTCAGGCCTGCACGTACCTGTTCGCCGACCCTCAGCATGCGCTGCGAGGGGGCAGAGGATGTCACTTTGCTCATGGTTTTTCCGCTGTCTGGCGTTTCATCGAACGCGACCAAGGCGGTCCAATGCTACTTTCAGGCCGAAAGGTCAAGACTTGCGGGCTTTTCGACCGGAAAAGCCGTGCCAAAAGTGCCGAAAAACCCTTGAAAGTGCCTCGCCAGCATGGTCAATTCGCCAAAATCGATGAAGTGAATCGGTGAAGTGAGCGGAGAGCATATGCGGGTTCTGGTGATCGAAAACATGGTCCATTCCGACCTCGGGCAGGTTGGTGTGGCGCTTGAGGAAGCCGGGGCGGAGATCGACCTGCGGCAGCCTTTCAACAGTGATGCCCTGCCCGCCAACGCCAGCGGCCACGATGCACTGGTCGTGCTCGGCGGCGAACAAAGTGCGCTGGACGACCATATCCATCCCTATCTGCCGGACCTCGCCAAGCTGATGCACGCCTTTACCGAGGCCGACAAGTCGGTGCTCGGAATCTGCCTCGGCAGCCAACTTCTGGCGCGGGCGCATGGCGGCGACAATATTCTCGGCCGTACCCGCGAATTCGGCTGGCACGGCGTCGAGCTGACGGACGAAGGCAGGCTCGACCCCGTCTTGAGCGCGGCCGGCGAGGCCTTTCCGAGCTTCGAATGGCATTCCGACAGCTTTACCCTTCCGGCCGGCGCCGTCCATCTCGCCACCAATCCCACTGTGACCAACCAGGCCTTCCGCATCGGCCGCGCGGCCTATGGCATGCAGTTCCATTTCGAGGCCGGAACGCGCGTGGTCGAGGACTGGAATCGCATTTTCGAAGGCCAGATCAACGGGCTCGATCCGCACTGGTTCGAGCGCTATCCGGAGCTTGCGGCAACACACGCCGACAAGGCCGATGCCGCCGGCCTGACGCTTGCTCGCGCCTGGGTCGGTACGATCCGCGGTGAAAAGGCAGTCGAAGGCGAGAGCCGGGAAATCGCCGAGGCAAGCGCCTGACGCATAAATGTGCCAGTGCCATTTGCGCCCGGCATCAACCACCCTATCTATCGAGAGAGCTGGGCGTTACAGGAACAACGCGAAGAGGAACCTGCCGGGTTGAGGCGGGCAGCTGGAGGCGGAGCAAACGGATGACGATGCATTCTGACAGGCACCACGGCCAATCGACATCACGGCACCTGGCCGCATGCCGGTCTCTCGCGCTCGGCCTGTTTTCGGCTCTCGCTTTTGGCCTTTCCTCGCCGGCCATGGCCGCCTCCTGCGGCAACACGCCCGAACCCGGCCTCGACTGGAGCGAATGCAACAAGAAGAACCTGATGCTCTCTTCCAGCGAGTTGCAAGGCGCCAATCTCTCCGGCGCCGATTTTTCGCTGACGGATCTCAGCGGCGCCAATCTCACCTCGGCAAACCTGGAAAAGGCCACGCTGGTGCGCGCCTGGCTTGCCGGCGCCAGGGCGGAAAAGGCGAATTTCGGCCATGTGGAGGCCTTTCGCTCGAGCTTTGCCAACATCGTTGCCAATGGCGCGTCCTTTGTCGGGGCCGAGCTTCAGCGGACGGACCTGAGCGGCGCGCAACTGACGGGCGCCGATTTCTCCAAGGCGGAGCTCGGCCGCGTCAACTTCAAGGGCGCCGTCTTGACCGGCGCCAGGTTTTCCGTTGCCAACCTGTCACGCGCCAATTTCAATGGCGTGACCTTCGAGGGACCGATCGACTTCGAAGAAGCCTTCATGTTCCTCACCCATATCGAGGGCGTCGATCTTTCGGCAGCCACGGGCCTTCATCAGACCCAGATCGATCTCACCTGCGGCGACGAAAACACCAAGCTGCCGGAAGGCCTCAAGACACCGACCACCTGGCCCTGCGCCTCGGACTGAGCGCGCGAAAATCCTGCCGCTCGGTCGGTTGATCCACCAAGCGATAAATCACCGCATTGGATCTCGGTGGCGACTTCGCTAGGCTCGACGGAAAAATGCGAGGATCGAATCATGAGCGTCTTGAACACACCCATGGAGGGCGGCTGCCGTTGCGGCCAGGTGCGGCTGAAGGTCAGCGCACCGCCGATCCTGACCATGGCCTGCCATTGCACCGGCTGCCAGAAAATGTCCTCCAGCGCCTATTCGCTGAGCGCCGCCATTCCCGCCGATGGCTTCGAGGTCACGGCCGGAGAGCCGGTGGTCGGCGGCCTGCATGGCGCCACCCGCCATTATTTCTGCCCGCACTGCCTGACCTGGATGTTCACCCGTCCCGAAGGCATGGACTGGTTCGTCAACCTGCGGCCGACCATGCTCGACGAAACCGGCTGGTTCTCCCCCTTCATCGAGACTTTTACCAGCGAGAAACTGCCCTGGGCGACGACAGCGGCGGTGCATTCCTACGAGACCTTTCCGCCGATGGAAGCCTATGAAGGGCTGGTCAAGGAGTTTTCTGAGCGGACGTATTCCTGAAGCGCGCCGCGATCTTTCAGATTCGCTTCCCGCGCTTCAGGTCTTTGTTTTTTGCGCATGTCGTCATCGCAAACCACTGCGCACTTTGCGTGACATGCTTGAAAACCCTGAACAGGAAATCGGTAGCGGCGATGATGTCGTCACGTCTTGCTGAAAGATCCGCAAGCTCTGGCCCGATTTCAGATACCGGAATGGCGGCCCTGCGCTGGGTCGCCATGGCGTGGAGTTCGCCTTCAATAACGAAGCGAGGGTTGATCCGGGAGATGGACCAGGACATTTCGGCAACCGGACAGAGCGGTGCCATCAGGCGCGACGGCAGGTCGCACGGGAAATATTGATCTTCAGGTCGCGGGCGCCGGAAACGAGATCGCTATCGAGCGAGAGATTGGCAAGCTCGCGGGCGGGCTGGGGCATGTCGCCCTCCAAGGTTCATGCGCGTATCATCTGCGCATGAACCCAGAAAGAAAAGATCACTCGTCGCCCATCTTCAGCGCGGCGATGAACGCTTCCTGCGGAATTTCCACCTTGCCGAACTGGCGCATGCGCTTCTTGCCGGCCTTCTGCTTGTCGAGCAGCTTGCGCTTGCGCGAGGCATCGCCGCCGTAGCACTTGGCGGTGACGTCCTTGCGGAGTGCCGAGATGGTTTCGCGGGCAATGACGTTGCCGCCGATGGCGGCCTGGATCGGGATCTTGAACATGTGCTTGGGGATCAGCTCTTTGAGCTTCTCGCACATGTCGCGGCCGCGCTTTTCGGCCGCCATGCGGTGAACCATCATCGACAGGGCATCGACCGGCTCGCCATTGACGAGGATCGACATCTTTACCAGATGGCCTTCCTGATGATCGGTGATGTTGTAGTCGAAGGAGGCATAACCCTTGGAGATCGACTTCAGCCGGTCGTAGAAGTCGAACACGACTTCGTTGAGCGGCAGGTCGTAGGTCAGCATGGCGCGCGTGCCGACATAGGTCAACTCGACCTGGACGCCACGGCGATCCTGGCAGAGTTTCAGGATGCCGCCGAGATATTCGTCGGGGGTGAGAATGGTGGCGCGAATCCAGGGTTCGTGAATTTCGGCGATCTTGACGACATCGGGCATATCGGCCGGATTGTGCAGTTCGCGCTCGGTGCCATCCGTCATGAACAGCTTGTAGACGACGGACGGAGCGGTGGCGATCAGGTCGAGATCGAATTCGCGCTCGAGGCGCTCCTGGACAATTTCCAGATGCAGCAGCCCCAAGAATCCGCAGCGGAAGCCGAAGCCGAGCGCTGCCGAGCTTTCCATTTCAAACGAGAAGGACGCATCGTTGAGGCGAAGCTTGCCCATGGCGGCGCGCAGATCCTCGAAATCGGCGGCATCGACCGGGAACAGGCCGCAGAATACCACCGGCTGGGCCGGCTTGAAACCCGGCAGCATGGTGGCGGTCGGGCGCTTGTCCTCTGTGATCGTATCGCCGACGCGGGTATCGGCCACTTCCTTGATCGAGGCGGTGATGAAGCCGATCTCGCCAGGGCCGAGCGCATCGACGGTGACCATCTTCGGGGTGATAACGCCGACGCGCTCCACCTGGTATTTCGCGTCCGTGCCCATCATGCGGATGGTCTGGCCCTTTTTCAGGACACCGTCGAGAATCCGCACGAGAACGATGACGCCCAGATAGGTGTCGTACCAGCTGTCGACCAGCAGCGCCTTCAGAGGTGCCGTCTCGCCGCCTTCGCTCTTGGGCGCCGGCAACTGGTGAACGATCGCTTCCAGCACGTCGGGAATACCGAGACCGGTCTTGGCCGAGATCAGCACGGCCTGCGATGCATCGATGCCGATGACTTCCTCGATCTGCTCGCGGATACGGTCGGGTTCTGCCGCCGGCAAATCGATCTTGTTGAGGACCGTGACGAGCTCGTGGTTGTTGTCGATCGCCTGGTAGACATTGGCGAGCGTCTGGGCTTCCACGCCCTGGGACGCATCGACCACCAAAAGCGAACCCTCGCAGGCCGACAGCGAGCGCGAGACTTCATAGGCGAAGTCCACATGGCCGGGCGTGTCGATCAGGTTCAACACATAGGTCTCGCCATTGTTGGCGATATAGTGCAGGCGCACGGTCTGCGCCTTGATGGTGATGCCGCGCTCCTTCTCGATCTCCATATTGTCGAGAACCTGTTCCGACATCTCACGATCGGCGAGGCCGCCGGTGGTCTGGATCAGGCGATCGGCAAGGGTCGATTTGCCGTGGTCGATATGCGCCACGATCGAGAAATTGCGGATATGCGACAGGGGGGTGCGGGTCGAATTTGTGCTCATTCGCCCGCATACAATGGAACCTCCCAAACTGCAAAGAATTTTACCGATCGCCCCGTGTCAAAAGCGTTTGAGCCCGGCTTCTGGCATGAAACCGGGTTCGACGGATGATTTTTCCGGTCATTTTCAGCGGAGGAAGAAAGTGATTTCCGCCGGTTCTGGATAGTCGCAACCGGCAAACAAGGTCACCGACCTTCGTAGCATGCCTCAGCGATCGTCCTTCGCGCCGTCGACCAGCGCGCCGGCATTGGGCATCTGCGCGCTCTTCATCTCGAAATTTTCCCGCAGGTGCGGCGGCACCGTTTCGCGGAATTTCAGCCGGGCCGTGACGAAGGCGGCATAGGCAAGCGCTGTGCCCATCGCCGCATAGATGAAGGTTTTTGGCCCGAAGACCGGCGTCAGAACGGTGATAGATAGCGGAATGATGGTGGCCGCGATCGACCAGCACATCAGGAGCGTCGAGGCGAGCGGCACGAAATCGGTCGGCGCCGTGCGGTCGTTGGCGTGCGCGTTTGCGATCGAATAGACGGTCTCGACCGCGCCGGCCAACACCGCAAAGACCAGCATCAACAAGACGAGATTGGCAAAGGAGACGGCAAGCGACGCCACGGCGGCGGCCGAGATCAGCAGGCAGACGAGAATGAGCACGATGCGCCGGTCGATGCGATCCGACAGCACGCCCATCGGATACTGGATGAAGATCAGGCCAAACTGCATGACCAGCATCAGGAGCGCCACGTCTCCCTGGCTGACCTGGTTGGCGGCGGCGTAGATCGGCGTGAACCCCTGTACCGACATGGACAGCCCGCCGGCGGCCAGAACGCCGACGAAGGCAACCGGCGAATTGCGCCAGACCATCGGTACATCGACGCTGACCTTGGCCGGCGGCGGTGGATTGGGCAGGCGTGTCAGCCCAATCGGCAGGATCGCGACAGTGGTGAAGAAGATCGTCAAGAGCGGCGCCAGGTTGCCCTCGGTCGGAATCTGTCCGAACAGCCAGGCGCCGAAACCGAGCGCGATGACATAGGTCATGTAGAATACCGACATCGCCTTGCCGCGCCAGCTGTTGGCGCTGGCATGGTTGAGCCAGCTCAGCGAGATGATGAAATTGATATTGCCGGCCGCCCCGTAAAGCCCGCGCGCGAACACCCAGAGCAGCGGATTGAAGCCAAGCGCGATCAGGAAGGCCGACAGCAGCACCAGCGCCATGGAGCAGGAAAAGGCGCGGGCATGGCCGACGCGGCGGATCATCGGTCCGGCAACCACGCAGCCTGCAAGCCCGCCGAAGGCAAGCGCCGTCACGGCCGCGCCGGCAACCCAGGGCGCGCTGTCGCCGCTCGCCAGCAGGAAGGGCACATAGGCGAACATGATGCCGTTGCCGATGCCGACGCAGGCCATGGAGAGCACGATGCTGGCGATCGACAGTACCGAAGCCCGTGGCTGGCCTGGTCCCGCATCCGCTAGTGTCGCCATCCGTCCTCGCAGTCGAACCGGCAGCCACTGCCGTTCAAGCATTGCCTAACATATTGATCGCAGGGCGGTTTCCCCGACCGTGCGGATGATCCGGACCATATAGCGATTGCCGCCAGTATGGTGTCGTCAAAGCGGCATGTGACAGATTTTTTGAATGGATGCCACTCTCCGATTGACTCCACTATAAGATCATTTAATTCTCATATCATGGAAACTCTGCACGACAATTCCGACAAAGCGCTCGGCGAGCGCATGAAGGCGCTGCGATCGGCGCAGGCAATGACGCTCGACGATCTCGCGCAGCGTGCCGGCGTCAGCCGCGCGATGATCTCGCGGATCGAGCGCGGCGAGGCGAGCCCCACCGCCCAACTCCTGGCGCGGCTCTGCGGCGCGCTCGCCACGACCCTATCGCGGTTTTTCGCGCCCGACGAACAGACCAGTCATCCGCTGCTGCGCCGCGACGAACAGCGCGTCTGGCGTGATCCGGAGACCGGATATCTGCGTCGCTCGGTATCCCCGGACAGCATGGGATCGCCCGTCGATATCGTCGAAGTGGAATTTCCCCCCGGCGCCAGCGTTGTCTTCGAACCTCGGCAATTCGACGAAGGCCAGACGCAGCATCTCTGGTTGTTCGAAGGCAGGCTGACGATGACGACCGGCGAAGCCACGCATGTGCTGGAGCCCGGCGATTGCCTCTTCATGCGGCTTGCCGACGGCCATTCCTTTCACAATCCCCACGGCCAGCCGGCGCGCTATGCCGTCATCCTCCACCGCAGCAAAGTCTGACCCGATGTCCAAGATCTCCATCCGCACGCTTGCCTCTTCCGAAACCGCCGACGCACTGCCGGCGCTCGCCGACATCCTGTCGGACTGCGTCGAGGGCGGCGCATCCGTCGGCTTCATGTCGCCATATCTGCCTGCAGATGCGATGCCCTACTGGGAGGGCGTTGCGCAGGCCGTGGAGGATGGAACGACGGTGCTCATCGTCGCCGAGCGGGATGGCGATCTTCTGGGCACGGTCCAACTTGGCATCGGCATGATGCCGAACCAGCCGCACCGCGCCGACCTGAAGAAACTGCTCGTCCATCGCAAGGCGCGCGGTCTCGGGCTGTCCCGCGCCCTGATGGATGCCGCCGATGCGGAGGCGACCAGACATGGACGCCACATCCTGGTACTCGATACGGCGACGGGGAGCCCAGCGGAATTCATCTATGAAAAGCTCGGCTGGCAACGCGTCGGCGTCATCCCGCAATATGCGCTGATGCCCGACGGCAGCTATTGTGGCTCGACCTTTTTCTACAAGGCGCTGACGACTACTGCATAATTAAAGTGTTACAGTGACTTTTGCGCGTCATATTTAACGCGCGGCGCTGTAGCTGATCCGCCGGAGCCGGCGTGCGCCATAAGCGACAATTCCACCTATCCTTGTGACCAGAAATGGCTTGATTTGCTTGAAAGAATTCATGCTTTTCAGCCTTTCCACCCGTTCCGCAATCAGGATGTTCGTGTTAGCTGGATGCGGCTGCAAAGCCGATTGTTCAGAGGGGGAATTCATGAAAACCATTCGTCACCGCGCGGGCCTTGCCGCGCTTTCCGTGCTGCTCGCATTCGGTGGCATGTCCACCGCCTCCGCCGCGGAGGTCACCTTCCAGATGCAAAACAGCCACCCGAACGCCGTCGAAGTCGAGCTCTACAGCCAGGACCGCGATCATATCTGGCCGGGCAACAACCAGGTCTATCTGCTGGATGACGGCGAGACCAAGCAGATCCCGCTCTCCTGCGACGAAGGCGAGAAGATTTGCTACGGCGCCTGGGTTTCCGGCGACAAATCGACCTATTGGGGCACGGGTCCTGACAATGGCGAAACCTGCTCCGACTGCTGCTACACCTGCCAGGGCGGCAGCACGGAAGAAATCGACCTGACCGAATAGGCGTGTCCGCCTGACGGAACCGGAATGTGGAGGCCGGCGGCTTTGTTGCCGGCTTTTTTATTGTTGGGCATTTATTCAGTCCATGCGAGAGGGGTTTCCTTGCGGAAGGCGTTCCCCTACCCTCTGTTTCCGTCACAGTGACTCAGCCACGCGGGTCCGCGCGGTGAGGGAACCCAATCGATCCATGGGGACAATCTTTCACTCGGACGCTCATGAATGAACACCCATGGCGCGGAGAGAAATGACGAAGGGCCTGGAGCCCAGTCATCCAAACCGACAAGCAATGCCTCTGCTCAGTTCCCGACCGAGCCGACCAGGACTTCCGCGCCGTTTTCGATAGTGACCCAGCGGCCGGTATTGAACGAGGCCTGACGTTTCAGGAAGCGATAGGAGGTCTTGGTCCAGAGCTTGATGTCGTCGTCGAGATTGTCGAGGATGAAATCGCCCTGAGCGGTGCGCACGGTCAGCACCGCATGGCCTTCGCCATCGGGCTTGCGCACGACGGTGATCAGCAGGTCGGCTGGCGAGAAGCCCTTTTCCATCAGGCGCTTGCGCTTGAGGAGAACGAAGTCCTCGCAATCGCCGGCATTGACAGGATAGGACCAGACTTCATCCTTGCCGAACTGATCCATGTCGGTCATCGGCGTGATTTCACGGTTGGTGGCGAGGTTGACCTCGCGAATGACCGACCAGCCGAAATCGGTGACGCGCGGTGCGGTCATCGACTTGGTCTTGATCTCGCATTCGGCGCGATACTTCTGGCAGAATTCGTAATGGCCGATCGGCTGGGAGGTGATGGCGCCCGTCTGCATCGAGAGGGCCGTTGCATTCGGCGCCGGAATTGCCGCGCTCGCCGATACGAAAACAGCCGACAAAGCAACGACCATTTTCTTGATCCCAGTCAACTGCGCCATACACGTCCCCTGTGGCGCGGTCTTTCCCCGGAAATCATTCCCGGCGAACCCCCGCGAAAATCTGAAGTCTGACCGTCAGCTTTTTGTGGGCCGTCCCTGCCCGCGCTGCCCTCATCGTTAACAAAGAGTTAACAGCGCACCCGAAACGAAGTCAATCTGCAGAATTAGGGATTGCGAGATATGGTTAAAATGCGCGGCAAATCAGCATCACCGGTGATTTGCCGCTGATTTGACTGCCTTTTCAGCCTCCGGACATGGCCGCTACGGCAGCCATGATGCGCTCGATATCCTCCGGCCGCGACAGCCTGTGGTCGCCATCGCGGATGAGGGTCATGACCACGTCGTCGGAGGGCAAATGCTCCATCAGTTTCAGCGCATGCCGATAGGGAACGTCCGGGTCTTCCATACCCTGCAAGATATGGACCGGGCAGCCGGTCTCGATGATTCCGTCCAGGACGCGGTTGCGCCGGCCATCATCGAGCAGCCGGGCGGTGAAGATGTTCGGATCCGGCCCATAGGGTGTCGGCTCCTCGAAATAGCCGCGCTCGGCAAGCGAGGTGCGCTCCGCATCCGTCAGGTTCGGCTCAATGAGTTCAGAGGTGAAATCGGGCGCTGGTGCGATCAGCACGAGGCCGGCGAGGCGGCCACCCTCGCCGCGGGCGCGCAACTCGGCGATCAGCCTGAGTGCCACCCAGCCGCCCATCGACGAGCCGACGAGAACCATGCGTTCAGGCGAGGCATGGTCGATAACCGCCAGACCCTCCTCCAGCCAGCGCGAAATCGTGCCGTCGGCAAATGCACCGCCGGAAACGCCATGGCCGGAATAGTCGAAGCGGATGCACGCGGCGCCTGACCGGGCCGCATGGCGCTCCAGCTCGACGGCCTTGGTGCCGGCCATATCCGACCGGTATCCGCCGAGCCAAACGAGCGCTGGCATCGTGTTGCCTTCCGTGGCAGGCAGAATCCGCATGGCGATGCGCCGCGATTCCTCGCCCTTACCGACATCGAGATGGTCCAGTTGCGTGTCCGGATCGGGCAATGCCATCAGCTTTTCTCCATTTTTTTAGCGTTTGTTGCTGTTTTTCTTTCTAAAACAGATTCTCCAGAGGGCCGACAGGTGGTGATTTCCACAAAGACCTGTGTTATTGACTTTCGCGCAGCAATTCACACATGACGATCAAGCGGCATTTGCACGGCGTTTCGCCGGACAATCGCGCTATAAACAAACAGCACAGATTCGTAACAGCTCGAGGAGAGTACGACCATTCGCAGACCGTTCAAAACGGACGCCCCGGTTAAAGACGGGCCCCGCTCCAACAAGGAAATCCGGTCCCTCCGGGTTCAGCTCATCGACGCCGAAGGGGTCAACCACGGCAGTGTTCCCACCGACCAGGCCCTCCGCATGGCGGAGGAGCTGGGTCTCGACCTCGTCGAAATCTCGCCGAACGCTGAACCGCCGGTGTGCAAGATCCTTGACCTGGGCAAGCTGAAATACTCCACCCAGAAGAAGGCGGCGGAAGCTCGCAAGAAGCAGAAGATCATCGAGATCAAGGAGATCAAGATGCGTCCGAACATCGACACGCACGACTATGACGTCAAGATGCGCGCGATGAACCGCTTCTTTGAAGAGGGTGACAAGGTCAAGGTGACGCTGAAGTTCCGCGGTCGCGAAATGGCCCACCAGGAACTCGGCATGAAGCTCCTGCTTCAGGTCAAGGAAGACACCACGGCAATCGCCAAGGTCGAAGCCGAGCCGAAGCTCGAAGGCCGCCAGATGATGATGGTGCTGGCGCCGAGATAAGCGCCTGCGTCCACCAGCCTGCCGATGAAGCCGCCGTCTGGCGGCTTTTTCGCATCTGGCATGGGTCGCGCCGGGACGATCGCCGCCGCCATCCGATGCCATTGCACTTTGACCATTGCACTTTTCCGGTGCTTCGGTTACAAGCCCCCGTCCGAACGGTCCGGCAGGGCATGCCGTGGCCGTTCTTTACGCTGGAGACGACCTCGTCAGTCGATCTCGAAATCAAGAAAAATGGAGTAGCAAAATGCCCAAGATGAAGACGAAGTCCTC
>NZ_DATJDJ010000055.1:0-87821 GCF_035497515.1 Pararhizobium sp. | reverse complement strand
GCTGGTATGTTTTATCAGATCAAACTGAAAGCGGCCAACGGCTTTGTCGACTTCCTGCTGATAATCCCGGCCTTTGTGGAAGAATGCACGCGGTTTCCCAGCCATCGTCATCCACGGCGCGCAATATTCCAGCAACAGGGGAAGATCCGCGAGCGCCCGCGCAGAGATGGCGTCGCAGGTGGGGATAGAAGCAGGCGCGGATTCGATACGAATCGGATGCACAGAGCCGCGTGCCCCAGTTTCATTCAGCGCAACACGCAAGAAAGCAGCCTTCTTGTTGTTGCTTTCGACGAGATGAACCCATCCATCGTTCAGCTCAGCGAGAAAGATGGCGGTGATGATGCCAGGAAAACCGCCGCCACTGCCCAGATCCACCCACCGTTTTGGCCCCGGAGATAGTTGGTAGATTTGCGCGCTGTCGCCGATGTGGCGGTGCCAAAGGTCCCTTAACGTCGAGGGCGCGACGAGGTTGATGGACTTGGCCCACTTTTGAAACAGGGCGGAGAAATGATCGAGCCGTTCCGACGTTTCACGTGAAACACGCAATCCGTTTAGCTCTCGGGGAGGACTCGCAATCATTGAATCGCCTGTCGTTTGTGCACAACCGAAACGCGGTCGTTCTTCCGCATATGCGCGAGGATTAGCGATATCGCCGATGGAGTGATGCCGTCAACCTTCATCGCCTGAGCGAGATTTCGCGGCCTGGTGGCGATGAGCTTTTGCTTCAGCTCGTTTGAAAGACCGGACAGCGACTGAAAGTCAAAGTCCTCCGGTATGATGCGGTTTTCCTCGCGTTGGACGCCGGCAATATCAGTGGTCTGGCGATCCATATAAACGGCGTAAGTCGCATCGATCTCAAGTGCCTCCGCCAGCTTCGGCTCAATCTCCGCGAGTTGAGGCCAGACGACACTGAGGGACTGGATAGAATGTTCCGAATAAGAAAGGAGCTCGAATGCCGAGCGGCGCTGTCCGTCAAGGTTCAGCTTCAGGCCGAAGCTGCGGCCCTCGCTCGGCGTAAGGCTCAGTGACTTCAGATGCTCACGATTTACGTTGATATCATCGACCCACTTCTGGAACCTCGCGGAGCGCGCAGCCGAGAGACAGCCGAGCTTGATCGCCTCGGGTGTAAGTCGGAGGTCCGCATTGTCTGCTCGAAGGGAGAGCCGATATTCGGCGCGCGATGTGAACATCCGATAGGGCTCAGTGACGCCGCGCGATGTCAGGTCATCGATCATCACACCGATATAGGAGTTCGTACGGCTGAAAATGTACGGCTGATTCCCGGCACAAAGCAATGCGGCGTTCAGGCCAGCGACGAGCCCCTGGGCACCGGCTTCTTCATAGCCGGTCGTCCCATTGATTTGGCCTGCAAGGAACAGCCCCGGAATCTTGCGCACCTCCAGCGATGTCGACAGTTCGCGCGGATCGACGTGATCATACTCGATCGCATAACCCGGCTGCAGAATGGAGACAGTCTCAAGGCCCGGGATGGTCTGGATAAAGGCTTGCTGCACATCGGCCGGTAGCGAGGTCGAGATGCCGTTGGGATAAACCGTGTCATCGTCCAGCCCTTCCGGCTCCAGGAAAATCTGGTGGCCGTCACGCTCGCCAAACTTGACGATCTTGTCCTCGATCGACGGGCAATAACGCGGACCGACACCTTCGATCTGGCCGGAATACATAGCGGATTTACCGAGATTATCCGAGATGATTTTATGTGTCGCTTCGGTCGTCCGTGTGACGCCACATTCGATCTGGCGATTCACGATGTGATCGGTCATGAACGAGAAGGGCACAGGGTTTTCATCAGCACCCTGCCGCCCCACTGCGGACCAATCGATGGTTTTGCCGTCCAGGCGCGCCGGGGTTCCGGTCTTCAGTCGCCCAAGCGCCAGGCCGAAGCGTTCAAGTGTGGCAGACAGACCAAGCGATGGGTCTTCCCCGACGCGACCAGCGGGAATCTTACGGTCGCCAATATGAATCAGGCCACGCAGAAATGTGCCGGTCGTCAAAACCACGGCGCCAGACGATATCCTGCGACCGGACGCTAGAACAACGCCGGTTACACGGCCATTGTCCAGCGTCAAATCGAAAGCGTCGCCTTCAATGACATCCAGGTTCTGAATTGAATGAATTTCCGCCTGCATCGCGAGACGGTACAGCTTTCGGTCAGCCTGCGTCCGCGGCCCGCGAACGGCAGGTCCTTTTCGTCGATTGAGCAGGCGAAACTGAATGCCACCGGCATCGGCGACACGCCCCATCAAACCATCCATTGCGTCGATTTCACGAACGAGATGACCTTTCCCCAATCCGCCGATGGCAGGATTGCAGGACATGACACCAATCGTTTCGCGCTTATGCGTGACAAGCGCGGTTTTCGCACCGAACCGTGCAGCGGCACTGGCGGCTTCGCAACCCGCATGTCCGCCACCAATCACAATGACATCATAATCAATCATACCAAACCGTCTCCATCACGGTAGTTCCGTAGCCGAATCGTTTCACGTGAAACACCTGCCAAGACTCGCTCACGTTGTATTCTATTTGCCGATGCAAAATTCCGAGAAGATCACATCGAGGAGATCTTCAACATCGACGCGGCCGGTAATTCGCCCAAGCGCATCGCCGGCCTGTCGCAGGTACTCGGCTTGAATATCGAGCCCGCTATTAAATTGCGCCAAACTCATATCGATTGCTGACCGAGCCTGCTCGAGGCAATTCACGTGTCGCCTGCGTGACGGCAGCGCCATTGCATTCTTCGCCGACAGATCGGGAAGGTAACGCTTCAGCAGGCCGACCAGTTGATCGAGGCCTTCGTCGGTGACTGTTGAGATCAGCACGTCAGCGACGGCCTTATCCCACAAAACCGGGTTCCGATCAATCTTCGTTCCCACCCGCAAAACTGGCTTCAGCCCCTCATATTGTGCCAGTGAAGCAAAGTCATCAGGTCCGTCCGCGAGCAAAAGAATGACGTCTGCCTGCTCGATCGTCATATGGGCGCGACGAATTCCCTCCTGTTCCACACGGTCCTCCGTCTCACGAAGGCCGGCCGTATCATAAAGCCGAACATTGAATCCGGCTAAGGATAAATCTACCGACAGGACATCCCGGGTTGTACCGGCAATCTCGGTGACGATTGCAACATCGCGACGGGCGAGCCGGTTCAGCAGGCTTGATTTCCCAGCGTTCGGCTGGCCGGCAATGACGATTTTCAAGCCATCGCGGATGATCTCGGCCATACCGGCCCCGACAAGATGTTCTGTGATCTCTTCCCTCAGACTGCGCATATCCGCCCAGATGCGATCGGCGACCGATCCGGGAACATCGTCTTCATCGGCAAAATCGAGTTCGGCCTCGATCATCGCCCGGGCATGTGTCAGCCGTTTCGCCCATCCCCGGTAGAGTGCCGAGAGATTGCCGCTCGAATGTTCCTGCGCCAGCCGGCGCTGCATCTCGGTTTCGGCGGAAATGAGGTCGGCGAGGCCTTCGATTTCGACAAGATCGAGCTTGCCGTTGTGAAAGGCCCGCCGAGAAAACTCGCCGGCTTCGGCATGTCTCGACCCCGGGAAGTCTGAAAGCTCGGTGAGGATCGCATCCACGACCGCGCGGCCGCCGTGAACCTGCAGTTCGGCACAGTCTTCTCCGGTGAAGGAGGCGGGCGCCTTGAAATAGAGAATGAGACCTTGATCGAGGACGTCATCGTTTCGATTTCGAATTGATCGCAAGGTGGCCTGGCGCGGCCCCGGCACCGAGCCGCAGAGTGACCGCAGCATATGCGCCGTCGCCGGTCCGCTGATGCGGATGACGGCCACGCCGGCGGGAAGGGCACCGGACGACAGGGCATAGATCGTGTCTGTCATCGTATTGGTCATGATCCATCTTCGCATTTCCGCAGACCCAGGGACATCGGAATTGATCCTGAGCGGCCCGCCAAAAAAAACCAGGACTTGAATCCGGCTAAAAACAGAAAAGCCCAGGCTGAGCCTGGGCTTCGCTTCGACATTGCCGATCCAATCAGGTGTTCATCGAATCGAAGAAATCGCCGTTGGTCTTCGTCTGCTTCAGCTTGTCGATCAGGAACTCGATCGCGTCGGTCGTTCCCATCGGAGCAAGAATACGGCGAAGAACAAAGATCTTCTGCAGGTCCTGGCGCGGAACCAGCAGGTCTTCCTTGCGCGTGCCGGACTTGAGAATATCCATCGACGGGAAGATGCGCTTGTCGGCGACCTTGCGGTCGAGCACGATTTCCGAGTTGCCGGTACCCTTGAACTCTTCGAAGATGACTTCGTCCATGCGGCTGCCCGTATCGATCAGCGCGGTGGCGATGATGGTCAGCGAACCGCCTTCTTCAATGTTACGCGCCGCGCCGAAGAAGCGCTTCGGGCGCTGCAGGGCATTGGCGTCGACACCACCGGTCAGGACCTTGCCGGATGACGGTACAACCGTGTTGTAGGCGCGACCAAGGCGGGTGATCGAGTCAAGCAGGATAACGACATCGCGGCCGTGTTCGACGAGGCGCTTGGCCTTTTCGATAACCATTTCGGCGACCTGGACGTGGCGGGTCGCTGGTTCGTCGAAGGTGGAGGAGACGACTTCACCCTTTACCGAGCGCTGCATATCCGTGACTTCTTCCGGCCGCTCGTCGATCAAGAGGACGATCAGGTAGCATTCCGGATGATTGGCGGTGATCGAATGGGCGATGTTCTGCAGGAGAACGGTCTTACCGGTCCGCGGCGGCGCGACGATCAGGCCGCGCTGGCCCTTGCCGAGCGGGGCGATCAGGTCGATGACGCGCGCGGAGAGATCCTTCGAGGTTGGAACCTCGAGTTCCATCTTGAAGCGCTCGTTCGGATAGAGCGGCGTCAGATTGTCGAAATGAACCTTGTGCCGGATCTTCTCCGGATCCTCGAAATTGATCGTGTTGACCTTGAGAAGCGCGAAATAACGTTCGCCCTCCTTCGGACCACGGATCGGACCCTCGACCGTGTCGCCGGTCTTCAGCGAGAAGCGGCGGATCTGAGAGGGCGAGATGTAGATGTCATCGGGGCCTGGCAGGTAGTTGGCATTGGCCGAGCGCAGGAAGCCGAAGCCGTCCTGCAGCACTTCGACGACACCTTCGCCGATGATCTCGACGTCCTGGCTTGCCAGCATTTTCAGGATCGCGAACATCAGTTCCTGCTTGCGCATGACACTGGCATTCTCGACCTCGACCTGCTCGGCAAAGGCCAGGAGATCGGTCGCGGATTTGTTCTTGAGTTCTTGTAGCTTCATTTCAGCCATGAAGGGGGACCACATTTGCAGTTCGAAATGGAAAACGGCGTGTCTGATGTAAGGGGAGCTGCTGGGGAAAGGGCAGGCTCGTAACGTTTACACATGCCACGAAAGAGGAGATTGCGGGAAAGTAGCGATTCATGTGATGCGCCGCAAGGGGTTTACGGTAATTACCGGAAGTTTCCTTTCAACAACGACATCTGATCAAAAAGGTTTCACCACCGCCATGATGACGATGAGGATCATTAGCAGCGTCGGTGCCTCGTTCATCAACCGCCAATAACGGGCGCTGCGGGTGTTTTCATCCCGTGCAAAGGCACGCACCGCACGGCTGAACATGACATGCACGCCGGTCAGGAGCACGACGAGAAACAGTTTCGCGTGCAGCCAGCCGCCTTGGAACCCGTATACGCTCCAAGCAAGGTATAGGCCGAGCCCCCAGGTGATCATCATCGCCGGGTTCATGATGACCTTCAGGAGACGCATTTCCATCATCTTGAAAGTTTCGGATTGCTCCGATCCCGGCACGGCATCGGTGTGATAGATGAACAGGCGCGGCATGTAGAGGAGAGCTGCCATCCAGGACATGACCGCGATGATGTGCAGCGCCTTGATCCAGAGATAGAGATTGTCGGGCTGCCGGACGAACAGGCAACCTAAAAGGCCGACAAACAGGGCGATCGCAATGAACGCCCGCCGGCGCGCCCTTTTGCCCGGCCGCGCATCCGTCTGGCGCTCGCTCATCGACCGCCTCCGCGCACGCGCTCGACAAGACGCGTGACATGAGCCGGGTCCGCCTGCGGCGTGATACCGTGGCCGAGATTGAAGATCAGCGGCCCATGGCCAAGACGATCGAGGATCGCGTCGATACCCTCATCCAGCGACTTGCCGCCGGCAACCACCCGCATCGGATCGAGATTGCCCTGGACCGGACCATCCTTCTGCAGTTCGGCGGCAAAGGAAAGCGGCACGGACCAGTCAAGGCCGATCGCGTCGGCGCCCGTTCCCTGGCGATAATCCTTGAGCAGGATACCGGCGCCTTTCGCAAAAGCGATGATCTTGGCATCCGGGCGTCGCGCGCGAACGCTGTCGATCATCCTGCGCACGGGCTTCACCGCATAACGCTGAAACTCGTCCTCGCCCAAAACTCCTGCCCAGGAATCAAAGATCTGCACCGCATCGGCACCCGCATCGATCTGCTCAACGAGATAATCGGCGGAGACTTCGGCAAGCAACGCCAGCAGCCGCTCAAAGGCTTCCGGATGCTGGTAGGCGAACAAACGGGCAGGGGCCTGGTCGGGCGTACCGTGGCCGGCGATCATATAGGTGGCGACAGTCCAGGGCGCGCCGCAGAAACCGAGCAGGGTGGTTTCCTCAGGCAATTCACGGCGCAAACGACGGACCGTCTCGATAACCGGCTTCAGGTGATCCGAAACGGGTTTCACGTCGAGCCTGTCGATGCCGGAAACATCGATGGGATCCATCCGTGGTCCATGCCCTTCCTCGAAGCGGACATTGCGCTTCAGGGCATCGGGAATGACGAGAATATCCGAGAACAGGATGGCTGCGTCAAAAGCATAACGGCGGATTGGCTGAAGCGTCACTTCGACAGCCAGTTCCGGCGAATAACAGAGATCGAGGAAGCTTCCGGCCGTGGCGCGTGTCTGGCGATATTCGGGAAGATATCGGCCAGCCTGACGCATCAACCAGACGGGGGGAGGCGTGAGGGTTTCACCCTTCAATACCTGAAGCACCTTGCGGCTTTGCGCAGTCACCGGACACGTTCTCCCATTATAAAAGATATCTATATCTAAGGTTTCTATTTCTTAGAGTCTGTGACTATCACGGATTAAACGCCATCCGACTCTTTTCCACATGCATGGCCGTTCAATAGAATCCTTGAACTGATTTTGCCATGCGACAGAGTGGAGCGGGGAAATATCCGGAAAGATTTTTGGATTCAAAATCTTGAGATCGCAACAGCATCGATGTCTTGCTGTGGATCAGCTGTGGATAATATCCGCGTCGGCGGCGTTGATGAGTCTTCTCCACAAGCCTCTGAATCCATTCTCCCGAGAATCCAGATTGTGAATAACTCGCCGGTTTTCCCCTTGCCTTCGCGCCCGCTCCGTCCTTAGCTCTGGCCGTCCCGGTTTATCAACAGCCCTCGGAGAATAGCGTGGAGAACCACAAAAACTATTTCCATCTGCATCTGATCTCCGATTCGACCGGGGAGACGCTGATCGCTGCGGGCCGGGCGGCGGCGGCGCAGTTCCAGTCGTCGCATGCGCTGGAGCATGTCTATCCGCTGATCCGCAATCGCAAGCAGCTGATGCAGGTGATGGAGGCGGTCGATGGCGCGCCGGGGATCGTTCTCTATACGATCGTCGATCGGGAGCTTGCCGATATCATCGATGCGACCTGCAAGGAGATGGGCCTGCCCTGCGTCTCGGTGCTGGAGCCGATCATCGATCTCTTCCAGTCCTATCTGGGGGCGACATCGCGGCGGCGGTCGGGCGCGCAGCACGTGATGGATGCCGGCTACTTCGCCCGCATCGACGCCCTGAACTTCACCATGGATCATGATGATGGACAGTTGCCGGCGGATTTCAACGATGCCGATGTCGTTCTGGTCGGTATCAGCCGAACGTCGAAAACACCGACCAGCATCTACCTCGCCAATCGCGGCATCAAGACGGCGAACATTCCGATCGTTACCGGTGTGCCCTTGCCGGAGCGGTTGATGGAGGCGACCAAACCGCTGATCGTTGGCCTGATCGCGACGGCGGACCGGATTTCTCAAGTTCGGCAAAACCGGGTTCTCGGAACGGCCTCGCACAGTTTTCGCGCCGAGGATTATGTCGATCGCGCCTCGATCGCCGAGGAGCTGAAATATGCGCGCTCGCTCTGCGCCCGTAACAACTGGCCGATGATCGATGTGACGCGCCGCTCGATCGAGGAAACCGCGGCGGCGATCGTTGCCCTCAGACCGCGCCTGCGCTAGAGCGCTTCATTAGCTTCCATTTAGCAATGAAGCGCTCTAAGGCGAGTCAGACATCAGGATTTGAAGATTATGACAGGCTCCATCATTCTTGCTTCGGCGAGCCCGTTCCGTCGTATGCTTCTCGACAATGCCGGCATCCGCTATCAGGCGAAGGCTGCCGATATTGATGAGCGTGTGATCGAAGCCAAGGTCGAGGAACAGAAGCTGTCGCCGGAAGAGGTCGCGCTTGTCCTTGCTGAAGCCAAGGCGAAGAATGTCGGCCAGTCATTTCCCGGCCATATCGTCATCGGTTCGGATCAGACCATGTCGCTTGGGGCTCGCGTCTATCACAAACCGAGGGATATGGATGAGGCGCGCCGGCATCTGCTGTCGCTCTCGGGTGCGATCCACCAGCTGAACAGCGCCATCGCCCTGACCAGGGATAACGCCGTCATCTGGAAACACGTGTCGTCCGCGAAGATGTCGGTGCGACCACTGACCAGCGATTTCATCGACCGGCACCTCAGCCGTATCGGCGACAAGGCGCTGTCGAGTGTTGGGGCCTATCAGCTGGAGGGGGAGGGGATTCAATTGTTCGACGGGATCGAGGGGGATTACTTCACGATCATCGGTTTGCCGATGTTGCCGCTTCTTGCCAAGCTCCGGGAACTGGGAGAGATCGATGCGTGATTCACGTGAAACATTTGTTAACCATGCCTTCGTCACGGGCTATCCGGTCAAGCATTCGCGCTCGCCGCTGATCCATGGTTATTGGCTGAAGCAGCTCGGGATAGAGGGAAGTTACCGGGCGCAGGAAGTATCGCCGCAGGCGTTTTCCGATTTCATCGCCGCGCTTAGAGATGGCGCTTCGGGTTTCATCGGTGGCAATGTGACCATCCCGCATAAGGAAATGGCTTACGCGCTCGCCGATCGGCCGGATGAATTGAGCACCGAACTCGGCGCTGCCAACACACTCTGGGTCGAGGACGGGCAAGTCCACGCGACCAATACCGATGGTCACGGTTTCACGGCCAATCTCGATGAACGTGCGCCGGGATGGAATCAGTGTTCCACCGCCGTCGTGCTCGGCGCCGGCGGTGCGAGCCGGGCGATCATCCAGGCCGTACGGGATCGCGGCTTGGAAACTATCCATGTTGTCAATCGCACGACCGCGCGGGCGCAGGAACTTGCCGATCGGTTTGGTCCGGCCGTGCATGCGCAGCCGATGGAGGCGTTGGCGGAGGTGATGCAGGATGCCGGCCTGTTCATCAACACGACGTCGCTCGGCATGGACGGGACGGAGGTTCCACAGATAGACTTCACCCGGATGCGAACCGGCAGCATCGTGACGGATATCGTCTATGTACCCCTGAAGACACCGATGCTTCGACAAGCCGAAGAGCAGGGTTTCACGATCGTCGATGGCCTTGGCATGCTGTTGCATCAGGCGGCGCCCGGTTTTGAAAAGTGGTTCGGCCGCCGTCCGACCGTGGATGCGACCCTGCGGCAAATCATCATCGACGACATGGCCAGCCACGCATGATCGTTCTTGGTCTCACCGGATCGATCGGCATGGGCAAGTCCACCACGGCGGCGATGTTCGCCGAGCTTGGGGTTCCCGTGAACGATGCCGATGCGGTGGTGCATGCGCTCTACCGCGCCGATGCGGTGGCGCCGATCGAGGCGGCCTTTCCGGGAAGCACGAAGGATGGCGAGGTCGACAGGGCGGAACTGTCCCGCCAGCTTGCAGCCAATCCTTCTTTGTTCAAGACGCTCGAAGCCATCGTTCATCCGCTGGTGCGCGAAAAGGAGAGGGAATTTTTAGCCCATCATCGGGCCGCCGATGCACCGCTCGTGCTGCTCGATATTCCGTTGTTGTACGAAACAAAGGGGCAGGACCGCGTCGATGCAGTCGCCGTCGTCACCTGCGATGCGGAGATCCAGAGAGAGCGCGTGATGAAAAGACCGGGGATGACAGCGGAAAAAGTCGCGCTCATCCTGTCGCGCCAGGTTCCGGATGCTGAAAAACGGGCGAAAGCGGACTATGTCATCGATACCGGCCACGGATTTGATTCGGCCCGCGCCCAGGTGGCGGCGATCGTCCGGACATTGATACAGCAAAAGGGGTCATGATGCGCGAGATCATTTTCGATACGGAAACGACCGGCCTCGACAACAAGCAGGACCGCGTCATCGAAATCGGCGGCATCGAGCTTGACGATCACTTTCCGACCGGTCGCACCTTTCACGTCTACATCAATCCCGGCGATCGCCAGGTCCATCCTGATGCGCTGGCCGTCCACGGGATCACCGACGAATTCCTGAAGGACAAGCCGAGTTTTGCCGGAATCGTCGACGAACTCATCGGATTTTTCGCCGATGCCCGCTGGGTGGCGCACAACGCGACCTTCGACATGGGCTTCATCAATGCTGAATTCGCGCGGCTCGGACTGCCGCCGGTCACCAACGATATGGTCACGGATACCTTGGCGCTCGCCCGCCGCAAGCATCCGATGGGACCGAATTCGCTCGATGCGCTCTGCCGCCGTTATGGCGTCGACAATTCGCACCGCACCAAGCACGGCGCTCTTCTCGACTCCGAATTGCTGGCCGAAGTTTATATCGAGCTGATCGGCGGACGTCAGACGACGTTCGGTCTGCAGAGCGGCGACGGAGGGGGCCAGGCGGCGGACGCCGACGAGGTTATCGTCGTGGCCGGCCAGCGGCCGCATCCCCTGGCCTCGCGGCTGACCCAGCAGGAAAGCGATGCGCATGCGGCGCTCGTCGCCACGATGGGTGAAAAGGCCATCTGGGGAAAATACGCCTCGTCGAAATAAAAATGCCCGGTCGAGGACCGGGCATCAAAACGATCGCCAAAACAGAAAGGGATCAGTTCGTGTTCGCGGAAACCTGCGAACGAACCTTCTCTTCAGCCATGCGCTGCGTGAACATCTGGGCAAAATCGATCGGGTCGATCATCAACGGCGGGAAGCCGCCGTTGCGCGTCGCGTCGGAGACGATCTGACGGGCGAACGGGAAGAGCAGGCGCGGGCACTCGATGAAGAGCAGCGGCAGCATGTGTTCCTGCGGGAAGCCAGTGACGCGGAAGACGCCGCCATAGGCGAGTTCGACGTTGAACACGGTCTTGTCGCCATCCTTGGCTTCCGCGTTCAGCGTCAGGATGACGTCGAATTCCGCTTCCGACAGCGGATTGGCGTTGACGTTGACGTTGATATTGATCGCCGGAGCCTTGTCGCGCGCCTGAAGCGAACGCGGCGCACCCGGGTTTTCAAAGGAGAGGTCCTTGATGTACTGGGCCAGGATATTCAGGGACGGGCTTTCGGCGGCGCCGCCATTCGGTGTGGTTGCGGTATCGGTCATAAGGCCTTTTCCTTCGGACATGAATTGTTGAGGCCATCTAGCATTTCGCGGGAAGCCTTACAACCCGGCCACCCGCCGTCACTTCAACCGGTCGCGCTGGTTCGGATCGGTTTTTCCGCGGCCTTCGTTGCGCGAAAATTCGTCGTCGTCGAGATCGATGACCTGCGAGCCGGAAGAGCGACGCCATGCGCCCTGATCCGGTTGCGGTCCGCGCGAAAACGGGCGGGCGCCGGATGTGACGATCGTCAGCCGGCTCTTCACCAGCGACCATCCGAGATCACGGACCGCCGGGATGAAGAGCAAGAGGCCGAGCATATCGCTGATGAAACCGGGAATGATCAGCAGGAAGGCGGCGATCACGATCATGACGCCATGCACCAGCTGACGGCCGGGATCGGCACCGGTCTGTGACGCCTGCTGGATTTTCCTCAAGACGCCAAAACCCTGGATCCGCAGGAGCACCGCGCCGATCAGCGCGCTGGCCAGCACCAGCAAAAGCGTCTTGCCGACGCCGACCTCGCGGCCGACGAAAATGAAGGCGGCGATCTCCGCAAGCGGCATCAGCAGGAAAAGGATGGGTATGATCAAGGCGCGCATGGTTTCCATTCAGGGTGAAATAAGCAGGGCCCGATCAGGACCGGCAATTGCAAAGAAGTGATATAGCCATTTGAATGATCGTGCCATGCAGACTATATGGGATGATCGCACGGCATATTAACAGCGGTTCTGGGTGGAAATGGGCTCTTTCGACTTCGTCACATTGTTTTTCCTGGTCGCTGCGGTGATCATCTTCCTCCAACTGCGCAGCGTCCTGGGCAAAAGGACGGGCAACGAACGCCCGCCGGTCGATCCCTATACGCCGCGTGACGCGACGGATGGCCCCGAAGCATCCGGCAAGGTGGTGCAACTGCCACGCCGCGACGGAGCGGGCGAGGAGATTTCGCGCTACGCTGCGATCGATGCGTTCACCAAGGCCGGCACGCCGCTTAATGAGGGTCTGCGCCGCCTGGCGGACGCCGATCCGGGCTTCGATCCGAAGGAATTCGTCAACGGCGCCAAGGCGGCATACGAGATGATCGTCATGGCGTTCGCCGATGGTGATCGCAAGCGGCTGAAGGATCTCCTGTCGCGGGAAGTCTATGAAGGTTTCGATGCCGCCATTTCCGATCGTGAAGGCAAGGGCGAGCTCGTCAAGTCGACATTCGTCGGCATCGAGAAGGCGGATCTCGTCCATGTCGAGGTCAAGGACAGCGAAGCGAGCATCACGATCCGCATCGTCAGCCAGCTGATCTCGGCAACTTATGACAAGGCCGGCGCGATCGTCGATGGCGATGCTGAAGCCGTTTCCGAGGTCAACGATCTCTGGACCTTCTCCCGCGATACCCGCTCGCGCGATCCGAACTGGAAGCTGATCGCGACGGAATCGGAAAACTGATCGGACCACGGGGCACGGGACTGGCGGCGATGGATTTCGATTTGCAACGGGTCGATTTTTCCGACCTTCCCGGCTGGCATGCCGACGATCCATCCCCGCTTCTGTCCGCGATCGAGCGCTGTCGCCGGCAGGTTATTGAGGTCAAGCCGCACAAGACGGCTTCCCTCGGCATCTCCTCCGCCGACCTCTTGCCAGCCTATGAGGCGGCCCGCCATGTCGGTCAAAAGGATGCGGCTGGCGCGATTGCGTTTTTCGAAGAGCAGTTCGTTCCGTTCAAGATCATCCGCCATGACGGCAAGCCCGGTTTCGTCACGGCCTTCTTCGAGCCGGAAGTTTTCGTCAGCGCAACGAAGGACGAGATCTATCGCTTTCCCTTCTATCGCCGGCCGGACGATCTCATCGATATCGATGACACCAACCGGCCCGAGGGCATGGATCCCTATTTCGCCTTTGGCCGGATGACGGATGGTATCGTCGGCGAATATCCGGATCGCAAGGCGATCGAGCAGGGCCATCTTGCGGGGCGCGGACTGGAAATCGCCTATGCGAAATCCAAGACCGACGTCTTTTTCGCGCATGTGCAAGGTGCTGCACGCCTTGTCTTTCCCAATGGATCGATGACGCGGATCACCTATGCCGGCAAGACCGGACATTACTTTTCGGCAACCGGCCGGCTGTTGATCGATCGCGGCAAGATCGATGCGGCCACCGTTTCGATGCAGACCATCAAGCAATGGCTGGACGACCATCCGGACGAGGCTGATGAGGTGCTCTGGCACAACCGGTCTTTCATCTTCTTCCACGAGGCGGCCGTCGATGATACCGGGCTTGGCCCGGTGGCCGCCGCCAAGGTGGCGCTGGAGCCCGGCCGTTCGCTTGCCGTCGACCGTTTGATCCACACATTCGGCACGCCCTTCTTCATTTCGAGCGACAGCCTGACCTCGATCGAGGGCGGGCGGCCGTTCCGCCGGCTAATGCTGGCGCTCGATACGGGCTCGGCGATCGTCGGCCCGGCGCGCGGCGATATCTTTACAGGATCCGGCGACGAGGCCGGGCGGTTGGCCGGCGCCGTGCGCAACGATGCGGATTTTTTCATTTTCATTCCGAAGGCCGCAGCGGCAAGATATGGCCATGGCTAAGGGAAAGACGCTCAGCGGCGAGGACAGGATTCTCTGGGGCAAGGTCGCCCGCACCACGCGCCCGCTTCCCGGCCGCATGGAGGAGCTTGCTGACTTTGAGGAGCCGAAACCCGAGCCGGAAAAGCCGGTGCAGCCGATACCGTTGACGATGAACGAGATAAAGACGCTGGCAGAAGCCTTTGGCGCTGGTCCGCCGGAGCCTTTGAAGCGCCCCGCCCGCGTCCATCATCCGCTGGAAAAGCCGGTCAAGCGCAAGCTTGCCAAGGGACATCTGGCGATCGAGGCGCGGATCGACCTGCATGGCATGATCCAGAGCGAGGCGCATGGATTCCTGCTGCATTTCCTGATGCGGGCGCATGACCGCGGCCTCAGGCATGTGCTTGTCATCACCGGCAAGGGCACGTCGCTTGGCAGCGACGGCGCTTTGAAGCGGGCGGTGCCGATGTGGTTCGCACTGCCGGAATTCCGCATGCTGATTTCGTCCTACGAGCCGGCGGCGCGCAATCATGGCGGCGACGGCGCGCTCTATGTACGGCTCTCGAAGCCGAGGGGCATGCTGCCATGACGCCGTTCGGCGAGGCGATGCACCGGCTGCGGCGGCAGAGGGGCATTTCGCAGAAGCAGATGGCGGCCGCCATCGGCGTTTCTCCCGCCTATCTCTCGGCGCTCGAGCACGGCAAGCGCGGCGCGCCAAGCTTCGAATTCCTGCAGCGGGTGGCCGGTTACTTCAACGTGATCTGGGACGATGCCGACGAACTCTTCGGGCTTGCCGCCCTTTCCGATCCGAAGGCGGTGCTCGACACGTCCGGATTGTCGCCCGCCCATACGGCGTTTGCCAACCGGCTGGCCGGGCGAATTCGCGGCCTCTCCAGCGAAACTATCCGCCTTCTGGAAGAAGTTTTGGAAAAAGCCCGCTTTCCTGATAAGGAAGTGTGATGATCCCCTGATTTCTGCCGCTTTCGGGCGGCGCGGGATTTGGAACTATCGACAAAATCCCTATATTCGGGGAAGGCCATCAAGGTCTGATTCGCACGGAATCGGACCGCTCGAAACGTGGCACGAAAACCTGGAAAGACCAATATCCGAATGACCGATCTGCCTGAAACCGAAACCGGCGCGAATGCCGAATATGGCGCTGATTCCATCAAGGTTCTGAAGGGCCTCGATGCTGTCCGCAAGCGGCCGGGCATGTATATCGGCGACACCGACGACGGCTCCGGTCTGCACCACATGGTCTACGAGGTGGTGGACAACGCCATCGACGAAGCGCTTGCCGGTCATGCCGACATCGTTACCGTGACGCTCAATGCCGATGGTTCCGTTACCGTTACGGACAATGGCTGGGCATCCCGACCGATATCCATACGGGCGAGGGCATTTCGGCGGCCGAAGTCATCATGACCCAGCTTCATGCCGGCGGCAAGTTCGACCAGAATTCCTACAAGGTCTCCGGTGGCCTGCACGGCGTCGGCGTCTCGGTCGTCAATGCGCTCTCGGTCAAGCTGAAATTGAAGATCAAGCGCCAGGGCAAGATCCACGAAATCAACTTCACCCACGGCGTTGCCGACGCACCCTTGAAGGCTATTGGCGACAGCAATGGCGAGACCGGTACGGAAGTCACCTTCCTGCCGAGCAGCGAAACCTTCACCATGATCGAGTTCGACTACGGAACGCTGGAGCATCGCCTGCGCGAGCTCGCCTTCCTCAATTCGGGCGTGCGCATCCTGCTCACCGACAGGCGTCATTCCGATATCCGCGAAACAGAGATGATCTATGATGGTGGCCTCGAGGCCTTCGTCGCCTATCTCGACCGCGCCAAGAAACCGTTGGTGACCAAGCCTGTCGCCATTCGTGGTGAAAAGGATGGCATCACCGTCGAAGTCGCCATGTGGTGGAACGACAGCTATCACGAGAACGTGCTCTGCTTCACCAACAACATTCCGCAGCGCGACGGCGGCACGCACATGGCCGGCTTCCGGGGCGGCCTGACGCGCCAGATCATCTCCTATGGCGATAGTTCCGGCATTATGAAGAAGGAAAAGGTCACGCTCACCGGCGAGGATTGCCGCGAAGGCCTGACCGCCGTTCTGTCCGTCAAGGTTCCCGACCCGAAATTCTCGTCTCAGACCAAGGACAAGCTTGTGTCCTCCGAGGTTCGCCCCGTTGTCGAAAGCCTCGTCAACGAAGCGCTCAGCACCTGGCTTGAAGAACATCCGGGCGATGCGAAGATTCTCGTCGGCAAGGTGATCGAAGCCGCAGCCGCCCGCGAAGCAGCCCGCAAGGCCCGTGAACTGACGCGTCGCAAGGGCGCGCTTGATATCTCGTCTCTACCCGGCAAGCTTGCCGACTGCTCCGAGCGCGATCCGGCAAAATCCGAACTCTTCCTCGTCGAGGGTGACTCCGCTGGCGGTTCGGCCAAGCAGGGCCGTTCGCGCGAAAATCAGGCGATCCTGCCGCTCCGCGGCAAGATCCTCAACGTCGAACGCGCGCGCTTCGACAAGATGCTGTCGAGCCAGGAAATCGGCACGCTGATCACGGCACTCGGCACTTCGATCGGCAAGGACGAGTTCAATCTCAGCAAGCTGCGCTATCACAAGATCATCATCATGACCGATGCCGATGTCGACGGCGCCCATATTCGCACCCTGCTTTTGACCTTCTTCTTCCGCCAGATGCCGGAACTGATCGAGCAGGGCCACCTCTACATCGCCCAACCGCCACTCTACAAAGTGGCGCGCGGCAAGTCGGCCCAGTATCTGAAGGATGAAAAGGCGCTCGAGGACTACCTGATCTCGATGGGTCTCGAGGATGCGTCGCTGCAATTGGGGTCCGGCGAGGTGCGCGCCGGCCAGGATCTGCGCGAAGTCATTGTCGACGCGCTGCGCCTGCGCTCGCTGGTCGATGGCCTGCATTCGCGCTACAGCCGTTCGGTCGTCGAGCAGGCGGCAATCGCCGGTGCGCTCAATCCGGAGCTGAACAACAACCAGGCGCAGTCGGAAGCGACGGCCGCCGAGGTTGCCAAGCGGCTGGATCTGATCGCCGAGGAAACCGAACGCGGCTGGCATGTCGCGGTCGCCGACGACGGCGGCCTGAAATTCGAACGCATGGTGCGCGGCGTCAAGGAAGTCGCGTCGCTCGACATGGCGCTGATCGGCTCGCAGGACGCGCGCCATATCGACCAGATGGCACCGCGACTGAAGGAAATCTACGGCGTTCCGCCGATCCTGCGCCGCAAGGAAGGCGCGCTGGAAATCAGCGGCCCGCGATCGCTTCTCGACGCCATCTTCGCCAGCGGCCGTAAGGGCCTGTCGATGCAGCGCTATAAGGGGCTGGGCGAAATGAATGCCGAGCAGCTTTGGGAAACGACACTCGATCCGAACGTGCGGTCGCTGCTGCAGGTCAAGGTCAACGACGCAACCGATGCGGATGGATTGTTCTCGCGCCTGATGGGCGATGAGGTGGAACCGCGCCGCGACTTCATCCAGGAAAATGCGCTGAACGTCGCCAACCTCGATATCTGATCGGAAGGCATATCCGCGAAAACAGAATGGCGCCGAAAGGCGCCATTTGCATTTTGATGACTTTGTTTCACCGCCATCCCTGCCGAGGCTGAGCATGACGGAGGAATATCAATCAGCCTTGAACGTGCCGTTAAAGGCGAGTTCGGAGAGTGGCCGGCGTGGGCTTGGGGCTTCGCGGGCCTGCAGATAATCCGGCAGCTGAGCCTTGTCGCCGAGGCGGCCGATGGCAGCCGCGGCTTCGACGCGGTAGCCGTCGGGAAGGCCGAGGATTTCGGTGGCCTTGTCGAAGTGCAAGCCGGTCATGCCATGGGCCTGGAAGCCGAGCAACTGGGCCTGATGAGCGATTGCACCCCAGGCAGCACCGGTATCGAAGCTGTGGCTATGTGAGAGCTTGGCTTCATCGGAACCGGGTGCGACGAAATGCGTTTTCGAGATCATGATGACCAGCGCCGAGGCGGACTTTGCCCAACCCTGGTTGAACTCGACGAGGATCGGGAAGATCTTGTCCCATTCCGGCGTCTCGCGCAGCGCGTAAACAAAGCGCCAGGGCTGCGAGTTGAAGGCCGACGGCGCCCATCGACCGGCTTCGAGAGTGGTCAGGAGCTCGGTTTCGGAAATGGTTTCGGCGGTGAAAGCGCGTGGGGACCAACGGTTGAGGAAGTTTGGCTCGATCGGATAATCGGCCTGACGATGATTGCTGGCGGTTTTCATGACATGTTCCTGTCTTGGGAGATGGGACATCTAAGTTGCGTTGCCCGAAGGACGGACGAAGTCCGTATATAAAGATCGGTTATGCAATCACTAGGCCGCCTTTTGGAGATAGACCGTTTCTCAATGTGAACAAACAATAGAATTTTCGTGCGATTGGTTTCGAAGCGCCGATCGAAAGACGATTTCGGGTCATTGTAGAAAATGAAGAAACTTGTATAAGTTCTGTAGATTTTTCCCCAAGCAAAGGATTGCTGCCGATGACCGTGTCCCTGAAAGACCCTTCGCTGTTCCGCCAGGCCGCTCTGATCGGCGGCGAGTGGATCGAGGCCGATCCGAAAAACGCGATCGAGGTCAACAATCCCGCTACCGGCGAAATCATCGGCCTGGTGCCGAAGCTCGGTGCCGCTGAAACCAAGGCCGCCATCGAGGCGGCCCGGATCGCCCAGAAGAGCTGGGCCGCCCGTACGGCCAAGGATCGCTGCGCCGTGCTGCGCAAATGGTTCGAACTGATGATAGAGAACAAGGACGATCTCGGTCGCATCCTGACGCTGGAGCAGGGCAAGCCGCTGGCGGAAGCCACCGGCGAGATCGTCTATGGCGCGAGCTTCATCGATTGGTTCGCCGAGGAAGGCCGCCGCATCTATGGCGACATCATTCCCGGCCACCAGCCCGACAAGCGTATTCTGGTGATGAAGCAGCCGATCGGCGTCGTCGCGGCGATCACCCCATGGAATTTCCCCAACGCGATGATCACCCGCAAGGCCGGCCCGGCCTTTGCCGCCGGCTGCGCCATGGTGCTGAAGCCCGCATCGCAGACCCCCTATTCGGCCATCGCCATCGCCATCCTGGCGGAACGCGCCGGCCTGCCCAAGGGCCTGTTCAGCGTCATCACCGGCGCGGCGTCCGCCATCGGCGCCGAAATGACCTCCAACCCGACCGTGCGCAAGCTGACCTTCACCGGCTCGACCGAAATCGGCATGGAACTCTACAAGCAGAGCGCCCCGACTATCAAGAAGCTCGGCCTGGAACTCGGCGGCAACGCGCCGTTCATCGTCTTCGACGATGCGGATCTCGATGCCGCGGTCGAGGGCGCGCTGATCGCCAAGTATCGCAACAACGGCCAGACCTGCGTCTGCGCCAACCGCATCTATGTGCAGGACGGCGTCTATGACGCCTTCGCGGAAAAACTCGCAACCGCAGTCGGCAAGCTGAAGACCGGCAACGGCTTCGACGAAGGCGTCATTCTTGGGCCGCTGATCGACAAGGCGGCGCTTGCCAAGGTTAAGGAACATATCGCCGACGCTGTCGGCAAGGGCGCACGCGTCATCCAGGGCGGCAAGAATCATGCGCTCGGCGGCACCTTTTTCGAGGCCACGATCCTTGCCGATGTCACCAAGGACATGGCCGTCGCGCGGGAAGAAACATTCGGCCCGCTGGCACCGCTGTTCCGCTTCAAGGACGAGGCGGATGTCATCGAGCAATCCAACGATACCGAGTTTGGTCTTGCCTCCTATTTCTACGCCAAGGACCTGTCGCGCGTGTTCCGGGTTGCCGAAGCGCTGGAGTATGGCATGGTCGGCGTCAATACCGGCCTGATCTCGACGGCGGAAGCGCCGTTTGGCGGCGTCAAGCTTTCAGGCCTCGGCCGCGAGGGCTCGAAATACGGCATCGAGGAATTCGTCGAGGTCAAATATGTCTGCCTCGGCGGCATTGCCTGATCGCGGATTTCGGTAATGTAAACAGGGCTGGCGGAAGGAATCCGCCGGCTTTTTGTGTGGGAGGTTGGTGGATGGCGGGAACGTTTCCCCACTCTCCGTCATCCCGGACCTGTTCCGGAATCCAGCCGCGCTGCGTCCGCGGCGCAAATGACCCGCCTGATCGCCGCGCGCAGGAGTGACGGAGCCCGGGGTGCCCTTCGGCAACGGTATTCCACTACAGCCCTTGGAGCCCCCGCCCAGCAGGCCATAATTTGCGGGTCCGTCATGCCGGAAATCGCTTCACAGGCAGTCACCTGCCGTCTTAAGTACGGAGTGACGATGCAAGGAGAATGACCGATGCCAGCCCCGAAAAACACCTTCAAGGCCGCGATCCGCGAAGAGCAGTTCCAACTCGGCCTGTGGGTGGCGCTGGCGAGCGCCTATGCGGCCGAGGTTGTGTCGGGAAGCGGCTATGACTGGTTGCTGATCGATGGCGAGCATGGGCCGAACGATCTGCCGCTGCTGTCGGCGCAGATACAGGCCATTTCACGTTCGGGCAGCCATCCGATGGTGCGCCTGCCGGTCGGCGAGACCTGGATGATCAAGCAGGTGCTCGATACCGGCGCGCAGACGCTGCTGATCCCCATGGTCGAAAGCCTCGAACAGGCGCAGGCGCTGGTTCGCGCTGTCCGCTATCCCCCGCACGGCGTGCGCGGCGTTGGGGCGGCGCTCGGCCGCGCGTCGCGGTTCAGCCGGATCGGCGATTACCTGCAGACGGCGAATGACGAGATCTGCCTGATCGTTCAGATCGAAAGCCGTGCAGGCCTTGCGGCACTGGACGCAATCGCGGCGCTGGACGGGATCGACGGCCTGTTCATCGGCCCCTCCGATCTCGCGGCAGACATGGGGTATCTGGGCCAGCCGAATCATCCGGACGTAACGGCAGCGATCACCGATGCCTTCGCGCGGATCAGCAAGGCCGGAAAGGCGCGCGGCATCATGACGCTCGATCTTGCGCAAGCGCGGCTCTACCGCGACATGGGCGCGACCTTCATGGCGATCGGCACGGACGTGACCCTGCTGGTCAGCGCCACCGAGCGGCTGCGCGAGGATTTCCTTTCCAGCGGCGTCAGCGAGGCAAAACCCGTTGCCGGCTACTGATCAGCCGATCTTGCAGATCCCTAAGAGAATCGGCATCGGGACATCCGGGCTCCAGGTCTGAAAATCGGCGATGCGCCGAATGATCTTTTCGGCGTGATGATTGGCGATGTCGCGGATCCGATGTTCGAGGAACGGATTGCGGAACCGATCGAGCGTCAGCGCCATGTAGTTTGTCGCCTCGGTCCCGAGCCCCCTGGCGGCAAAACCCGGAATCACCTCGGTTTCATAAATCCGCATCAACCGCGACAGGATATCCGCGTCCTTCAAGATCGCCTTGACCGTCTCGTCCTGAGGCCGGCCGGTCTTCAGCCAGAGATCGGCGAGCACGGTATGGCCAAGATTGAGGATGTGGAGCTTCAGTTTCTCGTAGGGTGTGAGGTCGTCGACCAGAAGGACGGACGGATGCCTGCACGGCAGCGTCAATCCCGGCTGGTTTTCGATCGCCCAGAGCGCATAGGGTTCGGCCACCGCACCCGCCGGTTCCAGCGGCTCGGAGACGATCCGGTCGACCAGCGTATTTCCCCAGACGACCTGCGTCGAAAGCCAGTCCGCAAAGTCCGGGCTCCCGATCCTTTCCGCCTGCAGGTCGAGAATGACCTTTTTCAGCGCATCGCCGTTGCGGGCAACCAGTTCACAAGGGAGGATGGTGATCGGGCGGCCGTTGGCGTGAAAGCGGGCTTCAAGCAGGAGCAGCAGCTTGCCGGGAAAGGAGGCGGGCACCGGTGTCCCCATATCGCCATCACCGACGCTGTAGCCGGTGTCACCGGTGTTGGAGATCAGGATTTCGGCCTCTTCCGCAACGATCCGACGGACCTCGTCCCAGTCGCTGCCCGTGGACAGCGCGCGCCCAACGCTTGTGACCTGAACTGTCTCGTTGACCTCCGCGCCATTGTCGATGCCGCGCACGATGACCGGGAACCCGCCCGCCAAAGCTTTCAGCCGGCCCGCCCGCTCTGCGGAACCGGTTGTCTGGACGATGGTGATCCGACCCAGGGCCTCGCCCTTTTCGAGCGCTTCGCTGACGAAGAGATCGGCATGGGCCTGGAGAAAGCGGCTGGTTCCAAACTGGACGATGGGCGTAATCATGGGCAAAAGAATCCGGCTATTGAATGGATTGGAGCAAGGTTTCGCGGGCGGACTTCAGATGAGCCCGGCAGGCGATCTCGACGCGGACAGGATCGCGGGAGCGCAGGGCGACGATATAGTCCAGATGTTCTTCGAGCGCCCGGGCATTGCGTTCGCGCGCATTCGTCTTGTTCCACTGGTAGTGATAGTGGAAGACGATGGTGATGATGTCGTAGAAATCAACGATGAAGCGGTTGCTGGACGAGGTGTGGACCAGCAGATGGAAGCGCTCGTCGAGTTCGGAAAATTCCTTGTAGCGATTGTCGATGTCGGCGAGAATTTCATGATGCAGCGCCTCGATCCGGTCGAGATCGCTCCAGGCCGGGTGATCGGGCGAAAGCGCCACGAAGCTGGCGGCCGAGCGCAGTTCGAACATTTCGCGCACTTCCGTCAGTTCCAGCGCGAACTCGCGGGTGAAGCCCTTCAGGATCCAGTGGCTGTTCGGGCGCTTCTCGATCAGGCCGAAGCGGCTGAAACGGATGAGAAATTCGCGCACGCTGGTGGTGCCGGTGCCGATGTCGCGGGCCAGTTCCAGTTCGTTGATCTGCATGCCCGGCTCGGCGCCGCCGGCCAGAATCCGGCGCATGAAGCTGCGCTCGATGATGTCGGAGAGCGAATCTGTCTCGGCAACCGGGTAATAATCCTCAGGTCTCGGCTGGCGCAGTACCACCTTGGTCCGCTTGTCCCAGGCGATCAGCTGCAGCTCTTCCATGCGGGTCAGAATGGCGCGGATGGTGGTGCGGCTGACGCCGAGCGTTGTTCCGAGCTCCGGTTCGGACGGCAAGGTCGCGGTTTCCGCAAGCAGCTTGAGGCAGCGGTTGAAGGCGTCCTTGAAGACGGTATTCTGTTTCGCCATGGGTTTTGCCGACCGGTTCTGGAGTTCTGTCATCGAAGCGGAAATTGTGTCGCCGCTTCTCTAACCCGCCTGCCTGATCCTGTCCTTGGCTGAGTTTCGCTCTGTCATGGTTGTTTCGATCCCTGATTTATTTGCCGGATGCGTTGCGTCCTGCTGCGTCCGTCTCATCCGCATAATACCCATTGACGTTAATCTGTCTATTGTGGATAAAAGACAAAAGTGGATGATGACATTCATCCGGACAAAATCGTCACGGGAGATACCAAGGGTGACCGCACCTTCTTTCATCGTTCTGTCGCCGGACGACAATGTTGCCGTTGCTTCGCTTGCCATCGAGCCGGGCGGAGAATTGCCGGGCAGCGTCCACGCATCGGGCAAGATCGATCCGGGCCACAAGGTGGCCATTCATCCGATCCGCATCGGCGAGCCCGTCGTCAAGTACGGGCAGGCGATCGGCCGCGCAACGGTCGAGATCGCGCCCGGTGATCATGTCCACTCACACAATCTCGCCTTCGACCAGGACCGCCTGTCGGTCAGCGCGCCGGTTCCGCCGGAAGCCGCAAGCGCAGCCGACAAGGCCCGCACCTTCATGGGCTATCGCCGAGCCGACGGCCGGGCCGCAACGCGCAATTTCATCGGCATCATTGCCAGCGTCAACTGTTCCACCACCGTCTGTCGGGCTATCGCCGAAGAGGCCAACAAGGTCATCCTGCCGCGCTATGAGGGCATCGACGGCTTCGTGCCGATCGTGCACGACCAGGGCTGCGGAATGAGTTCGACCGGCGACGGCATGAAGAACCTGCACAGGACGCTGGCCGGCTATACCCGTCATGTCAATTTCGGCGGCGTGCTGATGGTCGGCCTCGGCTGCGAGGTCAATCAGCTGACTCTGTACGGCCAGAGCGGCGCCGGTGCCGGCAAGCGTCATTTCAACATCCAGGATGCCGGCGGCTCGCGCCGTGCGGTCGCCCGGGCGCTCGGCGTGCTCGAGGAAATCGCAGCCGAAGTCGGAACCGCCCGGCGCATTCCGATCCCGGTCAGCGAGATCATCGTCGGCCTGCAATGCGGCGGCTCGGACGGGCTGTCGGGCATCACTGCCAATCCGGCTCTCGGTGCCGCCGTCGACATTCTGGCCGGTGCCGGCGGCACGGCGATCCTGTCGGAAACCTCGGAAATCTATGGCGCCGAGCACCTGCTGCGCAGCCGAGCGGTCAATGACGGCGTGGCGGAGAAGCTGGACGGGCTGATTTCCTGGTGGGAGGAGTATGTGGCCATGCACGGCGCTTCGCTGGATAACAATCCATCGCCCGGCAACAAGCGTGGTGGCCTGACGACCATCCTGGAGAAATCGCTGGGGGCCGTCGCCAAGGGTGGCCGTTCGCCGCTGACGGCTGTTTATCACTATGCCGAGCGGGTGACGGAGCATGGCCTCGTGTTCATGGATACACCCGGCTACGATCCGGTTTCGGCGACGGGGCAGGTGGCCGGCGGCGCCAATGTGATCACGTTCACGACCGGCCGCGGCAGCTGTTTCGGTTCGCGTCCTTGCCCGTCGATCAAGCTGACCAGCAACACCGCGCTCTACAACGCGATGGAAGAGGACATGGACATCGATTGCGGCACGATTGCCAGCGGCGACGCGACGATCGCCGGCATGGGCCGCGAAATCTTCGACCTGATCATCGATACCGCATCCGGCAAGAAAACCAAGAGCGAACTGTTCGGCTACGGCGACAATGAATTCGTACCCTGGCACCTGGGCGCGACACTCTGACGGAAACCGTCGGAGCGGAGGAGACATATGATGCAGACCAGAAAGATCGGCCGGACGGATCTGTCCGTCACCGAATACAGTTTCGGCACCGCGCCGCTCGGCGGCATGTACCGAGCCTGCCCCCATGACGTCGCGATGGCGACGCTGGATGCGGCCTGGGAATCCGGCATCCGGTTCATCGATACGGCGCCCTGGTACGGCTTTGGGCTTGCCGAGCGGCGTGTCGGCGATTTCCTGCGGGAAAAGCCGAAGGGCAGTTATGTCCTGTCGACCAAGGTCGGTCGGCTGCAGCGTCCGGTTCCCGACGATCAGGTGCCCAGCCACGGTTTCGTCGATCCGCTGCCCTTCGAGACCGATTATGACTATTCCTATGATGGCATCATGCGGTCGGTGGATTTCAGCTATGCGCGGCTCGGCCTCAATCGCATCGACATCCTTTTCGTTCATGATATCGGCGTCTACACGCATGGCGCCGCACGCAACGCCGTCTATCTGCGGCAGCTGTTCGATGGCGGCCTGAAGGCTCTGGAAGAATTGAAATCCTCCGGCGCGATTTCCGCCTATGGGCTGGGCGTCAACGAGGTGCCCGTTTGCCTTGATGTGATGGCGCAGGCCGATCTTGACTGCATCCTGCTGGCCGGCCGTTACACGCTGCTCGATCGGACGGCGACCGCCGAACTCCTGCCGCTGTGCGAAAGGAAGAAAACCTCGCTGGTCGTTGGCGGCGTTTTCAATTCCGGCATCCTGGCCACGGGTCCCGTGGAAGGTTCACATTTCGATTATATGCCGGCGACGCCGGAGGTGCTGGACAAGGTGGCCGCCATGGAGGCGATCGCCACGTCGCAAGGCTTGCCGCTTGCCGCGCCCGCCATCCAGTTTCCGTTGCAGAACCCTGTTGTCGCATCCGTGCTGCTCGGAACTGCGAAACCGTCGAGCCTTCAGCGCAACATGGAACTGACCGAGCGCTCGTTGCAGCCGTCGGACTTTTCTGGCTATGAAGCGCATACGCTGGTGGCGCCGGAACTCGGAGAGGATGCCGTGCGCGTTTAGCCGGCTTTTCGATCAGAACAAGGAAGACGTGAATGCTGAAGGGAATACATCCATTGCTTGGGCCGGAGCTGCTGCACGCGATCCGCACCATGGGCCATGGGGACGAGATCGTCATTGCCGACGCCAATTTTCCGGCGAGCACGATGGGTCCGCCGGTCGTGCGGGCGGATGGTGTCGATGCGCTTGCCATCACCGAGGCGATCCTGGCGCATATGCCGCTTGATACCTTCGTCGATGAATCCGCCTGGCGCATGGAAGTCGTCGGTGACCCGACCGCGGTGCCGGACGTCTGCGTCAAGTTCCAGAGCCTCGTGAAAAAGCTCGCCGGCGACTTCAAGGTGGTGCCGATCGAACGCTATGCCTTCTACGAGCGCTCGCGCAAGGCGGCCTATATCGTCGCAACCACGGAATTCCGGCTCTACGGAAACATCATTCTGAAAAAGGGTGTCGTTCACCCGGAAGAACTTTATCGCGTGCGATAAGAGCGCGTAGAACCGGCCCGTGGAGTCCGGCCGGTTCGATTTTCTGATAAAAAACAATGACTTGGCATTGGGAGGAAATCAATGATCAAGGACACGGACAACGGCTTGCAATTTCGAAAATGCTGGGATAGCTTGCCCCTGTAAAATGTTTTTTATGGATAAAAGATCGAACTGTCCGCGTCTTGCTGTTCGGTTTGAGGAGAACTTAACAAGACGATGTTGGAGGAGAACAACACCATGACCCTTATGAAGCACATCCTGTCCCGCCGGGCATTCACCAGCCTTGCTGGCGCCGCCGTATTCGCAACCATGATGCCGATGACCTCGTTCGCTCAGGACGTCACCATCCCGATCATCGTCAAGGATACGACCTCGTTCTACTGGCAGATCGTTCTGGCCGGCGCCCGCGCCGCAGGCAAGGATCTCGGCGTCAACGTGCCGGAACTCGGCGCGCAGTCGGAATCCGACATCAACGGCCAGATCAGCATTCTTGAAAACGCCGTTGCCGGTGCTCCGGCCGCTGTCGTCATCTCGCCGACGGAGTTCAAGGCGCTCGGCAAGCCGATCGACGAAGCTGCCAAGTCCGTTCCGGTCATCGGCATCGACTCGGGCGCCGATTCCAAGGCGTTCACGTCCTTCCTGACCACCGACAACGTCCAGGGCGGCCGTATCGCTGCTGACGGCCTGGCTGCCGCCATCAAGGAAGCAACCGGCAAGGAAGAAGGCGAAATCGCCATCATCACCAGCCTGCCGGGCGTCGGTTCGCTCGACCAGCGTCATGAAGGCTTCGTCGAAGTCATCGCTGCGAAATATCCGGGCCTCAAGGTCGTTGCCGACAAGTATGCCGACGGCCAGGCAACCACCGGCCTCAACATGATGACCGACCTGATCACCGCCAACCCGAACCTCGTTGGCGTGTTCGCGTCCAACCTGATCATGGCGCAGGGCGTGGGCCAGGCGATCGCTGAAAACAAGCTCGGCGACAAGATCAAAGTCATCGGCTTCGACTCGGACGAAAAGACGGTCGGCTTCCTCAAGGAAGGCGTTCTCGCCGGCCTCGTCGTGCAGGATCCGTATCGCATGGGCTACGACGGCATCAAGACCGCGCTCGCCGCTTCCAAGAAGGAAAAGGTCGAGGCCAATGTCGACACCGGCGCAAACCTGGTGACCAAGGCCAACATGGCCGATCCGAAGATCGACGCTCTTCTGAACCCGAAGATCTGATGATCCCGACGGGCGGCGGATCGGTGCCTTTGAAGGGCTTCCGTTCCGCCGCCCGCCTCGCATAATCTGTTGTCGATCTGCCTCAGCCCGGCTTCACCGGATTGTGGTAGCTTCGGATCCGGGGAGGAGCCCGCCATGACAGGACTGTACGATGTCAGCCACCGGCATGAGGATGGCGCGGGCACGATTGCCAAGCATCCCGTTCCCAAGGGCCAGCCGATCCTGGAACTGCGTGGCCTGCAGAAGAAATACGGTGCCGTCGAGGCGCTGAAGCCGGCCAATATCACGTTTCTTTCCGGCGAAATCCACGCGATCGTCGGTGAAAACGGCGCCGGAAAGTCGACGCTGATCAAGCTCCTGACCGGGGTCATCCGCCGCACATCCGGGGACGTGTTCTGGTGCGGCAATGCGGTGCAACTGGCCAACCCCAACGAGGCGATCTCGCGCGGCATCAATGCCGTGCATCAGGAAGTCGTGCTCTGCCGGCATCTGACGGTCGCCGCAAACATGTTCCTCGGCGACGAGATGAACACGAACGGCCTGATGCGCAAGCGCGCCATGACCGATGCGGCGCAGGCTGTGCTCAACGATCTCGGCTTCAATCTTCCTGCCGCCGCGCTGCTCAGCGACCTGACGATCGGCCAGCAACAACTGGTGGCGACGGCGCGCGCGGCGATGCGCGGCACGCAGTTCCTGATTTTCGATGAGCCGACCGCCTATCTGACCCGCCAGGAATCGGCGCAGCTCTTCCGGCTCATTCGCCGGCTACAGGCGGAGGGCGTCACCATCGTCTATATCAGCCACCGCATGGAAGAGGTGTTCGAGCTCGCCGACCGTGTCTCGGTCCTGCGCGACGGCACCCATATCGGCACGCGCAATATCGCCGAGACCAACGATGCCGAACTGATTTCAATGATGATCAACCGGACGATCGAGCAGATCTACCACAAGGAAATCCTGCCGATCGGCGCGACTATCGTCGAGACGCGCGGCCTGTCGGGTCCCGGCTTCGAGGATATTTCGTTGTCGGTGCGGGCCGGCGAGATCGTCGGTCTCTACGGCCTGATCGGCGCCGGTCGCAGCGAATTTGCGCTCGGGCTCTACGGCCGCCAGCCGGTTTCGGCGGGGGAAATCCACTGGCAGGGACAGAAGGTCGATATCCGCAACGAGCGCATTGCCATGGATCTCGGCATCGCGCTGGCGCCGGAAAGCCGCCGCGACCAGGGACTCTGCCTCAACCTGCCGATCGGCCTCAACATCAACCTGCCGGTTTTCGACCGGCTGACCAGCGGCTTCACCATCAATCGCCGCCGCGAGATCGAGAATGCCGACCGGCAGATCAACGATCTGAAGATCAAGACGCCGACGCGCCGCGTTCTGGCGTCGGCCATGTCCGGCGGCAACCAGCAGAAGATCGTCATCGGAAAATGGCTGAGCCACGGCGCCAAGCTGTTCATCTTCGACGAGCCGACCGTCGGCGTCGATGTCGGCACAAAGGCGGAAATCTACCGGCTGTTTGCACGGTTGCTGGAACAGGGCGCCGGCATCATCCTGATCTCGTCCTATTTGCCCGAGGTCTACGAACTGTCCGACCGGCTGCATGTCTTTCGGCAGGGAAAGCTGGTGGCCAACCACACCTATCGCAGCGCATCGCACGAGGAAGTGCTGACGCAGGCGATCGGCGTCTGACATCGATAAAAGACCAATAAAGAAAATGCGTGGAGGAAGAACATGAGCGTAGAGACCACAACGGAAACCGCACCGGTGCCGAAAAGGGGCATGAATATCCTGTTCGGGCTCACCCTGCTCGGCCTGCTCCTGTTCCTCTGGCTGCTTCTCGGCCTCTCGACCAACGCGTTCTGGAGCTCGAACAATATCAGCAACCTTTTGCGGCAGGGGTCGATGACGGCGATCCTGGCGGTTGGCCAGACCTTCGTCATCATCACCGCCGGCATCGACCTGTCGGTTGGCGCGGTCGTCGGCTTTTCCAGCGTCACGGTTGCCTGGCTGCTGCAGCATGGTGTGCCGCTCTGGCCGGCCATGGGCATTACACTTCTGATCGGTGCCCTCATCGGTGCCTTCCATGCCTTCGGCATCGTCCGCATGGGCCTGCCGGCCTTCATCATCACGCTGGCGACACTGACCTCGCTGCGCGGCATCGGCCTTCTGATCACCAACGGCTCGACGATTTCCATCAACGATGAAAGTTTCACCAACTTCTCACGCGCCGATTTCCTCGGCATTCCCAGCCTGTTCTGGATGGTGCTTGTCGTTGCGGTGCCGGCCTATGTCTTCCTGCATCTGAGCCGCTGGGGCCGTTATCTGTTTGCCGTCGGATCCAACAGCGAAGCGGCGCGCCTGTCGGGCGTCAACGTCAACCGGACGATCTATCTCGCCTATATCCTGTCCTCGACCTGCGCGGCCTTCGTCGGACTGCTGCTCGCCTCGCGCATCGGCATCGGCAATGCGACCCAGGCGGAAGGCTGGGAGTTGCAGGCGATCGCATCGTCGGTCATCGGCGGCACCAGCCTGTTCGGCGCGGTCGGGTCGGTGCATGGCCCACTGCTTGGCGCGTTCATCCTCGCGACCATCAACAACGGCGCCAACCTGCTGAACGTCAACGCCTTCGTCCAGCGCATCATCACCGGTATGCTGATCATCGTGATTGTCTATTTCGACCAGTTGCGCCGCCGCGGCTCGCGCTGACGGTTCACACTATCCGGCCGGATGGCCGGCTTCCGATCTCGAACTGCCTGCCTATTGCAAGGAGCTGTCGGCCATGAAAGCGGCGATCTGCCCGGAACCCGGGCGCCTGGAACTCATCGACAGGACCGCACCGGGCGTGCCGCCGAAAGGCTGGGCACGTCTGAAGGTGAGCCATGTCGGCATTTGCGGCACCGATTACCATATCTTCGAGGGCAAGCATCCCTATCTCGAATATCCAAGGGTCATGGGACACGAAATCTCGGCCACGGTGGTCGAGCCGGGCGAGGGCGTTTCGCTGGCGGCCGGAACCCCCGTCATCGTCAACCCCTACCTGTCCTGCGGCACATGCGTTGCCTGCCGGAAGGAAAAGCCCAACTGCTGCACGGCGATCAAGGTTCTGGGTGTGCATACGGACGGCGCCTTCTGCGAGGAAATTCTCGTGCCGGAAAGCAATCTTTATCCGGCTGGAGACCTGTCGCTGGAATCGGCGGCAACCGTCGAATTCCTGGCGATTGGCGCCCATGCCGTTCGTCGGTCGCTTTCGCCTGCCGGATCGCGCGCGCTGGTCATCGGCGCCGGTCCGATCGGGCTCGGCACGGCCTTGTTTTCCCGGATCGCCGGACACAATGTGACGCTTCTCGATGCCAGCGCCGAGCGGCTGGACATGGCGGCTGATCGACTGGGCTTTGCGGATGGTATCCTGGCCGGTGATGGCGCGCTCGAAGCCGGGCTGTCCGCGACGAATGGCGACGGGTTCGACGTGGTCTTCGACGCAACCGGCTATAGTGGCTCGATGGAGAAATCCTTCGCCTTCGTCGCCCATGGCGGTTGCCTTGTCTTCGTCAGCGTCGTCAAGGACGATATCCGCTTCTCCGATCCGGAATTCCACAAGCGGGAAATGATGCTGGTCGGCAGCCGGAATGCGACGCGACAGGATTTCGAGCATGTGGCAGCCTCGATCCGCGCTGGCCATGTGCCGGTCGGCGCGCTCATCACCCACCGTACGACGCTTGATGCCGTTGTCAGCGATCTGCCGCGCTGGGCGCATGAAAAGGCCGGACTGATCAAGGCGGTGGTGCAAGTATCGCGATGACGCGGATCGATGCGCATCAGCACTATTGGAGCCTCGGGCTTGGTCACAACGACTGGCCGCCGCCGGAACTGTCGGCGATTTTTCGCGATTTCACGCCGGACGATCTTCGCCCGCTGATCGAAGCCGCTGGCATAACAAAGACCGTTCTGGTGCAGGCCGCCCCCAATGCTGCGGAAACGGCGTTTCTGCTCGACATCGCGACGCGCGAGGAAACGGTCGCGGCGGTCGTCGGTTGGGTGGATGTCTGGTCCGCCGGCGCGCGGGATGAACTCGTCCGGCTGAAGCAGCATCCGAAATTCCGCGGCATCCGGCCGATGCTGCAGGGTATCGCGGACACGGCCTGCATCCTCCAGCCGGAGGCAATCCGCACGCTGGAGACGCTGCCGGCGCTTGACCTGCGCTTCGATGCCCTGATCCAGCCGCGCCACCTGCCTGTCATCGCGGCGCTCGCCGACCGGCTACCGGATCTCTCGATCGTTGTCGATCATGGGGCAAAGCCGTTCATCGCCCAAGGCATGCTGGAGCCGTGGTGCGCTGACATGGCGGCGCTGGCAAAGCGACCGAATGTCTGCGTCAAGCTGTCGGGTCTGGTGACGGAGGCGGGGACCGGATGGTCGGTCGCCAGATTGAAGCCCTTTGCCCGACATTTGCTCGATGTTTTCGGCCCGGAGCGCGTGATGTTCGGCAGCGATTGGCCGGTCGTCGATCTCGATTCGAGCTATGGCGATTGGTGGGAAGCCGCAACCGCGCTGCTCGCGCATCTGGATGAACCCGGGCGCGAAGCCGTGTTTGGCGCCACCGCGGCGCGTTTCTATTCCATCGACGCTTGACGGCAGCCTCGGGCAAGCGCCTTTACCTAGTATCAAACCCTTCCCTGGGCAGGAAGCGACCAAGCCCCTTGTCAGGCCGGGCATGCGGCATATTTATTGCGTTGCACAAGAAAACTGCTAATGTCCGGCGGCTGCGGGAAGAACAACAAGAGAGCAGGGTTGCGTCCGGTGGGAGCGGCGTTGTCGTCGAGGCTAACAAGGAGAACGCTTCCGATGTTTTACCAGCTCTATGAATTCAATCATGCGATGATGGCGCCCTGGCGCGCCGCCGCCGACGCCTTGCGGCTTGCCTATGCCAATCCGCTGAACCCGATTGCCCATACCTATATGGGCCGCGCCGCCGCTGCCGGCCTCGAAGTTTTCGAGCGCACCACGCGCCGCTACGGCAAGCCGGAATTCGGCCTGCCAGAGACGCTGGTCGATGGTATCGCCGTGCCGGTCCAGGAGCGGATCGTCTGGCGCTCGCCCTTCTGCAATCTTATCCATTTCGAGCGCGAAGTGCCGAAAAGCCGGGCCGCCGATCCGAAGGTCCTGATCGTCGCGCCGATGTCTGGTCACTATGCGACCCTCTTGCGGGGCACCGTCGAGGCGCTGATGCCGCAGTCGGATATCTACATCACCGACTGGATCGATGCCCGCACCGTGCCGCTGACCGAGGGCACGTTCGACCTCGACGACTATATCGATTACGTCATCAACATACTGCATTTCCTCGGCCCCGACACGCATGTGATCGCCGTTTGTCAGCCGGCCGTTCCGGTTCTGGCCGCCGTCGCCATCATGGAGGCCAACGAGGATCCGCTATCGCCGTCCTCCATGACGCTGATGGGCGGGCCGATTGACACGCGGATCAATCCGACTGCGGTCAACCAGCTCGCCAAGGACAAGCCGCTTGACTGGTTCCGCGACAATGTGGTCATGCCGGTACCGTTTCCGCAGACAGGTTTCATGCGTCCGGTCTATCCGGGCTTCCTGCAGCTCTCTGGCTTCATGTCGATGAACCTCGACCGCCACCTGACGGCGACCAAGGATTTCTTCGAGCATCTCATCAAGAACGATGGCGATGCCGCCGAAAAGCACCGTGATTTCTACGATGAATACATGGCGGTGATGGACCTGACGGCGGAATTCTATCTGCAGACCGTCGATGTCGTGTTCATCAAGCACGCGCTTCCGAAGGGCGAGATGACGCATCGCGGCCAGAAGATAGATACGACGGCGATCCGCAAGGTGGCTCTGCTGACGGTCGAAGGCGAAAACGACGATATTTCCGGCGTCGGCCAGACCGAAGCGGCGCAGACGATCTGCACCAACATCCCCGACAACATGCGCCTGCATTACATGCAGCCGGATGTCGGCCACTACGGCGTGTTCAACGGATCACGTTTCCGCCGCGAAATTGCCCCGCGCATCCTTGCGTTTCAGCGTGAACATGCCCGAAGCGCCAAGCCGGTTCGCCGCGTGATCAAGGGCGGCAAGTCCGCCTGATCCACTGGCATATATCGATTTCATCCATCGATATCAGAAGCTTGCCGGAATGTGCGGACAATTGTCTTGCACAGTGGCAGGCCTCTTCCCATCTCGTAATAAGCGGGCCCGAAGGAGAGGCCCACTTTTAGCGAGGACTTCTCAACATGAACCAATCTGCATTGATCCGTCCGGACTGGACGCCCGCGACCATTGCCATGATGGTGCTCGGTTTTGTTGTTTTCTGGCCGCTCGGCCTGGCCATGCTGGCCTATATCCTGTTCGGCGAACGCCTGAAAGGCTTCAAGAAGGACGCCAACGCCACGGTTGATGGCTTCTGCTCGTCGTTCAAGCGCAAGAGTCACGGTTTTGGCCGTTCAAACTTCGGCACCGGCAACGTCGCCTTTGACGACTGGCGCGATGCCGAGCTGTCGCGCCTCGACGAAGAACGCCGCAAGCTTGACGAAATGCGCGAGCAATTCGACGAGTATGTTCGCGAACTTCGCCGTGCCAAGGACCAGGAAGATTTCGACCGCTTCATGCGCGATCGCAATTCCGGCGGTTCGGTGCCGGGCTTTCCGGCCAATTAATTAGCTGATCTGCCCGGATCAGCCTGACAACAAGAACCGGTATCCTCACGATGCCGGTTTTTCTTTTTGATGATCCATGCGCAAAGCCGTGCGGATCATGTGTTCTTCAGACGAATCGGTTATCAAGTCCTCATGTTCTCCCTGTTTCGAAAGCCGCGTCAACCCAAACGTCCGCCCGCACCGGTGACGCGGACGATCGAGGTCGCTGGAAAGGTCATGCCGCTGACCATTCGCCAGAATGCGCGCGCAACCCGGATGACGCTGCGCATCGAACCCGGCGGCCGGGCCCTGAAGATGACCATTCCCGCCGGATTGCCCGAGCGCGAGATCAATGCCTTTCTCGATCGCCATCAGGGTTGGCTGATGACCAAACTGGCCCGCTTTTCCGGCGAGAGCGTACTGGAAGAGGGGGGAACGATCCTGCTGCGCGGCGTCGCGCACCGGATCGAACGCACGGGAAAGCTGCGCGGCCTGACGGAAGCGGTTGTTGTCGAAGACGAAGCCGTGCTGCGCGTCAGCGGCGCCGAGGAGCACCTGCGCCGGCGGATTGCGGATTTCCTGAAGAAGGAAGCCCGCACGGATCTGGAGCGGCTGGTGGCCTTCCATGCGCGAAAGGTTGGCCGTAAGGTCAAGTCGCTGAGTTTCAAGGATACCCGCAGCCGCTGGGGATCCTGCGCCGCCGATGGCGCCCTGAGCTTTTCGTGGCGGATCGTCATGGCGCCGCCCAAGGTGATCGATTATCTCGCCGCCCATGAAGTGGCGCATCTGCGCGAGATGAACCACGGGCCGGATTTCTGGGATCTGTGCGAAGAACTGTGCCCGGCCATGGACGATGCCAAGCGCTGGCTCAAGCGCAATGGCACCATGTTGCACGCCATCGATTTCGACTGATCGAAATCAGCGCCGATTCTGGTTGCCCAGTGCGTCTCGGATTTTCTCGTCCGTCTTGTACTGGCTGAGCGCATAGACCGACCAGATCGCAGCCGGTATCCAGCCGATCAACGTGACCTGCAGGATCAGGCAGATGATGCCGGCGATCGGACGGCCGATGGTGAAGAATTGCAGCCAGGGCAGGATGATGGCGAGGATCAGGCGCATAAGCGTCTCCGGTTCTTTGAAGACGATATGGGGCCGTCGTCCCCGTCTCGCAATGGGGGAAGCTTCGTTCGCGTCAAGGTTTGCCGTGTTTTAGCTCGACTCCAGCGACGTTTCATGGCAGGTCGCTGTGCATGAAAACGGAAGTCAAAATTTGCGGATTGAAGACCGCCGAGGCTGTCGACAAGGCGGTTGCGCTGGGTGCGAGCCATACGGGATTCATCTTCTTTCCGAAGAGCCCGCGCAATATCGAGCCTGACGACGCCGGCCGGCTGGCCGAGCGCATTCGTGGCAAGGCAAAGATCGTCGCGGTCACTGTCGATGCCGATAGCGATGTTCTCGACGAGATCGTCTCGGCGCTTGCTCCCGACATGCTGCAACTGCATGGCAATGAAAGCCCGGATCGTGTCCTGACCGTCAAGGCGGTCTATGGGCTTCCGGTGATCAAGGCCCTGTCGATCCGCGATGCCGACGATCTGCGCCGGATCGAGCCCTATATCGGCATTGCCGACCGGTTCCTGTTCGACGCCAAGCCGCCGAAGGGCTCGGATCTGCCGGGAGGCAATGGCGTGTCTTTCGACTGGCGGCTGCTCGATACGCTTGACGACAGCGTGGATTACATGCTTTCCGGTGGTTTGAACGCCGATAATGTCGGTGAAGCGCTGGCCCTGACGGGCGCCAAGGCGGTCGATACCTCGTCGGGCGTCGAAAGCGCGCCGGGTGTCAAGGACCTCAAGCGCATGGAAGAATTCTTCGACGCCATTGCCCGCGCGGAAGCGGACATGGCCGAGGGTGTATTGGCAGGGAGAAGCACGTGAACGAGACACCAACCCCGAATTCGTTCAGGACGGGTCCCGACGAGGATGGCCGTTTCGGCATTTTCGGCGGCCGCTTCGTCGCCGAAACCCTGATGCCGCTGATCCTCGATCTGCAGGCCGAGTGGGAAAAAGCCAAGACCGATCCGGAATTCCAGGCGGAACTCAAGGATCTCGGCGCCCATTATATCGGCCGCCCGAGCCCGCTCTATTTCGCCGAGCGCCTGACCGAGCACCTTGGCGGCGCCAAGATCTATTTCAAGCGCGAAGAGCTGAACCATACCGGCTCGCACAAGATCAACAATTGCATCGGCCAGATCCTGCTGGCTAAGCGCATGGGCAAGACCCGCATCATCGCCGAGACCGGCGCCGGACAGCATGGCGTTGCCTCCGCGACAGTCGCCGCCCGCTTCGGCCTTCCCTGCGTCGTCTACATGGGCGCGACCGATGTCCAGCGCCAGGCGCCGAACGTTTTCCGCATGAAGCTGCTGGGCGCCGAGGTCAAGCCGGTCACGGCCGGTTCCGGCACGCTGAAAGACGCCATGAACGAGGCGCTGCGGGATTGGGTCACCAATGTCGACGATACTTATTACCTGATCGGCACTGCCGCCGGCCCTCATCCCTATCCGGAAATGGTCCGCGACTTCCAGGCGGTGATCGGCACCGAAGCGCGGGCGCAGATGCTGGAGGCCGAAGGCCGCCTGCCGGATCTGATCGTCGCTGCCGTCGGCGGCGGATCGAACGCAATTGGCATCTTCCATCCGTTTCTCGATGATGAATCGGTCAAGATCGTCGGCGTCGAGGCGGGCGGCAAGGGTCTGGAAGGCGAGGAACATTGCGCCTCGATCACCGCCGGCACGCCGGGTGTCCTCCACGGCAACCGCACGTATCTGCTGCAGGATGGCGACGGCCAGATCAAGGAGGGCCATTCGATCTCCGCCGGCCTCGATTATCCCGGCATCGGGCCGGAACATTCCTGGCTCGCCGATATCGGCCGTGTCGAATATGTGCCGATCATGGACCATGAAGCACTGGAAGCCTTCCAGACGCTGACCCGCCTCGAAGGCATCATTCCGGCACTCGAGGCCGCCCACGCCATTGCCGAAGTGATCAAGCGCGCCCCAAAGATGGGCAAGGACGAGATCATCCTGATGAACCTGTCCGGTCGCGGCGACAAGGACATATTCACGGTCGGCAAGATTCTCGGTATGGAGCTTTAAGAGCATGACCGCACGCATAGACAAACGATTTGCCGATCTGGCCGCGGAAGGCCGCCCGGCGCTTGTCACCTATTTCATGGGCGGAGACCCGGATTTCGAAACCTCGGTCGCCATCATGAAGGCGTTGCCGAAGGCTGGATCCGACGTGATCGAGCTCGGCATGCCGTTCTCCGATCCGATGGCCGACGGCCCCGCGATCCAGCTGGCCGGCCAGCGCGCGCTGAAGGCTGGCCAGACACTGGCAAAGACGCTCGAAATCGCTCGTCGCTTCCGCGAGGATGATCAGGATACGCCGATCGTGCTGATGGGCTATTACAATCCGATCTATATCTACGGTGTCGAACGCTTCCTCGACGACGCTCTGGCGTCGGGCATCGATGGACTGATCGTTGTCGACCTGCCGCCGGAAATGGATGACGAACTGTGCATTCCGGCGCTGAAGAAGGATGTTAACTTCATCCGGCTGGCGACGCCGACCACGGATAACAAGCGTCTGCCGAAGGTGCTCGAAAACACCTCCGGATTCGTCTATTATGTCTCGATGAACGGCATTACCGGATCGGCGCTTCCCGATCCCACCGTAATCGGTGGCGCCGTGCAGCGGATCAAGCACCATACGAAACTTCCGGTCTGCGTCGGTTTCGGCGTCAAGACCGCGGAACATGCAAAAGCCATCGGTGCGTCCGCCGACGGTGTCGTCGTCGGCACCGCCATCGTCAATCAGGTGGCGTCCAGCCTGACGGAAGACGGCCAGTCGACCGGAGCGACGGTGCCGGGCGTGGAAACGCTGGTTCGCGCCCTTTCCGCCGGCGTTCGTTCCGCAAGACTTGTTGCGGCCGAATAATTGCCCATTTTATAGGGCAGGACCCGGTCCTAGACATTCAGGAGTTTTGAATTTGAACTGGATCACCAATTACGTTCGCCCGAAGATCAACTCGATGCTCGGTCGCCGGGAAGTTCCGGAGAATCTCTGGATCAAATGCCCGGAAACCGGCGAGATGGTGTTTCACCGCGATCTCGAAGAGAACAAATGGGTCATTCCGGCGTCCGGCTTTCACATGAAGATGCCGGCCAAGGCACGGTTGAAGGACCTGTTCGATGACGGCGTCTATGAGGCCTTGCCGCAGCCGAAGGTGGCGCAGGATCCCCTGAAGTTCCGCGATTCCAAGAAATATGTTGATCGCCTGCGTGATAGCCGCATCAAGACCGATCTCGAGGACACGATCGTGGCCGGCCTTGGCCGTTGCCGTGGCGTCAAGCTCGTCGGTGTCGTGCACGAATTCAATTTCATGGGCGGTTCGCTCGGCATCGCTGCCGGCGAAGCGATCATCAAGGCCTTCGAGAAGGCGATCGCGGAAAAATGCCCGCTGGTCATCTTCCCGGCCTCGGGTGGCGCCCGCATGCAGGAAGGCATCCTGTCGCTGATGCAGCTGCCGCGCACCACGGTCGCGGTCCAGATGCTCAAGGAAGCCGGTCTTCCCTATGTCGTCGTCCTGACCAACCCGACCACCGGTGGCGTGACGGCCTCCTATGCCATGCTGGGCGACCTGCATCTCGCCGAACCTGGCGCTGAAATCTGCTTCGCCGGCAAGCGCGTCATCGAGCAGACCATTCGCGAAAAGCTGCCGGAAGGGTTCCAGACTTCGGAATACCTGATGGAACACGGCATGATCGACATGGTCGTGAAGCGCCACGACATTCCCGATACGCTTGCCCGCGTCCTGAAAATCCTGATGAAGAAGCCCGTCAGCGCCGCCAAGCTGAATGCTGGCACGGCGACGGCGGCCGTTCCAATGGCCGCGTCGGCCAGCCTTTAGGGATATTCGCATCCCGTCTTCTTCGAGAGGGCGGGATGTGACATGGAACCGGAGCGTTCCCGACTCGCCGGACAGCGGGGGAGCATTTCACCGGCGGTTTGCAGGAGCGACGATGTCGACAATCAACGTCACCGAGGCGGGGCAGGAGATCGACAAGCTCCTGGCGCTTCATCCCAAGGGTTTCGATCTCTCGCTCGACCGGATCACTCGGCTTCTCGACCGTCTCGGCAATCCGCAGGACCAACTGCCACCCGTCATCCATGTGGCCGGCACCAACGGCAAGGGTTCCGTCACCGCCTTTTCCCGCGCAATCCTCGAAGCATCGGGCCTCAGCGTTCACGTCCATACCTCTCCGCATCTGGTCAACTGGCATGAGCGTTATCGCCTCGGCCGGAAGGGCGCCCGGGGAGCGTTGGTGGGCGACGCAGTCCTGGCGGATGCCGTGCGGCGGGTGGCGGAAGCCAATGCGGGCGAGAAGATTACTGTCTTTGAAATCCTGACTGCCGTCACCTTCGTGCTGTTTGCCGAGCATCCGGCCGATGTGGCGATCATCGAGGTCGGCCTCGGCGGCCGCTTCGACGCAACCAATGTCATCAAGACGCCGGCCGTCTCCGTCATCATGCCGATCTCGCTCGATCATCAGGCCTATCTCGGTGACCGGGTGGAACTGATCGCCGCCGAAAAAGCGGGCATCATGAAGCGCGGCTGCCCGGTGGTGATCGGCCACCAGGAAGAGGATACGGCGCGCGACGTCCTCGTTTCCATCGCCGAACGGCTCTCCTGTCCGCTGGCCATCTACGGCCAGGATTTCATGGCGCACGAGGAATACGGCCGGCTGGTCTATCAGGACGAGTTCGGCCTTGCCGACCTGCCGTTGCCGCGTCTGCCGGGGCGTCATCAATACGGCAATGCCGCTGCCGCCATCCGGGCGGTAAAGGCGGCGGGTTTCGACCTGACGGACGGCGCGCTCGAGGCGGGTCTTGTCAATGTCGAGTGGCCGGGCCGGTTGCAGCGGCTGACCGAGGGCAAGCTGGCATCGCTCGGGCCGAAGGACGCGGAAATCTGGGTCGATGGCGGCCACAATCCCGGCGCCGGGCAGGTCATCGCCGAAACCATGGCCAATCTGGAGGAGCGCGATCCGCGCCCGCTGGTGCTGATCATCGGCATGATCAACACCAAGGATCCGATCGGCTATTTCAACGCGTTCAAGGGGCTGGCCGAACAGGTCTTCACCGTGCCGATCCGCGCATCGGATGCCGGCATCGATGCCGTGGCGCTGGCCGATGATGCCGCATCAGCCGGGTTCGAGGCCGGTGCGGTCTCCACCGTTGCCGAGGCGCTTGGGGTGATCGCCGGGATTTTCGGCAACGAGTCGGTGCCGCCACGCATCCTGATCGGCGGATCGCTCTATCTGGTCGGCGACGTCCTGGCCGATAACGGCACACCGCCGAGATAACGACTGTCAACGTCTTCCCAGACGACAAAAAGCCCGGTTTCCCGGGCTTTTTCATGCTACCTGCAAACTGATTTACGCGGCTGCGTTGGAAATCCAGGTCGTCAGGGCCGTCTTCGGCGCGGCGCCAACCTTGATGTCGGCCACTTCGCCGGCCTTGAACATGGCAAGCGTCGGGATCGAGCGCACGCCATACTGGGCGGCGATTTCCGGGTTCTCGTCGATGTTGACCTTGGCGACCTTGACCTTGCCGGCCATTTCGACGGAAATTTCTTCCAGGCTCGGAGCGATCATCTTGCACGGACCGCACCATTCGGCCCAGAAATCGACGATGACAGGCTCGGCGGCATTCAGGACTTCGTCCTGAAAATTGGAAGTATCGACTTTTACGGTAGCCATAGGCTGCTCCTTGGTTTCGAAATCGGCGTTCTTCGAACGGTTGTCCATCATGTGATGGCTGAGCGTCAGCTTTTCAATGCATTCCTATCTCACTTTGTCGCGAGGTCTACAAGACTTGCGTCGAGCATCTCCTGCGGCAATGTCAGAACGGTCGGCCCTTCCGTGTAGATCAGCACGCATTGAAACAAGTGACCGGGATAAAGCGGCGCGAGCAGGGCGCGGTAGATGGCCAACTGCGCCTGGTAGATGAAGGGAATGCCCTCGACCGAGGCCGGGATTTCACGGTTCGTCTTGAAATCGGCAATAATGACGGTGTTGCCGGATACGGCCAGCCGGTCGATCCGCCCCGAGACGGCGAAATCCCGTTTTCCAAGCGCCAGCGTACCCATTACCGAGACCTCGGCGCGGCTCGTCTCGGAGAACAGGTCGCGGAGATCGTCATGGCGCATGACGTTCAGCACCGAGGTGATCAGCGCCTGCCGTTCTGCCTCGCTCCAGCGCGGTACGGACCGCAAAAGGTAACGTTCGGCGGCAGCGCGGCGTTCCTCCGGCGCGATCGATGGCAGGACCTGCAGGAAGCGATGCAGGATCGCGCCGCGCAGCAGCGACGAGCCGGGGCCGGCTTTTCGGGAAAACAAGGCCGAGCCGACAATGCCGCCGGTCTCGTCCTCGTCGATGACGACGCCAGCGCCCGACGGGCTGAGCGGGCGCGGCAGGTGACGTTGCGGCGGCAGGGGGGTCGAAAGGGCGGATGGCAGGTCCGGGCGGTGGATATTGGCCTCTTCCTTGATCTCCTGCGTTTTCAGGTCGCGGCTCACGGCGGAAACCTGCCAGCGATAACCCGTCCACTCCTGATCGCTCGTCGCAAAGGTCACCGGTGTGCTGCGGCCACGCTCATCGGTCGAAAGGCTCGCCGTTACCATGGCGTGCCAGCTTTCGGGATTGGCGCGTTTGCCCTGATAGCCGCAGACGATCAGCCGGTCGGCCGCCCGCGTCATGCCGACATAGAGCAGGCGGCGGTATTCCTCTTCGGCCGCGGTCTTGAGTTGCGTCGTATCCGCGTCGATCAGCGCGTTGGACGCTGCACCCGGTGGTCGCCAGACCGGCAGTGGGATCGTGTCATGCCGGTCATCCCTGCGGATCATGCGCAGGCCTGAGACATGCTGCGAATTAAAGGCCTTGCCGCCGCCATCCACCAGGAAGACGACAGGTGCCTCCAGACCCTTGGCCGCGTGGACGGTCATGATGCGGACTTCGTTGCGCTCCTTGTCCTGCTCGCGCTTGACTGTCGGCGCTTCCATTTCCAGGCCCGAAATGAAGGCTTGCAGGCCTGGCAGCCCGTTCTTTTCATGGTCGAGCGCGAAGGTGAGGAACTCGTCAAGGATGTCGCTGACCTCGCTGCCGAGCCGGCCGAGAAAGGCCGCGCGGCCGCCGTCATGGCCAAGGACGCCGGCGTAGAAATCATGCACCGGCAGGGTGCGCGATAGAAGGCGGTAGCGCTGCAGCGCGACAAGCGCAGGGCGGTAGCGGCTGGCCTCGTCGCCGCCAAGGTCGTTCAGGCGCTGCCAGAGGCTGACGGAGGCGGGGCGCCCTGCCGCGAGCTCGGCGATATCGGTCTCGGTCAGGTTGAACAGCGGGCTTTTGAGAAGTGCGGCGAGCGAAAGATCGTCCTGCGGCAACAGCACGAACCGTCCCAGCGCCATCAGGTCCTGCACGGCGATATGATTGGTCAGCACCAGCCGGTCGGCGCCGGCGACGGGAATATTGCGGCGGGTTTTCAACGCGCGTGTCAGCGCATTGACGAAGGCATCGCGCTTGCGCACGAGAACGATGACGTCCCCCGGCTGCATCGGTCGCCGGACACCTTTTTCGATCACCGTTTCCCGGCCGATCCAGTCAGCGAGCACAGCGGCGATGCGCTGAGCGAGGATGTTCGCCGGTGCATCCTCCGGCGTGGCGTCGAAAGGCGCCGTCCAGTCATCTTCGTGAATGCTGTCGGCCGGTGCGATCGCATCCCAGACCTCGACCAGGCCGGGATGGCCGATACGGTTGGAGGCGTGGACGACAGTGTCGCTGCGTGCACTCAGACCCTTGGCATGGACCGGGTTTTCGAACACGGTATCGACGGCGGAGAGCACGTCTTCCGTCGAGCGGAAGGACAGTTGCAGCCGGATCGGGCTGAAGGCCTTGCCGCCATTCACCACCCGTCGTTCGGTCTCGATGCTCTCGTTGGAAAATCGCTCCGGCCGTGCGCCCTGGAAGGAATAGATCGACTGCTTCTCGTCGCCGACGGCAAACATGGTGCGGTTGCCGCCACGTGCGGTTTCGCCGGAGAAGAAATCCTCCGCCAGCGACTGGATGATCGTCCATTGAACCGGGCTGGTATCCTGCGCCTCGTCGACGAGAATGTGGTCGATGCCCTGGTCGAGCTTGTAGTGGATCCAGCGGCTGACATCGCCGCGCACCAGAAGCGTCGCGGTCCGGTTGATCAGGTCGTCGAAATCCAGCTGGCTGCGGCTCTTCTTGATGTCCTCGTAATCGCTGTTCAGCCGGTCGGCCAGCACCAGTGCGGCCTTCGTCGCCTCGAACATGGCGATGACATTGAGCCGGTCGGTGGCGGCGATCATGTGATCGCGGGCAACGAACACGAGGTCTTCCAGATCCGGCGCCTTGTCGCGCATGCCCTTGGAGAGAAAAGCGGAATCGGCGCGCGGCTTGCCGGCCTGGGTGTAAAACAGATCGATCAGTGCGTTGTATCGCTGTAGCGGATCGAAGAGCCTGGCGACAGCGCGCAGGCCTTCGGCAAAATCCGAGACTTTCGCACCGCCGGCCGAAAGTGCCATTCCGACATAACGTTCGAGCCCTGCACCGTTCAGTCCGGGCAGCGGCCAGAACGCGGCAAGGGCGGTTTCCCGGGTTTCATCGGGGCGCAGGCCGAGTGCTGTCCGCAACGCGGGATCGATGCCGCCCTTGCGCGCGGCATCATCGAGAAAGAGTTGGATCGGCGTGCGTTGATCGACGATCGCCGACAGCAGTTTTTCCAGCCCCGTATCGTCGGCCAGATCCAGCACGGTGGCGAAGGCTTCGGTGAGTTCACGGTCGTCCTCGCTCGCTGTCGCGGTCAGGAGCGCGCGGCGCGCGTCGGCGAGCAGCGTCGCGGATGCCCGGTCGTCGAGAACGGAGAAATGCCCGGCGACATTGGCCTCCAGCGGAAACTGGTGCAGCAGAGCCTCGCAGAAGGCGTGGATCGTCTGGATCTTCAGGCCGCCCGGCGTTTCCAGCGCCCGGGCAAACAGGCGGCGTGCTTCCTGCCGCTTGAGGAGGTCGGGTCGCTCGCCTTCGATCGCGGCGATGCGGCTGTCGAGCGTGTCGTCGTCCAGCGTCACCCATTCGGCCAGGCGCTCGAAGACGCGGTTCGACATTTCGGATGCGGCCGCCTTGGTATAGGTCAGACACAGGATCGCGGACGGACGGCAGCCGGACAGCAATAGCCGGATGACGCGCTGGGTGAGCACATGAGTCTTGCCGGAACCGGCATTGGCCGACACCCAGGCTGAACGGGCGGGATCGGATGCCAGCGCCTGCTTGGCCGAGGTCCAGTCCAGCCAGCCTTCAGGCGTCGGGTCGAGAGGGCCGAAATCGTCATCCCTCATTGGCATCCTCCTCCCCATCCGCCGTCGCCCATTCGGCGACCCGGGCGAGATGGTCATATTCGCCGCCGTAATCCCGCTCCTTCTGAACGATCAGCCGCGATGCAAACCCGTATTTACCGCTCATCAGGGCGGCGAGAAGCCCGGTCAGTTCCTTGAGCGAATCCGCGGCCAGCTGGTCGGCCGACTTGGTCTCGACATTGGCACGCGCCTTGGCATTCTCGTTGTTGACCTCCTGGACCGCGAACCGTTCGCCGGGCTTCAGCCGGACATAGAGCAGGGATAACGGATGCCGTTTGCCGGCTTTCTCGAAGGCTCCCGCCTTGAGCGCCGCGGCTTCCAGCGCCAGCTGCGGATCGAGAAGCGCGCGGGCCTCGTTGACCGAGGGGCTCGACCCTGTCTTGTAATCGACGATCACGGCACTGCCGTCGCCGAGGATATCGATCCTGTCGGCGATGCCGGTCAGCTTGATGTCGGATACGCCGAGTTCCATCGATGCATAGAGTTCGGTAAGACTCTTGCGCACGTCCTGCTGGCGGCGGGATTCCCAGTCGATGAAGGCCTTGCCGACGGCGGAAAAGCGCGGCCGCCAGACAATATCGATATGGGCGGGCAGCGCCTGCTCGTTGAAGGCCTCGTTGAGAATCCGGCTCATTTCCGTCTGCGCCTGCGGCGAGGTTGCATCCAACTTGGCGCGCACGAACCGCTCGACGATCTTGTGGTAGAGCGTGCCGCGCTCGGCAGCGCCCGGATCGCGGTTGAACGGATCGATCGGCTGCAACCGCAGGATTCGCCGCGCATAGACGGCATAGGGGTCACGCCGCAGCCGGGTCACCTCGCTGAAGGAATAGCTGCGCGGCTGCTGGTCGGCGGAAGGTTTCGGTTCGGGCCGCTTGGCAAGAGCCTGCGTGACACCTTGATCGAGCATGCCAGTCCATTGGTGATAATCATGACCGTTTTCACGAAGCCGAGCGGAAAAATCCTTGCCGCCGACGGCAAGCAGCCGCTGCAGCCAGCGGGAGGCGACGGTTGGCGTCGCGCCCTTGCGCATGGCGCGGGTGAGAATCAGCCGACGGGTGCCGCAGGCCATCTGAAAGTCATGGGCAAGCTGGCCGATGCGCCGTTCGGGCGGCTCGAGTCCCATCGTCGTCTTCATGGTCCGCGACAGGAAGGGGTCGTTGGCCGACTGGCCCGGCCAGGTACCCTCATTCAGACCGCCGAGAACGACGAGATCGACGCTCTGCAGGCGCGATTCCAGCGCGCCGAAAATGAAGACGCGGGGATGGCGCATGGCGCGCGGCTTGATCGCCTCGCTGGCGGACAGCGCCTCGACGATGTCGCTCCATTGCGGCCCGTCGGCGGTCAACTGGCCGTCGGTATCGATGGCGGCGCGCAGCAAGGCCGCCAATGCTTCGCCGGCTTCACCAGACCAGAGCCCGGCCAGGCTGCCGTTTTCTTCGACGGCAACTGATTCCAGTGCCAGTCCGGTTTTCTCCGCCCATTCCGACAGCGTCAGCGCGGCGGTGAGGCCCCGCCCGGTCCGGTGGTGACGCACCAGCGTGCCGGCGAGCGGCTCGACCGCAGCGGCGATCCGCCGGGCGAGATCGCGAGCCTGTTCGATCGCCTGCTCGTCGAACTGACCGCGCCATTCCGGCAGATGCTTCTTGCCGACCTCGCGCTGAAGCGCCTGGTCGAGAAGAACTTCGAGTTCCGATATGTCGGCGCTGCCGGTGCCGCCACGCAGGGCCATGAGTTCCAGCGCCGTTGCCGCCCTGTTCATCGACGCTGTGTCGAGACCAAAGCGGGAGAGCGGATGCTTGAGAAGGGCGGTGATCGAGACGGGATCACCCGGCCGGAGTGCGGCTTCGAGCAGCAGCCGGACGAGACTGCCGGGGCCCGTGGCGGACAGTGGCGTGCCGGCGGAATCGTCTGCCTCGATGCCGAAGCGCAGGAGTTCGCTCGCGACCCGGCGGGCGAGATCGCGGTCTGGCGTGATCAGCGCCGCTTGGCTTTCCTCGCTGTCCTGAAGAGCAAGGCGCAGAGCAATGGCGATCGCTGTCGCTTCCTCGCGCTCGTTGGCGGTCTCGATCAGGGCCGTACCGGCAAAAGCTTCCGCCAACTGGGCGGGATCGACATCGTTGCGCAAGTCCGTCCAGCCACTGGTGGCCTGCACCGGCAGCAGCGCATGCGAGATCAGTTCGGCGCGATGGGCGAGGTCCGAAGCACCGGTGCCAAGGGCCACGACTTCGTGACGGGCAATGCCCATGGTCTTCAAGAGGCGGAAGAAGCCGTATTGCGGATGGCTACGGCTTGCGGAATCGCCAAAACCCGCAACCGCCTCCGGCGCGATCATCGTCCATTCGGCCTCGCTCATCGTCTGGTCGAGACCGGGAAGCACGATGGTTCCGTTGGGCAATTTCTGAACGGCGGCGATCAGCTTGGCTGTCGCGGGAATGGAACCGGTCGAGCCGGCGATGATGATCGGGCCGCTGACCTTGCCGCCGGCAATACGATGTCCCTCGGCCTCGAGGATGGCGTTGCGGTGGCGGGATGGCGAGGATTGCTTCAGCTCCTCCAGCCGCTCCGGCCAGTAGGTGCTGGCGATCTTGAGGAAGGCCGATGTCAACTGCCACCAGAGCGCATGGTCGGCATCGTCGAGCTTCTCCAGAGCCTCCCAGCCGAGTTCTTCCGTTTCCATCGCGTCGATGATGTCGGAAAGATTGCGCGCCAGCCAGATCGCGTCCGCCGGGCTTGCCGGCGCGATCAGCGGGCTTTCCGAATGCACGTCGAGCACGGCTTTCGGCAGCTGGTTGCGCCAGGCAAGGACCAGTCGGCCAAGCTCGATCAGCCGCGCGACGTTGGGCAGCGGCGGCGCGAGATCGAGGATCGCCGGAATTTCCGCATCGAAGAAGCCGCTGTCATCATCGGTTTCGCCGAGTGCGCGGATCATCGGCAGGATCGCCGAGCGGCCGCCCAGGCAATCGACCAGTTCCGAACGCAGCACGCGGGCCGACCGTCGTGTCGGCACGAAAATGGTGACGCCGGCAAGCGACAGCGGATCGGCCATATCATAGCGGAAGCCGGGAACGAGCGCGCCCGAGCATAGTTTCTCGACCAGCGTCCGCAGGAAAGGCAGACCCGGTGGAATGGTGAAGACGTTTGAGACAGCGTCCGTCACGTCCTCATGCCCCGTTATCCAGGCGGCGAATGGCATCCTCGGCCTCGCTGATCGCCTCCGGCGTGCCGACCGTCATCCAGTGGCCGTCGAGCACAATCCCGTAAAGCCGATTGTTGGCGATCGCCCGGTCGAAATAGATGTTCAGGTTAAAGGCATCCGGCGGTGCATCCGCGAAAAGCCGGCTATGCATGGCGATCGCCCCGGCATAGACGACCGGGTTCGGCATGCCGTCTCCATAGCGTGACAACCGGCCGTCCTCGGACAGCGAGAAATCCAGCTTGCCGTTATGCCCCGTCGTGTCCTCGATTCGGACGCAGAGCAGCGCCATGTCCATGGTCCCGGCATCGAAGAATGAAGCGAGGCGCGTCAGGTTGGATGGCGCGTCCTTCTGCTCGCCAACCCAGAAGAGATCGGCATTCATGACCAGCACAGGGCCGTCGTCGAGCAGCTTCAAGCCCTTGGAGAGGCCACCGCCCGAATTCATCAAGGCCGCCCGCTCATCGGAAATGACGATCTTCGGGTACTGTCGCTCGGCCAGATGCGCTTCCATCTGATCGGCGAAGTGATGGACATTGACCACAGCCCTCTCCACGCCAGCGCCTTGCAGAAGATCCAGCACATAATCGATCATCGGCTTGTCCGCGATCGGAACCAGCGGTTTCGGCATCGTGTCGGTGATCGGGCGCAGGCGGGTGCCGAGCCCTGCGGCGAGCACCATGGCATTCTTGATGGGCCTTTGGGATAGGGGCATCGGCAGCACGGGATCCACTGACATCTTGACCGGTGATTCGGTTTACAGGATTCCAGCCTTTATGCACCAATCGCGCAAGGGCGCGAGTGCTTCATGTTCGAGCGCCACCTGAAGGTAGGAAAATGTCCGCGGCATATGTTTCATGTAGAAGGGCTTGCCGTCGCGTTGCATCAGCCGCACCCAGATGCCAACGAGCTTGCAATTGCGCTGGGCCGACATGAGGTGCCAGTCGCGGCGGAACGTAACTTCGTCGAAGGCGCCAAGCGCACTTCGCTCCGAACTGTAAAGCGCCAGCATCTGACCGCAGAGATCCGGCTCGATCGTCACGCGGGCATCCTGGGTGATCGAGGCGACGTCATAGGCCGTCGGCCCGATCATCGCGTCCTGGAAATCGATGATGCCGATGCGGTCGAATCCGGACTGATCGCCACGCCAGATGATGTTGGGCGAATGGAAGTCGCGTAGCAGCAGCTTCTTTTCCGAAGTGGCGAGCAGATCGATCAGATGGTCCCAGACATCGAAATAGGCTGCGCGTTCGGCCTCCGAAGCCTTTTCGCCGCGTTTCCAGGGCAGGTACCAGTCGATCAGCAGGCTGGTCTCGATCTTCATCGCGGTGCGATCGAAATCGGGGATGTGATGCGTGACCGATGGTGAAATGGTGATGTCGCGGGTGACGGGTTGGGCGTGCAGATGGGCGAGGACACGCAGGCTTTCGAGGTAACGCTCGGCGATCGGCGCGCCTTCGGCGTCGAGAATTCCCTCGCTGCCGAGATTTTCGATCAGCAGGATGCCGGCATCGAGATCGCTTTCGTAAATCTTCGGGGCCCGAAACCCCTTGTCGCGGATGTCTTTATCCACGGCGACAAAGGGAATGACATCCTCGGCGAGATGGGCGAGCTGCTGGTAATACTTGCCGTCCTGCAGGATCGGGCCGGGCTTGAGACGGGCCGAGTCCATCAGGATCCGCATCGGCTGGCCATCAACGAGGATGCGCTCATAGGCACGCGCGGATGCGTCGCCGCTTAAGTGCCGGCGTTTTGCCATGCCCTGACCACGCTCTTGGAGAAAGACGCGGATGGAGAGGCTGCGGCGAATCCGGCTCAAGGCCTGCTCATCACCGGTGATCGACAGTTCACGGCCATCGCCGTGGTGCGTAAACGTTATGGTCAGCCTGGATTTCGGCAGCGCCGTTTCGGCATTTTCCGGCCATTCGACCAGGCAGATGCCCTGTGACAGCGCTTCATCGAACCCGAGTTCGTCGAGTTCGGAGACATCGGCCAGCCGATAGAGGTCGAAATGCGAAACCGGGATGCGCAAATCGTAGCTCTGGACCAGCGTAAAGGTCGGGCTTGGAACCTCCAGCGCTTCGTCGTCCGCCATGGCCCGGAGCAGGGCGCGTGCCAGCGTCGATTTGCCGGCACCGAGGTCGCCGGAAAGGGCAAGGCAGTCGCCAGCCTTGAGCGCCAGCGCCAAGTCCTCGCCAAGCTCGATCGTCGCCGCCTCGTCCTTCAGGAAAAGGGTGATTGCCTGCATTATTCGGCCGCTTGGAATTTCGGCAGTTCGCCTGATGGGATGCGGCAGGTGACTTCGGTGCCTTCGCCCTCGCGGCTGCGGATCGAGACCGTGCCGTGATGCAGGCTGACGAAGCTCTCGACGATCGACAGGCCAAGACCGGCGCCGCCGTGCTGCCCGTGGCTTTCGAAGCGGTTGAACACGGTATCGAGAATGTCCTGCGGAATGCCGGCGCCGTTGTCGGTGACGCTGAAGACGAAGTCGCTGCCCTCGCGGCGGCATGTCAGGCCGACCGTGCTGCCATCGGGCGCGAAATTGGCGGCGTTGGTGAGCAGCTTGATGAGAATCTGCTTCAGGCGTTGGTGATCGGCGACGAACAGGCCCAGCATATCGGGTGCATCGATCTGCAGCGTCACGGCGCTTTCCTGCAGCCGATCGGCCATCTGCAGCGAGATTTCGTCGAGGAAATCCGTGAGGTTGATCTCCGACAGGTCGAGTTCGACGATGCCGGCATCGACGGTCGCCAGATCGAGGATGTCGTTGACGATGGTCAGAAGCAGCGAGGACGAGGTCGAGATGTGATCGACATATTCGGCCTGGCGTTCGGTCAACGAACCGAAGGTCGGTGTCTTCAGAAGATCGGCAAAGCCGATGATGTTGGTCAGCGGCGAGCGCAGCTCATAGGAAACGTGCTGGACAAAATCGTTCTTCAGATGATCGGCCATCTGCAACGCGTCGTTCTTTTCCGTCAGCGCCCGCTCGACCCGCGCGCTGTCGGTGATGTTGACGAAGGTCAGCATGGTCTGGGCGTTGGGCAGCGGAATGACGGCGAAATCGAGGATGAGACCGGTGCGCAGCTCAAGGATGCCCTGGCAGGACGGCCGCTCGTCGTCGAAGCTGGTGATCAGATGCGAGAACCGCTTCCAGCCATCGGGCTGATCGTAAGAGGGCGCGCAGGCCTGCTCGATGGCGCGGATATGGGTGCCGGGCTTGGCTTCCATTTCGCTGACGCCCCAGAGCGCGCGGAAGGCGGGATTGGACAGCTTGATCCGGCCGTCCGGCCCGAACACGGCAACGCCTTCGGACAGATGGTCGATGGTTTCACCCTGAACCTGGACCAGAGTGTTGTAACGCGTTTCCAGGTCGACCTTTTCCGTCAGGTTTTCAAAGACCCAGGTGACGCCGCCTTGCGGACGGGCAGTGGCGAAGACGCGGAGCGTCTGGCCGTTCGGCAGGTGCCAGAGATCGGACTGCGTCTCGATCGCCTGATAGACGGCGAGAGCCTGATCCTTCCATTGTTTCCAGTTCAGCTGTTCCGGCAGCTTGCCGCCGGCACGCAGCCGGTCGAGGATTTCACCATTGTCGGGCTTCCGCTCGAGGAACCCCATGTCGAGGTCCCAGAGAGCCTGGAACGCCTGATTGTAGAATTGCAGGCGCTGGCTGCCGTCGAAGATCGCCACCGGGGTCGCCAGATGATCGAGTGTTTCGGCATGGCTCTTCAGCGTCCGGTTCAGCTCCTCGCGCACGGCCTCGACATCGGAGACGTTGATCGCCATGCCGGCCGAACCCGCCGTGCTCTTGGCATCGACGACATCGAAGAAGGTGCGGTTGCCGCGAACGACGGTCGAGACCTTGTCGCGATAGGGCGAATCATAGGTGCTGGCGGCGCGGATCTTTTCGCGGGCGACGGTGGCGAGCAGTTCACGGCTTTCCTTGACGGCGGCCGACGGGTTGGTCGATTCCACCGCTTCGCTATAGGCTTCGTTGACCCAGAGAATGCTTCCATCCGTGCCCCGCTGCCAGACCGGCAGGTCGATGGCGTCGAGCAGGGCGTGGAGGCTCACGAGCGATCCGTGCAGCCGGTCTCGCTCCAGTTTCACTTCAGCCAGTTCGGCACGCAGATTGTTGAGCGCCACGAAACGCACGAAGGCGCGCCCGCCGGAAACGCGGCCCTGCGCTTCGATGATCTCGCCGCGCGTGGTCTCGACCACCAGGTCAAAGCTCTGGGCGGTCAACCGCAAAAGTTCGATGGCCTTTTCGAGCTCGGACGAGGATTGCGGCTTGATCCAGCGGCCGAAGGCCAGGAAATCGCGGTCGTCCTGCGGCGCGCCAGTCTCGGCGGGCAACTGGCCAAGGAATTCCGGCTTGTCGGACAGTCCTTCCCAGACGACGATGCGGCGGTTCTTGTCGGCGATCAGCGCCTGGAAGCGGGAAATACGATGGTTTGCGTCGGCAAGCGCCGCCGTCAGTTCTCGATTGTCGGTCTCCATATTGCCGCGTTGGCGGATCAGCCAGATGGCGGAGATCATCGCGGCCGAGATGACGCCGATGAGAACGGAAAAGGTGATGACTTCGGACGAGCGGAAAAGGCTGGTGCTGGTCAGGTCCCCGACGGCCGCGACCGCTGGGCCGGCCATCGCGGCAAGCGCCGAGCTTGCCAGGAACCGTCGCAACAGGGATGGAATCCGGCCGCCGGCGCGTTTCGAAGGATCTCTTTCCATGGCGTGCTTCCCCGTTTGCACCACATATGACCGGTGCTCGGGAAACCCGAATCACGGACGATCGTATATGTATTCAACACCTTGAATCGTGCCCCGACCTTGTCAGTCAGGCACGGCGCAAGGCCATCGGTCCGGTTGCAAATCGCCATGCAGTATTAATCGAAATCCTGCGGAAGCAGGCCTCGTTCAATTCCGATTGCAGTCCGGCATGTCTTTGTCTGTATGCCGCCTTGACGACAAGACATCCCGATTCCGGACGCGTCTGTTCCGCATCTTCGTCCCGAATCATTGTCCCAAAAACATACGCCTTTGGGGAATCGTCGGGAAGGGCGAGGCGAAAAAAGAGGCCGCGGTCTTTTGTCAAGATCGCGGCCTCTATATGTTGTGGATTATCCGGGTAAGGATTAATAGCGGTAGTGTTCTGACTTGAACGGACCCTGCGGCGTCACGCCGATATAGCCGGCCTGCTCTTCGGACAGTTCCGTAAGCTTGGCGCCCAGCTTGGCGAGGTGGAGGCGCGCGACCTTTTCGTCAAGATGCTTCGGCAGGATGTGGACGCCCTTTTCGTAAGCGTCACCCTTGGTGAACAGCTCGATCTGCGCCAGGACCTGGTTGGAGAACGAGGCCGACATGACGAAGGACGGGTGGCCGGTCGCGTTGCCGAGGTTGAGCAGACGACCTTCCGACAGGAGGATCATGCGGTTGCCCTTGGGGAACTCGATGAGGTCGACCTGCGGCTTGATGTTCGTCCATTTCAGGTTCCGCAGTGCCGCGACCTGAATTTCGTTGTCGAAATGGCCGATATTGCCGACGATCGCCATGTCCTTCATCGCGCGCATGTGGTCCATGCGGATGACGTCCTTGTTGCCGGTCGTCGTGATGAAGATGTCGGCCGAAGAGACCACGTCTTCCAGCTGGACGACTTCAAAACCGTCCATGGCGGCTTGCAGGGCGCAGATCGGATCGACTTCCGTGACCTTGACGCGGGCGCCGGCGCCCGACAGCGAGGCAGCCGAGCCCTTGCCGACATCGCCATAACCGCAGACGACGGCAACCTTGCCGGCCATCATCACGTCGGTGCCGCGGCGGATGCCATCGACCAGCGATTCCTTGCAGCCATACTTGTTGTCGAACTTCGACTTGGTGACCGAATCGTTGACGTTGATGGCCGGGAAGGGCAGGAGGCCCTTGGCGTGCAATTGGTAGAGACGGTTAACGCCGGTGGTGGTTTCTTCCGTCACGCCCTTGATGGCGTCGCGCTGCTTGGTGAACCAGCCCGGCGAAGCGGCAAGGCGCTTCTTGATCTGGGCGACGAGGATTTCTTCTTCCTCGGATTCCGGCTTGGACAGGACATCCTCGCCGGCTTCGGCGCGGGCGCCGAGCAGGATGTACATGGTGGCATCGCCGCCATCATCGAGGATCATGTTGGAAACGCCGCCATCGGCCCATTGGAAGATCTGGTCGGTATAGGTCCAGTATTCCTCGAGCGTCTCGCCCTTGACGGCGAAGACCGGAACGCCAGTCGCGGCGATCGCTGCTGCGGCATGGTCCTGCGTCGAGAAGATGTTGCACGATGCCCAGCGCACCTCGGCGCCGAGCGCCACCAGCGTCTCGATGAGAACGGCCGTCTGGATGGTCATGTGGAGCGAACCGGTGATGCGCGCGCCCGTCAGTGGCTTGGCCGTGCCGAACTCTTCGCGGCAGGCGATCAGGCCCGGCATTTCCGTTTCGGCGATGGTGATTTCCTTGCGGCCAAAATCGGCAAGGCCGATATCCGCGACGTGATAGTCGTTCTTCGTGCTCATGAAAGTCTCCGGGCTGGTGCTCCATGCCGGAGGCCTGACGAGAATCAGGCCGGGCGAGGCGCACTAAAATTCTTAACCCCCGCATGGCAGCAGGAAGTTTGTTCCTCATCTATCAGGATTCATGAAAAGGAGCAACAGGACATAAAGAAGTCTTTATGTCTTTATGTCCCCAAGGCCGTGGCAGCCATGCAGGCGGATCGGAGCCTTGCTCGGTAACGATCCGGCGCCTACATTTCTTCGCCGAACTTGTCGGCAACGAGCGCGTCGAGGGCATCGAGCGCTTCCTTCGCCTGGCGGCCGCTGGCGGTTACCGCGACGGAACTGCCGGTGCTGGCGGCCAGCATCATCAGGCCCATGATCGAGGTGCCGCCGACGGTCATGCCGTCCTTGGAGACATGGATTTCGGCATCATAACCTTCGACCGTCTGGACGAACTTGGCAGAGGCGCGCGCGTGCAGGCCGCGCTTGTTGACGATCGGAAGGTCGCGGGACAGTGTCATTGCTGATGTCTCGTTATTTGCCACTGAGGACACGACTTGCGACATTAATATATTTCCGGCCCGCTTCCGACGCTTCGACGAGCGCCTTGTCCATGTCGCTTTCGCCGCGGACGCCGGCAAGCTTGATCAGCATCGGCAGGTTGACACCGGCGATCACTTCGACGGTGCCACTCTGCATCACGGAGATCGCAAGATTGGATGGCGTACCGCCGAACATGTCGGTGAGAATGATGACGCCCTTGCCCTCGTCGGCGGAAAGGACGGCTTGGAGAATATCCTGCCGCCGCTGGTCCATGTCGTCTTCCGGGCCGATGCAGACAGTCTCGATTGACTTTTGCGGACCGACGACATGCTCCAGAGCATGACGAAACTCTTCAGCCAGCTTGCCGTGTGTGACAAGCACAAGTCCGATCATGATGTCTTCGCTCCAACTGCATCTGCAAATCTCAGGATGGTCAGATATCGCAATGCAGCAATTTCGTCCACCTATGGGGCGGCCATCTTGGCAAGGAAAAGGCGAAGTGCAAGTCAAAAATCCTCATATGCCCCTTTTGGAGGCACGATTCTCCTTAAAAACGGGCATTCAGAGGCAAAAGCCGCCGCAAATTGTCGAAGGAATTCATGCCCTCTACGAGGGGCAGTCGCAGCAGAGGCAAAAAATCGCCGGAAGGCAGCTCAAACCTCTCGTTTTCGGGGGGAAGACGCGGTTCGAAGGGCGATTTGACCGGCAAAATGGCAAAATCCATCACCGCAACCGGGATCGTGTCGACCGGTACGATGCCGGCCCCGCGAATTTCGGCCAAGCCGGCAATGGAGGCCGGGCGGCGTGCGACGACCTGCCTCTGCATCATGGAAACGAGGACCTGGTCATCGGCGACCAGCGCCGCAAACAGCCCTTCGGCTTTCGCAGCCGATAGGCAGGAAAGCGCCGCCGACGTCTTGCCGGTGCCCGATGGGCCGATGAACAGAAAGCCTTTCGTGCCCAGTACCACGGCGGTGGCGTGAACGTTCATCGTTTGATTCGAGACTTGGCCCGTCACGAATTGCTCTCGATCGGCAGCGACAGGATGAAGCGGGCGCCGGTGATATGGCCGCTTGCATCCATCATGTTCTCGGCTTTCAGCGAACCGCCATGGGCTTCGGCGATCTGGCGGGAAATGGAGAGGCCGAGACCGGAATTCTGGCCGAAATCCTCGCCCTCCGGACGATCGGTGTAGAAGCGCTCGAAAATCCGGTCGATATCCTCGGCCTGGATACCCGGGCCGTTATCCTCGACATAGATGATGCAGCGGCTCCTGGTGCGGGTCAGCCGCAAGACGATGCGGCCGTCTTTCTCCGGAACGAAGGAGCGGGCGTTTTCGATGAGGTTGGTGATGATCTGGCCGACGCGCAGCTCGTAGCCGCCGACATCGAACCGGGCCTTCGGATTGTCCTTGCGCTCGACGAGGAAGCTGAGCTGCACGGCCTTCTTGCCGCTGCGGATCTGCCGGGAAATTTCGACGAGATCACCGAGCAGTTTTTCCAGATCGACGGCCTTGGCGTCGCTGCGCGCCAGTTCTGCATCGAGGCGCGAGGCGTCGGAAATATCGCTGATCAGCCGGTCGAGGCGGCGCACGTCGTGCTGGATCACATCCATCAGCCGCTTCTTGGAATCGTCTGTGCGGGCAAGCGGCAGCGTCTCGACGGCGCTGCGCAGCGAGGTCAGCGGGTTCTTCAGCTCATGACTGACATCGGCGGCAAAATTCTCGATCGCGGCGATCCGGTCATAGAGCGCGGTGGTCATTTCGCGAAGCGCGATGGAAAGGTTGCCGATTTCGTCCTGGCGGGAGGAGAAATCCGGGATTTCCTCGCGCTCCTTGGCGCCACCACGCCGCACGCGAACGGCGGCAGCGGCCAGGCGACGCAACGGATTGGCGATCGTGCTCGACAGGAGCAACGACAGGATGACGTTGACGAGGGCCGCGACGCCGAAGACGCGGATGATTGCCAGCCGCTCGGCATGGACGATCTTGTCGATATCGCCGGCCTGCGTCGATAGCAGCAGCACGCCGAGCACGGCGCGGAAACGCTGGACAGGCACGGCGACGGAGACGATCAGCTCGCCCTTTTCGGTGACGCGCACGACCGCACCGCGAACCCCGGTCAGCGCATTCATCACTTCCGGATAGATCGACCCGTTGCCGCCCGGCGGCTCCTTGTAGAGCGGCAGGTTGCCTGGTTGCAGGATGCGGTTGAACCAGCTGTTCATCCGCTCCGAGAAGGTGACGGGCTCCGGCTCGATCGGCGGCAGGTCAAAACGAAGGACCTGGCCGCCGGTATAGAGGTGGCGGGAATCGAGCAGCAGGTCGGCATCGGCGTCGAACAGGCGGGCGCGGGTACGGGTCGGCGAGATCAGCCGTCGCAGCACCGGCGCGACACGCTCCTGGGTGATCGGGAATTCGAGATCCTCATCGCTGGGGATCGGCGTGATGCTCTGGCCGGCCTGCAGTTCCAGCAGTTTTTCAGGATCGATGGTGATGGAGTTGGTATCGACGGAGGCGGAGGCCGCAATCGCGCCGGCGATGATCTCGCCCTGGGTCAGAAGGCTTTCGACGCGGGCGTCGATCAGCCCCTCGCGGAACTGGTTGAGATACATGATGCCGCCGACGAGAACGACGAGCGCGACGAGGTTGAAGAACAGGATTCGGCGGGTGAGGCTGGAAAAGACGGCATTGCCGAACAGCCGGCGGATCAGCGTAAACGGATGCGCCCAGGTCCGGCCGGACTTGGCCTTTCCGTCGCTGTCATCCATATCGATGTTTCGCAAGACTTCGACCAAGCCTCAATCTCCGCTTTCGCGGCTCCCGCATGTCATGACGGCATCCGCTGCATGTGGCCCGAATGGCGCCGGAAGGTCCGATCGCGCGGTTCGCGACCGGTTCGGCGCGGAGCCCTACCATACAGCGCCGCGACAGGCCATGCCAGTCCGCGCCCCAGTCCGCGTTCGGGGCGGCCGGCGCTCCAAAAAAATCAGTTGCCGACGGTCAGGTCGATTCGCGGAAGCGGTAGCCGACGCCGTAGAGCGTTTCGATCATGTCGAAGTCGTTGTCGACCATCTTGAACTTTTTGCGCAGCCGCTTGATGTGGCTGTCGATGGTGCGATCGTCGACATAAACCTGCTCGTCATAGGCGGCGTCCATTAGCGAATCGCGGCTCTTCACCACGCCCGGGCGCTGCGCCAGCGAATGCAGGATGAGGAATTCAGTGACCGTCAGCGTCACCGGTTCGTTCTTCCAGGTGCAGGTGTGGCGTTCCTGGTCCATGGAAAGCTGGCCGCGTTCCAGCGAGCGGGCCTGTATATCGGCGGCCGTTTTTGCAGCACCACCACCGGAGGAGGCCGCAGCGGCGGCCTCGCGGTTGGCCGAACGGCGCAGAATCGCCTTGACACGCTCAACCAGCAGTCGTTGCGAGAACGGTTTGGTGATGAAGTCGTCGGCGCCCATCTTCAGACCGAAGAGTTCGTCAATCTCCTCGTCCTTGGAGGTGAGGAAGATCACCGGGATATCGGATTTCTGGCGCAGGCGGCGCAGCAGTTCCATGCCGTCCATGCGCGGCATCTTGATATCGAAGACGGCAAGCTGCGGCGGGCGGGCCAGCAGGCCGTCCAGCGCCGATGCACCGTCTGTATAAGTCTCGACCTTGTAGCCTTCCGCCTCCAGCGCAATCGACACCGAGGTCAGGATATTCCGGTCGTCATCGACAAGTGCAATCGTCTGCATCGTGTATGGCTCCACCATTTTGCGCCTCCGAGGTGAGCCCTGCTGCCAGGGTTCAAGCTGCGGTATCACGCGTTTCTTGAGTATAAAGGTGGAACAAATTGTGGCGAAGTAAAATTCAAAAACGGGAGAATGCCTGGGATCGGCGTTGACCAATCGAAAACACACACCTCAAAAACGTCTGTTTAAACCGATTAAAAAAGCGATATTTTCTTTTAAATCGATTAATATACTGAAATCATTATATTTTTTACGACAGCAATCTTGTCTTTTTGCAGCCGTTCTTTTATGGTCGCTAACATTCAACGCCTTTCGGTAAATCAATGGAGGATCGCCGGATCATGCAGGAACTTGGTATTCACAACCCGTCGCTTGGGCTGGAATCGATCGGTTTCACCAACCTGGACATGGTTCGGTATAACTTCGGCACCTCGGAACTCTATGAGGAAATCCTGCGCCGCGGCGAGGCGCAGCTAACCGCCCACGGTGCCGTTCGCGCCTTGACCGGCCAGCACACCGGCCGTTCGCCGAAGGACAAATACGTCGTTCGCGATGAAAGCACGGCGGACAAGATCTGGTGGGACAATAACAATGCCATGTCCCCCGAGCACTTCGATATCCTGCACAAGGACATGCTCGACCATGCCGAAGGCAAGTCGCTTTACGCGCAGGATCTCATCGGCGGCGCCGACAAGGCCAACGCTCTTCCGACCCGCGTCATCACGGAATTCGCCTGGCATTCGCTGTTCATCCGCAATCTTCTGATCCGTCCGGACCGCGCCACGCTCGCCGCCTTCGTGCCGAAACTGACGATCATCGACCTGCCGGATTTCAAGGGCGATCCCTCGCGTCACGGTTGCCGTACCGAAACGGTCATTGCCTGCAACTTCACCAAGGGCATCATCCTGATCGGCGGCACGTCCTATGCCGGCGAGATGAAGAAGGCCGTGTTCACGATGCTGAACTACCTGCTGCCGGCCAGGCGCGTCATGCCGATGCACTGCTCGGCCAATGTCGGCCCGAATGGTGACGCCGCGGTTTTCTTCGGTCTTTCGGGCACCGGCAAGACGACACTCTCGGCCGATCCGAAGCGCACGCTGATCGGCGACGACGAGCATGGCTGGGGTGAGGACGGCATTTTCAACTTCGAAGGCGGCTGCTACGCCAAGACCATCCGTCTGTCGGCCGAGGCCGAGCCGGAAATCTTCGACACAACCCGCCGCTTCGGCACCGTGCTGGAAAACGTCATCCTCGATGAAAACCGTGTTCCGGATTTTAACAATGGCTCGTTGACCGAAAACACCCGCTGCGCCTATCCGCTGGACTTCATCCCGAATGCCAGCGCTTCGGGAACGGCCGGCCATCCCGGCACGATCATCATGCTGACGGCCGATGCCTTCGGCGTCATGCCGCCGATCGCCCGTCTGACGCCGGACCAGGCCATGTACCATTTTCTCTCGGGCTACACCGCCAAGGTGGCCGGCACGGAAAAGGGCGTGACCGAACCGGAAGCGACCTTCTCGACCTGCTTCGGCGCGCCGTTCATGCCGCGTCACCCGTCGGAATACGGCAATCTGCTGAAAGCACTGATCGCCGAGCACGGCGTCAATTGCTGGCTGGTCAACACCGGCTGGACCGGTGGCGCCTATGGAACGGGCAAGCGCATGCCGATCAAGGCGACGCGGGCACTGCTCGCAGCAGCCCTCGACGGTTCACTGGCCTCGGCCGATTTCCGCGCCGACAGCAATTTCGGCTTCGCGGTCCCGGTTGCCGTGCCCGGTGTCGATTCGAGCATCCTCGATCCGCGCTCGACCTGGGCCGATGGCGCCGCCTATGACGCGCAGGCGCGCAAGCTGGTGGACATGTTCGTCGCCAACTTCGCCAAGTTCGAAGATCATGTCGACGGCGGGGTGCTTGATGCGGCCCCCGGCGTCAAGCTGGCCGCCGAATAAGCCGCCAGCATTGATCGCAGGCTATGATTCACGTGAAACCCGGCGCGAAAGTGCCGGGTTTTTCCGTTTGCAGGGCGCAGTGCGTTTCCAAGCGGGCCATCCTGTGAGATAGAGCGGGTGAAGGAACAACGGAATGGCCAGCGAACCGCTCTACATCAACGATCGTATCGTCATCGCCGGCTGGGAACTGACGGAGCAATTCGTTCTGGCCGGCGGACCGGGCGGCCAGAACGTCAACAAGGTCTCGACCGCCGTCCAGCTCTTCTACGGCATCCAGGCGTCGCCTGCCTTGCCGGAGCGGGTGCGCGACAATGCCATCAAGCTGGCCGGCCGCAAGGTTTCCAAGGATGGCGTGCTGATGATCGAGGCGAGCCGGTTTCGCAGCCAGGAACGCAATCGGGAAGATGCGCGCGAACGGCTCAAGGAACTGATTCTGAAAGCCGCCGAACCGCCGCCACCGCCGCGCCGCAAGACAAAGCCGACCAAGGGCTCGATCGAACGGCGGCTGAAGGAAAAGACCGGCCGGGGCGAGGTCAAGAAGATGCGTGGGCGCCCGCAAGGCGACTGAAACGGTCAATTTTCCCGCAGGCCTTGTTTTTTGCCTGTCACCGCACTCTGTTACGTCGGATCAAACATCAAAGGGAGAAGTGCCATGGGTCTGTTCAGCTTTATCAAGAATGCCGGCAAGAAGCTTGGCATCGGCGGGGACGATGACGCGCCGGATGCCGAATCCGTCAAGAAGGAACTGTCGTCCCACGATCTTGGCACCGACAAGGTCGATGTTGCCGTCGAAGGCGACAAGATCGTGCTGAGCGGCACGGTGAAGGACCAGTCGGCTTTCGAAAAGGCGGTTGTCGCGGTCGGCAATACGCTCGGCATCTCGCAGGTCGAGGCATCCGAGTTGAAGGTGGCGGAAACGCCGGCGGCGGCGCCCGTGGCGGCCAAGGCGCCGGTCTTCTATACCGTGAAGAAAGGCGACAATCTCTGGAAGATCGCCGAAGCCCAGTACGGCAAGGGCAAGGGCGCGAAAAACACCGTGATCTTCGAAGCAAACAAGCCGATGCTGTCCCATCCCGACAAGATCTATCCCGGTCAGGTCCTGCGCATTCCGGATCTGGGCCAGGCATGATCATGAAAATTGCCGGCGCGGTCCTGTCGATTTTTATTGCTATGACGGTCATGAGCGGGCCTGCGCTGGCCCTGACGTTCCGCGAGCCCGCCAAGGGCTCGGCGGAACGCGCAGCGCTGATGGATACCCTGCGTCCTGCTGTTGAAGCGGAAATGCGCGGTCCTGTCGAGTTCGTCGTCACCACGATCCGGGTCACGCCGAACTGGGCCTTTGTGCAGGTCGAGCCGCAACGGCCGGGCGGCGGCGTGATCGATCCCGAGGAAACCGGATTTGCCGGCGAATCCGACATGATGGACGGGTTGACGATCTATGGCCTGATGGGGTTTCAGGCCGGCCGCTGGAACATGATCGATCACATGGTCGGCCCGACGGATGTCGGTTATGCCCTCTGGCAGCAGCGCTACGGCGTGCCGGCTGCGCTGCTCGGTCTGGAATAGGCGCATTCGATGCAGGTGCTGCCCAGGGGCATCCGCCATCTTCCAGGCTTCCTCGACCGCGAAAAGCAGGAAGCTCTGGTCGAGAGCATCCGTGCCGTCGTTGCTGATGCTCCACTCTTCGTGCCGGTCATGCCGCGCACAGGCAAACCGATGTCGGTGCGCATGACCAATTGCGGCCCGCTCGGATGGGTGACGGACAAGGATCGAGGCTATCGCTATCAGCCCCGGCATCCCGTGACGGGCAGGCCTTGGCCGGTCATCCCGGAAATGCTTCTCGATCTCTGGCGGACGGTGTCAGGCAGTTCCAGGGAACCCGAAGCCTGTCTCGTCAATTTCTACACCGACGATGCCCGCATGGGCCTGCACCAGGACCGCGACGAACAGGATCTGGAGGCACCGGTCGTTTCGATTTCGCTCGGCGACACCTGCCTGTTTCGCGTCGGCGGACGCGAGCGCACGGACCGGACCTTGTCCTTCAAGCTGTCAAGCGGCGATATCGTCGTGCTCGGCGGCGAGGGACGGTTGGCGTTTCATGGCGTCGACAAGATTTATCCGAATACGTCGATGCTGTTGAAGAATGGCGGTCGGATCAACCTGACGCTCCGGCGGGTGACGGTTTGATGATTGTCGGCCAATTTCGGTCTCCACAAACGCTGACCGTTTGAATCATCATTCCTCACAGCTTCCGCAGCGCGACCGTCTCGGTCAGATGGTTGGGACCCTTTTGCAGGATCAGGTCGGCGCGCGGCCTTGTCGGCAGGATGTTCTGGCGCAGGTTCTTCAGGTTGATGTTGCGCCAGAGCCCTTCGGCGATCGAAAGCGCCTCTTCCTCGTTCACTTCGGCATAGCGCTTGAAGAACGAATCCGGGTTGCGGAACGCGGTCTGGCGCAGGCGCATGAAACGATTGACGTACCAGGTGTGGATCAGGCTTTCCTCGGCGTCGATATAGATCGAGAAATCGAAGAAATCCGAGACCATCGGCACGATCTTGCCGTCCGCCGGCAGGTTGCGCGACTGCAGCACGTTGATGCCCTCGAAGATGAGGATGTCCGGGCGGTCGATGATCTGGAACTGGTCCGGCAGCACATCGTAGGTCAGGTGCGAATAGGTCGGCGCCTTGACGTTCGGCTGCCCGGCCTTGATGGCCGAGAGGAAGCGCAGGAGTGCGCCGATGTCGTAGCTTTCCGGAAAACCCTTGCGGTCCATCATGTTTTCGCGCAGCAGCGTCGCGTTCGGATAGAGAAAACCGTCCGTCGTCACCAGGTCGACTTTCGGGCTTGATGGCCAGCGCGACAGCAGTTCGGCGAGAATACGGGCGGTGGTCGACTTGCCGACGGCGACGGACCCTGCAATGCCGATCACGAACGGGGTTTTCGCTTCGCCAGACCTGCTGAGGAAGCGCTGCCGCTGGGCAAACAGCATCTGCGAGGATTCGACATGGGCCGACAGCAGTCGCGACAGGGAAAGGTAGATGCGTCGGACCTCGCTGAGATCGATCGGGTCGTTCAGCGAGCGCAGGCGCTGAACTTCGTCTGATGTCAGCGTCAGCGGTGTATCCGCCCGGAACCGGGACCATTCCTCCGCCGAGAAGAAGCTGTAGGGTGAATAGTCCCTATTGTCGAAATGATCCGGAATGTCGGCTTGCCCGATGTCTTTTGCCGCGATGGTCATGGAATGTCTACCGGCTTGCCTTTTCCTGGAGGCCCGTCTGGCGGGTCCGCCGCTCGAGTTCGTTCATCACATCCTGCAATGGAATATCAGCAATTTTCAATACGACCATCAGGTGATAGAGCAGATCGGCGCTTTCGGCCACCAGGCCGGCGCGATCGTTGGAAATCGCCGCGATCACGGTCTCGACCGCTTCCTCGCCCAGCTTCTTCGCCGCCTTGCCCTGTCCGTGGGATACGAGTTTTGCCGTCCAGGATTCCTCCGGCGATGCCTTGGCCCGCGCCGCGACGATCGCCTCAAGACTGGAAAGGGTGAAGTCGCTCATCTGTTTCATGTCCTTGCGCTCAGTCGAGCCGCATGGCGACGCCATGCTCTGCCATATAGCGCTTGGTCTCGCCGATGCTATAGGTGCCGAAATGGAAGATCGAGGCGGCGAGCACCGCCGTCGCGTGACCGTCGCGAATGCCCTCGACCATGTGATCGAGCGTACCGACGCCGCCCGACGCGATCACCGGAACGGAAACGCGGTCGGCGATCGTGCGGGTCAGCGCGATATCATAGCCGGTCTTCGAGCCGTCGCGGTCCATCGAGGTGAGCAGCAGTTCGCCGGCGCCGAGCTTGACCATCTTTTCCGCGAAGCTGACAGCGTCGATGCCGGTGGCATTGCGGCCGCCATGGGTGAAGATTTCCCAGCGGTCTTCCTCGCCCGGCTTCGAGACTTTCTTGCTGTCGATCGAGACGACGATGCACTGGTTGCCGAACTTGTCTGCGGCTTGCGCCACGAAATCCGGATTGCTGACCGCCGCCGAGTTGATGGATACCTTGTCGGCGCCGGCCAGAAGCAGCCTGCGGATATCGGCGACCGAGCGCACGCCGCCACCGACCGTCAGCGGCATGAAGCAATGGTCGGCCGTGCGGGCGACGACGTCGAAGATCGTATCGCGATTGTCGGAGGAGGCGGTGATGTCGAGGAAGCACAGTTCGTCGGCACCGGCTGCATCATAGGCCTTGGCCGATTCGACGGGATCGCCGGCGTCGATCAGGTCGACGAAGCTGACGCCCTTGACGACGCGGCCGTCCTTGACGTCGAGACAGGGGATAACGCGGGCCTTGAGGGTCATGCTGCATTTCCTTGTCTGCCGCGAATGAGCGCCAGCGCTTCGGCCGGGTCGATACGCCCGTCATAGAGCGCGCGCCCGGAAATGGCGCCTTCGAGCTTGGCCGCATCCGGCCGGATCATGCGGCGGATATCGTCGATCGAGGCGAGGCCACCCGACGCGATGACGGGGATGGAAACGGCGTCGGCCAGTTCCAGCGTCGAATCCCAGTTGATGCCGGTGAGGATTCCGTCCCGATCGATATCGGTATAGATGATCGCCGAGACGCCTGCGCCTTCGAATTTGCGGGCAAGCTCGATGACGCCGAGTTCAGAGGCTTCCGCCCACCCCTCGACCGCCACCTTGCCGCCCTTGGCGTCGATGCCGACGGCGACCTTGCCCGGGAATGTGCGGCAGGCTTCGATCACCAGCGCCGGATCGCGCACCGCGACCGTACCCAGAATCACGCGCGCCAGCCCTCGGCTGAGCCAGTTCTCGATATGGTCGAGCGTGCGGATGCCGCCGCCGAGCTGCACCGGGTTCCTGGTGGATTTGAGGATGGCGTCGACGGCCGCGCCATTGACGGTTTCGCCGGCAAAGGCGCCGTTGAGGTCAACGACATGCAGCCATTCGAAGCCCTGGTCCTCGAACGCTTTCGCCTGCGCGCCGGGGTCGGGATTGTAGACGGTCGCCTGGTCCATGTCGCCGAGCTTGAGGCGAACGCACTGGCCGTCCTTGAGGTCGATGGCGGGAAAAAGGATCATGGCGTTTTCCAGTTCAGGGCTTCCAGCGCAGAAAATTCGAAATGAGGGCAAGGCCGAGCGTCTGGCTCTTTTCCGGATGGAATTGCGCCCCGGCCTTGTTGCCGTTGGCGACGAAGGCGGTGACCGCGCCGCCATAGGAGGTGGTGGCGATCAGGTCATCCGGATTTTCGACGGCGAGGTGATAGGAATGGACGAAATAGGCGTGCAGGCCGTCGGCGCCGGTCCTGATGCCGTCAAACAGCGGATGTGCCTTCTTCAGGTCCAGCGTGTTCCAGCCGATCTGCGGGATCTTCAAGCCGGGATCGGAGGGCACCATCTCGACGACATCGCCCTTGATCCAGCCGAAGCCGTTCGTCGTCGTCTTTTCGAGACCCCGCGACGACATCAGCTGCATGCCGACGCAGATGCCGAGAAAGGGCCGTCCGGCCGTCTCGACGGCGTCCGTCAGGGCCGCTTTCATGCCGTCGATGGCGTCGAGGCCGCGGCGGCAGTCGGCATAGGCGCCAACGCCGGGCAGCACGATGCGGTCGGCGCTTGCAACGCGGTCCGGTCTGTCCGTCAGGTCGATCTCCGCGTCGATGCCGGCTTCGCGCGCCGCGCGCTCGAAGGCCTTGGTCGCCGAGCGCAGGTTGCCCGACCCGTAATCGATGATCGCAACGCGCATCAACGTTCCCCATAATTCTCGAAAAGCCCGAAAGCCGCGCGGCCATCGGTGGATTGCGTGGCGGCGGCCGGCAGCGCCGGTGCCAGCCAGCTGGTGGTCGCTGGTGCCGTCGCGGCGGTCTGATGGTCGTAGATCATTTCCGCCGCCGTCAGGTCGTCGGCCGTGATGACCGCCTGCAATGTCCAGCCGTGCGCTTCCAGTCGGCGGACGATAAAGGCCGGGCCTTCGAGCGCGACGAGCATGCGCAGCGCCAGCTCGATCAAAAGACCAGCCAGCATTGCGCTCGGATCCCGTGTGAGAAAGGTCACCAGGCCCTGGAAAACGGCCACGCCGATGCCGGCGACCCACTGGCGCTTGAACAGCAGCCAGATGGCCGGGAAGACAAAGGCGAGCCATGAAAACTTGTCGGCGATGAACCGGGCACCGTCGTCGTCTTTCGGTGCGCCGGGAGGTGTCAGAACCAGATAGGAGGCCATGTCAGCCAACCTTTCAAACAAGTCCGGGTCAGACCAGCGTGCCCTTTGTCGAGGGAACGCGGCCTGCCTGGCGCGGGTCGATCTCTGTCGCGCTGCGCAATGCGCGGGCAACGGCCTTGAAGCAGGTCTCGGCGATATGATGGTTGTTGGCGCCATAGATGTTCTGGATATGGAGCGTGATGCCGGCATGCTGCGCCAGCGCCTGGAAGAATTCCCGCACCAGTTCGGTATCGAACGTGCCGATCTTCGGCGCCGAGAAGGTAGCGTTCCAGACGAGGAAGGGACGCCCGGACACATCCACGGCCGCCTTGGTCATCGTTTCGTCCATGGCAAGATCGATCGAGGCATAGCGGGTAATGCCACGACGGTCACCGAGTGCCTTGGACAGCGCCTGGCCGATGACAATGCCGACATCTTCCACCGTGTGGTGGTCGTCGACATGCAGGTCGCCGTCGGCATGGATGTCCATGTCGATCAGCGAATGGCGCGAAAGATGGTCGAGCATATGGTCGAAGAAGCCCACGCCGGTCGAAATTTTCGACACGCCGGTTCCGTCGATATTGACGGATACGGTCACCGAGGTTTCGTTCGTCTTTCGCGAAACGCTGCCGGTGCGGCTCATCTGCTGGTCGGCCATCAGGTTCTCCGGAATGAAACAGAGCCGCTCCATATCAGGCGGTGGCCGAAATATCCAGAAGTGCCGCCACGATTCTGTCATGCACGAAATACAGGCCTGACTGGCGCGCTGAAGGTGCTCGACACAGCCTATTTGCAATCGCCAGAAGCGCACTTACATAGACTTCAACGGAGCCGGTGTTCGGCGCCTCGAAACGGCCCGGCATCCGGGCAGGCAGGGTTTCATGACAACAATTATTACCGTCCGGAAGGGCGAAAAGGTGGTGATGGCCGGTGATGGCCAGGTGAGTCTCGGGCAGACCGTGATGAAGGGCAATGCCCGCAAGGTCCGCCGTCTCGGCAAGGGCGAGGTGATCGCCGGTTTCGCCGGTTCGACCGCCGATGCCTTCACGCTGATGGAGCGGCTCGAAGCCAAGCTTGAGCAGTATCCCGATCAGCTGATGCGCGCGGCCGTCGAGCTTGCCAAGGACTGGCGCACCAACAAGTATCTGCGCAATCTCGAAGCGATGATGCTGGTCGCCGACAAATCCATCACCCTTGCCATCACCGGCAATGGCGACGTGCTCGAGCCCGAACACGGCACAATTGCCATCGGCTCCGGCGGCAACTACGCCTTTGCGGCCGCGCGTGCGTTGATGGACACGGACAAATCAGCCGAAGAGATTGCCCGCCGGGCGATGGAAATCGCCAGCGATATCTGTGTCTATACCAACGGCAATGTGGTGGTCGAAACGCTCGATGCAGCGTAATTGCGAAGCAGTCGATGTGTCATCGGCGCATTCTTGAAAGAAGACAATGACAACATTTTCACCCCGCGAAATCGTGTCGGAGCTGGATCGGTTCATTATCGGTCAGCATGACGCCAAGCGCGCCGTCGCGATTGCGCTGCGAAATCGCTGGCGCCGCCAGCAGCTCTCCGACGAGTTGCGCGACGAGGTCATGCCGAAAAACATCCTGATGATCGGCCCGACCGGCGTTGGCAAGACGGAAATTTCCCGGCGGCTGGCCAAGCTTGCCGGCGCGCCGTTCATCAAGGTCGAAGCGACGAAATTCACGGAAGTCGGCTATGTCGGCCGCGATGTCGAACAGATCATCCGTGACCTGGTCGAGGTCGGCATCGGCCTGGTGCGCGAAAAGAAGCGCGCCGACGTCAAGGCCAAGGCTCATCTGAACGCCGAAGAACGGGTGCTCGATGCGTTGGTCGGCGCCACCTCCTCGCCGGCGACCCGCGACAGCTTTCGCAAGAAGCTGCGCGCCAACGAACTGGATGACAAGGAGATCGACATCGAGATCGCCGACACGGCGACGCCCGGCGGCGGCTTCGAGATCCCCGGTATGCCGGGTGCCAATATCGGCGTTCTCAACCTGTCGGAAATGTTCGGCAAGGCCATGGGGCCGCGCACCAAGAAGGTCCGCACGACGGTCAAGGAAAGCTACGGCATCCTGATCAACGACGAATCCGACAAACTGCTCGACAATGAGGAGATCCAGCGCGAGGCCGTGCGTTCTGCTGAAAACGACGGTATCGTTTTCCTTGACGAGATCGACAAGATCGCCGCGCGCGATGGCGGCATGGGCGCCGGTGTGTCGCGTGAAGGCGTGCAACGCGACTTGCTGCCGCTGGTCGAGGGCACGACGGTTGCGACCAAATACGGCCCGGTGAAAACCGACCACATCCTGTTCATCGCCTCCGGCGCGTTCCATGTGTCGAAACCCTCCGATCTCCTGCCGGAACTGCAGGGCCGCCTGCCGATCCGCGTCGAGCTGAAGGCTCTGACCAAGGAGGATTTTCGCCGTATCCTCACCGAGACGGAAGTGAGCCTGATCCGCCAGTACAAGGCGCTTCTGGAAACCGAAGGTGTCGATCTCGACTTCACCGAGGATGCGCTGGACGCGCTCGCCGATGTTGCCGTCAAGCTCAACACCAGCGTCGAGAATATCGGCGCCCGGCGGTTGCAGACGGTGATGGAACGTGTGCTGGACGAAATCTCCTATGCTGCACCCGACAAGTCCGGTGAAGCACTGAAGATCGATGCGGACTATGTGCAAAAACATGTCGGCGATCTCGCCGCCAACACGGACCTGTCGCGGTATATTCTGTAAAGCGGATCAGGTGCGGGGCTTCCGGCTCCGCGCTACCCTCCAACTCCGTCATCCTCGGGCTTGACCCGAGGATCTGCGGGCTTCTGCCGTCACCATGACACCTATGGAAATAGGGTACCGAGATGGATCCTCGGGTCAAGCCCGAGGATGACGGAGTGTGGGATGGCGATTGGAATTCCAACGGCCAAGGCGTCACGGAAAGACCGTTTGGCGTGTCTGTATGTCGCCTTGCTGATCTTCCCAATCCGTGTTGTCTCCCGACCGCGCACGCGATAAGTGTTTGTCCGTGCTAGGCATCATTCCGACACGATTTTGCCGCATGTGTCCCGGCATTCAGTTCACAGGAAACAGATCGTGCGCTCCATCCTTTCGATGCTTCTCGTTGCGACAACGCTGTTGGTCTCGGGGCCTGCCCTGGCCGACGGGGTTCGCGTCATGCCGGAAGGAAATCATTTCCAGGATCAGCCGAACGTCCCCGGCGCTTCGGTTCGCCGCACCAAGGCGGGCAAGACGTCGTTCGATGCGAAGTATCAGAAGGTGCGCAATCTTCTGGCCAACGACCGCAAGCTGATGGGCAAGATTAAGTCGACGGCGCGGGCCTATGGTATCGATCCGATCCACATGATCGGCGCCATCGTCGGCGAACATACCTACAATGTCGATGCCTATGATCGGCTGCAGTCCTATTACGTCAAGGCCGCCGCCTATGCCGGCGACAGCTTCCGCTTCGGTTACGAGGACGAGACGGTCGCCCAGTTCGTGGCGCGCCCGGAATTTTCCAAATGCACGGCCAGGAAGAGTTCCTATGCGCTGTGGAGTTGCCGCGAAGGCGTCTGGGACAGCCAGTTTCGCGGCAACAATGTCGGCGGCGTGTCTTATCCCAACAACCGGTTCAGCGCCGTATTCTTCCAGCCGTTTTTCGCCGGCCAGACCTTCGGTCTCGGCCAGATCAATCCGCTGACGGCGCTGATGTTGACGGACATGGTCTCGCGCGTTTCCGGCTATGAGCGGCTGGACGAGAACGATGCCAGCGCCGTCTACAACGCGATCATGGACCCCGATCAGTCGCTCGCCTACATGGCGGCATCGATCCGTCATTCCATCGATGCGTACAAATCGATCGCCGGCGTGGACATTTCCAACAATCCGGGCATCACGGCGACGCTCTATAATGTCGGCAATCCCGATCAGCGCGCCGCCGCATTGAAGGGCAAGGGCGGCTGGCCGGAAGAGAATTATTACGGCTGGCTGGTCAACGACAAGCTCGCAGATCTTCAGGGCCTGCTCTGACGACAGTCCGGCGGCGAGGGTCGTGCGACGTCGTTTCCCTTTGAAGCCTGCCTGTCCGGCCCCATGTTTGCTGAAGCTCACCGAGCAAAGCGGGGCGCTTCCGGTTCGACATGACGCCGGATACAAAACCCTGGCCGGTACAGAGGTTGACGCCGCCGCCTAGGGGCGGGCTGCCGTTGAAGGTGTCGGCTCGCTGAAAGTCTTGCCCGGCGTTTCCGCCTGGACGCCACGGATCGGCGAATCGGCGGGCACCGGTTCCTGCATCTGCTTCTGCGGCTTCTTGATCGTCTTGATCGCTGCGCAGGTGGCGTCGCCGACGCCCTCGCAGGGCTTGTAGACGACGATCTCGCTGCCGGCGCCATCGTCCCAGACCGCCTGGATTGTCAGGGTCTTGGCTTCGCCTCCCGGAAGCGAGATGTAGATATACTTGTTGGTGCTGTCATCCGGCAGGTTGAACGGGATCTGCGGATTGCATTCACCGAGCGGAAAACGCTGGTCGAGTTCATCCGAATTGATCGAGTAACGGATTTCCGACAGCCGGCAATGCATCGTCTGCAGCGTGGTGAAATAGATCAGCTGCTTGTCGTCATAGTTCCGGAACTGAATCCAGCCGGTCGTCTTGTTGGCGTCGAGCATCGCCTTGTAGATCGCCACGTCGGGCAAAACCGGCTTGTATTCCTCCTCCTCCTCGGCCTCCTGCGCGAAAGCGGTCGCGGCAAGGGTCGGCCAGCCCAGAAAGGCCAGCATCAGCAAAAGCATGCGTGAGAAGCGGATCATGCGATGGTCCCCTGTTGCCTGCGCGTCGCGCAGCCGGAATTGTCGATGTCGGCGAAGCGATGGCCTTTCGCTGAGAGATGTCATATCACCTCATCCATATCCTTTGAAGCCGGGTTTGCGGCGCTGCCTGAATGGACGTTTCTGTGACTGACCATCTTCTTCTCGGTATCGATACCGGCGGAACCTATACCGATGCGGTTCTGTTCAGCGAAACGGCCGGAGTGGTCGCCAAGGCCAAGGCGTTGACGACGCGCCATGATCTGTCCGTCGGAATTGCCGGCGCGGTGGAGGCGGTGCTCACGCAGGCGAAAGTACCGGTGTCGGCCATCGGCCTCGTCTCCCTGTCGACGACGCTGGCGACCAACGCGCTGGTGGAAGGGCAGGGCGGACGCGCCGGTCTGGTGATGATCGGCTTTGGCCCGGAAGACCTGAAGCGCGACGGCTTGCAGGAGGCCTTAGGCTCCGATCCGGTCCTCTTCCTTCCCGGCGGCCACAATGTCCATGGCGGCGAAACGCTGCTCGACATGACGGCGCTCGACGAAGCCCTGCCGCAGCTCTCCACCCAGGTTTTCTCCTTTGCCATCGCCGGCTATTTCGCCGTGCGGAATCCGGCTCACGAACAGCGCGTCCGTGAGCGTATCCGGAACGTTTCGCATCTTCCAGTCACCTGCAGCCACGAACTGTCCTCCAAGCTCGGCGGCCCGCGCCGTGCCCTGACGACGCTGCTGAACGCCCGCCTCGTCTCGATGATCGACCGGCTGATCGGCGCCTGCGAAGGTTTCCTCAAGGCGCGCGGCATCGACGTGCCGATGATGGTGGTGCGTGGCGATGGCGCGCTGATTTCGGCAGCTGAAGCGCGGCTGCGGCCGATCGAGACAATCCTGTCCGGCCCCGCCGCCAGTCTCGTCGGCGCCCGCCACCTGACCGGCCTCGACAACGCCGTGGTTTCCGATATTGGCGGCACGACGACGGACGTGGCCGTGCTCGACCAGGGCAGGCCTAGGCTTGATGGCGAGGGCGCCGTGGTCGGCGGTTTCCGCACCATGGTCGAGGCCGTCGCCATGCGCACGTTCGGCCTTGGCGGTGATTCGGAGGTGCGCATCAACGATCGCGGCCTGAAGGCAGCGATCGATCTGGGCCCCCGCCGTTTCCTGCCGCTCAGTCTAGCGGCCGCACAGTACCCGGATGCAGTGATTTCGGTGCTCGAGCGCCAGTTGCGCACGGCCCATGTCGGCCGCCACGATGGCCGTTTCGCCGTGCGCACCGGCCTTCCCGATCACCTCGCCAACGGCCTGCAGCCGCAGGAGCAGGCACTTTACGAACGGATCGGCTCGGTCCCCGTTGCGCTCGAGGGCTTGCTGGCCAGCACGTTGCAGAAGGCGACGCTGGACAGGCTGGTATCGCGCGGTCTCGTGCATATCTGCGGCCTGACGCCGTCCGACGCCATGCACGTGCTGGGGCGGCAGGACCAATGGAGCACAGCGGCGGCCCGGCTGGGGGCGGAACTCGCGGCGCGCATTCGCGACGGATCCGGCCGGCCGATCGCTTCCTCGCCTGAAGAATTGTCGGAAATGGTCGTCGCGCGGCTGACCCGGCAGTCCGCCGAGGTCATTCTGTCCACCTGTCTCGCGGAGGATGGCGCGGCCATCGATCCCGCCGTGTCAGTCGCCGTCGATCGAGCCCTGAAGCGTGAAAAGGGCATTGTCGGTTTTTCGCTGGCTCTCGACCGACCGCTGGTTGGTCTAGGTGCTTCGGCGCCCGTCTATTATCCGGCCATCGCCGACATGCTGGGGGCCGAATCCCGCATTCCCGAGGAGGCCGGTGTGGCCAACGCGGTCGGCGCCGTGGTCGGCCAGGTGCGGGCTTCGGTCACCGTCTTCGTCACGGTGCCGGAGGAGGGTATCTTCATCGTCAACGGCGCCGGGCCGAGCAGTCGCTTCACCGACGAGGGACAAGCCTTCGCCCTTGCCCGCGAACGAGCGCAAACGGCGGCACTCCGGTCGGCGCAGGCCAACGGCGCGGATGAGCCGGTCGTGGTCATCCGCGAAGATGTCGATGCGCCGGAAATCGAGGGCACCCGCAAACTGGTCGAGGCACGCTTCACCGCCGTCGCCAGCGGCCGACCGCGCGTCGCCCACGACTGATCTTTTCGATTTTGGAAAGAATTCTTCGCATTTTCGCCGGATTGACTGGGGAAGAATCCGTGAGAGACTGCGCGTTTCCCCACTTTAAGCATTAATTCATGGAGTTGGTCATGGGCCGGATAGAAAAATACGGATTGGCAATCGATGCGGACCTGCACGATTTCCTCGTTGCCGAGGCATTGCCGGGAACGGGCGTCGATGCCAACGGCTTCTTTGCCGCCTTTTCGCAGATCGTCCATGACCTCGCGCCAAAGAACCGGACCCTGCTCGCCACGCGCGACGCACTGCAGGAAAAGCTGGATGCCTGGTATCGACAGAATGGCGCCCCCGTCGACATGACCGCCTACGAGGCGTTCCTGCGCGAGATCGGCTATCTCCTGCCGGAAGGGCCGGATTTTTCCGTCTCCACCAGCCATGTTGATCCTGAAATCGCCGTCATCGCCGGCCCGCAACTCGTCGTTCCCGTCATGAATGCGCGCTATGCGCTGAATGCGGCCAATGCCCGCTGGGGTTCGCTCTATAACGCGCTCTACGGCACCGATGCAATCAGCGATGATGGCGGCGCCGAAAAGGGCAAAGGTTACAATCCGGTTCGCGGCCAGAAGGTCATTGCCTGGGCGCGGGACTTCCTCGATGCGAGCGCGCCGCTTTCGAACGGCAGATGGAGCGACGTTACCGGCTTTGTTGTCACCGACGGCCGTCTGTCGATCTCGACCATATCCGGCGCCACGTCCCTTGCCGATGCCGGACAGTTCGCCGGCTATCGGGGCGATGCGCTTTCCCCCTCGCATCTGTTGCTCAGGAAGAACAACCTGCATATCGAGATCGTCATCAACGCCACGACGGCGACCGGCAAGGACGATCGCGCGCATATTTCCGACGTCATCCTTGAATCGGCCATCACCGCGATCATGGACTGCGAGGATTCGGTTGCCGCCGTCGATGCGCAGGACAAGATCCTCGTCTATCGCAACTGGCTCGGCCTGATGAAAGGCGATCTCGAGGAAGAGGTCAGCAAGGGCGGCAGGACCTTTACCCGCAAGCTCAATCCGGATTTCGCCTTTACCGCCCCGGATGGATCGGACCTGTCGCTGAAGGGCCGCGCCCTGATGCTGATTCGCAATGTCGGCCACCTGATGACCAATCCGGCCATCCTCGATCGCAATGGCAACGAGGTTCCGGAAGGCATCATGGATGCCATGATCACCGGCCTGATCGCGCTCTACGATATCGGCGAAAACGGCCGCCGGATGAATTCGCGCGAAGGCTCGATATATGTCGTCAAGCCGAAGATGCACGGCCCGGAAGAAGTTGCCTTCGCCTCGGAAATCTTCGGCCGCGTCGAGCAGGCGCTCGGCATGGCGCCGAATACGATGAAGATGGGCATCATGGACGAGGAGCGCCGCACCACGGTCAACCTCAAGGAATGCATCCGTGCCGCGAAGGCCCGCGTCGTCTTCATCAATACCGGCTTCCTCGACCGCACCGGCGATGAAATGCACACGTCGATGGAAGCGGGTCCGATGATTCGCAAGGGCGACATGAAGCAGGCGGCCTGGATCGCAGCCTATGAAAACTGGAATGTCGATATCGGTCTGGAATGCGGCCTGTCCGGCCATGCGCAGATCGGCAAGGGTATGTGGGCCATGCCGGACCTGATGGCGGCGATGCTCGAACAGAAGATCGCCCACCCGAAAGCCGGCGCCAACACCGCCTGGGTTCCGTCGCCGACGGCAGCAACACTGCATGCCACGCATTATCACAAGGTCGATGTCGCCTCGGTCCAGTCCGGCCTGAAGAGCCGCGCCCGGGCAAAGCTCTCCGACATCCTGTCGGTGCCGGTCGCCTCGCGTCCGAACTGGACGCCGGAAGAAATCCAGCGCGAGCTCGACAACAATGCCCAGGGCATCCTCGGTTATGTCGTCCGCTGGATCGACCAGGGCGTCGGCTGCTCCAAGGTTCCCGACATCAACAATATCGGCCTGATGGAAGACCGCGCCACGCTGCGCATCTCCGCCCAGCACATGGCCAACTGGCTTCATCACAAGGTCGTCTCGGAAGCACAGATCGTCGAAACGATGAAGCGCATGGCGGCGGTCGTCGATGGCCAGAATGCCGGGGATTCGGCCTATGTCCCGATGGCCGGCAATTTCGATGGCTCTATCGCCTTCCAGGCGGCACTCGAACTGGTGCTCAAGGGCCGCGAACAGCCGAACGGCTATACTGAACCGGTCCTGCATCGTCGCCGGCTGGAGTTGAAGGCAAGCCAGGCCGCCTGATGGCACCTGAGACTGCGGATCAGCCGATTCGGAGAATCAGGCAAGAACTTCGGAGCAATGATCTAACGCTCGCGATCTGTTGTAAAATAATCTTCTCCGCACACCAGCACCACCTTGGCGCTGGTTGGTTGAGCGGGAGAACGATCATGGCAACAGGCAATCATCCCTATATTGGCCATCCCTATATCGGTATGTGGGTCACCGCAGATGGCCATATCCGCCATGAATTGCTGCCAGGCGGCCGCTACGACGAGGCTCGGGGTAAGCGGAAAAGCGCCTATCAGGGGCATTACGTCATAACCGGCGATCATATCGATTATGTCGACGACACCGGTTTTACCGCCGATGGCGATTTCATCGAAGGCATCCTCTATCACGCAGGCATGGTTCTGCGGCGGGAATTATGACGCAGCCCGGAATCAAAAATCCCCGGCAGTGCCGGGGATTTGAAGGTGTCAGCCGAAGATCGGGCGTCGCGTTACTGCTGAACGATGACTCTTGTATTCTTGCCCGGACGGACGCGGGCGTAGAGGTCGATGATATCCTGGTTGATCATGCGGATGCAGCCGGAAGAAGCGGCGGTGCCGATCGAGGACCATTCCGGCGATCCGTGGATGCGGAACAGCGTGTCCTTGCCTTCATCGTTGAAGAGGTACATGGCGCGCGCGCCGAGCGGATTGCGCAGCCCAGGGCCCATGCCGTTTTCGACATATTGCGCCACGTCCGGCTTGCGGGCAGCCATTTCCTTCGGCGGATGCCAGGTTGGCCATTCCTGCTTCCAGGCGACGTAGGCGCGGCCTTCCCATGCGAAACCGGCCTTGCCGACGCCGATGCCGTACCGAACGGCCTTGCCGCGCGGGAGTACGAAATAGAGGAATCGATTCGGCGTATTGACGACGATCGTGCCCGGCTTTTCATCCGTCGCATAATCGACGATCTGGCGGTGGAAGCGCTCGTTGACCTTTTTGATCGGGATCGCCGGCAGCGCGTAACCGTGATCCTCGACCGGGCCGTAGCCGTCGGAGAAAATCTGGTTCGTCGCGACTTTTTCGCCGATGGGCGTGATCGGCGCCGTGGAGCAACTGGCCACGGCGAGGGTTGCCGCGAGGCTGCACAGCAGGAATACATTGCGGAGGCGCATGGGGATCTCTTAAAAGGAAGCTAAGAACATTTGGGTCGTTTCGACCATCAGTGATTATGGTTTATTTTCGATTAAGACCTTGATTGCAAGGGAATGCGTTGCAGCATCTTCGTGCCGCAGTCCAAATTCCAAGCGGATTGTTTTTTTGCAACAAAACCGGCTCTGTGCCAGAGTTTAATGCATGGCGATTCTCTCTATCCACAATGATAGTCCCCTGATCGACGGACGACAGTCGCAGCGCGCGCTGATGGTGCGTCGCGGTGTGCAGCGATTCTTGCATGAAATGCGCCATGCGGTGCTGCCGGAGCTGACACTGTCGAGCGGACGGCGGGCGGATCTGATCTCGATCTCCCCCAAGGGCGATATCTGGATCGTCGAGATCAAGACCTCGATCGAGGATTTCCGGGTCGACCGGAAATGGCCGGATTACCGGATGCATTCCGACCGGCTGTTCTTTGCGACGCACAATGGCGTGCCGCTCGACATCTTTCCGCAAGAGTGCGGGCTGCTTTTATCCGACGGCTATGACGCGGAGATGATCCGCGACGCGTCGGAACACCGGCTTGCCGCTCCGATGCGCAAATCGGTTTCGCTGAATTTCGCCCGCGTCGCGGCGCAGCGGCTGATGCTGGCCGAATGGTCCGCCGATCGCGCCGGCGACACGAGCCCGCCGATGCGCGAGATCGTGTCCGGTTCGCTCGACGGCGACGGTTAGATCGAAACCTTATTTGGGAGCGCGTTTCGCCAGGATGCGCTGCAGCGTGCGGCGGTGCATGTTGAGGCGCCGCGCCGTTTCGGAGACATTGCGCTCGCACATTTCATAGACGCGCTGGATATGTTCCCAGCGGACGCGATCGGCCGACATCGGGTTTTCCGGTGGTTCGGCGCGTTCGCCGGCACGCTGGACAAGGGCTGCGAAAATGTCGTCGGCATCGGCGGGTTTGGCGAGATAGTCGACCGCGCCGAGTTTCACCGCGTTGACGGCGGTGGCGATATTGCCATAACCGGTCAGCATGATGATGCGGGTATCGTCGCGTCGGGCGCGGATCGCCTCGATCACGTCGAGGCCACTGCCGTCACCCAAACGCAGGTCGACGACTGCGTATTTCGGCGGCCGGGCCTTGGCCTTGGCGATACCTTCCGCGACCGATTCGGCGATATCGACGGCAAAGCCGCGTGTTTCCATGGCGCGGGCCAGGCGACGCAGGAAGGGCGCGTCGTCATCTACGATCAGGAGCGTGGTGTCCTGACCGATCAATGCGGCATCGGATTCGCTGAGTTTGTCCGTCATATCGTCATCCTTGAATGCAAGCCAGTTTTCCTGCTGATTCTATTTAGGGTCGCATACGGCCCGCGCGTCAAAAATGACGCGCAAAGGTCGCTGTAACACTTTCAATATGCTGCATGGTTTTATCCTTAAATCGATTCCGATTTAAGGAATTATGCAGCAGTCCCGGTTCAAAACGCCGTAAAATCATTTCCCCAGCTTAACATCCATCAGGATGCGCGGCCATTCCACGCTGACACGCGCGCCCGGCTTCTCCGGACCGCGATTTTCGAAGGTGAGCTTGGCGCCTGAACGCTCCAGCAGCGTCTTGGCGATGAACAGGCCAAGCCCGAGGCCGCCGGCGCTGTCGTCCTTCTGGCGCTTGGTCACATAGGGTTCGCCGATCCGGCTGAGAATATCCGGAGCGTAGCCGTCGCCATCGTCCTCGACCGTCACCGAAACGATCTCCGCCGTGTGGGTGACGGTGACCGTCACTTCCTTCTTGGCGTAATCGACGGCGTTTTCCAGAAGGTTGCCCAGGCCATAGAGAATGCCGGCATTGCGGTTGCCCACCGGTTCGCTCGCGCGGTTGCCCTGTTCGACCAGCCTGATCTGGATGCCGAATTCGCGATGTGGCGCCATCACCTCTTCGATCAGCGATGACAGCGGCAGATGCCGCATATGCGCCTCGTCTTCCGAAGACAGCGTCGTCAGCCGGCGCAGGATATCACGGCAGCGTTCGCTCTGGCTGCGCAGCAGATGCACGTCTTCGCCGAATCGCGGGTCGTCACCGAGTTCCCGCTCCATTTCCTTGGCCACGACGCTGATGGTGGCAAGCGGCGTGCCGAGTTCATGCGCGGCGGCGGCGGCAAGGCCGTCGAGCTGCGACAGGTGCTTTTCACGCTGCAGGACCAGTTCCGTCGCGGCGAGCGCTTCCGACAGTTCGCTGGCTTCCAGCGAAACGCGGTAGGTATAGAAGGCAGCAAAGACCGTGGTCGCGACGATGGCGAACCAGAAGCCAGCGGTGAGCACCGAGGGTACCAGCAGGACCACGCCCGGATACCAGGGGAGCGGGAAGGGCGAGAAGGCGAGCGCCGTGATGCCGATCAGGGCAAGGCTGGCAAGCGCGATGCTGTGCCATTTCGGCTGCGAGGTCGAGGAAATGATGACCGGCACGCAGACAAGCGGCGCGAAGGGGTTGGAAAGCCCGCCGGTGATGAACAGCAAGGCCGTCAATTGGGCAAGATCGATGCCAAGAAGCGCGAAGGCCGCCGGCGGCTGCAACCGGTGCGTCGGCGGATAGCGGATGGTGAGATAGGCGTTTACCCAGGCGAGGAAGGCGATCAGCAAGCAGCAGGCGATCAGCGGCAGCGGAAACCGCAGCCAGAAGGCGACGATGACCACCGCGATCGACTGGCCGCCGACGGCGAGCCAGCGCAGGCGGACAATGGTTTGCAGGCGCAGGACCCGACTTGTCGTTGATTCGTCCGCCTCGAGTGCTGCCGTATTCATCCGGAGTCCAGTCATGCTGCTCATCGTCTTGTCATGTACCACGCGGTTTTGCCCGTGTCGTCGGGGCGGCGGTGGCTGGATCCTCGGGCCAGGGATGACGTGGGTAACGGCCGCGCATGTCGGCGCGCACATCCTTCCATGAACCGGCCCAGAAACCCGGCAGGTCACGCGTCGTCTGGATCGGTTTGTGGCCGGGCGATATCAGCTCCAGAAGCAGCGGCAAGCGCCCGCCGCCAATGGCCGGATGGGTCTTCAGCCCGAACAGTTCCTGGACGCGAATCGACAGGACCGGCTCGTCGCCGTCGTAGCGGATCGGATGCCGCTGGCCGGTCGGCGCCTCGAAATGCGTCGGCGCAAGGCGGGAAAGATCACGCGAGACCGCATGCGGCACCAGCGCCTGCAGGCCTTCCGACAGACTGCCCGGATTGATGTCGTCGAGGCCGCGCGCCTCGCCCTGGAAGGGAATGAACCAGTCGCCCATCAGGCTCAGCAGGGTTTCGTCCGACATGTCCGGCCACGGCTCGCCGATGGTCCGGTGGAGAAAGCCGATCCGGTCGCGCAGTTGCGTCGCTTCCTTGGAAAAGGGCAGCACGGCAAGACCAAGCTGGCGTACACCCTCGGCCAACGCCTGCGCGGCCGGCTCGCCTTTCGGCCTGGGCAGCGGCGATTCCTCAAAGATGATGGCGTCGAGCCGGGTGACCCGCCGGGCGCGGACCTGCCGGCTCGGCCGGTCGAAAAAGGTCTGGTCTTCCCGCACGATCGCCTGCGGCATATGTGCCTCGACATCGGGGCGGGAGATTTCGGCCGCCGCGAGAATGCGCTGCCCGCCGGCGCGTCCGGTGAGGTCGGCGATGACCAGCATCGTGCTGCCCGCCAGCCGCTCGGTGTCCGGCAATTCCGCACCACGGCCATTGGCCATGACGAAACGCCCACGCCCGCCCCGCTGCAGCGCGATTCGGTCCGGAAAGGCCTGCATTAAAAGAACGCCCGGCTGCACCGGATCGCTGGATCGCATCCCGGAATTCAGGGATTTCGCCATGCGCCGGGAAAGCCCGCGCGAGGCTTCGGCCCGATCGCCGCGCTCCGTCTTGAAGCGGCGAAGCCGATCCTCAAGATCGATGCTGTTTCCGCCGAGCCCCTGTTCAGTGAGGAGAACGGCAAGAAGGCAGGCCTCTTCCGCTTGACCGTCTTCGGCCGCCGATACGGCCATCGCGGCGAGACGAGGCGGCAATGCCAGCTGCCTGATCTGCTTGCCGCGTGCCGTCAGCGCGCCATTCGCGTCGATCGCTCCGAGCTGGAGAAGAAGCGTCTTTGCTTCCTGCCAGGTCGTTGCCGGCGGTGGATCGAGAAAGGCAAGGCCTGAGGGATCGCTGACCCCCCAATGGGCAAGATCGAGCACCAGCCCCGAAAGGTCGCTCGCCAGGATTTGCGGCGGCGTGAAGGCGGGCAGTGCCGCCGTCTGGCCCTGATGCCACAGGCGAATCGCGATGCCCGGCTCCGTTCGGCCGGCGCGTCCCGCCCGCTGGTCGGCTGAAGCGCGCGAGACCCGCACGGTTTCGAGCCGGGTAATGCCGGTCGATGCCTCGAAGGCCGGCAGCCGCTGCAGTCCGCTGTCGATAACGATGCGCACGCCGTCGATGGTGATCGAGGTCTCGGCGATCGAGGTCGCCAGCACGATCTTGCGGGTTCCCGCCGTGGCCGGCCGTATCGCCGCGTCCTGCTCCTTCTGGCCAAGATTGCCGAACAGCGGCGTGATCAGGGTGTCCGGCCCGAACCGGCCTTCAAGCCGCTCGGCGGTGCGGGTGATTTCTGCCTGTCCCGGCAGGAAGGCGAGGATCGAGCCCGTCTCCGTGCGGTGCGCGTCGATGATCGCGCGGGTCACCGCATCCTCGATCCGCTCGGCCGACGGCCGTTCCTGATAGCGCACATCCACCGGAAAGCTGCGGCCGAGGCTCTCGATCACCGGCGCATTGCCGAGCAACTGCTGGACGCGGCCAACGTCCAGCGTCGCCGACATCACGATCAGTTTCAAGTCATCGCGCAGGGCCTGCTGCACGTCGAGCGTCAGCGCCAGACCGAAATCGGCATCGAGCGAACGTTCATGAAATTCGTCGAACAAGACGGCAGCCACGCCCGGCAGTTCCGGGTCGTCGAGCAGCATGCGGGCAAAGACCCCCTCGGTCACCACCTCGATGCGTGTCCTGGCTGAAATCCGGCTATCGAGCCGCATGCGGTAGCCGACGGTTTCCCCGACGGTTTCTCCCAGCAGGCTCGCCATGCGGCTTGCGGCGGCGCGGGCCGCCAGCCGGCGCGGTTCGAGCAGGATGATCCGCCCATCGCCGCGCCAGTCCTGGTTCAAGAGAAACAGCGGCACCAGAGTGGTCTTGCCGGCGCCGGGCGGTGCCGAGAGAACCACGGCCAGTGTTTTCGCCAGGGCTTCGCCGAGCGCCGGTAAGATGGCGCGCACCGGCAGGTTCGGCAGGGTTTCGATCGCGCTCATGGCTCTGCCCCGATGGTCATCGTCTCGCCGCCCGCTGCCAATGCGTCCGACCGGTCATGCGTGACGAGCACGACGGGCAGTTTGAGGGCCTTCGCTCGGGTGAAGACGAGATCGCGAACCTGGTGCCGGAGATCGGTGTCCAGCTTTGAGAAAGGCTCGTCGAGCAGCAGGAAGCGCGGCGCCGACAGCAAGGTCCGCTGCAGCGCGACCCGTGCCTTCTGGCCGCCCGAAAGCGTTGCCGGATCCCGGTCGAAAAAGCCGGTGAGCTCGATTTCCACGAGCGCCTGTTCGACCAGCTGCCGCCGTTCACGCGCGCTGCGGACGGTGGAGGACAGGCCAAACAGCAGATTGTCGCCGACGGAAAGGTGCGGAAAGAGGAGCGCATCCTGGAAGAGCATGCCGGCGCCGCGTTTTTCGGCGGGAATGTCGGTCAGATCGCTGCCGTCGATCAGGATGTCTCCGGTGGCGGTGAAGGCGGGATCGAGAAAGCCGCCGAGAGTGGCGAGAAGCGCCGATTTGCCGGAGCCGGACGGCCCCATTACGGTCAGGATCTCGCCCGGACGAATGGTTGCCGACATTGAAAGCAGGGTCCTGCCGGCAAGGCCGATGGTCATCCGCCTGATTTGCAGGCCGTCTGTCTTGCCGTCGGGGGTCATTCAAATCCTCATTGCGCGCCGGTCGCGGAATAGCAAGTGCGGCGCCAGCGACGCAATCAGAAATCCGATAAGTGGCAGCAGCGCCTGCAGCAATGCATAAACGCCGATGATCCGCCGGTCACCGCCCGAGGACAAGGCTACGGCCTCTGTGGTGATGGTGGTAATCCGCCCGGCGCCGATCAACAGCGTCGGCAGGTAAAGCCCGACCGAAACCGAAAAGCCGACGGCAAAGGCGGTCAGCCAGGCACGCGTCAGCATCGGCAGGCGAATGCGCAGCAGGATTCGCCAGGGTCCGGCCCCGAGTGCCGCCGCGATCCGTTCGTAACGACGATCAAGCGCCTGCCAGGGCAGCGACAGGGAGAGAAAGGCATAGGGAGAGACGAAGATCAGGTGAACGAAAAGAAGAAGAGGGAAGGAAGCATCGAGTCCCAGCAGGAGACCGAGAATCTGGATGCCGAACAGGAAACAGATCTGCGGAACGATGAGAGGCAGATAGAGGACGAATTGGAAGACGCGGCTGCCGTGAAGCCGGTCCTGCCAGAGAAGTCCGATCGCCAGCAGAACGGCGATCGCGGCCGAGCCGATCGCCAGCGCCAGCGTCATCAGGATCGGCTCCGTGATCTGCGGCAAGGCCCGGATCCAGGGTTTCAAGGTCAGGCTCTGCGGCAGCACGGCCGGAAACGGCCAGAGGCCGGCGACCGACCAGAGGAGCAGGACCAGCAGGCCAAGGAAAATCGCGGCCGCCGACAGGGCTATGCCGGCGCAGGCTGCCCGGCGAATCAGACGATCATCGGTCTTTCGCCTGCCGGATATCGACATCTGCCTGAGAAGCGCGCCACCCGCCGCCTCGAACATCCGCCAGACGAGCATCGCGGCCAGCGTTACGCCGAGCTGCAGCAACGCGCCGGCCGAGGCGAGAAAACGCATGGTTAGGTCACTGTCCGCCATCCAGGCGGTTATGCGCACCGAAAGCGGCGCCGGCAGGCTCGGTCCCAGGATCATGGCCACGTCGACGACGGACGAGGCATAGGCGATGACAGCAAAGACCGGCAGGCGGATCTGCCGGTAGATCAGCGGCCAGGTCCCGATCAGGAAACCCCGAACCCGCCCATATCCAAGGCTTGCCACCAGCTGCCGCGTCTGGGTGAGGGGCACCTGCGGCAGGGCCGCCAGCGTCACCAGGAACAGGAAGGGCATTTCCTTGGCAACGAGCCCAGCCATCATCGTCAGCCCCAACGGGTCCCGCGGCACGAGCCAGTCCGGCGGGCTCGCAAATCCGGTCACTTCCGGCGAGACCAGGCGCAGGAAGAAGCCCGAGGGCGCGACGAGAAAGGCAAGCCCGAAGGCCGCGGCCGCATGGGGAACAGAAAGAAGCGGCGACACGAGATGCTGGATGCGCGAAAAGACCCGCGTTCCCGCATAACCGGCGACAAACAGCATGACCAAAACCAGCGACATCGCCGTCGTGACCAGGCCCGTCGTTAGGCTGACCAGCGCCGAACGCTTGAGATGCGGCTCGGCCATCAGCGCGCGCAACGGTTCTAGGCTTACCTGATCGCCGCCAAGCGCCGGCAGGTAGCCGAAAGCGGGGGCGATCGTGCCGGCAAGCCCGAACAGGACCGGCAGGCCGAGGCAGGCGAGAAGGATGCCGGACAGTGCGCGGCTTTTCATGTCCAGCCTCGTTCCGCGCACGGGCCCGGTCAGTTTGCCGCTCCATAGCGCTTGATCCATTCCGCTTCGATCCGGGTCATCCAGACCGGGTGCGGCTCGGGCAAAGCGGGGCCGAGCTGATCGGGCGAAAGCGTCGCGACGCCGAGATCGAGCGCCTGGAATGCCGCCCTGTCCGTGTCCGGCAATGCGGTCACGTCCAGCACCGTCGGATCGCCCCAGACCTTCGGATCCTGCTTTCGCACCTGCGCTTCCGGCGACAGCAGGAAATTGGCCAGCACCAGGGCGCCCGCCTTGGCCTTGGCATTGTAGGGAATGGCGACAAAATGCGTATTGCCCAGCGTGCCTCCGGAAAAGACGAAGGAACGCACGGTATCCGGCAGCTCGCCGGCGGCGATGCCGGCCGAAGCCTCGGTCGGATTGAAGGCGAAGACGATGTCGAGTTCGCCATCGGTCAGCTTCTGCTTCATGTCCGGATAGTTCTGCGGAAAGGCTTTACCCTTGCGCCAGAGCAATGGATGCAACTGGTCGAGATAGGCGAACAGCGGCGCCACGTCCTCTTTGAACGTCGCCTCGTCGACCGGCTTCTGCAGCTTCGCCGTGTCGGCGATCGTCTCGGCCAGCACTTGCTTCAGGAAGGTCGTTCCCATGAAATCCGGCGGCTGCGGATAGGAGAAACGGCCCGGATGCGCCTTTGCCCAGATAAGCAGCCCCGCGGCTGAATCAGGCAGCGCGCTGTTGTCCGTTCGGGCCTCGTCATGGAAGAAAACCAGCTTGGCCGCGCCCCACGGGCTTTCCAGCCCGTCGGTCGGGATGGTGAAGTCGGTGGTGATCGTCTGGTTGCGGATGTCGGCGAGCGGCCAGTTCGGCAGCCGCATTGCCCAGCCCGGCGAAAACAGCAGGCCTTGCCGCTTCATGGCGGCGAAATTCTCGCCATTGATCCAGATGAGATCGACTGAACCGTCGCTGTCACGGCCGGCGGCTTTCTCGGCAAGCACGGTCGCGACGGCCTTGGCCGTATCGTCGAGCTTGACCTGCACGATACTGACGCCGAATCGGGCCTTCACCGTGTCGCCCGCCCAGCGGATATAGGCGTTGATGGTCTCCGATCCGCCCCAGGCATTGAAATAGACAGTTTGCCCGCGCGCCTCGGCCAGCACCTGGTCCCATTTCGCCGCATCGGCGGCGCCGGCTGTGCTCAAACCGGAGAGCCCGGCCGGGATGGTGAGCAGCATTGCCGCCAACAGGCGCCGGATTGACGTGAACATGAGGCCTCCACCCGTGTCGAAAGAGCTCAAGCCTAAGCCCGGACTGCGATCCGTCAACGGGGTGCGCCGTCCTGCCCCATCACGATCCGGTGACGGCCGGCGTCACCTCGTAGTGGCGGCATCATCCTGTCAGATATCAGCCGCGTGCGGTCTCAAAGGCGAGGATCGCACCGGCGAGATCCTCGAGCGCCGCACCGACCGACTTGAACAGGGTGATTTCATTTGCCTGGGTGCGGCCGGCATGGCGCCCGCTCGCCAGCTCCGCCAGATCGGCTTGCAGGTCATTCGCCTGGATCAGCCCGGCCCGCAGCGGCTGTACGAGGTCGCCGCCTTCGCTCAGCGCGCCCTCGCGGGTATCGACGAAAAGGGTCGCGCGTTCCACCGCCCGGTCGTCGGATTCGCGCATGCTCGGTTTGAAGGCACCGACGAGATCGAGATGCGCGCCTTCCTTCAGCCAGTCGCCCCGGATCAGCGTCTCGGAAGACAGCGTTGCGCAGGAAATGATGTCGGCCTCGCGGGCGGCGGCCTCGATATCGGTCGCGACGGAAACAGTGACGCCGGGGATTTTGATCTCAGCCACGGTCGCGGCCGCCTTGCGCGGATCGCGCGCCCAGATCGACACGTCCTTGATGGGCCGCACCGAGGCATGCGCCTCGATCAGGTTCTGCGACAGCCGCCCGGCGCCGATCATCAGCATGCGCCGCGCATCCCTGGCGGCAAGATAGTCGGCGGCCAGCGCCGAGGCCGCCGCCGTGCGGCGCGCGGTCAGCTCGGCGCCGTCGAGAATGGCAAGCAGCTGGCCGGTCTTGCCGGAGGACAGCAGGTAACTGCCATGGATCGCCGGCAGGCCGCGATCGGTATTGCCCGGAAAGACCGAAACCATCTTGACGCCGATATAGGAACCCGGCTGCCATGCGGGCATCAAAAGCAGCGTTGCCGACGCTTCTTCAGGTACCGCGACATCATGATGATGCCGGACCGGCATTTCGCACCCATCCCGGAACATCTTTCGCAGGGCTTCGATCAGGCCCCCCCAGGGGAGCGCCGCGCGCGTTTCGGCTTCATTCAGAACCAGCATGTCTATCTCCAATGGTCTCAGGTGACCTGAGATTAGCAGGAGTTTTTCGCAGGGCAAAAGGACGGGATCATGTGATGTCATGAGGTGCGCGCATTACTCGTTTCCACGCTCAAGCACCCGGCTGCTGATTTTGACCATTTGGACAAGATTTTGGCGATTGAGGGGATCATTCTGGGGGGATTGGGGTGAATTCCGGGGTGATTTCGAAATATCTATTTTTTTTCAGTGACTTAGAAAAAAGATCATTTTTCTTGAAACTCGGTGTTGACTATGGCTGAGGGGTGGGACTATAAACCGCTCACCAACGAGGGCGGCGGCGCTGCTGGCGACCAACGAACTCGCTCTGGAGTTTCATAAGAGACTTGAG